>JAJPIW010000014.1 GCA_021324575.1 Intrasporangiaceae bacterium | reverse complement strand
TCGAGTCGGTTGTGAGAGATCACTCGAAGGATCACGCGGTGACCGCGCCTACATCAGCAGGACACGCTCACCCGGATCGTCGTACACCAACGCTACGGACTTAGCCCCGGGCCTCCTCTGTTGTTCGGGTCCGTGAGGTGTGGGACGCGGAGCAGCTGTCGACGTTCCTGGCCGAGGTGTCGACTCATCGTCTCTACCCCTTCTTCCGCCTGGCTGCCTTCACGGGTGCTCGTCGGGGCGAGCTGCTCCACCTGCGTTGGAGCGACCTGGACCTGAACGGGGATGAGCCGAACATGTACGTCCGTGGGTCGGCTGGGATGGTTCGGGGCCACCGGATCGAAGGCACTCCCAAGTCTGGCAAGGTCCGACGGGTCACGCTCGACGCCGGCACGGTGGCCGTGCTTCGAGCCCACCAGGACCGGCAGGGCAAGGAGCGCGCGCGGGCCGCCGGCTCCTGGCACGAGGGGGATCACGTCTTCCGGCTGGAGATCGGGCGGCCGTTGTCAGCCGACACGCCCGGTCAGGTGATGCGCGATCGGGTCCAGGCGTTCAACGAGCGAAACCCGGCTGCGCCCCTCCCAAGGATGAGGTTGCACGACCTCCGACACGTCCACGCCACCCTGCTGCTCAAAGCCGCCGTTCCGGTGCACGTTGTGGCCGCACGGCTGGGCCATGCCGACCCGGCGATCACGCTGCGGGTCTACGCCCACGTCCTCCGCGACCAGGCGTCGGAAGTCGCCCAAGTCTTCGCTGCCCTGGTCGACGCAGCACCCTCCGCTAACCCTCCTGTTAGCAACGGCGTTAGCAAACCAGACACTCCGCCTGAGGTCGAAAACCACCCACACGGCTCCGACCTGCGGTGATGGCTCCCCGGGTAGGAATCGAACCTACGTCGCTTGTCCTGATTCAAAGTCAGGCGGGCCCTGCCAGCAGACCAACCGGGGAACGTGCCGCTCGGGGCACCGGCCAAGGGTAGTCGAGCAGGCGGCATACGTCAGAGTCCGGTGCGACCGGGTCGCTCCCGTATGCCGCGAGCCGCACCTTGGCATGATGGCCGGGTGACCCAACCCCGCCCCGAACCGACCGGCAAGAAGCCGAGCGCCCCGTCGCGCTCGCGGATGACCGGCAAGCAGCGGCGCGAGCAGCTCATCGAGGTGGGCCGGAAACTGTTTGCCGACAAGGGTTTTGAGGGCACCAGTGTCGAGGAGATCGCCGCAGCGGCGGGGGTGTCCAAGCCGGTCGTCTATGAGCACTTCGGCGGCAAGGAGGGGCTCTACGCCGTCGTCGTCGACCGCGAGATCGCCGCGCTCCTCGGCGCGATCACCGCCGCGCTGACCGCCCCCGGCTCCAGCCGGATGCTCCTCGAGCGGGCCGCGCTGGCCCTCCTGGACTACGTCGAGAGCTCGGCCGACGGCTTCCGGATCCTCGTCCGCGACTCCCCGCCGGGACAGACGACGGGGTCGTTCGCGAGCCTGATGTCCGACGTCGCGAGCCAGGTCGAGTACATCCTCGTCGACATGTTCAAGCGCCAGCGGCTCGACGCGAAGACGGCTCCGCTCTATGCCCAGATGCTCGTGGGCATGGTCGCACTCACCGGCCAGTGGTGGCTCGACCAGCGCAAGCTGAAGAAGGCCGACGTCGCCGCGCACCTCGTCAACCTCGCCTGGAACGGGTTGTCCCACCTGGAGGCCAAACCGACCATGGCGACGACCGTCAGCTGACCTGTCGGACCTCGAGCCGGTCGCCCACCGGGTCATCGGTGTGAAATCGCCGTATGCCCGGGATGCTTGTCTCCCACCGGATCTAGCCTCCCCCTTGGCTCACCGCAGTCGAAACGCCGTCGACGTCGCTCACGAGGTCGGCGTGGGGGCAGAAGGGACCGCGGGAGCTGCCGCCGGTGCGGGGGTCTTGTGGCCGACCGCGAAGACCCGCCGGAAGGACAGGATCACGCCCACGGCGGTCCGGGGGTACGCGGACAGGAGGGCAGCGGCATACGGCTCCAAGAAGGCAGCCCGCTCGGCCGGTTCGGTGAGCAGGTCGAGGACAGGACGCAGGCCGGTGCCGGAGACCCACTCCAGGACCGGGTTGTCCTGCTCCCCCTCCGGGTCGAGGACCTGCTCGTAGGTCGTCTCCCAGGCATCGACCTCGCACCCGGCGCGGGCGAGGAACTGCAGATAGGTCGCCGGCTCGGCCGAGCCGGCACGCTTCAGCGCGCCCTCCAGCTCGACGGAACGCTCCTGCTCCCGGGCGATCTCGCGCATGAGCCGGTGCGACGGGGCGCCGAAGTTGCCCGGCACCTGCAGCGCGAACCAGCCGTCGTCGGCGAGCCCGGCGACCCAGCCCTCGATGAGCGGGAGGTGACCGGGGACCCACTGGAGGGCGGCGTTGCTGACGATCACGTCCGGGGCCGCGCCGAGCGAGCCGACCTCCCAGGTGGCGAGGTCGGCCTCCACCCACTCGACCCGGCCCTCGGCGTCCAGCTCGCGAGCCGCGGCGAGCATCGACAGGGCGTTGTCGACCCCGACGACCCGGGCCTGCGGCCAACGCTCGGCGAGGGCCAGGGTGAGCGGACCGTTGCCGCAGCCCAGGTCGACGACGAGCCGGGGCGCGGTGGCACCGACCCGGCCCAGCAGCTCGAAGAAGGGCCGGTTCCGGTGGTCGGCGAACCGGGCGTACTGAGTGGGGTCCCACGACGTCATGGTGTCCATCCTCGTCTAGATATCTTGACGTCAAGATATCGCACGACACTGTCTTGATGTCAAGAAACTTGACGGCGGGAGTACCTTGGGGTCATGTCGATCGACCGGGCCACCTCAGCGGACACGCTCGACGACGTCGACCGGATCGTGTCGGCCTGGCGCCGCGAACGCCCCGATCTGGACGTCACCCCGCTGGAGATCCTCTCCCGGGTGTCCCGGCTGGCCCGCCGGCTGGACCTGGCTCGTGGCGCCGCGTTTGCCGAACGCGAGCTGGAGACCTGGGAGTTCGACGTCCTGTCGGCACTGCGGCGAGCGGGTGCACCCTACGAGCTCTCCCCCGGGCAGCTCGTCCTGGAGACGCTCGTGACGAGCGGCACCATGACCAACCGGGTCGACCGGCTCACCCGCCGTGGCTTCGTCGAGCGCAACCCGTCACCGACCGACCGACGCGGCGTCCTGGTCCGCCTCACCCCCGCCGGGCTGGCCGTCGTCGACGGCGCGCTCGCGGAACTGCTCGCCCGGGAGCGCGACCTGCTCGCCGAGCTCCCTGCCGACGAGCAGTCGGCCCTGGCCGGCCAGCTCCGGCGGCTGCTCCACCCGTTCGAGGGCTGACCCACGTCATGCAGCGGGGAGCGAGCCCGTGCTCCCCGCCGCATCTGCCGGCCCCTCCACCATGCTGCCGCTCGGGTCACGGGAGGCGCTCGCGCGGATAACGATCCGGTGTCGCGTCCGGCCCGGTGACTGGTCGATCTTCGGTGCCACTGGCCACCGACCACTCCGCCGGCCAGTCGACCACCCGGGCGACCCGTCGACGTCGATCAGCCGGCGGTCTCGGCGGCCTCGAGCCACTCCAGCTCGAGCACCTCCCGCTCGTCGACGATCTCGCGCAGCTGCCCGTTCAGGTCCAGGACCTTGGCGTGGTCGGTGGCCGACTCGGCCATCGCGGCATGGATCCGGGCCTCGCGCTCGCCGAGCCGGGCCAGCTGCTTCTCCACCCGCGCCATCGCCTTGCGCGCTTCGCGCACTTCCACCGCCGACGGCCCGGCCGCACCAGCAGTCGGGCGGGGCGGAGTGTCAGCCAGCTGACGACTGCGCGGGTTGTTGACCGGTGGAGTGTCAGCTAGCTGACGACTGCGCGGGACGTTGACGGCGCCGGCGCGTAGTTCGAGGTACTGCTCGACCCCGCCCGGCAGCTCACGGATCCGCCCGTCGCCGAAGAGCGCGACCTGGGTGTCGGCGATCCGCTCGAGGAGATAGCGGTCGTGCGAGACGACGAGCAGGGTTCCGGCCCAGCCGTCGAGGACGTCCTCCAGGGAGGTGAGCGTCTCGATGTCCAGGTCGTTGGTCGGCTCGTCGAGGAGCAGCACGTTGGGCTCGGCCATGAGCAGCCGGAGCAGCTGCAGCCGTCGCCGCTCGCCGCCGGACAGGTCGCCGACCCGGGTCTGCTGGCGCGGCCCGCTGAACCCGAGCCGCTGCGCCAGCTGCGACGCCGATATCTCCTTGCCGCCCAGGGTGGTGAACGACTTGACCTCCTCGATCGCCTCGATCACCCGGCGTCCGGCGAGGGCGTCGAGCTCGGTGACCTCCTGGGTCAGGTGCGCCAGCCGCACCGTGACACCCTCCTTGCGCTTGCCCGACGTCAGCGAGATCTCGCCGGCCACGGCCCGCAGCAGGGTCGACTTGCCGGCGCCGTTGACGCCGACGATCCCGACCCGCTGCCCCGGCGCGAGATGCCACGTCACCTTGTCGAGGAGCCGGCGGTCACCGAGGTCCAGGGTCACGTCGAGCAGGTCGACGACGTCCTTGCCGAGCCGGGTCGTCGCGAACCGCACCAGCTCGACATCGTCACGAGCGGGTGGCTCGGAGGCGATGAGCGCATTGGCTGCGTCGATCCGGAACTGCGGTTTGCTCGTCCGCGCCGGCGGGCCCCGCCGCAGCCACGCCAGCTCCTTGCGCAGCAGGTTGCTCCGTCGCTCCTCCTGGACCGCCGCCACCCGCGAGCGCTCGGCCTTGGCCAGCACGTATGCCGCGTACCCACCGTCGAACGCGTTGACCGCGCCGTCGACGACCTCCCACGTCGTCGTCGCGATGGCGTCGAGGAACCACCGGTCGTGCGTGACCGCAACGAGGGCGTTGTCCGGCCGCGACCGCCGCCGCACCAGGTGGTCGGCCAGCCAGGCGACACCCTCCACGTCCAGGTGGTTGGTCGGCTCGTCGAGCAGCAGCACGTCGGGATCGGCGATGAGCAGCGCGGCGAGCGCCACCCGTCGGCGTTCCCCGCCGGACAGTGGCCCGAGGAGGCCCTCCAGGCCACCGACGGCAGGCGCGTCGACCCCGCCGAGGAGTCCGGTGAGGATCTCCCGGATCCGCGCGTCCCCGGCATACACGTGCTCCGGTATGCCGGGGAGCACCGACTCCCGGACCGTCGCCGAGGCGTCGAGCGAGTCTGCTTGTCCCAGAACGCCGGTCGTCGTTCCCCCGGACCGGGTCACCCGACCCGAGTCGACCTGACGCGCGCCGGACAGGACGGACAGGAGGGTGGTCTTGCCGCCGCCGTTGCGGCCGACGACGCCGATCCGGTCACCGCCACCGAGCCCGAGGGAGACGGCGTCGAGGACCTGGGCGGTGCCGAGTGCGACGGAGCCGCGTTCGACGGAGACGAGGTTGGCCACGGGCGGTCAGCTGCTCCGACTGCCGTGGAGGACGTGGGCGCCGTGGACCGGACCGGAGGCCCGTCGCACGTCTGGGCACAGGCCCGAGGCGGTGAGTGAGACGGCGAGGTCGATGCCGGCCTCCTTGTCCTCGACGAGGAAGGCGATCGTCGGTCCGGAGCCCGACACGATGCCCCCGAGGGCGCCGAGGCCCAGCCCTTCGGCGAGGACGCCACCGAGGTCGGGCCGCAGCGAGAACGCCGCCTCCTGCAGGTCGTTCTCCAGGACCGCCGCCAGGGCGTGGGCGTCTCCGGAGCGCAGCGCCGCCATCATCTCGGGCTTGGGGGCCGGCATCGCCACGGGCGCATCGCCACGTAGCCGGTCGCACTCGGCATACACCGCAGGGGTCGAGAGCCCGGTGTCGCTGAGGGCGAACACCCAGTGGAAGGTGCCGTGGGCCAGGACCGGCGCGAGCAGCTCGCCGCGGCCCGAACCCATGGCTGTACCGCCGGTGATGAGGAACGGGACGTCGCTGCCGAGCTCGACGGCGATCTCCTCCAGCTCCTCCTTGTGCAGGCCGAGGTTCCAGAGCGCGTCGCACGCCACGAGCGCGCCGGCCGCGTCGGCCGAGCCACCGGCCATCCCTCCGGCGACCGGGATCCGCTTGTAGATCGAGACGGCCACCGGCGCGGCGTCGACCGCATCACCGCCGAGGAGACGGGCGGCGCGCAGGGCAAGGTTGGTGTCGTCGGCAGGCACCAGGTCCGCGAAGGGACCGGTGACGGTCACCGACCAGGTGTCAGCCGGCCGGACAGTGATCTCGTCATAGATCCCGACGGCCTGGTAGACCGTGGACAGCGGGTGGTAGCCGTCCTCGCGCGGCGGACCCACGAGCAGCTCGAGGTTCACCTTGGCCGGCACGCGGACTGTGACCGGTGCAGGCTCGGTCCAGGCCGACGTCATGCGAGCACCCTATCCAGCGCGGGCGGCGGCGATCGCCGCGAACTCCGCGACCCCCAGCTGCTCACCTCGCGCCGACGGGTCGACGCCGGCGGCGCGAAGGTACTCCTCGGCCAGGGCCGCGGACCCGGCCCAGCCGGCGAGCGCCGCACGCAGCGTCTTGCGACGTTGGGCGAACGCCGCGTCGACACACCCGAAGACCTCCTCGCGGGTGGCCGTCGTCGGTGGCGGGTCGCGACGGATGAGCGACACCAGGCCGGAGTCGACGTTGGGGACCGGCCAGAAGACCGAGCGGGGCACGGTGCCGGCCAGGCTCACCGCGGCATACCAGGCGGCCTTGACGCTCGGCACACCGTAGGTGCGCGACCCGGGCGGCGCCGCCAGCCGTTCGGCCACCTCGAGCTGGACCATGACGAGCACCCGCTCGATCGTCGGGAAGTGCTCGAGAAGATGGAGGACGACGGGCACCGACACGTTGTAGGGCAGGTTCGCGACGACCGCAGTCGGGGGTGGGCCGGGCAGCTCGGTCACCTTGAGGGCGTCGGCCGCAACGACGGACAACCGGTCCGTATGCCGTGCGGCCAGGCCCGCGACCGTCTCCGGCAGCGCGGCCGCGAGGGTGGGGTCGATCTCGACCGCGGTGACGTGGCCGACGACGGGCAGCAGGGCCAAGGTCAGCGAGCCCAGACCGGGGCCGACCTCGATGACCGAGTCGTCGGGGCCGACGCCGGCCACCCGGACGATCCGGCGGACCGTGTTGGCGTCGACGACGAAGTTCTGGCCCCACTGCTTGGTCGGGCGGATCCCGAGCCGGGTGGCGAGCTCGCGGATGTGGCTGGCGCCCAGCAACCCGCTCGCCGACGCGCTGGCCGATGCGCCCGGCAACGCACTCGGCTCGGCAGGTTCCACCATGTCGGGGAGCCTACCGAGCCGAGTCGGAGTGCTTGCGAGGGTCGCAAGCCGGGCAGCGGTCAGGCCGCGCCGGCGCAACCCCACGGGCCGAGACCGGCCCTGGCGTAGTAGCGGTTGGCGACGGTGATCTGCTCGGCCCGCGACGCGAGGTCGGCACGCGGCGCGAAGTCGGCGCCACCGTTGGCCAGCCACGAGCCGTAGTCGAACTGGAGGCCGCCGTAGTAGCCGTTGCCGGTGTTGATCGACCAGTTGCCGCCGGACTCGCACCGAGCGATGCGGTCCCACATCGCCGCGTTGGCGAGGTTGATCCCCGCGCCGGAGGTGTTGCCGGCCGAACGGGACGCAGTGGCCGCTGCCGGCCGCGCCTTGGTTCCGACGAGGACGACGGCACCAGCGGGCTTGGACAGCACCTTGGTGGAGGTCGCCTTGCGGCTCTCCAGCTTGCCTTCGACCCACACCTCGGCATACGTGATCCGGGTCTTGCCCGGCACGCCGGCCTTCTCGGTCCGGGTCTGGCCCTTGTAGAGGCTGCTGGTGGACTTGCGGGTCGTCGGGTAGGCAACCGTCTCGACCTTGTTGACGTTCTTGAGGGCGACCCGCTGGATGGCGATCTTCATGCCCGGGGTCAGGGGGGCGTTGACGCCCGGCTTGACCCGGTCGTCGCCGTGGACGGCGATGCCCTGGAGGCTGAGCAGCTCGATGACCGAGCCGGCCGTCGTGGTGACGGTGCGCGTCTTCTTGTCAGCGGTGATGCTGACCTGCTTGGGGTGGTTGATGCTCATGACCAGGCCGGTGCGCCCGAGGGTCTGGGACCGGGAGGCGGAGAGAACGGCACCGTCGACGTTGCGCAGGCCGATCTGCTGCAGCGCAGCCGACACGGTCGTCGCGGTCGTCCAGTAGTCCTGGGTCTTGCCGTCGAGGGTGACGGTGAGCTTGCGGCCGAAGCGGACGACGATCTTCTGGCCGTCGGTGACGGCGGTGTCGACGCCGGGCGCGACGATGTCGTGCGCACCGACCTTGATGTCCTTCTTGGCGAGGACGTCGCCGACGGTGCCGGCGAAGACGTGGGTCGAGGTGGTCTTGCCGTCAACCGACAGGGTCACGCTCTTGTCGTACTGCGAGACGCCGACGGCGCCGGCCACGACCGCGAGGACCGCGGCGCCCTGGGCAGCGCGGCGAATGGGGCGAGAAAGCACTGTGCTCCGATGTTCGGACTCTCCGGGGGAGGAGGGCTCGGGGCGGCGGGCGTGATGGCACCAACGCTGGTGCCCTTCACGGAAAAGGGAGCGAGTGACGCAATTTCGGCGTCCTTCGCCCCCTGGAGGTTCCCGTCACCCGAGCGGTCCAGACCCGGCCAACTCGACAACCATGCCCGACTCGTTCGGCAAAGGTCAAGTTTTGGTAACGGGGCGATCTGGGCCGGGTATGCCGGTTTCGCACCATCCGTCACAGGAGTCCCATAACGGGCCGGCCGGGTCACCAGGGCCCGTAGAGCCCCTCGGCGTTGTCGGAAAGGGCCCGGCACAAGGTGGGCACAGCGACCCCGAGCACCCCGGCCATCACCCGGACGGTGAGCGGGATGAGGTAGGGCGCGTTGGTCGCTCCACGCCACGGCGCCGGCGTGAGGTATGGGGCGTCGGTCTCGACGAGGACCTGCTCGAGCGGGACGACCGAGAGGGCACTGCGCAGGCTCTGGGTGTTCTTGAAGGTGACCGTCCCGGCGAAGGAGAGGGAGTAGCCGCGGTCGACGCACTCCCGGGCCATCGACACGTCGCCGGAGAAGCAGTGCAGGACGGTCTTGTCGGGCGCTCCCTCCTCGCGAAGGATCCGCAGCACGTCGTCATGGGAGTCGCGGTCGTGGATCTGCAGTGCCTTGCCCAACCGCTTGGCGAGGTCGATGTGCCAGCGGAACGAATCCTGTTGTGCGGCAATGCCTTCGGCGCCCGTTCGGTAGTAGTCGAGCCCCGTCTCGCCGATGACCCGGACGCGAGGGTGACCGGCGAGCCGCTCGATCTCCTCGTATGCCGCGTCGAGACTTCCGCGGGCCGCCAGACGGGGCGCCTCGTTGGGGTGGAGCGCCACGCCGCCGAGCATCGCCGGGTGCCGGTCGACCTGCTCCACGGTGAAGCGCGCGCCCGACAGGTCGCAGCCGATCTGCATGACCCGGTCGACGCCTACGGAGGCGGCCCGAGCCAGGGCGTCGGCCACGTCGGTCGTCGGGTCGCCGTCGCGGGTGATGTCCAGGTGAGTGTGGTTGTCGACGACGGCGATCGGCAGCGGATCGGGCAGGTCGGGGACACGGCGACGCGAGTCGCTCGGGTCGTCCACGCCCCCCTCCCGCATCAGCTCGTCGCCGCCTCGCCGAGCTCCTCGGCGATGACCGACTCGTCCAGCTTGGTGAACACCGGTGTGGGCTTGGCCACAGTGGCCCCGACACGCACCGGACGCGGCTCCCAGCGGGGGGTCGCGGAGTAGTCGCCGGTGATGACCGGATAGACGGAGCCGTTGTCGAGATCGGTCACGTCCTGCACCGTCGGCATCGGCACGAACTGGCCCTCGCCACCGAGGACGAGGTGCACCCGGTTGGCCGCGTGGGGCAGGAACGGCGCGAGGATCGTGTTGAGGTCGCTCACGCACTGGACGAGCGTGTGCAGGACCGTGGCGAGCCGCTCACGCTGGTCCTCGCCCTTGAGCTTGAAGGGCTCGGTGCGGGACACGTAGGCGTTGACCTCGCTGACCGCCTTCATCGCCTCGGCGACGCCGGCGCGCAGCCGCTGCCGCCCGATGAGACCCCCCACCGTGTCGAACGCCGCGCCCACCGTGGCGAGCACCTCCTCGTCGACCGGCTCGAGCGGGCCCGGAGCGGGGATCTGGCCGAAGCTCTTGTGGACCATCGTCGCCGTGCGGTTGACCAGGTTGCCCCAGCCCGCGACCAGCTCGGAGTTGTTGCGCTGGACGAACTCGCGCCAGGTGAACGCAGAGTCGTTGCTCTCCGGGCCTGCGGCGCAGATGAAATAGCGCAGCGGGTCCGGGCCGTAGGTGTCGAGCATGTGTCGGACGTAGATGACGTGGCCGCGGCTGGAGGAGAACTGCGCGTCGCCGAGGGTGAGGAACTCGCTGGAGACGACCTCGGTGGGCAGGTCGAGCACGCCGTAGACCCCCGGCTCGCCACCCTTGGCCCCGCGACCGGCATACGCGAGCAGCTCGGCCGGCCAGATCTGGGAGTGGAAGGTGATGTTGTCCTTGCCCATGAAGTAGTAGGACACGGCCTCGGGGTCGTTCCACCACTCGCGCCAGCGCTCCGGGTCACCCTGTCGCCGGGCCCATTCGATCGAGGCCGACAGGTAGCCGATGACCGCGTCGAACCACACGTAGAACCGCTTGTTGGGGTTGTCGACCCAGCCCTCGATCGGCACCGGGATGCCCCAGTCCAGGTCGCGCGTCATGGC
>JAJPIW010000057.1 GCA_021324575.1 Intrasporangiaceae bacterium | reverse complement strand
TCGAGTCGGTTGTGAGAGATCACTCGAAGGATCACGCGGTGACCGCGCCTACATCAGCAGGACACGCTCACCCGGATCGTCGTACACCAACGCTACGGACTTAGCCCTCACCCGTCCGATCTTGCCGGTGACGAGCATCCGGCCCACGAAGATATCCACAGCTCCCGGAGTGCTGGCCCCGGAGCCGGTGTCGAGTGATCACGACGCGCGGACTCGGCTCGAGGCTCGCCCGAGTGTCGTGATCACTCGATGTGCTGCCGGCCGGGCGGGCCGGGCGGCCGGGCGGGCGGGCGGGCCCGCCGCGTCGGCGGGACTCAGCCGAGCGGGCCGCCGGGGAGGATGCCCCACTTCCGGACAGTGCGGGTCTGGATGAGGCCTTCGACGTTGAACGGGTCCGCGTCGAGCAGCCGGCCTACCTCGTCGGCCGACTCGGCCCGCACGATGATCAGCGCTCCCGGCGCGCCCGCGTCGGTGAAGGGACCGCGCAGCAGCACCGACCCTGCGTCCTGCAGGGTCTGGAGGAACTCACGGTGAGCAGGACGGTGGACGTCGCGCGCGTCGGAGCTGTCGGCGGCGTAGTCGTACTGCACGGCATAGACGGGCATCTGCGTCTCCCTCGGTCAGGTGGCTCGGTCAGGTGGCTCGGTCAGGTGGCTCGGGCTGGTGGCCTTGGTCAGGTGGGGCTCGGGCCGGTGGGGCTTGGGGCGGAGGAGCGGGGTCAGCCGGCGTTCTGGGCCTCTTGCTGGGCGGCGTGGCGAGCCAGCACCTCGGTCAGCTTGTTGGCGCCGGCCATGACCGTGGCGGCGTGCAGGCGCCCGGGCTGACGGGACAGCCGCTCGATCGGCCCGGAGATCGACACGGCCGCGACGACCCGGCCCGAGGGACCACGGACAGGTGCCGACACCGACGCGACGCCGGCCTCGCGCTCGCCGACGCTCTGCGACCACCCGCGGCGGCGGACGCCGGACAGGGTCGTGGCCGTGAACGCCGCACCGTGCAGGCCGCGATGCAGCCGGTCGGGCTCCTCCCAGGCGAGGAGGACCTGGGCGGCCGACCCGGCGAGCATGGTCAGGCTGGCACCGATCGGGATCGAGTCGCGCAGGCCGACGGGCCGCTCGGCGGCCGACACGCAGACGCGGTGGTCGCCCTGACGGCGGAAGAGCTGGGCGCTCTCGTTCGTGTGGTCGCGCAGCGCGCCGAGCACCGGTCCGGCGGCGGCGAGCAGCCGGTCCTCACCGGCGGCCGCTGCGAGCTCGCCGAGGCGCGGGCCGAGGACGAAGCGTCCCTGCATGTCGCGCGTTACGAGGCGGTGGTGCTCGAGGGCCACGGCCAGCCGGTGAGCGGTGGGTCGGGCCAGTCCGGTGGCGGTGACCAGCTGTGCGAGGGTCGACGGTCCGGCCTCCAGCGCGCCGAGGACGATGGCCGCCTTGTCGAGAACGCCGACTCCACTTGTGTTGTCCATGTCTTGATATTGCCGTCTCATTCGCTGAGACGCAACTCCATCACCCCATGCTGCGTGGAAATGTCGGTCACGACGCGCTGCGATGCGCTCATGCAGGTATGCCGGCCGGCCGGCATACGCCGGGGTTCGGAAGGTGAAAGTGATGTCGGGAACGCTCGCGGAGAAGGTCTGGGACGCCCACGTCGTGCGTCGCAAGGCGGGGGAGCCCGACCTCCTCTACATCGACCTGCACCTGCTTCATGAGGTGACCAGCCCGCAGGCCTTCGACGGCCTGCGGATCGAGGGTCGGCCGGTGCGTCGCCCCGACCTCACCCTCGCGACCGAGGACCACAACGTCCCGACGACGCCGGGCCCGATCACCGACCTGGTGAGCAAGACCCAGGTCGAGACCCTCCGGCGCAACTGCGAGGAGTTCGGGATCCGGCTCTACCCCATGGGTGACGCCGAGCAGGGCATCGTCCACGTCGTCGGACCGCAGCGCGGGCTCACCCAGCCGGGCATGACCATCGTCTGCGGCGACAGCCACACCTCGACCCACGGCGCGTTCGGGGCGCTCGCCTTCGGGATCGGGACCTCCGAGGTCGAGCACGTCCTCGCAACCCAGACCCTGCCGCTCAAGCCGTTCCGGACGATGGCGATCAACGTCGAGGGCGACCTCCAGCCCGGGGTGACGGCCAAGGACATCGTCCTCGCTGTCATCGCCAAGATCGGCACCGGTGGCGGTCAGGGCTACGTCCTGGAGTACCGCGGCTCGGCGATCCGCGCGCTCTCCATGGAGGCCCGGATGACCGTGTGCAACATGTCGATCGAGGCCGGGGCCCGCGCCGGCATGATCGCCCCGGACGAGACGACGTTCGCCTACCTCGAGGGCCGCGACGATGCGCCGACCGGGGCCGACTGGGATGCGGCCGTCGAGTCCTGGCGGACGCTGATCACCGACGACGACGCGGAGTTCGACGAGGAGGTCCACCTCGACGCCTCGACCCTGACCCCGTTCGTCACCTGGGGCACTAACCCCGGCCAGGGGGCCCCGCTCGCCTCCGCCGTGCCCGACCCCGAGCACCTCGGCGACGACAACGCCAAGACGGCGGCCCAGCACGCGCTCACCTACATGGGCCTCACGCCGGGCACTCCGCTGCGCGACATCAAGATCGACACGGTGTTCCTCGGGTCCTGCACCAACGGGCGGATCGAGGACCTGCGCGCGGCCGCCGACATCATCAAGGGCCGTAGCGTGGCCGACGGGGTCCGGATGCTCGTCGTCCCCGGCTCGGCGCGTGTCCGGCTGCAGGCCGAGTCCGAGGGCCTGGACGCCGTCTTCAGCGCCGCCGGTGCCGAGTGGCGGCTGCCCGGCTGCTCGATGTGCCTGGGCATGAACCCCGACCAGCTCGCCCCGGGGGAGCGCAGCGCCTCGACGTCCAACCGCAACTTCGAGGGCCGCCAGGGCAAGGGTGGCCGGACCCACCTGGTCAGCCCGCTCGTCGCCGCCGCGACGGCCGTGCGTGGCACCCTCTCCAGCCCCGCCGACCTGGCACCGGTCGATCTCGAGCCCGTCGGGCAGGAGGCCCTGTGATGGACGCATTCACCACCCACACCGGCATCGGGGTTCCGCTCCGGCGCAGCAACGTCGACACCGACCAGATCATCCCGGCCGTCTACCTCAAGCGGGTCACCCGCGACGGCTTCGAGGACGGCCTGTTCTCCGCCTGGCGCAAGGACGAGCACTTCATCCTCAACAACCCGTCGTATGCCGCGGGCTCGGTCCTCGTCGCCGGCCCCGACTTCGGCACGGGCTCCTCGCGCGAGCACGCCGTCTGGGCCCTCATGAACTACGGCTTCCGGGTCGTCATCTCCTCCCGCTTCGCCGACATCTTCCGCGGCAACAGCGGCAAGCAGGGCCTGCTCACCGCGGTCGTCAGCCAGGACGACGTCGAGCTGCTCTGGAAGTACCTCGAGCAGAACCCCGGCGCCTCGGTGACCGTCGACCTCGCTTCGCGGACCGTGCAGGCCGGTGACATCGTCGCTGCCTTCGAGGTCGACGACTACACCCGTTGGCGGCTTCTGGAGGGCCTGGACGACATCGGCCTCACGCTGCGCCACCAGGCCGACATCACCGCCTTCGAGCAGACCCGGCCGGCCTGGAAGCCCTCCGTCGCCACGCCCTGAGGCCGACGGCCCATGGAGGCGGCGCCCAGCCGACACGCCGGTCCGGCGTGTCGCAGCCGATGTGTTCGGACCCGTTGCAGGGCAACGGGATCGGGCTGGTGGGGATGTTCCGCGAGAGGGGCCGGGTTCCTGGCCGTATGCCGCTGGGCGTCGCCAAACCCGTTGTGCTGCAGGGGTTTTCGCCGCGATGGGGATCGGTGCAGAGCGCGAGCCACGCCCCCACGATGGTACGGGTGTGACAGATGTGACGACTCACAGGTAGGCCGAAGCTGGCTGATCCCGTTGTGCCGCAAAGGGAGTGGACCGCAAGTGTTGGACTCTCCGGGCTCTGCGGCATACGGTCGCACCACGTCGGGCATGTCGCTCGGCCGGCAACGTCGGGGAGACCCGACCACTCATCATCATGGGAGACACGAAGTGAACAAGGGTGAACTGATCAAGGCCCTGGAGGCCAAGCTCGGTAGCCGCAAGGCCGCCACCGACGCCCTCGAGGCCGTCCTCGACACGATCATTCGTGAGGTCGCCAAGGGCGGCAAGGTCGGCATCACCGGCTTCGGCACCTTCGAGAAGGCCGCGCGCGCCGCGCGTACCGGCCGCAACCCGCGCACGGGTGACAAGGTGCGCATCAAGAAGACCTCGGTGCCCCGCTTCAAGGCCGGCACCTCGTTCAAGGACGTCGTCGCCGACCCGCGCAAGCTCCCGAAGACCGCTCTGGCCGGTGGCCGGGCGGCCGCAGGCACCGTCACCAAGGTCGCCGCGGCCGCCACCAAGGCAGCTCCAGCGAAGAAGGTCGCTCCGGCCAAGGCTGCGCCGGCCAAGGTCGCGGCGAAGAAGGCTCCGGCCAAGGCCGCCCCCGCCAAGGCTGCGCCCGCGAAGGCCGCCCCGACCAAGGCGGCGCCGGCCAAGGCCGCAGCGAAGAAGGCTCCGGCCAAGGCCGCCCCCGCCAAGGCTGCGCCCGCGAAGGCCGCCGCGACGAAGGCTCCGGCCAAGCGCGTGGCCAAGAAGGCCTGACACCACATGGCCGGGTCGACCGCCCGGCCGCAGCACGGCATACGACGCGGGAGTTTTCCATCGGTGATCCGCCGGGAAACTCCCGCGTTGTCGTGGCATGGTTGCTGACATGTCGTCGAGCCTTCGCGTCAAGGGCGGTATCCCTCTCGTCGGCGACATCGAGGTCCGGGGCGCCAAGAACCTCGTCTCCAAGGCGATGGTGGCCGCGCTGCTCGCCGAGGAGCCGTGCCGCCTGCGCGGGGTTCCCGAGATCTCCGATGTCCAGGTCGTCTCCGGGCTCCTGGAGCTGCACGGCGTGATGATCGACTCGACCGACCGCGACGGCGAGCTGCTCATGGACCCCCGCAACATCCTGCAGGCCCACGTCGCCGACATCGACGCGCACGCCGGCTCCTCGCGGGTGCCGGTGCTCTTCTGCGGGCCGCTGCTCCACCGTCTCGGCGAGGCCTTCATCCCCGACCTCGGCGGCTGCCGGATCGGGGAGCGGCCGATCAACTACCACCTCGACGTGCTGCGCCAGTTCGGCGCCGAGGTCGAGAAGCGGCAGGACGGGCTGCGCCTCACCGCCCCCGAGCGGCTCCAGGGGGCCCGGGTCGTCCTGCCGTTCCCCAGCGTCGGCGCTACCGAGCAGGTGCTCCTCACCGCGGTCCTGGCGAACGGCCGGACCGAGCTGCGCAACGCCGCCATCGAGCCCGAGATCATGGACCTCATCGCCATCCTGCAGAAGATGGGCGCCATCATCTCGGTCCAGACCGACCGGGTGATCCAGATCGAGGGGGTCGACCGGCTCGGCGGCTACGACCACCTGGCCATCCCGGACCGGATCGAGGCGGGCTCGTGGGCCTGCGCGGCGCTCGCCACCCAGGGCGACATCTTCGTCCGCGGCGCCCAGCAGCAGCCGATGATGCCGTTCCTCAACGTCTTCCGGAAGATCGGCGGTGCCTTCGACATCGACGACGAGGGGATCCGCTTCTGGCACCCCGGTGGTCGGCTACGGAGCATCGCGCTGGAGACCGACGTCCATCCCGGCCTGATGACCGACTGGCAGCAGCCGCTCGTCGTCGCCCTCACCCAGACCACCGGGCTGTCCATCGTCCACGAGACGGTCTACGAGAACCGGCTCGGGTTCACCGCAGCCCTCGCCGACATGGGCGCGACGATCCAGATCTACCCCGAGTGTCTCGGCGGGTCGCCGTGCCGCTTCGGCCGGTCGAACTTCAAGCACTCCGCCGTGATCTCCGGCCCCACCCCGCTCGTCGCGGCCGACATCACCGTGCCCGACCTGCGCGGCGGCTTCAGCTACCTCATCGCCGCCCTCGCCGCCGACGGCGAGTCGACCGTCATGGGTACCGACCTCATCTACCGCGGCTACGAGCGGTTCGGCGAGAAGCTCGACGCCCTCGGGGCCGAGTACCAGGCGGCCTAGCGGATCGGCTGGTCGGCGCCGATCCCGACGATCCAGAGCCGGGTCACGGCCCCGCTCGCGCCGAGGACGATGCTCACCCGCTGGCCGAGCCGCAGATGCCGCAGGCTGCTCCGGGCGAACACCTCGGCCGGAAAGCTGACCTCGCGGCCGTCGTCGAGCAGGGCCGTCCCGGAGCCGTCGGCCTCGTCGAAGGTGTGGATGCTCGCCTGCACGAGTCGCAGCCTAGGCCGTCTCGTCGATCGCGGCACCGAGCAGCGCCGCCGTGTGCCGACCGGTGCCCATCCGGAGCACGGCGGCCAGGTCCTCGGCGAGGTCGACGTCGGTGCGCAGGGTGGGCAGCCGCAGGTCGAGCCGCACGTATCCCGCCGCCTCGTGCCCTGCGGCCGAGTCCGCGCCGAAGTGCGGGTCGTGTCGTATGCCGGGCCCCCCGGTGAGCAGGACCGTGCCGGTGCCGTGTCGGTCCGGGACGAACGCCCGGGGGTGCTCCTGGGCCCGCGTGAGCGCGGCATCCAGCTCCTCGGGTCGCAGCCCCGGAAGGTCGCCCAGCAGGACGGCCGTGGGTGAGTCCTCGGGAAGGCTGTCCAGCCCCGCGGCGATGGCTCCGAGGAGCCCGTCGTCCCGCGGATCGGGGATGACCGATGTGCCGAGCTCCGTTGCGGCGGCGGCGAACTGGTCATCCGCGGTGACGACATGTACGCGGCTCGGCGCGACGACACGGCATACGGACTCCAGGGTGTCCAGGGCCATGGCCACGGCGAGCAGCCCTCGGTCGACGCCGTGGGGTGCGGCAAGGCGCGTCTTGGCACCGTCGACGCCCTTGACCGGGACGACGACCTGCCAGGCGGCGGAGGAGGATGGGCTCATCGGCCCCATCGTCCCAACACCGTGCCCCGGTTCTCGACATCGCCCCCCGGCTCGACCAAGATGCTCGGGAACCCTCGACGACGAAGCGGAGCGTGCGTGAAGCGCAACCGACCACCTGTGCCCCCGGCATACGCCTTTGCCGCCGGCATGCTGCGCCCCACGATGTTCGCCCTGACCCGTCGTGACTGGCACGGTGCCGAGAACCTCCCGGCGACCGGTGGGTTCCTGGCGGCCAGCAACCACATCAGCTACGTCGACCCGATCGCCCTCGCGCACTTCCTCTACGACAACGGCAAGCCGCCGCACTTCCTGGGCAAGCACGAGATCTTCGAGACGCCCGGAGTCGGAGCGATCCTGCGCCATGCCGACCAGATCCCGGTGTTCCGGGAGACCGGGCACGCCGTCGACGCGTTCCGGGCCGCGGTGGCGGCCGTCGAGTCCGGCAAGTGCATCGCCATCTATCCCGAGGGCACGCTCACCCGCGACCCCGACATCTGGCCGATGACCGCCAAGACCGGCGCGGCCAAGATCGCCCTCACGACCAAGTGCCCGGTCATCCCGATCGGGCAGTGGGGTGCCCAGGCCATGCTCGCGCCCTACGGCAAGCGGCCGCACCTCATCCCGCGGCCCACGATGCAGGTCACGGCCGGGCCGCCGGTGGACCTGGCCGACCTCTACGACCAGCCGATGACCCGCGAGGTGCTGCGGGAGGCCACGGACCGCATCCTGGCGGCCATCACCGGGATCGTCGCCGACCTGCGCGGTGAGCCGGCGCCGGCCCTACGGTTCGACGCGCGCGCCCATGGCCTGTCGGCCACCGGCAACTTCAAGAAGAAGGGCAGGGGTCGATGACGACGGCTGCGGTGCTCGGGACGGGCAGCTGGGGCACGGCGTATGCCGGGGTGCTGGCTGACGCGGGGACGAACGTCCGGATGTGGGGCCGACGGCAGGAGGTCGTCGACCAGATCAACGCCGGCTCCAACGAGGACTACCTGCCGGGTCTGGCTCTGCCGCAAGGAATCTCGGCCACCGCGTCCGTGCACGAGGCGGTCGACGGAGCCGACATCGTCGTCCTGGCCGTCCCCAGCCAGACGCTGCGGGCCAACTTCGCCGCGTGGGGGCTGGACCTGTCCGCAGTGCGCGCGGTGGTGTCGCTCATGAAGGGCATCGAGCTCGGCACGACCAAGCGGATGAGCGAGGTCGTGACCGAGGCAGGCGGTGTCGACCCCTCCCGCGTGACCGTCGTGTCAGGCCCCAACCTGGCGCGCGAGGTCGTCCTCAAGCAGCCCGCAGCCTCGGTCATCGCGTGCGCTGACGAGTCGGTCGCGGACCTCGTCGCGCACGCCTGCGCAGCCCCCTACTTCCGGCCCTACACCTCGACCGACGTCGTGGGCGTCGAGATCGGTGGCGCCGTCAAGAACGTCATCGCCCTCGCGGTCGGCATGGCCGAAGGGCTCGGCATGGGCGACAACTCCAAGGCGTCGATCATCACCCGCGGACTGGCGGAGACGACCCGCCTCGGCGTGGCCCTCGGCGGCGACCCGATGACGTTCTCCGGGCTCGCCGGGGTGGGCGACCTCATCGCGACGTGCATGTCCCCGCTGTCACGCAACCACACATTCGGGGCCAACCTCGGCAAGGGCATGACCGTCGAGGAGGTCATCGAGGTGACCAAGCAGACCGCCGAGGGCGTCAAGTCGTGCACCTCGATCCACCAGCTGGCGCTCGACCACGGCGTCGACGTGCCGATCATCGAGCAGGTCAACCTCGTGGTCACCGAGGGCCGGACCCCGCAGCAGGTCGTCGAGACCCTGATGGGCCGGGCCCGCAAGGCCGAGACGGACTGATCCCTCCACCCGACCCCGTCCCCTCACCCCACCCGCCCCAACTTTCCCGCCCCCGGCGGGAAACCCATCTTCGCAAGACAAGCCAACCCTTGCGAACCGCGGCTTTCCCTTGTGAAGTCCGCCGCCCGGTGCTGGTGACGTGGGCCGCCGCCCGGTGCCTCAGACCCGGTCGAGGGCCTGGGACAGATCCCGCCAGAGGTCCTCGACGTCCTCGATGCCGACCGACAGCCGGATCAGGTTCTCGGGTACCGAGGTCGGTTCGAGCGCGTGGCGGCGCCGGCGCTCCAGCTGGCTCTCGACCCCGCCGAGGCTCGTCGAGTGCACCCAGATCCGGGTGGCCGCGCAGACCCGCTCGGCGGCCTCGGCGTCGCCGTCGACCTCGATCGACAGCATCGCCCCGAACCCCGGGTAGCGGACCCTCGTCACGACCGGGTGCGAGTCGAGCCGTGGGATGAGCGCGGCCGCGTTCGCGCAGGCCCGTTCGACGCGCAGGTGCATCGTCCGCAGCCCGCGCAGCCCGAGCCAGGCCTCCATCGGGCCGGCGATCGCCCCGTGCCCGCGCCGGTAGCGGGCCAGGGTTGCGTATGCCGCGCGCCCGGCTTCCGTCGTGGCGGTCACGGCCACGCCGAGGACGACGTCGGAGTGGCCGGAGAGGTACTTGGTCGCCGAGTGGACGACGACGTCGGCGCCGAGCGCCAGCGGCTGCTGCAGGAGCGGAGTGGCGAATGTGTTGTCCACGCCCACCAGCGCGCCCGCCGCATGGGCGGCGGCGATGAGCGCCGGCAGGTCGGCCACCTCCATGAGCGGGTTGGTCGGCGACTCGACCCAGAGCAGCCCGGCACCGTCCAGGGCCGCCACGACAGCCGCGGTGTCGGCGATGTCGACCCGTCGCACGACGGCCGCCCCCCGGGCCTCCAGCTCGTCGACGAGAACGACGGTGCCCGAGTACGCCGTCGACGGCGCGACAAGAACCCCGCCCGGCGCCAGGAGCGACATCGCCGCGGCGATCGCGCCCATGCCGCTGGCGAAGACGAGCGCGTCACCGCCCTCGAGGTCCCCGACCGCCGACTCGAAGGCGGTCCACGTCGGGTTGCCACCGCGGGCGTAGTCCACCGGTCCGTCCGCGTGGAACGTCGAGGTGAAGGTCACCGGCGGCGACACTGCGGCACCAGGCTCCGGGTCGGGGCGCCCGGCGTGGACGAGGCGGGTGGCGGGAGAGGAGGCATCCGGCATACGGGCAAGGCTAGGACGATTCGACGGCTGGTCTCGATAGGGTCTTGCCCGATGACACAGGACAAGATTCGGGTCGCGCTCGTCTTCGGCGGGCGATCCAGCGAACACGCGGTGTCGTGCTCGACCGCCGCCAGCGTGATGGCGGCCATCGACCGTGACCGCTACGAGGTGATCCCGGTCGGCATCGCGACCGACGGGCACTGGGTGCTCATGCCGGACGAGCCCGAACCCCTGCGGCTCACGCCGGGGAACCGGCCCTCGGTCGACGGCGAGCGCCCCGGGGTCGTCGTCCCGACGAGCACGACAGCGACCGACCTGACCGTCCTGGAGCCGGGCGAGGTGCCCCGCACGCTCGGCCACGTCGACGTCGTCTTTCCGTTGCTGCACGGGCCTTTTGGCGAGGACGGCACGATCCAGGGGATGCTCGACCTGGCCGACGTCAGGTACGTCGGCTCGGGCGTGGCGGCCTCGGCGATGATGATGGACAAGCACCTCATGAAGGTCCTGTTCGCGTCGGCCGGGCTGCCCGTCGGGCCGTATGCCGTCATCACCGACCGCGAGTGGGTTCGGGACTCCGACGCCGCGATGTCCAAGGTCGCGGCGCTCGGGTGGCCGGTGTTCGTCAAGCCCGCGCGGGCGGGGTCGAGCATGGGGATCTCCAAGGTCCGCGGCCCCGACGAGCTCCGGGGCGCCATCGAGGCCGCCCGTGAGCACGACCCCAAGGTGGTCGTCGAGGCGGCGATCGTCGGCCGGGAGATCGAGTGTGGCGTCCTCGAGGGCCACGGCACCGATGCGCCGCGGGCCAGCGAGCTCGGGGAGGCCACGGTCGTCAAGGGCCACGACTTCTACGACTTCGACGCGAAGTACCTCGACGCCGACGACGTCCGGCTCACCTGCCCCGCCGAGGTCCCGGCCGAGGTGAAGGCGACCATCCAGGCGATGTCGGTGCGCGCGTTCGAGGCCGCCGGCTGCGAGGGCCTGGCGCGGTGCGACTTCTTCTACACCCCGGACGGTGCGGTGTTCATCAACGAGGTCAACACGCTGCCGGGCTTCACCCCCACCTCGATGTACCCGCGGATGTGGGCCGAGACCGGCCTGCCGTATGCCGCGCTCATCGACGAGCTCATCGCGCTGGCCCTCGAGCGCCGCGTCGGCCTCCGCTGACAGGCCTGCGTCTGCGCCGCACCGTGGCGCGGGCCCCCAGATCCGCAGACGCAAGGAGTCAGCGGCAGGTGAGGGTGTTGCGCGGCAGGGCTTTGGCCGCCTCGGCGAACGCGGGCAGGACGAGCGGCTCGGGGGCGTAGGCCTTCGGGACGAGCACCTCGATCGCCGGCTCGGTCCCGAACGTCGTGAACGCCACCCCGTCGGACAGCTGCCGGGCGACCCAGTCGACTCCGCTCACGTCGATGCACTGGTCGGTCGTCGGCCCCAGCGCGGCCACCCCGCAGCGGGCGATGATCGCCGGGTCACCCCAGGCGTGAACCGCCGGAGAGGTCGGAGTGGTGCCCACGGCCGCCTCGTCATGCACCTGGGCCGGCCAGGGCGGCATACGACACGCCTCCGTGGACCCGGCAGCCGAGGGGACCGCCACCTCGACCGAAGAAGAACACCCCGACAGCAGACCACCAGCCCCTGCAAGGAGCAGGAGGCTGGTGGTCAGCGAGGCGGCGCGTCGCGGACGCGCACCGGGGGAGAGGGGCAGGCGGATGGTCAGACGTGGACGACGGTGCACGTGAGCGTGCGGGTGATGCCCGGGACGTCCTGGATCTTGGCGATGACCAGCTTGCCGAGCTCGTCGACCGATGCGGCCTCGACCCGCGCGATGACGTCGTAGGGGCCGGTGACGTCCTCGGCGAGGGTGACGCCGGAGATGCCGGCGATCGTCTCGGCGACGGAGGCCGCCTTGCCGACCTCGGTCTGGATGAGGATGTAGGCCTGAACCACCACGGGATGCACCTCGCTGCTCTGGGGACGGAACCGATCGGTCCGCATCTTTGCGTCTGTCGGCCACCGAGCGGTCGCCGGTGACATCTGCACGCTACCGTGCCGGAGGGCAGGCCGTCTGCCCGGGGAGGAGGCCCGATGGATGTGACCGTGGAGCCCGAGCCGTTCGCCGCCGACGCGACCCTCGCCGACGTCGACGAGGAGCGTCTCCTCGCCGCGATCTTCCCCTCCTTCGCCGGTGCCGGGCGAGATCTGGTCGGGCCGGGGGACGACGCTGCGGTCGTCATGGTCAGGTCAGGGTCGATCGTCGCGACGACGGACTCGATGGTCCGCGGCCGCGACTGGCTGGACGGCTGGTCGAGCGCCTCCGACGTAGCCGTCAAGTGCCTCACCCAGAACCTCGCCGACGTCGCGGCCATGGGGGCGACGCCCACCTCGCTGCTGCTCAGCCTGGTGGCGGACCCCGCCACGCCAGTGGCCTGGGTCGCCGAGCTGGCCCACACGTTCGGGACCGAGGCCTCGGCGCACGGCGTCACGGTGGTGGGAGGAGACCTGTCCTCCGCGCCTGCGGGGACTCTTGTCGTCTCGGTCACCGCGTTCGGTGAGCTGTACGGTCGGGATCCGGTATGCCGCGACGGCGCGGCTCCCGGGGACGTCGTCGCCGTGCGCGGGTCGCTGGGGCGGTCAGGGGCCGGCCTGTCCCTCCTCCAGTCCGGAGCCGCCGACCCGGCCGCCGCGGACGACCTGGTCCGTGACCTCGTCCAGGCTCACCTCGCCCCCAGGGGGCCGGTCGCCGACGGTGTCGTGGCCGCCGACCACGGCGCGACCGCCATGATCGACATCTCCGACGGGCTGCTGCGCGACCTGGACCGGGTGGCCCGGGCCAGCGACGTCGTGATCGGGCTCGACGAAGCCGTGCTCGCCCGCTTTGCTGCCGCGCTCACCCCCGCGGTCGGCGCCGACGTGGCCCTCGAGTGCGTCCTCTCCGGTGGGGAGGAGCACTCGCTGCTCGCCACCTATCCGCGCGCCGAGGACGTCCCCCGCGGCTGGGTGGTCATCGGCTCGGTGGCCGACCGCGCAGGGGAGCGGCCGGGAGTGGCCGTGGCCGGCATACCGACCGCACCTCGGGGCTGGGACCACTTCGCCGGCTGAGCGGGTGGTGAGCGGGCCCGTCAGCCAGCTGACGACTGCGCGGGATCTTGACGCGCCGGGAAACGCAGAAAGGCCGGTCCACCCGCGACGGGTGACCGGCCTTGGTGCGTATGCCGCGTGGCGGGGGTCAGCGCTTGGTGACCTTGCCCGCCTTGAGGCACGAGGTGCAGACGTTGAGCCGCTTGGGGGTGACACCCGCGTCGCCGACCAGGGCGCGAACGCGCTGGATGTTGGGGTTCCAACGACGCTTGGTGCGCCGGTGGGAGTGCGAGATGCTGTGCCCGAAGCTGGGGCCCTTGCCGCAGACGTCGCAGTTGGCAGCCACGGGGTACTCCTTGGGATGGTTTGACGATGGTCGTTTCCGCGGCCCGGACCCCGAGGGGCACGGCGGGCACGTGGAACCGGTCAAGAGTAGCCGAGGGAATCGCGCCGGACCAAAACGAGTCGGTCAGAGCGTATAGACGTCGGAGGCTGGCGGCGCGGCGGCGATGTGAGCGCCTCCCCACGGGCCGATCTCGACGTTGAGCACCTTCGCCCCGACATCGGCTGTCCGCCAGCTTTCCGGCCGGCCGTCGGAGGCGAGGTGCCCGGAGGTGGTCATCGTGGCGTACGCCGGGGCGTCCGGGTTGAGCGCGGGGTCATCACTGTCGAGGAGGATGCTCAGGAGCGCATCGGCCTTCGTCTGCACTCCGACCAGCGTCCTGGCGTCGGCCGCGCTGGGTCTGGAGTCGACGGTGGCGAGCAGGTCACCGAACGTCGCGACGGCGTCGGTCCGGACGAGCGGGCGTGGAAAGGCCAGGACCTGCTCGCTGGAGAGCCAGGTCTTCCCCTCGGGTGCTCTGGGCACCTGGACGAACATGGACAGGTAGTAACGGGTCCCGATGTGCCGCAGTTCGGCCTTGGCGCCAACCGCGGTGACCATCCGGTAGTCGCCGTTGGCGCAGAGGTCGATGTCCCACGGCCCCGGTAGCCGGGCGCTGGCGAAGGTGACGCGCTCATGGACCGATCCGTTGGCGGCCAGTGCGGAGAGAAAGCGCGAACGCAGGTCGCCCGAGGGGGAGGAGGCGGAAACCGATGGGGCGGCGGCGCAGGGGACCTCGGCCACCGCGACCGCGCCGGACGGCGCGACCGCGCTTGCGCTGCCAACTGGGCTCGCAGAAGAGACCGTGCCCGCCGCCCCGCCCGACGAACATGCCGTCGCCGCGAGACCCGCAAGGACCATGAGGCCCAGGCCTACGGACAACCGACGGCGGCGGCTTCCGAGCACCGAGTGGCGGCCCCCCGTGATGACCATGACGGCACCCTATGGGCAGGGCGCTGGTCGGTGGCGTTCGTTAGCCTTCGGAACGTGCCCGACGTCATCACCGCAGCCGACGCCCGCCACTGGGCGGCGACGACCCGTGGGCTGCTCGCCGT
>JAJPIW010000047.1 GCA_021324575.1 Intrasporangiaceae bacterium | reverse complement strand
GGGGGGGGGGGGGGGGGGGCCCCGGAAACCCGAAAATTTTCGGGGGGGGGGGGGGGGGGGGTCAGAGCTTGCGGAGGCGGATCCGCGTCACGGCGTGGTTCTCGCCCTTGGTGAGCACCAGGGTGGCCCGGTCCCGCGTCGGCAGGATGTTCTCGCGCAGGTTGGGCTCGTTGATCTCGGTCCAGATCCGCAGTGCGGTCTCGCGGGCCTGCTCGTCGGTCAGCGCGGCATACCGGTGGAAGTAGGAGTCGGGGTCGGCGAAGGCGGTCTGCCGAAGGCGGAGGAACCGCTCGACGTACCAGCGGCGAAGGTCCTCGACGGGCGCGTCGACGTAGACCGAGAAGTCGAAGAAGTCGCTCACCGACAGGTCGGCCCGGCCGTCGTTGCGTCGTCGGGGCACCTGCAGGACGTTGAGGCCCTCGACGATCAGGACATCGGGTCGACGGACCACGGTGGACCCGCCGGGCACGATGTCGTAGGTGAGGTGCGAGTAGACGGGGGCGCGCACCTCGGCGGCGCCGGACTTGACCTCGGCGACGAAGCGCAGCAGCGCGCGACGGTGGTAGGACTCCGGGAAACCCTTGCGCTGCAACAAGTCTCGTCGCTGCAGGTCCGCGTTGTCGCGCAGGAACCCGTCGGTCGTCACGAGCTCCACCTGCGGCGTACCGGGCCAGCGGGAGAGCAGCTCCTTGAGGATGCGCGCGGTGGTGGACTTGCCGACGGCCACCGACCCCGCGACACCGATGACGAACGGCGTCTTCGCGGGCGCCTCTCCGAGGAAGCTCCCGGTGATCCGGTGCAGACCCTCGGTAGCCCCGACGTAGAAGTTGAGCAGCCGGGAGAGCGGTAGGTAGATCTCCTCGACCTCGCCGAGGTCGAGCCGCTCGCCCAGCCCGCGCAGCCGGGTGACGTCGTCGGCGTCGAGCGACAGCGGCTGGTTGCGCCGCAACCGCGCCCAGTCGGCCCGGTCCAGCTCGACGTAGGGCGAGGGCAGGAGGCGCGCGTCGCTGCTCGTCACCCGCGACATCCTTGCGTATGCCGCGGGAGATCCTTGCCTATGCCGCGCGAGGACCTGTGGCGGCACGGCCGGCCGACGCCCGGCCAGTACGCTGACGCGCATGTGTGGAATCGTGGGCTACGTCGGGCCGAACGTCGATGGGCGGGCCCTGGACGTGGTGATGGAGGGCCTGGCGCGGCTGGAGTACCGCGGCTACGACTCGGCCGGAATCGCCGTCGTCGACACGGCCCGCGACACCGTCGCCACCGAGAAGCGTGCGGGCAAGCTGGAGAACCTTCGGTCGGCCCTGGTCACCCACCCACTGCCCGACACCTCGACCGCCATCGGCCACACCCGGTGGGCTACGCACGGAGGCCCGACCGACGCCAACGCGCACCCGCACCGGGGCGGCGTCGACGGCAAGCTCGCCCTCATCCACAACGGGATCATCGAGAACTTCCACGCCCTGAAGAGGGAGCTGCTCGCCGAGCGGGTCGCCTTCAGCAGCGAGACCGACACCGAGGTCGCCGCCCAGCTCCTGGCTCGCGAGTTCGAGCGCACCCAGGACCTCACCATGGCGATGCTCGGTGTCGTCAACCGGCTCGAAGGCGCCTTCACGCTGCTCGCCGTCCACGCCGATGCGCCCGGCGTCGTCGTCGGTGCCCGCCGCAACAGCCCGCTCGTCGTCGGCCTCGGCGACGGCGAGAACTTCCTCGGCTCCGACGTCGCCGCCTTCATCGGCCATACCCGGCACGCCCTGGAGCTCGGCCAGGACCAGATCGTCACCATCACCCCTGACGGGCACGAGGTCATCACCTTCGACGGGGAACCGGCGCACGGCACGGCATACGAGGTGACCTGGGACGCGGCCGCTGCCGAGAAGGGCGGCTACCCGACCTTCATGGAGAAGGAGATCAACGACCAGCCGCAGGCCGTCGCCGACACCCTCCTCGGGCGCACCGACGAGACCGGGCGGCTCGTCCTGGACGAGCTGCGGATCTCCGAGGACCAGCTCGACGCGGTCGACCGGATCGTCGTCGTCGCCTGCGGCACCGCGGCGTATGCCGGCATGGTGGCCAAGTACGCGATCGAGCACTGGACCCGGATCCCGGTGGAGGTGAGCCTCGCCCACGAGTTCCGCTACTCCGACCCGATCGTCAGCCCACGGACCCTCGTGGTGTCGATCAGCCAGTCCGGCGAGACCATGGACACCCTGATGGCGGTCAAGCACGCACGCCAGCTCGGCGCCCTCACGATCTCGGTGTGCAACACGCACGGCTCGACGATTCCGCGCGAGTCCGACGCCGTCCTCTACACCCACGCGGGCCCGGAGATTGCCGTCGCCTCGACCAAGGCGTTCCTCGCCCAGATCACCGCCTGCTACATCCTGGGCCTCTACCTGGCGCAGCTGCGCGGCGGCACGTATGCCGATGACGCACAGGCCGTCATGAAGGAGCTGGAGGGCGTCCCGGGCAAGATCGCCGACCTGCTCACCCACCTGGACCGGGTCAAGGAGATCGCCCGCTTCATGGCCGACACCCGCTCAGTTCTCTTCCTCGGAAGGAACGTCGGCTACCCGGTCGCGATGGAGGGTGCCCTCAAGCTCAAGGAGCTCGCCTACATCCACGCCGAGGGCTTCGCCGCGGGCGAGCTGAAGCACGGACCGATCGCGCTCATCGAAGCCGGTCAGCCGGTGTTCATCATCGTGCCCGGCCCGGACACCCCGCACGAGCTCCACAAGAAGGTCGTCTCCAACATCCAGGAGATCCGGGCCCGCGGTGCGCGGACCCTCGTCATCGCACAGGAGGGGGATGAGGACGTCGTGCCGTTCGCCGACGAGGTGATCCGGGTGCCGCACACGTCGCCCCTGCTCCAGCCACTGCTCACCATCGTCCCGCTCCAGGTCTTCGCCCTGCACCTGTCGACAGCCAAGGGCCTCGACGTCGACCAGCCCCGTAACCTGGCCAAGTCCGTGACGGTCGAGTGACGCCGTGATCATCGGGGTCGGAGTCGACGTCGTCGACGTGGCGCGCTTCGGCGTGGCGCTGGAGCGCACGCCGGCGCTGCGCGACCGGCTCTTCACCGTCGGCGAGAAGTCGCTGCCCCTCGCCTCGCTCGCCGCGCGGTTCGCCGCCAAGGAGGCGCTCGCCAAGGCCCTGGGAGCCCCCGCGGGCCTGCACTGGACCGACGCGACGGTGGAGCGTCCGCGCGGTCAGCAGCCTCGGCTCGTCGTGACGGGCACCGTTGCCGCCCGGGCTGCCGAGCTCGGGGTGGCGACCTTGCACGTGTCCATGTCACACGACGCCGGCATCGCATCGGCCGTCGTCATCGCCGAGGCCTAGCTTCGCCAGTGGTCGAGCACGCCCTCGGTCCGGTCCACCCGGGTCCGGCTGAGGTACGCCACGACCACGGCGATCGTGCCGAGGAACAGCAGGCTGGTGCCGAGGGTCCCCAGCCCGAGCCCACCGTCGGCCGGCGCCGACCCGAGGAAGTCGCCCAGGTTGGCACCGAGCGGGCGGGTGAGGACGTAGGCGAGCCAGAAGCAGAGGACCGCGTTGAGCCCGGCCCTCCAAGCCACCGCGACCAGGGCGATGAGGCCCGCGGGCAGCAGGACAGCGGCACCGGGTGCCCAGCCGGTGAGGTCGAGGGTCCAGTCGCCTGCGGCCGTGCCGAGCGCGAAGGTGACGAGCACGGTCAGCCAGTAGAAGGCCTCACGCGGCGTGGTGACGATCGAGTGGATCGACAGAGTCCGCTCACGGGCGAACCAGGTCCCGAAGACGACGACGAGCAGCGCCGAGAACAGCGTCGTGCTCAACCACAACGGGACCCCGTGGGCGTCGGTCAGGTTGTCGGTCAGCAGTGTCCCGACGACGCTGATGAGAACGACGGCGAGCCAGTACACCGAGGGGACGTAGGCGCGGAGCCGGAACTGGATGACGAGGACCACCGCGAGGGCTGCACCGAACACGAGAGTCGTGTTCGTCAGCCCGAAGCCGAGCGTTGAGTTGAGGTAGTCCGCGCAGCTCTCGCCGACCGTGGTGCACAGGATCTTGATGACCCAGAACCAGAGGGTGACCTCAGGAACCTTGTTGAGCATGGTCGTGCCGGTGCCGGCACGCGTGGAGGTGAGGGTGGTGTTGGGCATGGTCTCAGGTTGCGGTGTCGGCTATGAACTCTTCCTGAGTGAGCGAGCGGTGGGCTCGGGGCTCGGTGACCTCTCACTGCATACTCGACGCCATGACCGCCCACCGGGTCCTCGTTGTCGAGGACGACCACGGCCTGCGTGACGTCCTCAAGAGAGGTCTTGTCGACGAGGGCTTCGACGTGTCGGTCGCGGTCGACGGCATGAGCGCGGTGCGGTCGATGACCGGAGCCGGAGCCGATGTGGTCGTCATGGACATCAACCTCCCCGACTCCGACGGCCGTGACGTGTGCACCGCCCTGCGGGCCCGGGGCATCGACGTGCCCGTGCTCTTCCTCACGGCGCGGGGCGGCCTCACCGACCGGCTGTCCGGGTTCGCGGCGGGCGGCGACGACTACCTCGCCAAGCCGTTCCACGTCGCGGAGCTCGTCGCCCGGCTGCAGGCCCTGCTCAAGCGAGCGGTGGGACCGGCGGTGGCCGTCCACGGCGACCTGCGGCTGGATCCCTCGACCCATGAGCTGACCGGACCGAACGGTTCCTCGCACTTGTCTCCGACCGAGTTCCGTTTGTTGGCGACCCTTCTGGCTTCTCCCGGCTCCGTCGTCCGACGGTCGCAGCTCATCGCCGCCGCCTGGCCGCAAGGTGCGATCGTCTCGGACAACACCCTCGACCAGTACGTCAGCCGACTGCGTCGCAAGCTGGTCGAGGTGGCCAGCGGGGCCTCGCTCGATGCGATGAAGGGTGTGGGCTTCCGCCTTGGCTGACACGCCTCGGGACCGGCGTCCCACGCTGCGCGGCAGGGTGTCCCTCGTCGGCCTGCTCGTCATCGCCGGCTGGGTGGTGGTCCTGACCGTCACCTTCAACGTGGTGCTTGCGGGGCGACTCGCCGCGAGCGTCGACGACACCCTCCTCGCCCGGGCGCAGGCCGCATCCGGGACCCTGGAGGTCAGCGCGAGTGGCCAGGTCTCGGTCCAGGAGGCCTCGCCCGACACCGACCTGGACGCCACCACCTGGCTGTATGCCGGGGGCACGGCTCTCGAGCGCGGTCGCGGCGGCGACTCGGTGCAGCACCACGCCGATGTCGTCGCCGGGCGGGGGATGGGCGGCACCATCCAGCGGTCCACCGAGCACGGCGTCCACTTCGTCGCGCTCCCGGTGCGGGTCGGCGGGCGGGTTGTGGCCGTCGCTGTCGCCGCCGCCTCGGTGACCTCTGAGACCTCTGCGGTGCGGACGGCGCGGTGGGCCTCGACAGCCCTGGCGGTGCTCGTCCTCCTCGGCGCCTACCCCGCGCTTCGGTGGTCCGCGGCGCGGGCGCTGCGTCCGGTCGACGCGATGGCACGACAGGCGTCGGAGTGGAGCGCCCACGCCCTGTCCGAGCGGTTCGGGCGCCAGCAGGAGCATCAGGAGGTGGTCGTCCTCGCGGCGAGCCTGGACGACCTGCTCGACCGGATCAGTGCCGTGGTGCGCCACGAGCAGCTGCTCGCCGCCGAGCTCTCGCACGAGCTGCGGACCCCGCTCGCCCGGATCATCGCCGAGGTCGACCTGCTCCGCCGTCGCCCACGGCCCCCGGAGGTCGCGGCGGCCGCACACGCCGCCATCGCCGCCAGCGCCGAGGAGATGGACCAGATCATCGAGACCCTGCTCACCGCGGCCCGGGCCGAGGCGACGACCCTCCCCGGCGTGAGCGACGTCCGAGCCGCCGTCGACGTCGTCGTCGCGCGCCCGACGAGCCGACCCGGCATACGGGTCGACGTGGCGGGTCCTTCACTGTCGGTGAGTGCCGAATCCGCTTTGCTGGAAAGGATTCTCGCGCCGCTTCTGGACAACGCAACCCGCTTCGCCACCACCCGGGTGACCGTGACCGTCGGGACCGAAACAGGCACCGGCGTCGGCCCGGTGACCGTCGATGTCGCCGACGACGGCTGCGGCATACCCGCGGACGAACGAGACCGGGTCTTCGAGCCGGGCTTCCGAGGCAGCAGCGGCACGGACCCCGAGCACCCCGGGGCCGGGCTCGGGCTCCCGCTCGCGCGGCGGCTGGCCCGCGCCGTGGCCGGCGATGTCGTCGCCCTGCCGGTGGAGACCGGCGCCATCGTACGAGTCCTCCTGCCCAGGGCCTGACCCGCACGGGGTCGGGCGGCGGCGTGGCACACTCACGACCGTGACCGTTCGCCCCGCTCCGCCACGGAGCCACCGGGGGGCACCGACCCTGGAGGAGGTGGCGGCGCGCGCCGGCGTGTCGCGAGCCACGGCCAGCCGGGTGCTGCGCGGCGAGTCCAACGTCAGCGACCACGCCAAAGAGCAGGTGGAAGCCGCCGCCCACGACCTGGGCTACGTCCCCGACCTCGCGGCCCGCTCGCTCGTCACCGGTCGCACCGGGTCGGTGGCCTTCCTCGTGGACGAGACCGAGGAGCGGATGTTCGCCGACCCGTTCTTCCTCGGCATGCTGCGCAGCGCCCACCAGGTGCTGGCCGACAACTCCATCCAGCTCGTCTTCACCGTCGCCAACAGCCCCGAGGACCATCGCCGGTTCGTCTCGTATGCCGCGGGCGGGCACGTCGACGGGGTCCTCCTGCTCTCCTTGCACAGTCGCGACGAGCTGCCCTTGCAGCTCGAACAGCTCGGCGTACCAACGGTTCTCAGCGGTAGGCCACTCCACGGGTCGGATGGCCTGTCGTTCATCGACGCCGACAACGTGGGCGGTGGGCGTCTCGCGACCGAGTACCTCATCGGCCTCGGGCGTCACCACGTCGCGACCATCGCCGGCCCCCAGGACATGTGTGCCGGCCAGGACCGGCTGGCGGGCTACCGGGCCGCGCTGGAGGCCGCGGGCACGGCATACGACCCCTCGCTCGTCACCGAGGACGAGTTCACCCAGGCCGGCGGCTTCGACGCCATGACCCGGCTGATGCGCGCGCGACCGGAGATCGACGCGGTGTTCGCGGCGTCCGACCTGCTGGCCATCGGTGCTGTCCGGGCCATCCGGGCGGCGGGTCGTTCGGTGCCCGCCGACGTGGCCGTCGTGGGCTTCGACGACATCGCCGACGCGCGGGTCCAGGAGCCGCCGTTGACGACGATCCGCCAGCCGATCGGCGAGCTGGGCGCCGGTATGGCCCAGCTCCTCCTCGACCGGATGGCGGGGGCTGCGCCGGCGGCCGGGCGGGTCCTGCCCGTCGAGCTCGTCGTGCGGCATACGGCCTGACTCTTGACAGAGACGCCCGGAGGAGTCACTCTTCATCTGTGAGAGCGCTCTCACGGACTCTCTTGCAGGAGTTGAGAGCGCTCCCAGCCGGGAGTCCGACAGTCGGTGCTCCCCGTTCGCGAGGTCAAGGAGGACCCCATGCGTCGAACCCCCAGCCGGCGTCGCACCACGGCTACGTCGATGGCCGCCCTGACGGCCGGCGCCCTGATCCTCGCCGGGTGCAGCAGCTCCTCGGGCGGTGGCACGACGAGCAGCAGTGCCACGAGCGACGGTCCCTGCGGGACCAAGGCCGCCACCACCCTCACCGTCGGGCTCTTCGGGACCTTCGGCTTCAAGGAGAACGGGCTCTGGGACGCCTACAAGAAGGTCTGCCCCAACATCACCGTCCAGGAGGACGTCGTCGAGCAGTCGGCCGACTACTGGACCCGGTTGAAGACCCGGCTCGCCTCGGGCACCGGTCTGGACGACGTTCAGGCGATCGAGATCGGCTTCGTCGCCGACGTCGTCCAGAACCACGCCAACCAGTTCGTCAACTGGAACAGCGTCCCCAACGCCGCCGCCGACAAGGCCGAGTTCTTCCCGTGGAAGTGGGGGCAGGCCAGCAACGCCGAGGGCTCGGTGACGGTCGGGCTCGGCACGGACATCGGGCCGGAGGCGATCTGCTACCGCAAGGACCTCCTCGCCGCCGCAGGGCTCCCCTCGGACCCGGCGACCCTCGCCACCAAGTGGAGCACCTGGGAGGACTTCATCGCCTTCGGCAAGCAGTACGAGGCATCGGCCACCAAGCCCAAGGACTCGCGCTTCGTCGACAGCGCGGCAAGCATCTTCTCCACCGCCGTCTACCAGGGCACCGAGGCGTATGCCGATGCCTCGGGCAAGACCGACGTCGCGAACAGCGACGGCGTCAAGTCCGCGTGGGGCTACGCCACCCAGGCGGCGGCTGCCAAGGTCACCGCCGGGCTCCAGCAGTTCTCCCCGCCGTGGAACAAGGCCTTCTCCAGCGGCTCCTTCGCGACGATCGCGTGCCCGACCTGGATGATGGGCTACATCCAGGGCCAGGCCGGTCCGACGTATGCCGGCAAGTGGGCGATCGCGCCCGTCCTGCCCGGTGGCGCCACCAACTGGGGCGGCTCGTGGCTGGGTGTCCCCAAGGCCGCCAAGAACCAGGCCGCGGCCGTCGCCCTCGTCCAGTGGCTGTCGGCCAAGGACCAGCAGGTCACCATGTGGACCTCGGCCAAGCAGGGCGGGCACTTCCCGTCGAACTCACACGCGGCTGCTGACTCCTCGGTCGCCAGCGCCACGAGCGCCTACTTCGACAACGCACCCGTCGGGACCCTGTTCGGTGCGATCGCCGGCAAGATGAAGGTGCCGCCGATCGGGCTCTACGACACCCAGATCCAGAACGCCCTCACGACGCAGCTGACCAACGTCGAGACCAAGGGAACGGCGCCGGACAAGGCCTTCGCCGACGCACTGGCCGCCATCAAGCAGGTCACCGGCTGACCCTGGGCCGGTGGGCCACCGTCGCCGCAGCGGCGGCCCACCGTCTCGCCGCGCCCGTCCAGCCAGGAGCTCCTCGTGACCACCATCTCGCCGCCCACGCGGGCCCAGCGCTCGCACCGACTGCCCGGCAGCCGGATCGCCTACGCGTACGTGGCGCCCTTCTTCGCCGTCTTCCTCGCCTTCAGCATCTATCCCTGGCTGGACACGGCCTGGGTCTCGCTGCACGAGGTCCGGCTCTCGACGTACGACCAGTCGACCTGGCTGGGCCTCGGCAACTACGTGAACCTGTTCTCCAACCCCTTCTTCTGGAACGCCTTCCGCAACACCGTGACCATCGGCGTCATCTCGACCGTCCCGCAGCTGTGCATGGCCCTGGGCATTGCACACCTGCTCAACTACCGCCTCCGGGGCCGGACCTTCTTTCGGGTCGCCATCCTGATGCCGTATGCCACGAGCCTGGCCGCCGCGACCGTCATCTTCCTCGAGCTGTTCGACAGCAAGCTCGGGCTCGTCAACTGGGCGCTGCACCTGGTCCACCTGCCGGCCGTCGACTGGCAGGGCAGCAGATGGCCGGCCCAGATCGCCGTCTCGACGATCGTCACGTGGCGGTGGACCGGCTACAACGCCCTCATCTACCTCGCCGGGATGCAGTCGATCGACACCGAGCTCTACGACGCCGCGCTCGTCGACGGCGCGAACCGGTGGCAGCAGTTCCGCCACGTGACGCTGCCGGGGTTGCGACCGACGATCCTGTTCACCATCGTCGTGTCGACCATCGGTGCGGCCCAGCTGTTCGGTGAGCCGTTGCTCTACCACAACGGCATGCCCGACGGCGGAACCCAGGGGCAGTACCAGACCCTCGGACTGCTCATGTACCAGCAGGGCTGGACCAACGACCGGCTCGGCCTGGCCTCGGCGACCGCGTGGACGGTGTTCCTCGTCATCGTCGTCGCGGTCCTGGTCAACACGACCCTGGCGCGACGCCGGGACCGGCAGGGCACGCTCTCCTCGCTCGCTCCGAAGGTCCGGCTGTGAGGCCCGGGTCGCAGCAGGGCGGGTCCCGGCTCACCTATGTCATCGTGGCGGTCGTCGCCATCGTGTCGATCTTCCCGCTCTACTACACGGTCGTCATGGCGTCCCACACCAACGCCGAGATGGCTGCGGCGCGACCTCCGCTCCTGCCGACAACCGACTTCTTCGCCAACGTCAAGGCTGCCCTGGCCCTCGCGCCCCTCAACAAGGGACTGGTCAACTCGGTCATCGTCGCCACCCTCGTGACGGCCGGGACCGTGGCCCTGTGCACCCTGGCGGGGTTCGCGTTCGCCAAGCTGCGGTTCCGCGGCTCGGGGCTGCTGCTCGCCCTGTGCATCGGGACGATGATGGTGCCGCTCCAGATGGGCGTCATCCCGCTCTACATGCTGATGGCGCGGATCGGCCTCGCCGGACACCTCGCCGCCGTCATCCTGCCCACGCTGTGCACGGCCTTCGGGGTGTTCTTCATGCGCCAGTACATCGCGGCCGCGGTTCCGGACGAGCTGATCGAGGCCGGCTGGGTCGACGGCGCATCGCCGACCCGGCTCTTCCTCTCGGTCGTCGTCCCGGCGGCTCGCCCGGCCATGGCGGTCCTGGCGATGCTGACCTTCCTCACCGCCTGGAACGACTTCTTCTGGCCGATCATCGTGCTCAGCTCGCAGAACCCCACGGTCCAGGTCTCCTTCCAGAGCCTGGCGACCGGCTACGCCCCCCAGCAGTCCGTCATCATGGCCGGCACCCTCTACGGCACGGTGCCCGTCCTCGTCGTCTTCGCCGTCCTCGGCCGCCAGATCGTCGGCGGAATCATGCAAGGAGCTGTCAAGGGATGACTACCGCACACCGCCTTCCGACCGGTTTCACCTGGGGCGCGGCCATGGCGTCCTACCAGATCGAGGGCGCCGTCACCGAGGACGGCCGACGCCCCAGCATCTGGGACACCTTCTCGCACACCCCCGGTCGAGTGGCCGGTGACGACACCGGTGACGTCGCGTGCGACCACTACCACCGCTGGCCCGAGGACCTGGACCTGATGCGGGACCTGGGCATAGCGGCATACCGGTTCTCCATCGCCTGGCCGCGGGTCATGCCCGACGGACGGACCGTGAACCAGAAGGGCCTGGACTTCTACCGCCGTCTCGTCGAGGGCATGCTCGAGCGCGGCATCAGGCCGATGGCGACGCTCTACCACTGGGACCTGCCGCAGGACCTCGACGGGGGCGCCGGGAGCGGCTGGCTCGGGCGCGATGTGACCGACCGGTTCGCCGACTACGCCACGGTGGTCGGACAGGCCCTCGGAGACGTCGTGCCTGCCTTCCTCACCCTGAACGAGCCGCAGTGCGCCGCCTTCCTCGGGTACGCGACCGGTGAGCACGCGCCCGGCCGGATCCAGGACGGGCTCGCCTACCCCGCAGCGCACCACCTCAACCTGGCGCACGGCAAGGGAGTCCTCGCGCTGCGCGCGGTGCTGCCGGCCACCGCCGAGGTGGCGGTGACCCTCAACGTCCACCAGGTCGAGCCGGCCAGCGACTCCGACGCGGACCTGGCGGCGGCGGCCCACGTCGATGCGGTGGCCAACCGGATCTTCCTCGACCCGATGCTGCGCGGGTCCTATCCCGCCGACCTCCTGACCGGGACCCGGCACCTGACCGACTGGACCTACGTGCGGGACGGAGACCTGGAGACGATCCATCAGCCCGTCGACTTCCTCGGCGTCAACTACTACAACCCGGCGTGGGTCGGTGCGAGCGGCGAGCGGGCGTGGGCCGGCACCGACCGGGCCTTCGTCGTCGACGTCCCGCGGCCGCGGACGGTCATGGGCTGGCCGATCGAGGCCTCCGGCCTGACCCGTCTGCTCGGCCGCCTCCACGACGACCACGGCCTTCCGCTCATCGTGACCGAGAACGGCATGTCGGGCCACGACGTGGTCGACGCCGACGGGGGGTCGCACGACCCGGAGCGGATCGAGTTCATCGACGCCCACCTGCGCGCCGTCGCCGACGCCGTGGCCCAGGGAGTGGACGTCCGCGGCTACTACGTCTGGTCCTTTCTGGACAACTTCGAGTGGGCCTGGGGCTATGAGAAGCGGTTCGGCATCGTCCATGTCGACTTCGAGACACAGGTGCGCACCCCGAAGGACTCGGCGCGCTGGTACCGCGACGTGATCGCGCGCGGCGGGCTCGAGGGGGCGCGCGCGTAGGCTCCCACCATGATGCTGGCCTGGTCCGTGGGAGCTGTCCGCGACGCCGAGGCCGCACTGGTCGCGGACCTGCCCTCGGGCGAGCTGATGGCCCGTGCCGTCACCGGGCTCGTCGAGGTCGCCACCGCCCGACTGGTCGAGGGAGACGGCCGCGCGGTCGTCGCGCTCGTCGGGCCGGGCAACAACGGCGCTGACGCCCTGTATGCCGCGGCGCGGCTTGCGGAGTCGGGGTTCAACGCCGCGGCCGTCCACCACGGGGCCGTACATCAGGGCGCGCTCGAGGCCGCAGCCGATGCGGGTGTCGTTGTCGCGCAAGGAGACTCGCGGGACGCCCTCGCGGTGGTCGCTGAGGCCGACCTGGTCCTCGACGGCATCCTCGGCATCGGTGGTCGCCCCGGTCTGCCCGCGTGGGGTCGGGCGTGGCTGGATGCCGTCAGTGACACGGCATACGTCCTGTCCGTGGACCTCCCGTCCGGTCAGGACCCGGCCGGCGGGACCCTCGACCCCGAGGGCGTCTTCGCCGACGAGACCGTGACCTTCTCGGTCGCCAAGCCGGTCCACCTCTTGCCTCCGACCGAGCAGGCCGTCGGCCTGCTCACCGTCGTGGACATCGGGCTGGTGGTCGACGACGCGCCGGTCGTCCGCCGGCTGACCCACGACGACGCCGCCGAGCTGTGGCCGGTGCCCGGGCCGGGCGACGACAAGTACTCCCGGGGGGTCGTCGGCGTCATCGCCGGGGGCGAGTCCTACACCGGGGCAGCCGTCCTGGTCTGCACGGCCGCCGCCGCAGGGGGAGCCGGGATGGTCCGTTACGTCGGCACGTCGACCCCCGAGGCGCTCGTCCGGGCGGCCGTCCCGGAGGCGGTCCACGGTGTCGGCCGGGTTCAGGCCTGGGTGATCGGTCCCGGTCTGGACGTACAGTCCCGGGCACGCGGAGCCAAGGCGCAGCTCGATGCGGCGCGGGAGGCGCTGGCCTCGGACCTGCCCGTCCTCGTCGACGCGGGTGGTCTGGACCTGGTGACCGGAACCCGTTCTGCCCCAACGCTGCTCACACCCCACGCGGGGGAGTGCGCACGGCTGCTCACCCGGCTCGACGTCGGTGGTGAGCGCGATGCGGTGGCACGGGCGGAGGTGGAGGCCGGGCCGCTCCAGCATGCCCGACGGCTGGCCGAGCTGACCGGGGCGACGGTCCTGCTCAAGGGGTCGACGACCCTCGTCGTGCCCGCCGACCCGGCGGCTCCCGTGTGGTCCCAGGCAGACGCCCCGCCGTGGCTGGCGACGGCCGGGGCCGGTGACGTGCTCGCCGGGATCTGCGGGGTGCTGCTCGCTGCCGGCCTCGCGCCGGACGAGGCCGGTGCCCTCGGCTCGCTCGTCCATGGCGTCGCCGCGGAGCGGGCGAACCCGGGCGGTCCGGTGCGGGCCCTGGACGTCGCCCACGCCGTCGGCCCGGCCGTGGCTGCGCTGCTGCGCCGGACCCGCTGACTAGGATCGACGCCGATCATGGACACCGACTTTGCGCGCCCGTTCCCGCTCCCAGCGGGCACGTCGGCCTGCGTCGAGATCGACCTCGGGGCCATCCGCGACAACACCGCCGAGCTCAAGCGCCTCGCGGGGTCCGCCGAGGTGATGGCTGTGGTCAAGGCCGACGGCTACGGCCATGGCGCGGTGCCGTCGGCGCGCGCCGCCCTCGCGGGCGGTGCAACCTGGCTCGGCGTCGCCCAGCTCGACGAGGCCCTCGCCCTCCGGGAGGCCGGCATCGACACGCCCCTCCTCACCTGGCTGTACGTTCCTGGAGCCGACTTCACGGCCGCCCTGCGGGCCGGCATCGACGTCACCGTCTCCTCGACCTGGGCGCTGGACGCCGTATGCCGCGCAGCCGCCGAGACCGGTGAGCCGGCTCGGGTGCATCTCAAGGTGGACACCGGTCTGTCCCGCAACGGAGCCGTGGGTCAGGACTGGGTCGACCTGGTCCGGGCCGCTGCTGCGGCCGAGGCCGACGAGTCGGTCGACGTCATCGGCGTGTGGTCGCACTTCGTCTACGCCGACGAGCCCCAGCATCCGACGGTGCGCAGGCAGCAGGAGCGCTTCGAGGATGCGCTGCGAGACGTCGACCGCGCCGGCCTGCGCCCGGTGGTGCGCCATCTCGCCAACTCCGCTGCCACGCTGACCAACCCGGCCGTCCACTACGACCTCGTCCGGCCCGGCCTGGCGGTCTACGGCCAGTCCCCGGTGCCGCAGCTCGGCGGCCCCACGGCATACGGGCTCCGCGAGGCGATGCGGGTCACCTCGGCCCTTGCCCTCGTCAAGCGGGTTCCCGCCGGCACGGGTCTGAGCTACGGCCACCAGTACACGACCGACCGGGAGACCGTCATCGGGCTCGTGCCGATGGGCTACGCCGACGGCATCCCGCGGGCCGCAACCAACGTCGGTCCGGTCCAGGTCGGCGGCCAGCGTGCGACGGTCAGCGGACGGGTCTGCATGGACCAGTTCGTCGTCGATCTCGGACCCTCGTATGCCGGTGCTGCGGGTGACCCGGTCGTCGTCATCGGGCGCGAGGCCGACGGTGAGCCGACCGCCCAGGACTGGGCCGCGGCGACGGGGACCATCAACTACGAGATCGTCACGAGGATGGGGCCTCGACTGCCCCGCATCCTGCTCGGCGAAAGGGACTGACCGGTGGCGACCGCGCGACAGACCTTGACCGGCCTGGGAATCGGGCTCGCAGCGGCCGGTGCCGCAGCCGCCGTCGGGGTCGTCGCCGAGCGTGCCACCCGTGGCGGGCAGCTGGAGACCGGGACGCTGCCGAGCAGCGCCTACGACTACCCGGCCGGACGCGAGGCAGTCGTCATCGCCGACGACGGCGTCCCGCTCCACGTCGAGGTCGACGAGCCCGAGCAGGCCGCTGCCGGCCGTCCGACCATCGTGTTCAGCCATGGCTACTGTCTCAACCTGCGCAGCTGGGTGCTCCAACGTCGCGCCCTGGCCCGAGCCGGCTATCGGCTGGTCCTCTGGGACCAGCGCAGCCACGGGCGATCCGGGCACTCCGGCGCCGAGCACTGCACCATCGACCAGCTCGGCCGCGACCTGCGTCGGGTCATCGCCGAGCACGCTCCGGACGGCCCGCTCATCCTCGTCGGCCACTCCATGGGCGGCATGACGACGATGTCACTCGCCGGCCAGTTCCCCGAGCTGGTCACCGAGCGGGTCGTCGCCGTCGGACTGGTCGCGACGAGCGCCGGCGGCTCGGCCATGGTGTCGCTCGGCTTCGGGCCGATGATCGGTGGCCTCATCGGCCGGGTCGGCCCGGGCCTGCTCAGCCGGCTGGGTCGCTTCCAGCACCGGCTCGACGCGGTCCGCAAGGTCGGTCGTGGCGTGGAAGACGTTCTGGTGGCTCGGTACTCGTTCGACTCGCCCATGTCGCCCGAGGCCGTGCGCTTCGTCGGCGACCTGATCTTCCAGACGCCCTTCTCGGTCATGGGCGACTTCCTGCCGGCCCTCGACTCGCTCGACGAGCGCGCCGCGCTCAGCCACTTCAAAGGCATCGACTGCCTCGTCCTCAACGGGCTGGGCGACCTGCTCACCCCGCCCGAGCACAGTGCCGAGATCGTCCGGCTGATCCCCGGTGCCGAGCACGTCGTCATCAAGGACGCCGGCCACGTCGTCATGCTCGAGCACCCCGAGGTAGTCAACGAGCAGCTCCTCGACCTGGCCCTGCGCGGGCAACGGGCGGTGTCGGACCACCTTGCCGTCTCGCGCAAGCCGCGCGTCAAGCGGGTTCTCACCGACCTCACCCGGATGCGCCGCAAGGGCTCGACGGCCAAGCCGGCCAAGTCCGCCCCGATACCGCGACCTGCGTCGCGCGACTGAGGACTGCCGTATGCCGTCCGCCCATCTGTTGCCGACTGCCGAGGACACCCGGGCATGGGGCCAGGCTCTGGGCCGAGCGCTGCGAGCCGGCGACCTCGTCGTGCTCACCGGTGGTCTCGGTGCCGGCAAGACGACACTCACCCAGGGGATCGGAGAAGGGCTGGGGGTTCGTGGGCCGATCACGTCGCCGACCTTCGTCATCGCCCGGGTCCATCCCTCACTCGTCGGCGGGCCGCCGCTGGTCCATGTCGACGCCTACCGGTTGGGGGGTCTGGACGAGCTCGACGCCCTCGACCTCGATGAGTCCCTCGAGGACTGTGTGACGGTCGTCGAGTGGGGCCATGGGCTCGCCGAGGGCCTCGCCGACGACTACGTCGAGATCACCCTGGCTGGTGAGACCGAGCGCCGGGTCGTCCTCGAAGGGCACGGCCGCCGCTGGGTCGGCGTCGAGGCAGCCTTGTCCGACTGAGGTGAGCAGGCGGCATACGGTGTGCGCCGTTTGCGCGCCTCAGTGCTGGTAGGTGCCGGTGATGATGGCCCGACCGAGGGTCTTGAACGCGAGGTTGAACGACACCACGGCAGCCGAGGCGTCCGGCCCCACCCCGAGCGACTCCTCGCCGACGGCGTGGACGACGAAGTAGTAGCGGTGCACCTGGTCTCCCTCGGGCGGCGCTGCGCCCATGAACTCGGCACCACCTCCGTCGTTCCGGCACATGAACGCGCTGCCGGGCAAGGTGGCCTCCCCGCCGCCGGAGCCGGTAGGCAGCGAGGTCACGTCGGCGGGCAGGTCGACGAGGACCCAGTGCCAGAAGCCGCTCGGGGTCGGCGCGTCAGGGTCGAAACAGGTGACGACATAGGACTTCGTACCCTCCGGCGCGCCCGACCAGGACAGCTCAGGAGAGGTGTTCCCGAGTGCGGCGACCTGGTCGTCCTTGAGGGGCTGGCCGTCAATGACGTCGCTGCTCGTCACGTCGAACGAGGCTGTCGCAGGCAGCAGGGTGTAGGGATCCGGGTGCACCGGGCGATCGAGACTCATGAGGCCAAACCTATGCGCCGAGGGCCTCCCCGCGCTGCCGGATAGCCTGTCCGGGTGCTGCTGCTCGCCCTCGACACCTCCACCAGCGCCATCACCGTGGCGTTGCACGACGGGTCCGGCGTGCGCGCCGAGCGTGCGGTGACCGACGCGCGCAGGCACACGGAGCATCTCGCACCGCTCATCGAGGAGGTTCTCGCTGCCGGCGCAGTGGCACCGGCCGAGCTCACCGACATCGCGGTCGGTACCGGACCTGGGCCCTTCACCGGCCTCCGGGTCGGGCTCGTCACGGCACGCACGCTCGGGTTCGCGCTCGACCGGCCGATCCACGGGGTGCCCAGCCTCGACGTCCTCGCCCACCAGGGCAGCGGGCTGGTGACCGGTGACCTGCTCGTGGCTACCGACGCGCGTCGCAAGGAGGTCTACTGGGCGGTGTATGCCGTGCGCTCGGGTCGGGTCGAACGGCTCTCCGCGCCCGCGGTGGACCGGCCGGGGGATCTCGAGGACGGTGTGCGGGCGCTGCCGACCCTCGGCCGCGGGCCGCTCCTCTATCCCGACCTCTTCCTGGCGCCGCTGCCCGTGCACGACGTCTCCGCGGGCGCCCTCGCCGAGGTGGCGGTGGGCCGGATCCGTTCTGGCACACCGATGCCCGTCGATGCGCTCTACCTCCGCCGGCCCGACGCGGTCCCGTCGGTGAGCACCAAGTCGACGGTGCCCGACGGATGGCGCGGGGCATGACCCCGACCATATCGACCCTGGTCACCCGGCCGCTCCGCTGGCAGGACATCCCGGCCCTCGTGGTGTTGGAGCAGGACCTGTTCCCCGACGACGCCTGGACGACGGCCTCCTGGTGGGGCGAGCTCGCCGGGCGTCCGCGTCGCGACTACGTCGTCGTCGACGACGTGCAAGGGATCCTCGGGTACGCCGGTCTCGACCATGGTGGCGAGGTCGCCGACATCATGACGGTGGCTGTGGCCCGGCGCGGCCGGGGTTCCGGGCTGGGGTCGGCACTCGTCGCGGAGCTGGAGGGTCGAGCGGTCGCCGGCGGTGCGGCATACCTCATGCTCGAGGTGCGCGATGACAACGAGCCGGCCAAGAACCTTTATGCGAGAAGGGGATTCGAGATCCTGAACGTCCGTCGTCGCTACTACCAACCCGGGGATGTCGACGCACTCGTCATGCGCAAGGCTCTGGTGGTGACGTCATGAGTGACTCGGGCCAGCCGCTCGTCCTCGGCATCGAGACGTCCTGCGACGAGACCGGGGTGGGGATCGTGCGGGGGGAGACGCTGCTCGTCGACGCCATCGCGAGCTCGGTCGACGAGCACGCGCGCTTCGGCGGCGTCGTGCCCGAGGTCGCGAGCCGGGCCCATCTCGAGGCGATGGTCCCGACCCTCGAGCGGGCGTGTGCTGAGGCGGGCGTCCGGCTGGCCGACCTCGATGCGGTGGCGGTCACCTCCGGTCCCGGTCTGGCGGGTGCCCTCATGGTCGGCGTCGCCGCGGCCAAGGCGCTCTCGGTCGGCCTCGGTGTGCCCCTGTACGGCGTCAACCACCTGGCTTCGCACGTCGCGGTCGACATCGTCGAGCACGGGCCGTTGCCGTCGCCGACGATGGCCCTCCTCGTCTCCGGTGGGCACTCCTCGCTCCTCCTCGTCCCCGACGTCACCGCCGACATCCAGCCGCTCGGGGCGACCATCGACGATGCCGCCGGAGAGGCCTTCGACAAGGTGGCCCGGGTGCTCGGCCTGCCGTTCCCGGGCGGCCCGCACATCGACCGGGTGGCTCGTGACGGTGAGGTGACCATCGACTTCCCGCGCGGTCTGACGACGGGGCGCGACCTGGAACGGCACCGCTTCGACTTCTCCTTCTCCGGCCTCAAGACCGCCGTGGCACGGTGGGTCGAGCTCCGTCAACGGGCCGGCGAGAGCGTGTCGGTGGCCGATGTCGCCGCGTCGTTCCAGGAGGCGGTCGTCGACGTCCTCACCCGCAAGGCCGTAGACGCCTGCCGCACCCACGGGGTGGACCACCTGCAGATCGGCGGGGGCGTCGCGGCCAACTCGCGGCTGCGGGCGATGGCCCAGTCTCGTTGCGAGGCAGCGGGAGTCGAGCTGCGCGTGCCGCGGCCCGGGCTGTGCACGGACAACGGGGCGATGGTGGCCGCGCTCGGAGCCCAGATGGTCATGAGGGGCCGAACGCCCTCTGGTCTGGACCTGCCTGCCGACTCCTCGATGCCCGTCACCGAGATCCAGGCCTGAGCGCGCCCGACCCCGCACACCACCCCCGGGCCCGCCGCGTGCCGCGTCACTGGCTGACCCAATTGTTCCGGTAGTCACCGTCACTACCGGAACAATTGGGTCAGGTAGTCACGGGCGCATGTGGGTAGCGGAATGCGGCCGGTTCGGCATCCCCGGCCGGTCAGCGGCACATGGGGGCCAGGCCGCGCTCCGCCTTGAGGGCCACAACCCGGGTCGCGGCGGCCGTCACCAACGCGTTGAACGCGGGGTCGCCCTTGGCCTTGGCCACGAGGGCAGCGGCCATGGTGGGAACCAGTGCGGGGTTCGCGGTGAGAACAACGTCGCCGCCGGCCGCCACGAACTTCGTGGCCCGCTGGGCGACTGGCGTCCTGGACACGGCCTTGGCAGACCCGACGTCATCGGTCACGACGACCCCGGCATACGAGAGCCGGTCGCGCAGGATGCCGGTGACGATGCGATGGGAGAAGACGGCGTTGACGCCCGGGTCGATCTTGGCGTAGATCGCCGAGCCGACCATCACGATGTCGGCCCCGGCACCGATCCCCGCGGCGAAGGGCCCGAGGTAGGGGTCGGTCGAGGTGGTCGTCGAGTCGGTGATGCCGGTGGCGGAGAAGTCGGTGTTGTTGCGGATCCGGCCCAGACCGGGGAAGTGCTTCACCGTCGCCGCGACCCCACCCGCGTGCATGCCGCGCACGAAGCCGGCGACCATCCGGGCGTTGTCGACCGGGTCGGAGGAGAACTCGCGTCCGTACTGACCGATGGGGCCGTTGCCCGCACCGAGGCTGGCCGGGACGGTGTCCGCGACGGGGGCGAGGTTGACGTTGACCCCGGCTGCCGCCATCTCCCGCGCCCAGAGGGTTGCGGCCACCGTGAGCTGGGTCGGCTTGAGGGTGTCCTGGATGTGGGCCGACGGCATCCGGGTGAACCCGTCGCCGCGCAGCTGCTGGACCTGCCCGCCCTCCTGGTCGGCCGACACGAGGAGACCCATGCCGGCGGTCGTTCCCCGCCCGGTCAGCGACTGGAGGTGCTTGGTCGCCGCAGCGACCCTGCCCGACCCGCTCCAGCCTCCGAGGAGGACGACCCCGCCCAGATGCTGGCTGCGCACCATGTTGTCCAGGCTCGTCATTGAAGCGTTGGTGTCCAAGCCCGCCCAGAGCAGCTGCCCGGCGCGTTCGGGCACGGACATCGTCGCCACTGCCTTGCTCGCACAGGTCAGCGTCGGTGCCGGAGCCGGCGGAGCGGCCGACGCAGTCCTCGTCGGCGGACGCGACGCGGAGGCCGTCGAGTGGGTCGACGCCCCGGCGGGGGCCGAGGCGGTGGTCGACGACGAGGACGTGCCCGCGGAGGCCGGTGAGCTCGTCCCGGACGAGCAGGCCGTCACCGTCACGGTCAGCGCGAGGCTGGCGCCCACGAGCAGGAGGCACGGGACGGGGGAGCGGAGCACCGCACGACGGTATCCCAGCGGGCCCGGCCGGCCCGGTCGGCCCGGCCCGGCCCGGCCGACCCGGCCCAAGGTCAGGTCTCGTCGCGGCGCACGAGCGACCGAACGTCACGCGGGGTGGCCGCGAGGAGCGACGACCCGGCCATGATGGCGCCGACAAGGACGATCCAGGTGTGCTGCCCGACGAGGGTCGAGAGCGGGCCGGTCACGGCCATACCGACCGGCCGCATGACGAAGGACCCGACGATGTCGAAGGAGTAGACCCGTGCCAGCCGGTCCACCGGCACGTTCTGCTGGATCGACAGATCCCACCAGACGCTGAAGATCTCCAGGCCGAACCCGTGGAGGAAGGCGCCGACGAGGATGCCGGCCGCGTTGGGGGAGAAGGCGATCGCGAGCGGGAACGCGGCGGTCAGGCTCAGGCAGAGCGTCCCGACCACGAGGGCGTGCCGGGGTCGCCAGCGCAGGGTGAGCAGTCCGCCGGCGACGAAGCCGACCATGAGCGCCGACAGGGACCAGCCCCACACCGTCCGGCCGAAGTGGTCCCCGACGACGATCGGGCCCAGCACGCCCTGCACCCCGCCGAAGAACAGGTGGTAGATGAGGGCCTGGGAGATGAGCAGCCACAGCCAGGTGTGCCGCATCACCTCGCGGAACCCGGTGCCCAGGTCGCGCAGCATCGACTCGCGCGGGCTCGGCGGGAGCGCCGGGACCCGCAGCAGCGAGAAGCAGAGCGCGGCCACGGCATACGTGACGGCGTCGATGGCGATGGCAAAGCCGGATCCGTATGCCGCGACGAGGACTCCCGCGATCCCGTAGCCGATGATCTGGGCCGCGTTCTGGGCGATCCGACGGATCGAGATGGCTGCGGAGAGGGCGGACTCCGGGACGGTCAGCGGGGTCATCGCGGACGAGCTGGGCCCGTTGAGTGCCGAGACGACGCCGCTCAGCACGCCGGTGACGCCGAGGAACGGGATCGAGGACCAGTGGCCGATCAGGCTGGCCGCGACGACCCCCTGGATGACGGCAGACGTCGCGGCCGCGCCCTGCATCATGAGGGCGCGGGGGACCCGGTCGCCGAGGACGCCACCGAAGAAGGTCGTCGCGACCTCGGCGAGCGCGTAGGAACCGACGACGAGTCCGAGCTGGGTCGCCGACCCACCGAGGTCGAGGACCGCGAAGGCGAGCGCGACCATGGTGATCGGGCCGCCGAGGTTGTTGATCGTCCCGCCGGTGACGAGCAGCCGGAAGTTGCGCGAGTGCCACGCCCGCTGGCGCGCCGCCTGTGCGGCGAGCTCGGTGTCCGTGGATGCCATGACACCACGGTAATTCGCTGGCGAATCATTCGTCAACGAAGTTTTTCTGGGCGTATTGTTCGTCGGGTGAAGGACCATGCCGACCGCCACGTCGAGCGCTGGCGCGGGTGGGACGCCATTGCCTTCGACGACGACGTCGAAGCGGCCACGGTGCGGATCGGCGTCCTCCTCAAGCACCTCCGGGGCACCAAGACGACCGCTGTCGCCGAGGTCGGCCTCCTCGGCGTCGAGTACGACACCCTCCATGTCCTGATGATCCGGGACACCCCCGGCCACGCGTCGCCGACCGACCTCGCACGCGACCTCGGCCTCTCCCCGGCCGGGATGACCGGACGTCTGGACGCCCTCGAGGCCAAGGGCTACCTGCGCCGGGTCCGGGACGACGACGACCGCCGCCGCGTCGACGTCGAGGTGACCGATCAAGGATTTGCCTTGTGGCAGAAGGCAATGCGGATGCGCGGTGACTCCGAGGACTCGATCTTCGCCGCTCTCACCCGCACCGAGCTGTCCACCCTCAACCGCCTACTCAAGAAGCTCACCCTCGCCGCCGGAGACCCCTCATGACCGATCGCCTTCCCGTCCACCTCGACGTCGACACCGGAGTCGACGACGCCTGCGCGCTGCTCCTCGCTTCGCTGCACCCGGCCCTCGACCTGCGCTCGGTGACCTGCGTGGGTGGCAACGCCCCGGTCGCCGATGTCACCCGCAACACGCTGACCGTCCTGGAGGCGGCCGGCCGCCACGACGTCCCGGTCGGCGTGGGAGCAGCCCGGCCGCTCCTCGAGCAGCCGATCGACGCCCGGCACGTCCACGGCCAGGATGGGATGGCCGATCTCGGTATGCCGGCTCCTCGCCTCTCCCCGGACCCTCGCCATGCCGTCGACCTGCTCCGCGACTCGGTGGACTCCGCTGCGGCACAAGGGAGCCCGATCACCCTCGTCCCGCTGGCGCCGATGACCAACATCGCGCTCTACGCGCGGATGTACCCCGCATCGTTCGCCCGCGTGGGTCGGATCGTCTTCATGGGTGGCGGCGCCCACGTGAGCAATGCGACGGCAGCGGCGGAGTTCAACATCTTCCACGACCCCGAAGCCGCGGCGCTCGTCCTCGACGCCTGTGCCGAGCACGATGTCGACGTCACGATGTACGGGCTGGACGTGTTCTCCGAGCCCCGGGTGACGGTCGACCACCTGGCTGCCCTGCGGGCCGCTGCGACGCCGGCCTCGACCCTGGCGGCTGAGCTTATGTCGTTCTACCACAAACGATTTGGCGTCGACGATGCCACGATCGGCGATGCCGGAGCGGTGGCCTACCTCGTCGACCCGGAGGCGATCGGGACCCGCCGGCTGCCGGTTCGCGTGGAGCTGGCGGGCACCTGGACCCGCGGCCGCACCATCGTCGACCTCCGGGACTGGGCCGGTGACATGAACCACGACCCGCACGGTGTCGCCGCGGCGACGGTCGACGTCGCCCTGACCATCGACGGTCCGCGGGTCGCCGACCTGTGGGTCCGGACGATCACCGAGGCCGCCCAGTGAGCGGCCGGGTCTTCGTCGTCGGGTCGCTGAACGTCGACCTCGTCACCCAGGTCGAGCGGCACCCCAAGCCGGGGGAGACGGTGCTCGGCGACGGCCTGCGCCGGCTCGCCGGAGGCAAGGGTGCGAACCAGGCGGTGGCGGCTGCCGCGGCGGGCGCCGAGGTCGCGATGTTCGGTGCCGTCGGCGACGACGACGGCGGCCGTGCCTACCTGAAGCGGTTGCGCGACAAGGGGATCGAAGTCGTCGGCGTGCACACGGTCGCGGGCCAGCCGACCGGTCACGCCCTCATCGTTGTCGACGACGAGGCCGAGAACTCGATCGTCGTCATCCCCGGCGCTAACGCCCATGCCGAGCTCGATCCCCGACTCGAGGAGCTCGGCGCCCACGACGTCCTGCTCGTCCAGCTCGAGGTCCCCCTGGAGGTCGTCACCCGCGCCGCCAGGACGGCATACGACAGGGGTGCCCGCGCCATCGTCAACATGGCCCCGTATGCCGCGCTCCCGCCCGACGTCGTGGCGCTCGCCGACCCCGTGGTCGTCAACGAGCACGAGGCGATGCTGCTCGCCGACTCCGGCGCGGTGCCCCGGTCGCTGCTGGTGACGTTCGGCAGCAAGGGGGCGACCTGGGACGGCCTGACCCTGCCGGCCGTGGTCGTGCCGGCCGACGAGGTCGTCGACACGACCGGGGCCGGCGACGCCTTCTGCGGGGTGCTCGCGGCCGCCCTGGCGCGCGACGACGACCGCGAGGTCGCGCTCCGCAAGGCTCTGGCGGCGGGGGCGGCCGCGGTGCGGCATTCGGGAGCCCAGCCGGACCCCGAGCTGACCTGACCCACAGCGTCTGCGTCGATGAGGGCTCCGGCGGCGCCGGAGCGCAGACGTAGCGGCGAGCCTCCTCGCTAGCGTCTGCGCAGCACTGCGGGGGGAGCCCTCAGATCCCCAGACGTTGCGGGGGAGGGGGCGCTGCGGGCATGCGGACGTCAGGCCGGCTCGACGACGATCGCGGCCGGCGAACCGCCCACGCGGGTCAGCACCAAGGTCACCTGTCCGCCGGACCCGGCCTTGCGACCGACACCGAGCTGGCGCCGAAGCTGGTCCTCGTCGAGCCGGATGCCGCGCTTCTTGATCGTCACCCCGGTGATCCCGCGAGCGCGCAGCCAGGCCCGGACCGCCTTGGCGTTGAACGGCATGACCTCCTTGACGGCATACCTCCGGGCGAAGGCCACCTCCGCGTGCCGGTCCGAGGTCACGTAGCCCAGGCCCGAGTCGACCTCGACACCGCCGGTCGCTGCGGTCACCGCGCCGAGCAGCCCGGCCCGGGTCACGGCGTGGTCGGGCTCGTAGAGCCAGGGCCCGAGGTCGCTGAGGGCACGCGCCAGCCCGGTGGTCTCCTCGGCCATCGTCTGGTCGACCTCGACCGGTGCCCGCCCCGGACCGAGGAGCAGCGCAGTGCGACCCTCGCGACGCACGAGCGGGCCCCACCAGACCGCGCACTCCAGGAGGTCACCGGCATACGACGTCCACTGCGCCTCGCAGCCGAGCGGCACCTCGTCGTGCGGGAACGACGGTGGCAGCTTGACCCCGACCGCCGGCACGAACGTGGCGACGGCCCGGACGTAGGACCATGGCGGCGACATCTCGTCGAGGCGGAAGATCCGACGCGTGCGACCGGCGACGTCGGCGACGCCCGGGGTGCGGCGGGCCGGGTCGAGCCAGACACCGACGCGTGCGTGGATCGGGTCGGCGGGTGGGTCGAAGTCCTGGGCGATGCCGGGCCGCGCCCTCGAGTCGGGCCACGGCCGCAGGTTGGCGTCGGCCACCGCCGCCGTCACCGGGTCGCTGTCGACGCCGAGCACGGTGACGCCGAGCGCGGACATGGCCATCGCATCGGACCCGATCCCACAGCCCAGGTCGTGCACGGTGGCCAGGCTCGCCGCGGCATACCGGCCGGCGTGGCTCGCGCTCAGCTCGAGCCGGGTGGACTGCTCCAGCCCGTCGGGGGTGAAGAGCATCCCGTCCGCGAACTCGGCGAACTTGTCCCGCGCCCGGGCCCGCAGCCGGCTCTGGAGGAGGAGGGCGGCGACCTGCTCGGCGGGGTGGCCGGCGGCCCGCAGCCGCTGCTGGGTGGCCAGCTCGGTGGCGGGGTCGTATGCCGGGAGGTCACGCAGCGCGGCCCACCCCCGAGGGGAGGACAGCCAGCGCACGGTCGAGACATCCACGGGACTCACCCTTCCATGCCCCCGCCGGGGCGGCCGGGCGAGCGAGCCCCGCCGGGCGGAGCATTTGGCACTCAAGTTGACCGAGTGCTAATCGCGGCCTAGATTTCTCACTGGCACTCACCATGCGCGAGTGCCAGCGCCACGGCAGTCCGACCCCCGCGACGGCGGGCCGCCACGGCGACCGCAATCTGTCCACCTTTCGACATCCCAGACAAGGGGAGGTCCCCATCGTGTCGGTTTCCATCCAGCCGCTCGAAGACCGCATCGTCGTCAAGTCGCTCGAGGCCGAGCAGACGACCGCTTCCGGTCTCGTCATCCCGGACACCGCCAAGGAGAAGCCCCAGGAGGGCGAGGTCCTGGCGGTCGGTCCGGGTCGCATCGACGACAAGGGCAACCGCGTCCCGCTCGACATCGCTGTCGGCGACCGCGTCATCTACAGCAAGTACGGCGGCACCGAGATCAAGCACGGCGGCCAGGAGTTCCTGATCCTGTCGGCGCGCGACGTGCTCGCCAAGGTCGGCTGACCAACATCTCACACCCCGTATGCCGGTGAGCGCACCTTCGTCGAAGGCGCCTCACCGGCATACGAGCAACAGGCCTGACTAACCCAAAGGACTTTCATGGCAAAGGAACTGGAGTTCAACGACTCCGCCCGCAAGGCGCTGGAGCGGGGCGTTGACGCGCTCGCCAACGCCGTCAAGGTGACCCTCGGCCCCAAGGGCCGCAACGTGGTCATCGACAAGAAGTGGGGCGCCCCCACGATCACCAACGACGGCGTGACCATCGCCAAGGAGATCGAGCTCGAGGACGCCTTCGAGAACCTCGGCGCCCAGCTCGCCAAGGAGGTCGCGACCAAGACCAACGACGTCGCCGGTGACGGCACGACGACCGCGACCGTCCTCGCCCAGGCCATGGTCAAGGAGGGCCTGCGCAACGTCGCCGCGGGCGCTGCCCCGTCCGGCCTGAAGCGCGGCATGGACAAGGCCGTCGAGGCGGTCAACGACCAGCTCCTCGCCAACGCCCGTGAGGTCGACGGCAAGGTCGAGATCGCCCAGGTCGCGTCGCTCTCCGCGCAGGACGAGACCATCGGCGGGATCATCGCCGAGGCGTTCGACAAGGTCGGCAAGGACGGCGTCATCACCGTCGAGGAGTCCTCGACGACGACGACCGACCTGGAGTTCACCGAGGGCATGCAGTTCGACAAGGGCTACATCTCGGCCTACTTCGTCTCCGACCCCGAGCGCATGGAGGCCGTCCTGGAGGACGCCTACATCCTGGTCAACCAGGGCAAGATCTCGGCCATCGCCGACATCCTGCCGCTCCTGGAGAAGGTCGTCCAGTCCGGCAAGCCGCTGCTCATCATCGCCGAGGACGTCGACGGCGAGGCCCTCTCGACCCTCGTCGTCAACAAGATCCGTGGCACCTTCAACGTCGTCGCGGTCAAGGCCCCCGGCTTCGGTGACCGCCGCAAGGCGATGCTGCAGGACATGGCTGTCCTCACCGGTGGCCAGGTCGTCGCCGAGGAGGTCGGCCTCAAGCTCGACCAGCTCACCCTCGAGAGCCTCGGCCAGGCCCGTCGCGTCGTGGTCACCAAGGACAGCACGACGATCATCGACGGCGCCGGCGACCACGAGGACGTGACCGGCCGGGTCAACCAGATCAAGGCCGAGATCGAGCGCACCGACTCCGACTGGGACCGCGAGAAGCTCCAGGAGCGCCTCGCCAAGCTCGCCGGCGGCGTGTGCGTCATCAAGGTCGGCGCGCACACCGAGGTCGAGCTCAAGGAGAAGAAGCACCGCATCGAGGACGCCATCTCCGCGACCCGCGCGGCCATCGAGGAGGGCATCGTCGCCGGTGGCGGCACCGCCCTCATCCACGCTGTCTCCGCGATCGACGCGCTCAACCTCGAAGGTGACGAGGCGACCGGTGCGGCCATCGTCCGCAAGGCCGCCAACGAGCCGCTGCGGTGGATCGCCGAGAACGCCGGCCTGCAGGGCTACGTCGCCGTCGCCCGGGTCTCCGAGCTGCCGCTCGGCCAGGGCCTCAACGCGGCGACCGGCGACTACGAGGACCTCATCAAGGCCGGGGTCATCGACCCGGTCAAGGTGACCCGGTCGGCGCTGCGCAACGCCGCGTCGATCGCCTCGATGGTGCTCACGACCGACACCCTCGTCGTCGACAAGAAGGAAGAGGAGGCCGACGCCGGCCACTCGCACGGCGGTCACGGCCACAGCCACTGACCCTCGCCTTCCAGTTCCGCCGAGCGGGCGTATGCCGGGTACTCACCCGGCCTACGCCCGCTTCGTCGTGCCACGGGATCGCTGGCCCGACGCCGGGAATGGCGACTGTCGCTCACTGGTCGCGTCGAGGTGTCTCTGGCCAGCGAACAGTCCCGACGCCAGTCGACCTGAGACGTCGCCAGTCCGGCGCCGCGGCCCTCGTGGGCGATCATCGGGGTCCGCTCCACACGCACGTTGGTCGCCAACTGGTTACCGAACCGAAGGTGTTGTGGTCACAGCATCTCCGGTCGGGTAGCCGGTCGGGTACCCAGTCAGCCGCGACCGGCGCTGCCGCACCTTCACACCGCGCCGCCCGATCGGAACGACGGGCCCATTCTCGGGTGGGGCCGGACAAGAAGAAGTCCCGGCTGCGGTCGGGGCAGGTGACCGCAGCCGGGACGTCTTGGTGAGGACCGCCAGCTGCTGGGGGATCAGCTGGCGTCAGCGACGAGCGTTCGTCCCTCGTAGAACGCTTCGCGCTCGTCCTCGGTCATGGCCCCCCACACCCCGTAGGGTTCGCGGACGGCCAAAGCGTGACTGCGACATTCTCGCACAACCGGGCAGCCGAGGCATACCTGTTTGGCGGCAGAGTCGCGCGAACGGCGAGCATTGCCCCGCTCGCCCTCGGGGTGGAAGAACATCTCCGGGTTGGATCGACGACACAAGCCCTCAAGCTGCCACTCCCAGCGGTGTGCCATCGGTCCTGGGAGCCGTGCGATCTCGGCCATCAACTGGTCCCTCCCTAGCCGTATCTCAAAGTGCCCACACGGACCAACCGTGCGGCGCCTGTGGTGCACACAAATGAAACTTAGGCGGGAGTTGGTTTGCATTGGGCAAGCATTTGGTAAGGAATTGTTCAAGAAAGTGTTTGTTCGGGCTCCTTTTCCCAATATTCGGACCCGGAGTGCTACGCGGCCCAACTCACAGCGGGCGCGGTCCGGGAGACCCAGCCCACCGGCATACAATCGGTGAATGGATCTCGGCACCTCGTCCGGCACCCCGTTCGACAAGCTCGGCCTCACCTACGACGACGTGCTGCTCCTGCCCGGCTACAGCGAGCTGGCGCCGAGCGACCTGGACACCTCGACTCGGCTGACCCGGGAGATCCGGCTCCAGGCGCCGCTGGTATCGGCCGCCATGGACACCGTCACCGAGTCGCGGATGGCTATCGCGATGGCGCGTCAGGGCGGCATCGGGATCCTGCACCGGAACCTCTCCATCGAGGACCAGGCCTACCAGGTCGACCTGGTCAAACGGACCCAGACCGGGATGATCTCCAACCCGGTGACCATTGGCCCGGATGCCACGCTCGAGGACCTCGACCAGCGATGTGGTGAGTACCGCGTCTCCGGCCTGCCGGTGGTCGGCATCGACAACGAGTTGCTCGGTATCATCACCAACCGCGACCTGCGTTTCACCCCGGTCGCGGAGTGGGCCACGACCAAGGTCGCCGAGGTCATGACGCCGATGCCGCTGATCACCGCCCCGGAGGGGATCAGCCGAGAGGACGCAACGCTCCTGCTTCGTCAGCACAAGCGTGAGCGGCTGCCGCTCGTCGACGACGCCGGGCACCTCGTGGGCCTGATCACGGTCAAGGACTTCGTCAAGAGTGAGCAGTTCCCCAATGCGAGCAAGGACGGCCAGGGCCGGCTCCTCGTCGGCGCGGCCATCGGCTATTTCGGCGACTCCTGGCAGCGGGCGACGACGCTCATCGACGCCGGCGTCGACGTCCTGGTCGCAGACACCGCGCACGGTCACGTCGCTCTGCTGCTCGACATGGTGCGCCGCCTCAAGGCAGACCCGGCGACCCGGCACGTCCAGATCATCGGCGGCAACATCGCCACCACCGAGGGCGCGGCTGCCTTCGTCGAGGCCGGAGCAGATGCCGTGAAGGTCGGCGTCGGGCCGGGCTCGATCTGCACGACCCGCATCGTCACCGGCGTCGGGGCGCCGCAGGTGACCGCGGTCTACGACGCGTGGCTGGCCTGCAAATCGGCCGATGTTCCAGTGATCGCCGACGGCGGGCTCCAGCATTCCGGAGACATCGCCAAGGCGATTGTGGCCGGCGCCGAGTCGGTCATGGTCGGCTCGCTCCTCGCCGGCTGCGAAGAGAGCCCGGGCGATCTCATTTTCGTCAACGGGAAGCAGTTCAAGTCCTACCGCGGCATGGGTTCGCTCGGTGCGATGTCCTCCCGTGGCAAGAAGTCGTACTCCAAGGACCGGTATTTCCAGGCCGAGGTCACCTCCGACGACAAGATCGTCCCTGAGGGTGTCGAGGGCCGGGTCGCCTACCGTGGGCCGCTCGCCGCCGTCGCTCACCAGATGGTCGGTGGCCTGCGCCAGTCGATGTTCTACGTCGGAGCGCGCACCATCCCTGAGCTGCGGGCCAAGGGCCGCTTCGTGCGGATCACCGCCGCCTCGCTCAAGGAGAGCCACCCGCACGACATCCAGGGCATGGTCGACGCGCCCAACTACAGCGCGGGCCAGTAGGCCGCTCGCTCAGCCGCGGTTGGTGAAGGCGTCCTTGGGGGCGGCCAACAGGGCGACGGCGGCCAGCACGGCGGCTGTCGCACAGACGCCCCACACGGTGAGATAGCCGGACAGGGGAGCGTGGGTCTGGCCGCTCCCGTCGATCGAGCCGGTGGCCTTCAGCGCGATGGCGAAGACGGCGGAGGCGATGGCGCCGCCGACGGTCTTGGTCGCGTTGGTCATTCCGGTGGCGAAGCCGGTCCGCTCCGGTGGCGCGGCCGCGGCGGCCGAGGCGGGCAGCGCCGCCACGAGGGCGCCCGACCCAACGCCGGCGATCGCCATGTTGACCAGGGCCTGGGCGGTCGTGTCGTGGAACGGCAGCCAGAGCGCATAACCCAGGGCGACGAGGCAGCAGGCCACCATCAGTGCTCGCCGGACGCCGAGCAGGCGAGCGGTCAGCGGCAGGGTGAACGCCCCGACGGCGAGGGTGATGACGTAGACGCCGATCAGGGTCGAGACGAACGACGACGACGCCCCCAGGCCGTAGCCGCGCTGGGCAGGGTCGGCCTGGGCGTAGGTCGACAGCGGGATCTGGCCGCCGAGCACCGGGATGCCGAAGAGGAACGCGGTGAGCTGGACCGGCCATTGGGTCGGCCGGGCGAGGAGCCGGACATCGACGATCGGCGCGGTGATCCGGGCCTCGTACCGCCAGAACGGCACTACCGCCGCGAGCCCGCCGGCTACCAGCAACCAGCCCGGGACGCTGCCTGCCCCGTCGAGCCGGATGACCACGAGCCCCGCCATGACCAGACCGAGGACGAGGGTCACCAGACCCAGACCCCGCCAGTCGATGCCCCCGGTCGACTCACCCGGGACGTCCTCGATGCCGAGGAGAACGACGACGAACACCACTGTGACGACGATGGCCGGCAGCAGGAGGACGGCTCCCATCGAGGTGGTGTCGACGAGTGTCCCGCTCGTCAGGGCGCCGACGATGACGGCCAGCTCGAGGGCGCCGACGAGCACCGCGGCGCCGCGCCGCGTGAGCAGCTCCTGTCGCCCGGAGTCGCGGGTGCGCCGGTGGATGATGGCGATCTCGAGGGGCAGCCACACCACGTAGGCACCCTGCACGGCCCAGCCGACGAGGAAGGTCCAGAAGCTCGGCGCGACGACGAGGACCCAGGATCCGAGCGCGGTGACGGCCGTCGAGAGGAGCAGCACCTTCTTGTGCCCCACGAGATCGCCGAGGCGGGCGAGGAACGGGACGCAGAGCGCCGACACGATGAGCTGGGCCGCCTCGAACCAGTTGACGTCGCCCTCTGGGATGGTGAGGTGGTGGGCGATCTGCGGGTAGATCGGCGTGTAGTAGCCCTGCAGGACCCCGCTCGCGACCTCGACGCAGACGAGGAAGCCGACGATGGCGGCCAGGCTGCGGGCGGCCTGCCTGGTCCCCGCGGAGACCGACACGTCAGGCCACCTTCTCGAGCAGCCGCCGGTACCAGTCGATCCCGGTGTGGAAGTCTTCGAGCCGGATGTGCTCGTCGTAGGAGTGGATCGACGCGCGCTGCTCCTTGCTCATCCGGAACGGCGCGAACCGGTAGACCCGTTCGCAGATCGCGGTGAAGAACCGGCTGTCGGTGGCGGCCATCATCACGTAGGGGGAGGGGATCGCGTCCGGGAAGACTTCCGCGATGGTCGTCTCGATGAGGTCGTATGCCGGGTCGCCGGCCCAGGGGGACACCGGGCTCGGCTCGTTCGCGTCCCCTACGTCGATGCGAATGTCCCTGTCCCTTATGGCCTTGCGGATGTGCTCGACGACGCCGTCGACGGAGTCACCCACCATGACGCGGATGTTGAGCCCGGCTCGTGCCGACGAGGCGATGACGTTGGCGGCCGGCGAGCCGGACAAGGTGGTGACGGCGACCGTCGTTCGGGTCATGGCCGCGGGCTCCGGCCCGGCCGCGATGAGTGCCCGGGCGACGGCCGGTCCGAGGCGGCCGGCGTTGGCCATCAGCGCACCCAACGCCTTGGGTGCGTGCGGGGCCAGGCGTCGGAGCAGCTCGACCGTCGGGGCCGGGACGCTTGCCGGGAACGGTGCCTTCTCGATCCGCAGGATGGCCCGAGCGACCCGCACCGTGGGGCCGTTCCTCGCCGGGGTCGAGGCGTGCCCGCCCCGTCCCTCGGCGGTGAGGACGAGGGTCGTCGTGCCCTTCTCGGTCACGCCCACGACGCCGACTGGTGGGAGCACGCCGGGGAACGCCTCGCCCGCGATCGCGCCACCCTCGTCGAGGACGAACCATGGCTTGACACCCCGGTCTCGCAGCTCGGAGACAGCTGCTGGCGCGCATCGACCGGACACCTCCTCGTCGGCGCCGAAGGAGAGCCAGATGTCTTGTGCAGGAACGAAACCCGTCTCCAGCAGACGTTCGATGGCCTCGCAGATCGCCACGACGCTGCCCTTGTCGTCGAGGGTGCCCCGGCCCCACATGGCACCGTCGACGACGTCGGCCGAGAACGCCGGGTGGCGCCAGGGCGCGGAGTCGTCGACCGGCACGACGTCCAGATGCGCCATGAGGACGACCGGCCGCTCGGCCGTGCGCCCCACCCAGTGGAAGAGCAGCCCGTGCCGGTCGATCCGGGTCAGCTCAAGGCGCTCGTGGACGAGTGGGAAATGCGCTCGCAGGACCGCGCGGAGGGCGTCGAACGGCGCCGCGTCGACCTGCGCGGGGTCGGCGTGGGCGATCGTCGGGAGGCGCACAGCAGCCTGCAGGGCGGCGTCGGCGCGGTCCATGTCGGCGACGCTACCGCGTCAGGTCAGAGCCTCCCGCCAACTCGGGAAACCCGCTGCGGACGTGGCGGCCAGCAGGCCGTGCGCGATGGCCCGGCTCACGCAGTCAGCGGCCGCGGCCTGGAGCTCGACGATGTCGAGCGGCCCGGCCGGGGCGGGTCGCCCGCCGGTCGCCAGCGCGAAGAGCGTGTCCCCGTCGTATGCCGTGTGGACCGGGTTGACCGCGCGTGCGATCCCGTCGTGGGCGATGTCGGCGAGCTTGGCGCACTCGGCCTTGGTGAGCGTGGCGTCGGTGGCAACGACCCCGATCGTCGTCGCCTGCCCCGCCACCACCACCCTTGCGTCTGCGGATTCGGGGGTCCCCGCCCCCGAATCCGCAGACGCAAGACGGAAGGCGGCTACCTCGGCCTCCCGCGCGGAGAGGAAGGCCGCCAACCGCTCCGCCCGAACGGCAGGCAGGTCGGCGAACTCGTCACCCAGGCCCAACCGTGCCCCGAGGATCTCACCGGTCCGCAGGTCGATCGGTGAGCCCACCGCGTTGCACGCCACGAGGGCGGCGACGGTGACACCGGAGGACAGGACGACGCTCGCGGAGCCGACCCCGCCCTTGAGTCCGCCCGCCTTCGCTCCCGTCCCGGCCCCCACCGTGCCTTGGGGGACAGGGCCGGATCCGGCTGCTGCGCAGGCGAACTCGCCGTCGACCGGGCCCGGATGGCTGGCCCACTCCCCGCCCCGACCGAGGTCGAAGAGGATCGCGGCGGGGACGATCGGGACCACCTCGCCGGGTGCGCCCATCGGCCAACCCCGCCCCGCGGCATACAGCTGCTTCATCACCCCGTCCGCGACGCCGAGCCCGAACGCGGAGCCGCCGGACAGGACGAGGGCGTCGACCCGGTCGACGAGGTTGCGCGGGTCGAGCAGGTCGGTCTCCCGGGTACCCGGTCCGCCGCCGCGCACCGAGACCCCGCAGACCACCGGTCGATCGGGGAGGACGACGGTGCATCCGGTCAGCCAGCCGGGCTCGGTGCGGGTGGTGTGGCCGACCTGCAGGCCGGTGATGTCGGTGAGGTCGTTGTGAAGTGCAGTGTGATTTCGGGGTCCGGTGGGCACGAGGTCCAGCATCCTCCACGCGTCGGTAGGGTTGGCCGGTGACCGAGATCGAGATCGGCCGTGGCAAGCGCGGCCGCCGGGCCTACTCCTTCGACGACATCGCCGTCGTCCCGAGCCGCCGCACCCGCGACCCCGAGGAGGTGTCCGTCGGCTGGCAGATCGATGCCTACCACTTCGACATCCCGGTCATCGCGGCCCCGATGGACTCGGTGATGTCGCCGACGACCGCCATCGCGCTGGGCAACCTGGGCGGCCTGCCGGTCCTCGACCTCGAGGGGTTGTGGACCCGCTACGAGGACCCCGAGCCGCTGCTCGCCGAGATCGCCACCCTCGACCCGGCGCTCGCGACGGCCCGGATGCAGGAGATCTACGCCGCCGAGATCCGGCCCGAGCTGATCACCGAGCGGATCCGTGAGGTGCGTGCGGCAGGGGTGACCGTCGCCGGTGCACTGTCCCCGCAACGTACCCAGCAGTTCTGGAAGACCGTCGTCGACTCCGGCGTCGACCTGTTCGTCATCCGTGGCACGACGGTGTCGGCCGAGCACGTCTCCGGCCGGGCCGAGCCGCTCAACCTCAAGCGGTTCATCTACGAGCTCGACGTGCCGGTGATCGTCGGCGGCGCGGCGACCTACACCGCAGCCCTCCACCTCATGCGCACCGGTGCCGCCGGCGTGCTGGTCGGCTTCGGCGGGGGAGCGGCACACACGACGCGCACCACGCTGGGCGTCCACGCACCCATGGCCAGTGCGATCGCCGACGTCGCCGCCGCGCGACGCGACTACCTCGACGAGTCCGGCGGCCGCTACGTCCACGTCATCGCCGACGGTGGGGTCGGCACGAGCGGTGACATCGTCAAGGCCGTGGCCTGTGGCGCCGACGCGGTCATGCTCGGCGCTGCCCTGGCCCGCGCGACCGAGGCACCCGGCCGTGGCCACCACTGGGGCCCGGAGGCCCACCACGCCGAGCTGCCCCGCGGTGGCCGGGTCGAGGTCGGCGCCGTGGCCGGTCTGGAGGAGATCCTCTTCGGGCCGTCCCGGCTCGCCGACGGCACGACCAACATCGTCGGTGCCCTGAAGCGCGCGATGGCGACGACCGGCTACTCCGACGTCAAGGAGTTCCAGCGCGTCGAGATCGTCGTCGCCCCCTACCAGCGCAGCTGACCCCGCGAGCTCGCGCGTGCCACAGACCATCTCGTATGCCGTGCACGCGGCTCCTCCCGAACCCCCGCCCGGGTTCTTCGAGCTGCTGTGCCGGGCCTTCGACGAGCCGCCCTACGCCGACGTCGCGGCCAAGATGGCCCGGCGGCTCGAGAGCTGGCCGGCGTTTGCCGAGGTTCCCGGCTTCCGGGTCGTGACGGCGCACGACGCCGACCAGCTCGTCGGTGCCTGCTTCGGGTGGGACTCGGTCGTCAACACGGCCCACACGCCGGCCCTCTTCGCCGGACTGTACGAGCGCCTCCGCGCCAAGCCCTGGGCCGGCCGGCTCGTGGGCGTCGAGGTCGTCGAGCTCGCCGTCGACCCGGGGACGCGGGGTGGCGGAGTCGGCGCCGCGCTCGTCGGGCTGCTCGTGGGCGAGGGCCCGGGGTGGCTGCTCGCGGACCGCAGTGCCCCGGCATACGACTGGTACCGCCGCCGCGGCTGGGAGGTCCTCGGACCGGTGGCCGAGGGCGACGCCTACGACGTGCTCGTCCGTCCGAGGTCTCCGTCACCTAACCCGTGACACCCCTCGTCTCGGTGATTACCCTTCAGTAATGACGTCGATCATCGCTGATCCGGAGCTCGACCCCACCGCCACGTATGCCGTGGACCCGGCCCGGGCGCGTCGGCTCACCGCCCGCGTCGTCTGCGGGCCGAGGGCCGCGGCCTACGTCACGCACACGCCGATGACCGGGGCACCGCTCGCGTCGCTCCCGATGTCCTCGCGGGCGGACGTGCAGGTGGCCATCGAGTCGGCCCGCTCGGCCCAGCGCGCGTGGGCCCGGACGTCGATGGGGCACCGAGAGCAGATCCTCCTGCGCTTCCACGACCTCGTCCTCGCGCGCCAGGTCGAGCTGCTCGACATCGTCCAGCTCGAGTCCGGCAAGGCCCGTCGGCACGCCTTCGAGGAGGTCCTCGACTGCGCGCTCGTCGCGCGCCACTACGGACGCCGCGCCGCGGCGTACCTCAAGCCGCAGCGGCACCTCGGTGCGTTCCCGGTCCTCACCCAGTCCGTCGAGCACCACCGGCCCCGGGGCGTCGTGGGCATCGTCTCGCCGTGGAACTACCCCCTCTCGCTGTCGATCACCGACGCCCTGCCCGCGCTCATGGCCGGCAACGCCGTCGTCCTGCGCCCCGACCTCCAGTCCAGCCTCTCGGCCCTGCTCGGCGTCGAGCTGCTCACCGAGGCCGGCCTGCCCGAGGGGGTCTTCCAGGTCGTGCTCGGCGACGGGCCGACAACCGGACAGGCGGTCGTCGACCTCGCCGACTACGTCTGCTACACCGGCTCGACGGCGACCGGCCGGGCCGTGGCCCAGGCCGCCGCCAAGCGGCTGGTGGCGTTCAGCCTCGAACTCGGCGGCAAGAACTCCATGTACGTCGCCGCCGACGCCCCCGTCGGCAAGGCGGTCGAGGGCGCCGTCCGGGCCTGCTTCTCCTCCGCCGGCCAGCTGTGCATCTCGGCCGAGCGGGTCATCCTGCACGAGGCGATCGCCGACGAGTTCACGGCCAAGTTCGTTGCGGCAGTGGGCAGGATGAAGATCGGCACTGCTCTGGAGTACGGCTACGACATGGGCAGCCTGGTCTCGGCGGCCCAGCTGGAACGGGTGACCGCACACGTCGAGGACGCGCGAGCCCACGGCGCCAGGGTGCTCGCCGGCGGCCGGGCGCGACCCGACCTGGGCCCGTACGTCTACGAGCCCACCGTCCTCACCGACGTCACCTCGGCCATGACCTGTCGTGACGGGGAGACCTTCGGACCGGTCGTCTCCCTGTACCGGGTCTCCTCCGACGCGGAGGCGATCCGGCTGGCCAACGACACCGAGTACGGCCTCAACGCCGCCGTCTACACCCGCGACATCTCGCGCGGCCGGGAGATCGCCGCGCAGATCCAGACCGGCACGGTCAACATCAACGAGCCGTATGCCGCGGCCTGGGGGAGCGTCGGCGCCCCAATGGGCGGGATGAAGCAGTCGGGCATGGGCCGCCGCCACGGCGCGGAGGGCATCCTGAAGTACACCGAGAGCCAGAACGTCACCGCTCAGCACCTCCTGCCGATCGCCCCACCGCGCGGGGTGAGCGACCGGGTGTTCGCGGCGGCGCTCACTGCCTCGTTGCGGGTGCTCAGGGCCCTGGGCACCGCGTGAGCGAGGCCGCAGCCGAACCGGCATACGACGTCGTGGTCGTCGGGTCCGGGTTCGGCGGCTCGGTGGCCGCGCTCCGGCTCGCCGAGAAGGGCTACTCCGTCCTCGTCCTGGAGTCCGGGCGCCGGTGGGCCGACGAGGACTTCCCCGAGACCAACTGGGACGTCCGCAAGTTCCTGTGGGCGCCGCGGCTGGGCTGCTTCGGGATCCAGCGGATCCACCGGCTGCCCGACGTCATGATCCTCGCCGGGGCGGGCGTGGGCGGCGGGTCGCTCAACTATGCCAACACCCTCTACGTCCCGCCGCGCCCCTTCTTCACCGACCCGCAGTGGGGCCACATCACCGACTGGCAGGCCGAGCTCGCCCCGCACTACCGGACCGCGTCCTCGATGCTCGGCGTCGTCACCAACGCGTGCGACGGTCCGGTCGAGCAGGTCATGGCGCAGACCGCCGATGACCTCGGCGTCGGCGACACGTTCCGTCGGACCCCGGTGGGTGTCTTCTTCGGTATGCCGGGTGCCCGGGTCGACGACCCCTACTTCGGCGGCGCGGGACCGGCCCGCACCGGCTGCACCGAGTGCGGCAACTGCATGGTCGGCTGCCGGGTCGGCGCCAAGAACACCCTCGTCAAGAACTACCTCTCGCTCGCCGAGAAGCTGGGTGTCACGATCGAGCCGCTGCGGACCGTGACCCGGTTGGGAGTCCTGCCGACCGCAGAAGGTGAGCGACCGGCATACCGGATCCGGCACGAGCGCAGTGGCGCCTGGACCCAGAAGGACCCCCGCGTCGTCAGCGCCCGGTACGTCGTCGTGGCGGCCGGCACCTGGGGGACCCAGACCTTGCTGCACGCCATGCGCGAGGAGGGCGAGCTCCCTTTGCTGTCAAGCAAGCTGGGCCACTTGACCCGGACCAACTCCGAGGCGCTGCTCGGCGCGATGACGGTGGACGTCCCGCCCGACGTCGACCTCACAAAGGGCGTCGCCATCACGACGTCGTTCCACCCCGATGCCGACACGCACGTGGAGAACGTGCGCTACGGCAAGGGTTCGGACCTGATGGGTGGGCTGACGACGATCGCCGTGCCGCCCGGTCGGCTGCCGCGGCCGCTGCGCTTCGTCACCGAGCTGGCCAAGGACCCGGCGGTCCTCGTGCGCCTGTTGCCGACGACGCGCAACTTCAGCCAGCGCACGGTCATCGGGCTGGTCATGCAGTCGCTCGACAACTCCCTGGTCGTGTCTCGGCGCCGTGGCCGGCTCACCTCGCGCCAGGGGCACGGGCAGCCCAACCCCACCTACATCGCAGCCGGCCACGCGGCGATGAAGCAGCTGGCCACCCGGCTCGCGGAGCGCACCGGGGTCAAGACGTATGCCGGTGGCACGTGGGGCGAGATCTTCGACGTCCCGCTGACCGCCCACTTCCTCGGCGGTGCGGTCATCTCGGACTCGCCGGCGACGGGCGTCATCGACGCCTACCATCGGGTGTGGGGCTACGCGGGGATCTCGGTCGTCGACGGGTCGGCCATCTCGGCCAACCTCGGCGTCAACCCGGCGCTGTCGATTACCGCCCAGGCCGAGCGAGCCTTCTCGCTGTGGCCCAACAAGGGTGAGGTGGACACCCGTCCGGCCCAGGGCGCGGCATACGAGCGGGTCGTCCCGGTCCCGGCCGTCAAGCCGGCAGTCCGCGCCTTCACCCACGCCGAGTCCGCGCAGGTCTGACCACTGCAGGGCCTGTCGACAGGCAGTGCCTCTGCCATGAGCTTGCGCTCGTGCTCAGGCCGCCCGCCGACGCTGGCTCGAGTCGACCCTTTCCACAGGCCGACGGGTCGACACATGGGTGCGGGGCCCCAACGCGCCCTGCGCCGGAACCCCGCACACCCCCCCACCGCCCCGGCAGGGATGTGTGTGTGGCCGGGATTCCGAGCCGGGAGGTACCCCGGCCACACACTCCCTACAACGACCCCCTCGCGCCGGGGTTACGGCCTTGCTCAGAAACTTTCCAACCAGTGCCCGGCAGCCGCCGCGTGCTCATCGACAGGCGGTGGGTACTGCCTGTTCACCGGCCCGAGGCAACCAGCGGCAACCGGGTCACCGGCCCGGCGAGGTCGCCGCGTCGCGGGTCCAGGAGCGCCACAGGTCGGCGTAGGCGCCGCCGCGGGCCATCAGCTCCTCGTGCGCGCCCAGCTCGCTGACCAGCCCGTCCTCGACAACGGCGACCCGGTCGGCGTCGTGCGCGGTGTGCAGCCGGTGCGCGATCGCCACCACCGTCCGCCCTTCGACGACTGCGGCCAGCGACCGCTCGAGGTGACGGGCGGCGCGCGGGTCGAGCAGCGAGGTCGCCTCGTCCAGGACGAGCGTGTGCGGGTCGGCGAGCACGAGCCGGGCCAGGGCGAGCTGCTGGGCCTGCGGCTCGGACAGGGCGTGCCCACCGGAACCCACGATGGTGGCCAACGCGGACGGCAGGGCCGAGGCCCACCCGTCGGCGTCGACGGCCGACAGCGCGGCATACAGGTCCTCGTCCGTGGCGTCCGGTCGGGCGAGGCGCAGGTTCTCGGCCAGGGTTCCGACGAAGACGTGGTGCTCCTGGGTCACGAGCGCCACCTCCCCGCGCAGGCGGGGCAGCTCAAGGTCGACGAGAGGTACACCACCCACGGTGATCGCCCCCGTCCGCGGCCCGTCGATCCCGGCCATCAGCCGGCCCAGGGTCGACTTGCCCGCCCCGGACGGCCCGACGATGGCGAGCCGCTCCCCGGGTCGCAGGTCGAGCGAGACCCCGTTGAGCACGTCGAACCCGGGCCGGTAGGCGTACCGGACGTCCGAGACGTCGATCTGGGTCCCGGCAGGGGTCTCGCCGGTCGCCGAACGGTCCGGCGGCACCGCACCGACGCCGATGATCCGGGCGAGCGACGCGGCGCTGACCTGCAGCTCGTCGAGCCAGCTGATGATCTCGTCGAGGGGGTCAGCGATCTGGCGCGAGTAGAGGACGACGGCGGTCGCAGCGCCGATCGTGACGTGCCCGTTCATGGCCAGCCAGCCCGCCCACGCCAGGCTCCCGGCGATGGGCAGGTGGTAGGCGAACTCGCAGATCGGGAAGTACCAGAGCCGGATCCGCAGCGTGTACTTCTCGGCGTCGTTGCACTCGTGCAGGACGTCGCGGAACCGGCGCTGCCGGGCCAGCGCCAGGCCGAGCGCCTCGACCGTCCGCGCACCGTCGACCGTCTCGGCCACGACGCCGTTGAGCTCGGCGTATGCCGCGCGCTCCCACAGGTAGCCGGGCACCGCCATCCGCAGGTAGCGACGGGTGGAGGGCACGATGACGAGCAATGACAGGAGGATCGGGATCGAGGCGAGTGGCGCGGTGGCCACGGCGGTCGCCGCGGTGAGCACGGTCGCGACGAGCCCGATGATGAGTGCGGGCAGGCCGAACCTGGCGGCGTGGCTGAGCGCCTCGACGTCGTTGGTGGTCCGGGCGACGAGGTCGCCGGTGCCGGCCCGCTCGATCGTGGACAGCGGCAGCCGGACGGCCTGGCCGATGAAGGACTCGCGGAGCTTGGCGAAGAGCGTCTCGCCGAGGATGAACGACGCCCGTCGCGCGCCCCAGGTGAGGCCGGTCTGCACGACGACCGCTGCGACGAGGGCCAGCACGATCCGGTCGACGTCGCCACTCGTCGCGTGGTGAGTGGCCCGCCCGGGGCCCGAGGAGCCGCTGACCAGGTCGATGAGCCGGCCGATCAGCCAGGGAGTCGCCAGGGCGGCAAGTGCGGCGAGCGCGTGCAGCCCGAGGACGAGGGTCAGGTAGCGCCGGTGCTCGCCGAGCAACGCCGTCGTGTGCCGGCGGACTCCAGCTCCATCGGCGACGGGCAGGGTCCGGCGGGTCTTGTCGGTCGTCGGCTGCACGGGTTGCATCGGCATGTCAGTCGGCCTCCCCTCGGATGACGATGTCGCGGTATGCCGCGTTGCGGCTGATCAGGTCCTCGTGGCTGCCGCTGTCGACCTCACGTCCGTCGACGAGGAGCACGACCTGGTCGGCGTGGTCGAGGACGAGCGGGCTCGCGGTCGCCACGACGGTCGTGCGACCCCGCCGGTGGTCTGCGAGGCGAGCGGCGACCCGGGCCTCGGTGTGGGCGTCGACAGCGCTCGTCGGCTCGATGAGCGCGAGGACGGGAGCATCGGTGAGCAGGGCTCGGGACAGGGCCAGACGCTGGCGCTGGCCGCCGGAGAACGACCGGCCGCGCTCCTCGACCTCGCCCTCGAGCCCGCCCGGGATCGCGTCGAGGACGTCGAGCGCGCTCGCCGTCTGCAGCACCTGGAGGATCGCCTCATCGGTCTCCGGGCCGGTCTGCGCCCCGAGCAGCTCGGCGCGCAGCGGCCCGGTGAACAGGCGCGGGTCCGACTCGGAGACGACGACCCGTCGGCGCACCTCGGCCAGCGGCAGGGACGTCAGCGGTATGCCGCCCAGCGTCACCGACGCGTCCTCGGAGTCCGGCGCGATCCGGCCGAGCCGGTCGAGCAGGGCCGAGCTCTCCTCCGGGACCGCGCTGACGACGGCCGTCAGCAGCCCGGGCTCGATGGTGACCCCGGACGTCGGGTCGTGCAGGGAGACGTCGGCTCCCGGCATACGGGATGGGGTCTCGGGGTCGGCGTGGTCCGGGGAGACCTCGAGGATCCGCAGCACCTTGCCGGTGGCGATCCTGGCGCGCACGTAGCGGTCGACGAACTCGATGACCGTGAAGAAGGGAGTCGTGAGGAACGCGGCATACCCGTAGAAGGAGACGAGCTGGCCCGGGGTGAGGGTGCCGGCGACCACGGCCCGGGCCCCGCTCCACGCGACGAGGATGACGAAGATCCCCGGCAGGAGCACCTGGGAGGAGTCGAGGGCGGCCTGGAGGTTCGCGACCCGCCAGCCGACGCGGCGGACGGTCTGTGACTGGGCTTCGTAGCGGCGGAGGAACGCGTCCTCGCCGCCGATCCCGCGCAGCACCCGCAGGCCGGCGACCGTGTCGGCGCCGAGCGTGGTGAGCTGGCCGGACTCCTCGCGCTGGGCGGCCTGGCGACGCTGGAGCGGGCGGACGATGAGGGCGAGCGAGCCGAGGAGCAGCGGCCCGCCGATGAGGACGAGCAGGCCGATCGGCACGTTGGCCGAGAGCAGGATGACCGCGACGACCGTGTACGAGACGATGGCGCCGGCGAACCGGGCGAACACGTCGTAGAGGCCGCCGATCCGCATAACGTCATTGGTGAACGCTGCGACGACGTCGCCGCTCGGCATCGCGCGGGTGAGGGCGGGCCCGACGGCCAGCGCGTGCTCGTGGACCTGGCCGGAGGCGCGGAAGGCCGCCGTCAGCCAGTTGCGGACGGCCATCCAGTGCCGCATCCCGCCGCTGAGCGCCGACAGGGTGCCGAGGGAGAGCAGGATCCCCGCCCACCGCAGCAGGGCAGGCGTGTCGTGGTGGGTGACGGCGTCGATCCCGTGCCCGATGGCCCAGGGGAGCAGCCCGAGGGAGACCATCCAGGTGATGCCGAGGAGCGCGCCGAGCAGGAGTGTGCGCCATTGCCGCCGGGCCATCCGCAACAGGTAGTGATGGACCGAGCGCGTGTCGGGCTCCCCGGCGTCGGGGACGATGAGCGTCTGCATGGCTCGTCCACCGTATGGTCCGGGAGGCCTTGGAAGAAAACGGATTTCGGCGCTCGCGTAGCCTGTACCGGTGTTGCGGACAGCCCTCAAGCCCCGGTGGCTCGGCCTGTTCGCGCTCGTGGTCGTCATCGGGGTGGTGTTCACCGAGCTCGGGCTCTGGCAGCTGCACGTCGCGCAGGACAAGGGCGCGGCGGCGGCCATCTCCGCCAGCGCGTCCAGGCCGGCGGTTCCGATCTCCTCCTACCTCACCCCCCATGCGGACTTCCCCGCCGACGGCAGCGGCCGTCTGGTGACGATGACCGGCTCGTATGCCGCCTCGCGCCAGGTTCTCGTGGCGGACCGGCGCCTGGACGGGGCGTCCGGCTTCTGGGTGGTCGCTTCGCTGACCGACCCCGCGACCGGAGCGACCCTGGCGGTCGTGCGGGGGTTCGTCCGGTCCGCCGCCGATGCTCCGGTGCCGCCGACCGGGTCGGTGTCCTTGACCGGGTCGCTCGCGCCGGGGGAGTCTCCGTCGACTCTGCCCGCCCTGCCGTCGGGACAGGTCGGGGCGGTCGACCTGTCGGTCCTGGTCAACGAGTGGCCTGGGTCGCTCTACAACGCGTTCGCCTTCGCGACGGCGGAAACCGTTGCGGGACAGCCCGTTCCGTTGTCGGGGTTGAGCCGGATACCGCCCCCGTCGGCGACGGGAGGTGGTCTGCAGTGGAGGAACGCGGCATACGCCTTCCAGTGGTGGATCTTCGCCCTCTTCGCCCTGTGGATGTGGGGCAGGATGGTTCGCGAGGACTGGCTCGTGGACAATGGCCGACGTGACGCAGAGCAACCAGTCCCCGTCGGCCACGGGTGAGCCCCAGGAGCGGACCCCCGGCCTCCGGACCGAGCAGCGGTCGCCCGAGACGATCCGCAAGGCGCTGACCTTCTTCAAGGTGATGGCCATCGTCGTGGGGTGCGGGCTGCTGCTGCTCACCCTGCAGGTGATCCTCAAGTACGCCTTCGACAACCATGCGCTCGACTGGTGGCCGCAGCCGCACGGCTTCATCTTCATCGTCTACGTCGTGGCGACCGCCAACCTGGGCTTCAAGGTCGGCTGGAGCCTGGGCAAGATGGTCCTCATCATGCTCGCCGGGTGCGTGCCGTTCCTCTCGTTCTGGGTGGAGCAGCGGATGAGCCGGCAGGTCGAGGCGCTGCTCGGCTGAGGTCCGCCCGCCGGTAGCCTGTCGGCGTGACCACCGACGCCGTGCGCGGCACGTCCGACCCGTCCGGCCCGCCCGCCACGAGCAGCCGGCCGGTCCTCGTCGTCGACTTCGGCGCCCAGTACGCCCAGCTCATCGCCCGCCGGGTGCGCGAGGCCAACGTCTACAGCGAGGTCGTCCCGCACTCGATGTCGGCCGCCGACGTGCTCGCGAAGGACCCGTCGGCGATCATCCTCTCCGGTGGTCCGTCGTCGGTGTATGCCGACGGGGCGCCCTCGCTCGACCCGGCCCTGCTGCAGGCCGGTGTCCCCGTCTTCGGCATGTGCTACGGGTTTCAGGCGATGGCGCAGGCGCTCGGCGGGGAGGTGGCGCGAACCGGTCTGTCCGAGTTCGGAGCGACCCCGGCGACGTTGTCGGACACCGCCTCGACGCTCTTCTCCGGCCAGCCGGTGGAGCAGTCGGTCTGGATGAGCCACGGCGACTCGGTGTCGTCCGCTCCCCAGGGTCTTCGGGTGACCGCCTCGACCGCCGGGGCCGAGATCGCCGCCTTCGAGGACGACGAGCGTCGGCTCTACGGCGTCCAGTGGCACCCCGAGGTCATGCACTCGACGTTCGGGCAGCGGGTCCTGGAGAACTTCCTGTGGAAGGGCGCCCGGATCGCCCCCGAGTGGACGGCCGCCAACGTCGTCGAGTCGCTCGTCGAGGAGGTGCGCACGACCGTCGGCCAGGACCGGGTGATCTGCGGGCTGTCCGGCGGGGTCGACTCCTCGGTCGCGGCCGCCCTCGTCCAGCGGGCCGTCGGCGACCAGCTGACCTGCGTCTTCGTCGACCACGGCCTGCTCCGGTCGGGTGAGGCCGAGCAGGTCGAGAAGGACTTCGTCGCGGCGACCGGCGTCGACCTCGTGGTCGTCGACGCCCGGGATCGGTTCCTCACCGCGCTCGCCGGCCTCACCGACCCCGAGGAGAAGCGCAAGGCGATCGGCCGGGAGTTCATCCGGGTCTTCGAGCAGGCGGCGCGCGACATCGTCGGCTCGCACTCCGGCGCTGCCGACCATCCCGTGAAGTGGCTTGTCCAGGGCACTCTGTACCCGGACGTCGTCGAGTCCGGTGGGGGCTCCGGCACGGCGAACATCAAGTCGCACCACAACGTCGGCGGCCTCCCGGACGACCTCCAGTTCAAGCTCGTCGAGCCGCTCCGGTCGCTCTTCAAGGACGAGGTCCGCCAGGTCGGCCTCGAGCTGGACGTGCCGGAGGCGATCGTCTGGCGCCAGCCGTTCCCCGGCCCCGGCCTCGGTATCCGGATCATCGGCGAGGTGACCGCCGAGCGGCTCGACATCCTGCGCGCTGCCGACGAGATCGCCCGCGAGGAGCTGACGGCTGCCGCGCTGGACCGCGACATCTGGCAGTGCCCCGTCGTGCTCCTCGCCGACGTCCGCTCGGTCGGCGTCCAGGGCGACGGGCGCACCTACG
>JAJPIW010000054.1 GCA_021324575.1 Intrasporangiaceae bacterium | reverse complement strand
AGCTTGCGCGGCGGCACGATCTTCTCGAAGTTGTCCGAGGAGGAGGCGCGCACGTTGGTGAGCTTCTTCTCCTTGGTGATGTTGACGTCCATGTCGTCGGCGCGGGAGTTCTCGCCGACGATCATGCCCTCGTAGACCTCGGTCGTCGGCTCGACGAAGAGGGTGCCGCGCTCCTGGAGGTTGACCATCGCGTATGCCGTGACGACACCGGTGCGGTCCGAGACGAGCGAGCCGCTGGTGCGGGTGACGATCGGGCCGAACCACGGCTCGTAGTCCTCGAAGACGTGGTGGGCGATTCCGGTGCCACGGGTCTCGGTGAGGAACTCGGTGCGGAAGCCGATGAGGCCACGGGACGGCACGAGGAACTCCATCCGGATCCACCCGGTGCCGTGGTTGACCATCTGCTCCATCCGGCCCTTGCGGGCCGCGAGGATCTGGGTGATCGCGCCGAGGTACTCCTCGGGGGTGTCGATGGTGAGCCGCTCGACGGGCTCGTGGAGCTTGCCGTCGATCTCCCTGGTGACCACCTGCGGCTTGCCGACGGTCAGCTCATAGCCCTCGCGCTTCATCTGCTCGACGAGGATCGCCAGGGCCAGCTCACCGCGCCCCTGGACCTCCCAGGCGTCGGGACGGGCCGTCGGCAGGATGCGCAGCGACACGTTGCCGACGAGCTCCTTGTCCAGGCGGTCCTTCACCATCCGGGCGGTGACCTTGCTGCCACGGACCCGGCCGACCATCGGGCTGGTGTTGGTGCCGATGGTCATCGAGATGGCCGGCTCGTCGACGGTGATGATCGGCAGCGGAACCGGGTTCTCGGCGTCGGCGAGGGTGTCGCCGATCATGATCTCGGGGATGCCGGCGATGGCGATGATGTCGCCGGGGCCGGCCGACTCGGCGGGCTTGCGGTCGAGCGCCTCGGTCATGAGCAGCTCGGTGATCTTGACCCGGTCCATGGTGCCGTCGTGCTTGCACCAGGCGACCCACTGGCCCTTGCTGATCGTGCCGTTGTGGACACGGAGCAGCGCGAGCCGGCCCAGGAAGTTGGAGGCGTCCAGGTTGGTGACGTGGGCCTGGAGCGGGGCGCCCTCCTCGTAGGTGGGGGCGGGGATGGTCGACAGGATCGTGGCGAAGAGGGCCTCGAGGTCCTCGCCCTCGGGGAGCTCACCGTTGCCTGGCCGCTCCAGCGACGCGCGACCGGCCTTGGCCGACGCGTAGACGATGGGGAACTCGATCTGGTGCTCGTCGGCGTCCAGGTCGAGGAACAGCTCGTAGACCTCGTCGACGACCTCGGCGATCCGGCTGTCGGGGCGGTCGACCTTGTTGATGCACAGGACGACGGGCATCTTGGCGGCGAGCGCCTTGCGCAGGACGAACCGGGTCTGCGGCAGCGGGCCCTCGGACGCGTCGACGAGCAGGACGACGCCGTCGACCATCGACAGGCCGCGCTCGACCTCGCCGCCGAAGTCGGCGTGGCCGGGGGTGTCGATGATGTTGATCGTCACGCCGTCGACGAGGCCCGCATCAGCAGCCGCCTTGCCGGCGTAGTGGACGGCCGTGTTCTTGGCCAGGATGGTGATGCCCTTCTCGCGCTCGAGGTCACCGGAGTCCATCGCGCGCTCGTCGACGTGCTGGTGCTCGCCGAACGCACCCGCCTGCCAGAGCATCTTGTCGACGAGGGTGGTCTTGCCGTGGTCGACATGGGCAACGATGGCGACATTGCGAATGTCGTCGCGGGACAGAGTGGGCATTGGCCAAGTCTCTCAGCCCAACCCGTGCCCGGCGAAATCCGTCGGGCAGGCCGGTGAGGTTCAGCTCCCGGTATACCCAAAATTATCGGGTTCTCGGGGTATTGGTGTCCTCACCCGAGTTTCGTTCTCGGGTGAGCACGCAACGAGTCGGGTGCACTCCCGAGGACGCCGCCACCGGCGGTTCTTCGTCCGCCACGGAGACGCCCGGGGCGCGCGGCGCGAGCCGAGCTCGCGGCATACGGGCTTCGGGCTGGCTTCCAGAGAGCTCGAGGCGTCCTCACCCGAGAAGTTCTCTGCACACCCGAGAACGAAACTCGGGCGAGGAGAGAACCCCGAGAACCCGATAATTTTCAAGGTGGTTCGGGTGGGGGTGGAGGCGTATGCCGCGTGCTCAGGCCCGCGTCGGGTCGGCCGGGTCGTCGCTCCCGGTCGCCGTGACGACCTCCTCGTCACCCGCACCACGCAGGGCGGTCGGGTCGTAGGCGGCCTCGGGGTCGTCCTCGAGGACGAGGATCTCGGCCGGCGGAGGGCCCGGGTAGTGGCAGGACACGGTGTGGTTGGGCGCGATCTCGCGCTGCTGCGGGACCTCCCCGGTGCAGCGCGCCTTGTCCGAGTCCGAGAGCTCCGTCCGGAACTTCGGGCAGCGGGTGTGGAAGACGCAGCCGCTCGGGGGGTTGATCGGCGACGGCAGGTCGCCGGTGAGCAGGATGCGCTCGCGCTTGTTGGCCTTGCGGGGGTCGGGCAGCGGGACGGCCGACAGCAGCGCCTGGGTGTAGGGGTGCTGGGGGTTGGCGTAGAGCTCGTCGCGGTCGGCGACCTCCATGACCTTGCCGAGGTACATGACGGCGACCCGGTCGGAGATGTGCCGGACCACCGACAGGTCGTGGGCGATGAAGACGTAGGTGAGGTTGAACTCGTTCTGGATGTCCTCGAGCAGGTTGACGACCTGGGCCTGGATGGACACGTCGAGCGCCGAGACCGGCTCGTCGGCGACGATCAGGTTGGGCCGCAGGGCGATCGCCCGGGCGATGCCGATCCGCTGGCGCTGGCCACCGGAGAACTCGTGCGGGTAGCGGTTGTAGTGCTCGGGGTTGAGCCCGACCCGGGCGAGGAGGTCCTGTACCTCTGCCTTGACTCCTCGCTTGGGCTTGATGCCCTGGATGACGAACGGGGCACCGACGATGGCGCCGACGGTCTGGCGCGGGTTGAGGCTGCCGTAGGGGTCCTGGAAGACCATCTGCATCTCGGTGCGCAGCCGGCGCCAGTCCCCGCCGGTGACGCCGGTGATGTCCTCGCCGAGGTACTCGATCGTGCCGCCGGTGGGCTTGAGCAGCTGGAGGACGGTGCGCCCAGCGGTCGACTTCCCGCAGCCGGACTCGCCGACGATGCCGAGGGTCTCGCCACGACGCAGCTCGAAGGTGATGCCGTCGACGGCCTTCACCGGGGCGTCGGGCCGCGGGATGATGCCCTTGGTCCGTCGCGGGAAGTGCTTCTGCAGGTCGGTGACCTTCAGGATCGTCTCGCCGAACTTGGGCAGCTCGGCTCCCGTGGCGGTCGTGGCCGGGGTCGCAGTCTGGTCGGTGGCGCTCACAGGGACGGCCTCACACTGTTCTCGAAGATGTCCAGTCGCTCGGTGTGCGGGATGAGACACCGGACCGGGTGGTCGGACTCGGCGTCGAACGGGGGCGCCGTGGTGAAACAGCCGAGCTCGGCGGTGGCGTACTCGCAACGCGGGTGGAACGAGCAGCCGGTGGGCAGGTTGATGAGGGACGGCGGGTTGCCGGCGATGGGGACCAGCCGCTCGGTGCGTAGGCGGTCCATCCGCGGCATCGACCGGAGCAGGCCCCAGGCATACGGGTGCTCTGGGGAGTAGAAGATGGTGTCGGCGTCGCCCCGCTCGACGGCCTTGCCGCCGTACATGACCAGGATGTCGTCGGCCATCTCGGCGACAACTCCGAGGTCGTGGGTGATGATGATGATCGAGGAGCCGAACTCCTTCTGGAGCCCGACGAGCAGGTCCAGGATCTGGGCCTGGACCGTGACGTCCAGGGCGGTGGTGGGCTCGTCGGCGATGATCAGCCGCGGGTCGTTGATGAGCGCCATGGCGATCATGGCGCGCTGGCGCATACCGCCGGAGAACTCGTGGGGGTAGTTGCCGAACCGCGCCTGGGGACTGGGGATGCCGACCCGGTCGAGCATCTCGATGACCCTGGCCCGGGCCGCCTGCTTGCTCACGTCGTGGTGGACGCGATAGGCCTCGACGAGCTGGTTGCCCACCGTGTAGTACGGGTGCAGCGCCGACAACGGGTCCTGGAAGACCATGGCGACGTCCTGGCCCCTGCGCCGGCGCAGCTCCTCGTCGGAGATGGTCAGCAGGTCCACGCCGTCGAAGAGGATCTGGCCGCCGACCTTGGCCCGGGTGCCGCGGTGCAGGCCCATGATGGCCTGGCTGGTCACCGACTTGCCCGAGCCGGACTCGCCCACGATGCCCAGGGTCGCGCCGGGTGCCAGGTCGAAGGAGAGGTCGTCGACCGCCTTGACCACTCCGTCCTCGGTCGGGAAGTGGACCCGCAGCTCGCGGACCGAGAGCAGTGCCGGTACGTCCCCGGAGCCGCTGGCTCCCCGGGCGGCGTGGTCGGTGGTGGCAGAGGTGCTCATGTATCGGTTGCCTTCCTCACGCGTACTTCACGCGGGGGTCGATGAGGGCATAGAGGAGGTCGACGATGAGGTTGGCGAGGATGACGAAGGTCGCCGCCACGAGGACGATGCCGACGATCATCGGCAGGTCGAACTGGGCGTTGGAGAGCACGGCCAGCTTGCCCAGGCCGTCGTAGTTGAAGATGGTCTCCGTGATGATCGCCCCCCCGAGCAGGCCGCCGAGGTCGAGCCCGGCCGCGGTGACGACGGGTGTGAGGGCGGCGCGCATGGTGTGCTTGAAGAGGATCTTGCGCGGAGCCAGGCCCTTGGCCTTGGCCGTGCGCAGGTAGTCCTCGCTCAGGGACTCCAGGACGAAAGCGCGGGTGAGCCGGACGTAGCCGGCGATGTAGACCAGCGCCAGGGTGAGGGCCGGCAGGAAGAGCCCCTGCAGCCACGCACTCGGGCTCTCGCTGATCGGGGTGTAGGCGGGGATCTTCACCAGGTGCCACTTCAGCGAGAGATAGGTATACAGCGCGATGCCGATCGCGAAGGTCGGGAACGCGTAGAACAGCAGCGAGCTGCCGACGATGGCCCGGTCCAGCAGGGTTCCCTTGAAGAGGGCGGAGATGATCCCCAAGCCGACGCCGACGACCATCCACATGATGAAGGCCGCGATGGCCAGCGACCCGGTCACGGGGAGCTTGGTCCACAGCGTGGAGCCGACCGACTGCTGCGTCACCGTCGAGTAGCCCAGGCAGGGGGCGTGGCAGTCGACGACCAGCTGGGGCGCCGCCTTGCGCAGGGCCTCGTCGGCCGGGTACTCGCGACCCTTGACCACGCCGCCGAGGAACGCCGTCCACTGCTGGACCGCGGGTTTGTCGTAGCCCAGGGCCTTGCGGGTCTGCTCGATGCGCTCGGGGGTGCAGCTCTTGCCGCACATCACCCGGGCCGGGTCAACGGCCGAGGAGAAGAACAGCAGGATGGTCACGAAGCTCATGACGATGAGCATCACGATGCCTGAGAACAGGCGACGGACGATGTACGCGAACATGGCGGCCCCTTCGGGCTTCCTCTCAGGCGACGACTGTGACGCTACCGGACTCGCCCCTCGATGAGGAGGGCCCCGGCCGGGTCCCGCGGTGGGGGGCTGGTGCTGGCACCAACCCCCCCACCGTGGGGGTACTGCGTGACCCGAAGGTCGACGGATCAGCTCTTCTTGACGCCGATCGCACCGAGGTCGGGGTACATGTTGCTCGCCGGGTCAACGAGGTAGTTGGCCACGTTGGAGCCGTAGAGGAAGTAGAACCGGGTGATGTCGAGCGGGATGTACGCGACGGTCTCGCCGAGGTACTTGTCCAGATCGGCGTAGGCCGCGTTCTGCTCGTCAAGGCTCGCCTTGGCTCCAGCGGCGTCCATCATCTGGTTGGCCTTGTCGTCCTTGAAGTTGCCGTAGTCCTGGCCGTTGGTCTTGGCATTGAGGTTGATCCGGCTGTCGAACAGTGGCGGGATGACGGTCGAGATGCCCGGCCAGTCAGCGCCCCAGCCACCCCACAGGACGTCGCCGCCCTTGTAGTTCACGTCCTGGATCACGTCGTAGTACGTGTCCGGGAGCGAGACCAGCGTGGTCTTGAAGCCGGCCTTGTCCCAGCCGTCCTTGAGGGCGGCGAAGGAGTTGTCCGACGTCGGGGTGCCACCGGGGTAGGTCACCTTGATCGGGTAGGGCAGCGTCACGCCGGCGGACTGGAGCAGCGCCTTGGCCGCCGCCGGGTCACCCGCATCGGGAGCCGTGAACGCCGGGTTCGCGGCGTAGCCGGGGACCGACGGGTTGACGATCGACTTGGCCGGGACCGACGCCTTGTCGCCACCGAGGGCGGTCGAGTAGGCGGTCTTGTTGGTGGCCATGGCCAGCGCCTGCCGCACCTTGACGTTGGTCATGGTGTTGAAGTTCGGCAGGAGGTAGTCGGTGAACGGGGAGTTCACGTTGACCGAGCGAGCGGCAACGGCACCGGTGACCTGGTTGTAGAACGCCGGCGGGACGTTGCGGTCGGTGACCGCCGTCTTGTCGTTGCCCGAGTCGGCGATGAGCCGCTGGGTGATGATCTCGTTGGTCAGGCCCTCGACAAAGACGATCTTCTCCGGCAGCGCCTGCCGGTTGCCGTCGGTCTTGGGGTCGTACTGGTCGTTGCGGACGAAGGTGCCGCCGGTGCCCTTGGTCCAGGTGCCCTGGATCTTGTACGGGCCGTCGGAGAAGATGGCGTAGTTGGACTTGTCACCCTGGTCCTTGTCGGCCCGGTACGGGTCGAAGGCGCGCAGCGAGGCGATGGCCAGCGGGAAGTCGGCCCACGGCTTCTCGAAGTTGTAGGTGATCGTCTTGCCCGAGCAGGTGACGGCCTTGTCGAAGGCGTCCTGGCCGGTCTTCTTGTAGGGGCCGGCATACGCCTTGGCGACGGTCGGCATGTAGCCGAGGACGTAGTTGGGTCCCCCGGTGATGACGTCCTGGGCGAAGGTGCGCGAGAGCCCGTACTTGAGGTCCGCACACGTGACGTCCTTGCCGTCCTCCCACTTGACGCCGTCCTTGAGCGTGAAGCTCCAGGTCTTGGCGCCGTTCGTCGACTTCCCGGTGTCGGTGGCGAGGTCGGCGATCGGGGCGACCGCCTTCTTCTCGTCCGAGGTGACGGGGAACTGGACCAGCGAGCGCGACCACAGGCGGCCCATGTCGGCCAGGTCGCGGCCGATGTAGGTGCGCTGCGGGTCGAGGTGCTCGGCCGGACGCTTGGTCAGGTAGTACAGGGTGCCGCCCTTGGCCGCGGACGCGGACCCGCCGGAACTCGAGCTGGTCGAGGTTCCGGTGGTGCCACCGCCACATGCGGACAAGGGGAGCGCCACGCCAACGGCGAGGGCAACGAGCCCGGTTGCCTTCTTGGTGATCATTGACTCTCCTTCGAGGATTGCTGCATCCGCTTGGGCGGTGCATCTGCCCCCAGCGGGCGCCGGGGGAAGTTCTGGTGGGGACGCGCGGCGGTCAGCGGTCGGCCTTGGGGTCGAGGGCATCGCGCAGGCCGTCACCCAGCAGGTTGAACGACAGCACGAGCACGGCGATGAAGATGGCCGACACCGCGAAGTAGGTGAAGTCGGCGTCGGGGTAGTTGACCGCGTTCGTCAGGACGTTGCCCAGGGTCGGCGTGGGGTTGCCGACACCGACGCCGAGGTAGGACAGGGCGGCCTCGGCCGAGATGTTGGCCGGCATGATCAGGGTGAAGTAGACGAGGATCGGCGCCCACAGGTTCGGCAGCATCTCCTTGAAGTAGATCCGCGAGTGGCGGGCACCGAGGCTCTTGGCCGACTCCACGAACTCGCGCTCGCGCAGGGACAGCACCTGGCCGCGGATGATGCGCGCGAAGTAGGGCCAACCGAACAGCCCGAGCACGAGGATGATGTAGATGGCCTTGGAGAGGTTGCCGCCGCTGGGGTTGGAGTCGCCGGTGGATCGGGCGATCAGGGCGATCATCGTGCTGGACAGGGCCAGTAGCATGAGCGTCTGCGGGAACGACAGCACCATGTCGACGAGGCGGGAGATCCAGAAGTCGAGGAACTTGCCGGAGTAGCCGGCGATGATGCCCAGCACCGTGCCCAGCGCGACCGCGATCAGCGTGGCCGACAGCGCGATGATCAGGGAGAACGTCACGCCGAGGACCAGTCGGGACAACAGGTCGCGGCCGGTGCCGGGCTCCACGCCGAGGGGGTGGCTCCAGGAGATCCCGCCGAACGGCCCGATGGGCAGGCCACCGGATGCGCCGTTGATCAGGTCGGAGTGGAACGTCTGGGGGTCGAGGACGCCCAGCTTGTCCAGGATGGGCGCGACGACGGCCATCACGAGGGCGAAGGCCACGGTGACGATCATCACCATGGTCGGCTTGTCGCGCCGCAGGCGGATCCGGGCGAGCTGCCACGGCGTGCGCCCGGCGACGGCCTTGACGCCGGCGACCTCGTCGTCCTCGACCACGTCGTCGACGGCCGAGACCCCTGTTGCAGTCTGGGTGCCTACGTGGGAGAAGTCCTGAGGTTCATCGCTTGAGTCGGGCACGCTTGGCCAACACCTCCTGCACGTCGGTTCGGTCCGGAGGTCGTCCGGGCCCAGCCTCATGGGACCTCCGATGAGACTCCCACTACACAATCACCCTGATGGGGCTGCGCGGGAAACGTAACGCACTTACCAAGGGGTAGCGCAAGGTCTGCCCCGGACTTGACCGAATTGATACCGAGTTTGTCGCCGGAGGCGTCGACCGACGCAGCATCGGCGGCCGAAGACCTGTGGCACGGAGATCGGGCCCCTTTGACACACTGACCTGGCCCGCACCGCACTCCTCCGGAGGTCACCATGTCTGATCGCTCGCACGAAGGCGAGGAGCACGAGGCAGGGCTCTCCGCCCGGCTTAACGCGCTGCGGGCCGGCGTCCTCGGGGCCAACGACGGCATCGTGTCGACAGCCGGCATCGTCATCGGCGTGGCGGCGGCGACCACCAGCCGGGCGGCCATCGCGACGGCCGGACTGGCCGGACTGGCCGCCGGCGCGATGAGCATGGCCGTCGGCGAGTACGTGTCGGTGAGCACCCAGCGCGACACCGAGCAGGCGATGGTCGCCAAGGAGGTCCGCGAGCTGCGCGAGCAGCCCGCGGAGGAGCTGGCCGAGCTCACCCAGCTGTATGCCGACCGGGGCCTCTCCCCCGACCTTGCCCAGCAGGTGGCCGAGCAGCTCACCCGTCACGACGCCCTCGCAGCGCATGCCGAGGTCGAGCTCGGCATCGACCCCGACGACCTGGCCAGCCCGTGGCACGCGGCGGTGGCGTCGATGGGGTCGTTCACCGTCGGCGCGCTGCTCCCCCTTGCGGCCATCCTGCTCTCCGCCCAGTCGTTGCGCCTCCAGGTCACCGTCGTCGCGGTCCTGTTGGCACTCGCACTCACCGGCTGGGTCAGCGCCCGGGTCGGGCACTCGCCGGTCGCCCGCCCGATCGGCCGCAACGTCGTCGGCGGCGCCGTTGCCATGGCCATCACGTATGCCGTGGGCCGGCTCGTCGGGACCCACGTCTGACCCGACCGTCCGGCATACGGGGCGTGGAAGACTGGGCGCCGCCCAACCGGACCCAGTCGGAGATGCCAACGTTGCCCGAGCACACGCCCCCGAGCCGTACGCTCGTCGACCTGGCGACGGCCCACGGCGTCGCCACCGACTACTGGGACTGGCAGGGGCGGCACACTCCGGTGAGCGCCGAGACGATCACCACCGTCCTCGCCGCGCTCGGGGTCGATGCCTCGACGGAGGACTCCGCCCGGGCCGCGCTCGCCGAGACGGTCGACGGGCCGTGGCGTGCTGTCCTGCCCCCGACGGTCGTACTCCGAGCCGGCTGGACGCCGTGGGTGCCTGTGCACGTGGCCCACGGAGCAACCGTCCACGCGTGGATCGAGCTGGAGGACGGCGGGTCCCGCGACGTCCCGCTGGTCGACCGCTACGTCGAGCCCAGGACTGTCGATGGTCGGCTCACCGGTGAGGCGACGATCGAGCTGCCCGGCGACCTGCCGCTCGGCTGGCACACACTGACCGTCGAGGTCGGCGACGGCACGAGCGCCAGCGCGACGGTCGTCGTCACGCCGACCCGCCTGGAGCTCCCCCAGCCGCTGCGGGCGGGCCGGGTCTGGGGCCTGATGACCCAGCTGTACCAGGTTCGGTCGGCCGGGTCGTGGGGCATCGGTGACCTCGCCGACCTCGCCGAGCTCGCCTCGTGGGGCGCCGGGCTGGGGGCCGAGTTCGTCCTCGTCAACCCGGTCCATGCGGCCGAGCCCTCAGGTCACCTCGAGCCGTCGCCCTACCTGCCCACGACGAGGCGGTTCGCGAACCCCCTGTACCTACGGGTCGAGGACATCCCCGAGGTCGCCCACCTCTCCCCCGCCGCGCGGATCGAGGTCGAGTCGTATGCCGTGTCGGCGCGCGCGCTCAACGCCCTCGACGGGATCGACCGTGACGCCGCCTGGGCGGCCAAGCGCAACGCCCTCGAGGTGGTCTTCTCGGCCGGCCTGACCGGGCTCAGGAACGCCGACTTCAACCGGTTCGTCACGGCGCAGGGTGGGGGCCTGCAGACCTTCGCCACCTGGTGCGCCCTGGCCGACGCCTACGGCGCCAACTGGAAGGAGTGGCCGGAGCGGTTGCAGGACAAGGACTCGGAGGCTGTCGCGGCATACGTCCAGGAGCACCCGGAGCAGGTGCGCTTCCACGCCTGGCTCCAGTGGCTGCTCGATGACCAGATGGGTGCCACCCAGCGCTCGGCGCTCGACGCGGGGATGTCGCTGGGGGTCGTCAACGACCTGGCCGTCGGTGTCCATCCCGAGGGCGCTGACGCCTGGGGCCTGTCCTCGGTCCTGGCGCAGGGCGTGACCGTGGGCGCCCCGCCCGACCAGTTCAACCAGCGCGGCCAGAACTGGCACCAGCCGCCGTGGCACCCGGAGCGGCTCGCCGAGGTGGGCTACGCGCCGTTCCGCGACATGGTGCGTGCAGTGCTCAAGGACTCCGGTGGCATCCGGGTCGACCACGTCATCGGGCTGTTCCGGCTGTGGTGGGTCCCGGAGGGCAGCGATGCGTCCGAGGGCGCCTATGTGCGGTACGACTTCGAGGCGCTCGTCGGCATCCTCGTCCTGGAGGCACAGCGGGCCGGCGCGGTCGTCGTCGGCGAGGACCTGGGGGTCGTCGAGCCGATGGCCCGGGAGGTGCTCCGCGACCGCGGCGTGCTCGGCACGTCCATCCTGTGGTTCGAGTGGACCGAGGACGGGCGGCCGCTGCCTCCGGAGGACTACCGCGAGCTGTGCCTGGCGTCGGTCACCACTCATGATCTCCCGCCCACCGCGGGCTACCTCGAGCTGGCCCACGTCGCCCTGCGGGACCAGCTCGGCCTGCTCACCCGCTCCGCGTCGGAGGAGGCGGCGACCGAGCAGGCGGCGATCGACAAGGTCCGTGGACTGCTCGTCGACCGCGGCTGGCTGGATCCCGGGGCGGACGCCGCGGCGACGGTCGTCGCCCTGCACCGCTGCCTGGCCCGGACGCCGGCCAAGATGCTCGGCGTCTCGCTGTCGGACCTCGTGGGCGACCGGCGGATCATCAACCAGCCCGGCACCGAGAACGAGTACCCCAACTGGCGGGTTCCACTGTCCGGCCCGGATGGCGCCGTGCTCTCGCTCGAGGCGGCCGAGCGGTCGCCGATCGTCGGACCGGTCGTCAGCGCCCTGGGCTGAGCCGGACGAGGGTGCCATCGGCCGTGACCCGATAGCGCAGCGTGGTGGCACCGGTCGTCGGGGTCGTCGCTGCCGGGTCCGCGAGCGGAGCGAGGACCGGGACCGGAGCGGTGTCGACCGGGGCTGGAGTCGTGTTCATGACACCCACGTTGCCGAGGGGGTCTGTCGGGTTCCTGTGGCGTTCCGATGGGTCCGACCTGAAAGCGTCTCAGGGCGAGATCGGGCCACATCCGTCCCATCAGACCCACCCGTTACAGGCTTTGCCGACGAACGGACCGGGTCCTCCTCGACTCGTGCCGAGGCGCTCCTGGCGGGGTTACAGTCACCGGGTCGGGCACGTCGTTTGGGGGCCTTTTCGTGAGCAGACCGCCGTCGGTCAAGAGGTGGGCTGCTCGCGCCCTCTTCCCGGTCTGCGCCGCCCTGACCCTGACCCTCACCACCCCCACGGCTCAGGCAGACCCCACACCCGCGCCGACGGGCACGCCGACCGCAACCGTCACTGCGACGGCCAGGCCTCGGGCCACAGCCACACCGACTACTACGGCAACCTCGACCCCCCGTCCATCGCCGACCGGCACACCGTCTCCGACCCCGACCCCGACCCCGGACCCGAGGCTGACGCACGAGGTCGCCGTCCGGGTTGCCGCAGCGCAGAAGGCCTACGACGCGGCCACTGCCCACCTCACCCAGGTGCAGGCCCAGCTGGCCGCAGCGGTCACGGCATACGGAGTCGCCGAGGACACCCTCGCGGACCGCAACGCGGACGCGGACCAGGCCGCCGTGGACGCAGCCGCTGCGGCGACCGAGAGCGCCATCGCCGACCGCGCGCTGCGCCAACAGGCGGCCTTGCTCTACCAGGGCGCTCCCAGCGACAACTACCTCGCCGTGGTCTTCGGCCCGAACGGCCCGCAGGGGCTGTCCGACCTCGAGATCGCGATGGGCGCCATCCTCGCCCGCCAGGACGACGTCCGCATCCACGCCGACGCCATGGCCTCCGACGCGGCTCGCATGAGCGGCCTGGCCGACAGTGCACGCGAGGCCCAGGCCAAGGTCGCCGAGACGGCCAAGGCCGCGCGCGCTGCCCTGGAAGCGGTCGTCGCGCAGGCCGAGGTCGATGCCAACAAGCTGGCCGCCGAGCAGGCCGTCCTGATGTCCCAGCTCGCCGCCCTCCGGACCAGCTCGGCCACCTTGCAACAGCAGCGCGAGGACGAGCTCGCGTCCCTCGCGGGGCTGCCGGTGGGCACCTCGTCGGCAGCCAGCCTGGCCAAGCTCTATGCGAGCGGCGGCGGAGCGGTCCTCACCAAGGCCCAGCTCGACCCCCGCACCGTCGGTCGGGCCATGCTCATCGCCGACGGGTTCGCCGCCACCGAGTGGCCGTGCCTGGATCGGCTCTGGAACGCCGAGAGTGGCTGGAACTGGGCGGCCGCCAACCGGTCGTCGGGCGCCTACGGCATCCCCCAGTCGCTCCCCGGCTCGAAGATGGCGTCGGCGGGCAAGGACTGGCTGGTCAACCCGGTCACCCAGATCCGGTGGGGCCTGACCTACATCGAGCGGCGGTACGGGTCACCGTGCCAGGCGTGGTCGACCTGGCAGGCCCGGTCTCCCCACTGGTACTGACCGAGCCGGTGTGCCAGTGCGGTCCTCGGTTGGAGGTGAGCCGACGCGCCCGGGCGCGTCCGATCACCTCCACCGCCGAACGACCCGCCCTCACACGTTGAAGCGGAACTCCACGACGTCGCCGTCCTGCATGACGTAGTCCTTGCCCTCGAGCCGGACCTTGCCGGCGGCCTTGGCGGCGTTCATCGAGCCGGCTGCGACGAGGTCGTCGAACGACACGATCTCGGCCTTGATGAAGCCACGCTGGAAGTCGGTGTGGATCACGCCGGCGGCCTGCGGGGCGGTCCAGCCCTGACCGATGGTCCAGGCTCGCGACTCCTTGGGCCCGGCCGTCAGGTAGGTCTGCAACCCGAGGGTGTGGAAGCCCGTGCGCGCCAGCTGGTCGAGGCCGGACTCGGTGGCACCGAAGGACTCCAGCATCTCCTTCGCGTCCTCCGTCGACATGTCCATGAGGTCCATCTCGAGCTTGGCGTTGAGGAACACCGCGTCAGCGGGAGCCACGAGGCCGCCCAGCTCCGCGTGCAGGTCGGCGTCACCGAGCTGGTCCTCGTCGAGGTTGAACACGTAGATGAACGGCTTGGTCGTCAGCAGCCCCAGCCCGCGTGCATCGGCGAGGTCGACGCCGGCCGCCGCGCCCGCGGCATACAGGGTGTTCCCGCCGTTCAGCACGGCCTGGGCGGCGATGGCGTTGTCGAGGAGGGGCTTGGACTCCTTCTTGACCCGCGCCTCCTTCTCCAGCCGCGGGATCGCTTTCTCGAGGGTCTGCAGGTCGGCGAGGATCAGCTCGGTGTGGACCGTCTCGATGTCGGAGGCGGGCGAGACCTTGCCATCGACGTGGACGACGTCGCCGTCCTCGAAGGCGCGCACCACCTGGCAGATCGCGTCGGCCTCGCGGATGTTGGCGAGGAACTTGTTGCCCAGCCCCTCGCCCTCGGAGGCGCCGCGCACGATGCCGGCGATGTCGACGAACGAGACCGTCGCGGGGAGGATCCGCTCGGAGCCGAAGACCTCCGCGAGTGCACCGAGCCTGGCGTCCGGCAGGGGGACGACGCCGACGTTCGGCTCGATCGTGGCGAACGGGTAGTTCGCGGCGAGGACGTTGTTCTTGGTGAGGGCGTTGAACATCGTCGACTTGCCGACGTTGGGGAGCCCGACGATTCCGATGGTGAGTGCCACGAGGACAGGAGTCTAGACGGCGGGCGGGGGCGCCCCGGTCACGGCCGGAGCACGCGCGCGGCCACCCAGGCGAGGTCGTCGGCGGTGGTGGCCGGCGAGCTCGAAGGTTGCATGACGTGGCTGAGCGTGGTGCGGACGACCACGTCGACGGCCATCTCGAGGTGCGCGTCGTCGAACGGGACGTCGTATGCCGCGAGGCACCGGAGCAGGACATCGCGCGCGACCGCGAGGAGCGTGTCGGCCCGCGTCGTCAACAGCGGCAGGAGGTCGGAGTTGGCGCCGTGGCTGGCCGAGACGACGGCCCGCAGCAGCTCGTCACGCTCGGCCAGGTCCAGGACCCCGAAGACCGCGCCGCGGACTCCGGCCACCAGGTCGCCCGGCTCGGCCCGGAACGCAGCCTCCACGACGTCGAGGAACAGGGCCAGCTCGGTGAGCACCAGCGCCTCGGCCAGGCCCGACTTGGAGCCGAACTCGTTGTAGACGGTCTGCCGGGACAGACCCGAGTCAGCAGCCAACCGACCCATCGAGACGGCCGACCACCCGACCCGGACCGTCATCCCGCGGGCACTGGCGATGATCCGCTCCCGCGTCGAGGCGGCCGACGCGGCCGACGCAGGAGGCTGGGTCATGCGCGACAGCGTAGGGGCGCCCGTCATGTCGCCGGGCCGAATGCCAGCACGTGGCCGGCCACGATCCTCACGACGCCTCGGCTGCGACGAAGTCGACCTTCTCGCGCACTCCGCAGTCCGGGCAGCACCAGTCGTCGGGAACCTGGTCCCAGGCCGTCCCGGCGGCGAAACCTTCCCGTTCGTTGCCCTCCTCGACCCGGTAGGTGTAGCCGCAGCCCGGGCAGCGGGCCGAGAGGATCTCGTATGCCGCGTTGCCGGGCTCTCCGGACAGGGCGGCATACGGGGCGGCATACGGGGCGGCATACGACATGGCCGGGTCGGCGTCGGAGGCGACCGGGCGCGTCCACTTCGCCAGGATCTGCTCCCGCTTGCGCGGGCTGATGTTGGCCAGGGTGACGTCGCCGTCGAAGTGGGCGACGACCCGGGGGTCCATGACCCGGCGCCAGAGCGCCGGCACGATGGCGAGGACGATCATCCCGGCATACCCCGTCGGCAGGACGGGCGACTCCTTGAAGTCGCGCAGCGCCTGGTAGCGGCGGGTGGGGTTCGCGTGGTGGTCGCTGTGCCGCTGCAGGTGGTAGAGCAGGACGTTGGTCGCGACGTTGTTGGAGTTCCAGCTGTGGCTCGGGTTGACCCGCTCGTAGCGCTGCCGCTCCCCCAGGCCGACCTTCTGCCGCCGCATCCCGTAGTGCTCCATGTAGTTGATGACCTCCAGGAGCGAGAAGCCGACGACCGCCTGGAGGACGAGGTAGGGCAGAACGCCGACCCCGAAGACCGCGCAGAGCACCGCGAAGAGGCCTGTCGACATGAGCCAGGAGCTGATGACGTCGTTGCCGATCCGGTACGGGTGCCGGTTCCGTCGTCCGTAGCGCTTGCGCTCCAGCCGCCAGGCGCTGCGCAGCGACCCGACGACCGTCCGCGGCCAGAACTGGTAGAAGCTCTCGCCGAGCCGCGAGCTCGCCGGGTCCTCGGGGGTGGCGACGCGGACGTGGTGGCCGCGGTTGTGCTCGATGTAGAAGTGGCCGTAGCAGCTCTGCATGAGCGCGACCTTGGACAGCCAGCGCTCGTGCTTCTCCTTCTTGTGGCCGAGCTCGTGGGCGGTGTTGATGCCGATGCCGCCGATGCAGCCGACCGAGATGGCGAGGGCGACCTTGTCCACGATCCCCAGGTGCGGGTCGGCGAGCAGGAGCGTCCCGAGGTGCGAGTCCCGGATGCCGGTCGAGAGCCCCAACAGGTCGGTGACCCGCGCGATCGGGTTGACGCCGCCGATGAGGGCGACGGCCACGACGAGGGAGAGGTACTGGAGCGGGAGGTAGAGGTAGGTGATCCAGCGGTAGTAGCGGTCCTGCTCCAGTGCCTCGATGACGTCGTCCGGCGGGTTCGAGCGGTCCAGGCCGGCGACCAGGTCGATGGCCGGGACGATCCCGAGGATGAGGATCGGGCCGACCCACAGGGTCCACGCCCAGCCAAGGAGCAGGTAGGCAAGGAGCACGGCCACGCCGAGCGTCGGGATGACCAGCCCGAGCAGCCAGAGGTAGCGCTTCTTGTCGGTCCAGCGCTCCGTCGATCCGGCCGGAACGGTTTCCTTGGCGTTGGCCTGCGTCGGCGCCACGGCACGACCTCCTCCTGTGGGTTTACAGAAGGATAGGTTTTGTACAGAAGATTTACAAGAGGCTCGTATTTGTACAGTTCGGGGGTCAGCCGGGCACGCGCGGCTGGCTGTTCTCCAGGTATGCCGTTGGGCCCGGGTGCGCGAGAACGTGGTCGAGCATCGCGCCGGTGTATGGCGCGACGTGGTCCGCGGCAGCCTGGGGGGCCACCCAGTGCACGGCCTTGATCTCGCGCTTGAGCAGGGTGAGCCGGCCGAGGGTCGACGCGGGGACCGTGCCGAGGTCGTGGAGGAAGAGGACCGCGTCGTCCCAGCCGCGATACGGCGGCAGCCAGTTGACGGCGAGCAGGTCGCCCGCGACGACCTCGAGGTCCAGCTCCTCGAACACCTCGCGCTCCAGGCAGGTGGCCGGAGACTCCCGCGGGTCGACGACGCCGCCGGGCAGGTCCCAGTCCTTCTTGTAGGTGAGCTCGCAGAGCAGCACCTCGCCGATCTCGTTGCGCAACAAGCCTTGCGCGATGTTGCGCTTGACCGGCAGGCGCTGGTTGAGGATCCGGTTGAAGGCGAGCCGGCCCGCCTCCGTCGACAGGTCCGGGGACTTGGTGGGCTCAGGCACGACGGCCGCCGTATGCCGCGACGAGTCGGTCCACGACGAACGCAGCGTTCTCGTCACGCACCTCGACCGGGATCGCTGGGGCGATGTCGTCCCAGACGACGTTGTAGCTCCCGCGGAACTGAGGCAGCCGCGCCGGGCGACCGAGGAACCACAGGTGGAGATGGACGGCCCCGTCGCCGATCCGCATGACGTGACAGCGGGCGACCGTGGGCAATGCCTCCACCGACTTCGCGATGACCACCATGAGGCGGCCCATCTCGGCGGCGAGCTCGTCCGGGAGCTCAGTGAGGTCGACGTGTGCAAGCGGCTCGAGGACAAGGACGGACGGGAGCCCCGATGGTGGAGGGACCTTGAGCTGCCATCGGTCGTCGGTCCACACCACCTGCCAGCCCCCGGACCGCTCCCCCGGGCAGTCGCCGAGGGCGCAGGTGGCAGGATCGTCGCCCATCCGCCCCGGCTCCTCCTCGGCGAGCGGCTCAAATGCCTTGGCCCGCAAGCCATCTGCCTCGAACGGGAAGACGTCCCAGGAGACCATCCCGTCGACATCCAGCACTGGGCGGCCATCGGGACCGGCCGCGGCAGCCAGGCGCGCGGCATACGTCTCGATCGACTCGGGCATGGTCGCGAGGCTACCCGGGCGAGGTGGACGGCAGGTGACGCAGCGCCCGACGCGCGGCGGCCACCACCGTGTCGGTGAGGCGGCCGACCCGCCCGGACTCCATCCTCCAGACCTGCCAGTGGAGCGGGACGTCGAGGTGCTCCCGCGAGAGACGCACGAGAGCACCGGTCTCCAGGGCGTCGCCCAGCTGCTGGCTCGGCAGCATCCCCCAGCCCAGCCCGGCCCGGATCGCCGCGGCATACGCCTCCGATGCCGGCACCTCGTGGACCGTGCCGGGGACGGCTCCACGGGCCGCGAGGAACGCCTGCTGGAGGTCGTCCTTGGCGTTGAAGCGCACGACCGGCATGGTCGCCCAGCCGACGGACCGGCCGAGACGGTGACGGTCACGCAGGGCCGGCGTCGCCACCGGGACGTAGCGCATCAGCCCGAGCGGGATGCTGCGGCAGCCGGACACGGGTCCGGGGCGGCTCGTGATGCCGCCCAGCACCTCGCCGGACCGCAGGAGCGATGCCGTGTGGTCCTGGTCGTCGACCCGCAGCCGGAGGGTCGTGTCGTCCCAGGAGGCCGCGGTCGCGATGACCTCGGTGAACCAGGTGGCCAGCGAGTCGGCGTTGACGGCAACGGTCAACGGCACCCGGCCTCCCGCCGACCCGGCGCCGAGCTCGTCCCAGACCTCGCGGTGCAGCACCTCCTGCTGGCGGGCCAGCCGCAGCAGGACCTCCCCCGCACGGGTCGGCCGGCAGGGAGACGTCCGCTCGACGACCACCTGCCCGACGCCCGCCTCGAGCGCCTTGATCCGTTGGCTCACGGCGCTGGGCGTGATCCGCAGCTCGTATGCCGCCCCGTCGAAGCTGCCCTCGTCGACGATCGCCGCCAGGGTCCGGAGGTGGTCGGTCTGCATGAAGCAACGCTAATCCATCGTGAGAATCTGTCGTTCGCCTGAAGCCGCGCCAGGGCCTAGCGTCATCGCATGCTCGCTCATCTCGTCGCCGGCCTCCTCACCGGGCTCGGGCTCATCGTCGCCATCGGGGCGCAGAACGCCTTCGTCCTGCGACAAGGCCTGGCCCGCGACCACATCGGCACCATCGTGACGATCTGCGCGGCGAGCGACCTGCTGCTGATCCTCGCCGGAACGGCCGGCCTCGGTGCCCTCGTCGGCTCGCACCCGACGGCGCTCAGGGCCATGAAGTGGGTCGGGGCGGCCTACCTCGTGTGGTTCGGGCTGCGATCGCTCTGGGCGGCCCGGCACGCGGGTGCCCTCGGTGCGGGCCCGGCCAGGTCGCGGGGGTCGATCGTCGCGACGACCCTGGCGCTGACCTTCCTCAACCCGCACGTCTACCTCGACACGGTGCTCATGCTCGGCAACCTCGCCAACCAGCACGGTGCGTCGGGTCGCTGGTGGTTCGCTGCCGGGGCCGGGGTGGGGAGCATCCTCTGGTTCACCGGGCTCGGCTTCGGGGCGCGCGCGCTGGCCGGGCCGCTCGCTCGCCCACGGACCTGGCAGGTGTTGGACACCCTCATCGGCGTAATGATGCTCACCCTGGCCGTGGTGCTCGTCCGCTCCTGAGGTCACCGTCAGTGGTCGCTGGGAGGGTTGCGGCATGAACCTGTGGATCGCTTCCGTCATCGGCCTCCTGATCGGGATGGGCCTGACCTGGCTGTATGCCGCGACGCGTCTGTCCGCGCTCGTCGCCGAGCGTCGGCTGCTCCGCGAGCGCGTGGTCGACCTCGAGGCAGCGGTCGCCGAGGACGCCCAGACGGCGGCCGCGCTCCTTCCTCTGCGCGATGCGCTGGGTCGCGTCGAGCGCCAGGTCGGGACGCTGGAGCGGGACCGGGTCGACCAGTTCGCCGCGCTGCGGACCGTGATGACCCGGGTCGAGCAGGAGACCTCGGCCCTTGGCGCGCAGACCCGCTCCCTGGCCGGCTCGCTCAACTCGAGCACGGTCCGGGGCGCCTGGGGTGAGGTGCAGCTGCGCCGGGTGCTGGAGCTCGCCGGCTTGCTCGCCCGCTGCGACTTCGACGAGCAGGTCCGCGCCATCAGCCGTCACGACCATTCGGTGCGGCCCGACGTGGTCGTCCGGTTGCCCGGGAGCAAGGTGCTCGTCGTCGACGCGAAGGCGCCGATGACGGCGTTCCTGTCGGCGCAGGCCGAGGACCTCGACGATGCCGAGCGGGTCACGCTGCTCCGGGAGCACGCCGGGTCGCTCAAGGGGCACGTCAACGGCCTGGCCGACAAGGCCTACTGGACCGCCTTCGAGACGACACCGGAGATGGTGGTCTGCTTCGTGCCCACCGAGGCGATGCTGTCGGCCGCGCTGGCCGCCGACCCGGGCCTGCACGAGGCGGCGATGGCTCGCCGGGTCGTCCTCGTCGGCCCGGCCGCCCTCCTGGCCCTGCTGCGTACCGTCGCGTTCACCTGGCAGCAGGACGCCCTCACCGCCAACGCCCTGGAGCTGCTCACCGTCGGGCGCGAGCTGCATGGCCGCCTCGCCACCCTTGGGGCGCACGTGACCGGGATGGGTCGGGCCCTCACCCGGTCGGTCGAGTCCTACAACCAGCTCGTCGGAGCCCTGGAGAGCCGAGTCCTCGTGACGGCCCGACGGATGACCGACCTGGGCATGGCCGGCGACCCGCTCACCGCGCCGGTGCCCATCGAGACCGGCCCGCGGGTGCTCACGGCATACGAGCTGATCGAAGCCGCGACGGCCGACGAGGAGAGGCCCACGCTCGACTTCGGACCGGCCGCCGTCCAACGGCACCCCAGGGAGCAGACGGGGTGACATATGCTGAATGCATGTCGACCATGCAGATCCGCAACGTGCCTGAGGAGACCAGCCGCAGGCTGAAGGCGCGCGCTGCTGCAGCGGGGCAGTCCCTCAGTGAGTACCTGCTCGCGGAGGTGACCAAGATCGCCGACCGACCCACCATGGCCGAAATCAGCGCACGTCTCGAGGCTCTGCCCCCGCTCGACCTCCCACCGGCCGCCGACCTGATCCGGCAGGCCCGGAGCGAACGCCTTGGCTGAGCGCGCCGTGGCGCCAGTCGTCATCGACGCCTCGGCGGCCGTGGAGTACCTCCTGCGGACCACACGCGGAGCCCCGCTCGTGGCACGGTTCGGTTCCATCGACGCCCCCATCCACGCCCCGTACCTCTTGGTGACCGAGTGCCTTCACGCGATCCGCGGGCTGGCGCTCGGACGCAAGGTCGACCCCTCGCGATCAGCTCTGGCCGTGAATGTGCTCAGCGTCTGGCCGGTCACCTACTGGGATCCCCGGGACCTGACGGCTCGGGTCTGGGCCCTTCGACACCGGCTCTCCGCGTACGACGCGACCTATCTGGCACTCGCCGAGACGCTCGACGCGGAGCTCGTGACCGGCGATCGGGGTCTGGCCGAATCCGCTCGGCAGATCGGCACGGTGCAGGTGACGGGCGACTGGTGAGGTCGCCTCAGGGTCGATCTGGCCGGAGGGCGAGCATGGGCATCTGCTCGCACAGCCTCGTGATGGCCGCCGGAGAGGCGTCGAAGGGCCAGCCGGCAAGCCAGCCGAGGAAGGCGTTCATGGCCGGCGCGACGGGCCGGTAGCGCCGCAGATAGTCGCGCAGGACCTGCTCGGCCTCGCCCTGCTCGACGCTTCGGAACCGCGCGGGACGCGGTCCTCGCCCGAAGTCCAGGTCGGCCCGACCGGCGGCCAGGACGTTGCGGTACCAGTCGGCCTGGTGGCCGTAGCCGGCCATCACCGTCGCCTCGCCGGTCACGGGGTCGTAGCGGACCACCTCGACGACGGCCTGGAACCGTCGCCCGCTGCGCCGCCCGAGGTGGTGGATCTGCACGAACCGGTGGCCGAGCACGCGACCGAGCCCCCCGGCATACAGCCGGTTCGGTGCCCCGTAGAGCATTCGGAGCCAGCCCGGCATCGGCTCCCGGTCCATGGGGCTCCTCCTGCGGGCCTGGGCCGTCTAGTGCAGGGAGCCGGCTTCGGCGAAGGCCGCGTCGTGGCGCATCTTGTCGGACAGCCCGGCCGCCTTGAGGTCTCGCCGGATCTCGTTGGGCAGGCTGAACATCAGGGACTCCTCGGCTGCCACGACCGGGGACACGTCCTCGTAGCCGCGCTCGGCGAGGTAGTCCAGGACGCCCTTGACGAGGATCTCGGGCACCGATGCGCCAGAGGTCACGCCCACCGTGGACACCCCGTCCAGCCAGGCCTCGTCGATCTCGTCGGCGTAGTCGACGAGGTGGCCGTCGCGGGCACCGTGCTCGAGCGCCACCTCCACGAGGCGGACCGAGTTGGAGGAGTTGCGGGAGCCGACGACGATCATCAGGTCGGTCGAGGGCGCCATCTGCTTCACGGCGAGCTGGCGGTTCTGGGTGGCGTAGCAGATGTCATCGCTCGGCGGGTCCTGCAGGTTGGGGAACTTGTCCCGCAGTCTGCGCACCGTCTCCATCGTCTCGTCGACGGACAGGGTCGTCTGGGAGAGCCAGACCACCTTGTCGGCGTCGCGGACCTCGACGTTGGGAACGTCGTCGGGGCCGTCGACGAGGGTGATGTGCTCGGGCGCCTCCCCGCTCGTGCCGACGACCTCCTCGTGGCCCTCGTGCCCGATGAGCAGGATGTCGTAGTCGTCACCGGCGAAGCGCAGGGCCTCGCGGTGGACCTTGGTCACCAGTGGGCAGGTCGCGTCGATCGTCTTGAGCGACAACGCCTTTGCCTCCTCATGGACGACCGGGGCGACACCGTGGGCGGAGAAGATGACGGTCGCGCCCTCGGGCACCTCGTCGGTCTCCTCGACGAAGATCGCGCCGCGCTTCTCCAAAGTCGTCACGACGTGCTTGTTGTGGACGATCTGCTTGCGGACGTAGACCGGCGGGCCGTAGAGCTCCAGCGCCTTCTCGACGGTGACGACGGCGCGGTCGACTCCGGCGCAGTAGCCCCGGGGGGCGGCGAGAAGGACCCGCTTGGTCGGTTCGGTCATGGGTTCAGCCTACGTTCCGCAGCGCGTCCGGCCCGCATCCACTGACCCCGCCGGTCGCCGCCCCGTGCCTGAGTGGCAGCCGCGCGCTGCGCGAACAGCCTGTCGGCGGTCCGGCATACCGTCTCGTGGGTGATCACCACCGTCGCCGTCTCGGGCTACCGCTCGCTGCGCGATGTCCTCGTGCCGCTGCACGGGCTCGACGTCGTGACCGGCGCCAACGGGAGCGGCAAGTCGAGCCTCTATCGCTCCCTGCGCCTGCTCGCCGACTGCGCGCGCGGTCAGGTCGTCGGGTCGCTCGCCGCCGAGGGCGGGCTTCCGTCCGCCCTGTGGGCCGGTCCGGAGTCGCTCAACGGGGCCCGCCGACGGGGGCAGCCGGTACAGGGGACGGTGCGTACCGGACCGGTCTCGCTGCGGCTGGGGTTCGCCACCGACGACGGGTTCTCCTACCTCGTAGACCTCGGCCTCCCCGCCCGCACCGGAGGGCCGACCGCCTTCGAGCTGGACCCGGAGGTCAAACGCGAGCTGGTCTGGAGCGGCCCGGTCGCTCGTGCCGGATCGATCCTCGTCGAGCGCCGAGGGCCGACCGTACGGGTCCGCGGCCGCCGAGGCTGGGAGACGATCTCGACCTCGCTGCCCACGCACGCCAGCATGCTCACCGAGCTGGCCGACCCGTCCCGCGCCCCCGAGCTGATCGCGGT
>JAJPIW010000066.1 GCA_021324575.1 Intrasporangiaceae bacterium | reverse complement strand
TGCTGGCGGTGATCGCCGACCTGATCACCGGCGCAGCTGACGTCATGCGGGCTAAATAGTGTCGACCTCCGCGCCAGGCGTGCTGAATCGTCCCTCCTCCGAGATGCGCACCCGTGAATGCGGCTTGCATCGGAGGTCATCGCGATTCGGGGGCCTCGTGATGAGTAGGTCAAGGGCTCGATGCCCTTGGGCGCCGCCCCACGCAAAGGGCCATCCACCTGAGGAAGCGTCGGCGGGTGGCCCTTTGGTTTGCCTGTCGATGTTGGCCGGTGACCCGTTGGGACACGTTGCTGCTGGTCTCTGGCCGTGGCAAACAGCCATCCCGCGTCGCACCGGTCTGGGACCGGTCTGGGACGATAGCGACATGAAGCCGGGGGAGCGCATTCGCTTGATCACCGAGGCGGCGGACAGCCTGTCGACGCGACCATCGGCCGACATCAACTTGGTGCTCGACCAGTTCGGCTTCAACACGGCGAGGATCGATGACTGGGACGACGAGCGCGACTACTGCGTCTGGTCGATCAAGGACGGTGGCGACGACGAGATTGTCAGGCTGCACGAGTACCTGCTCGGAGAGGACGCGGCACCAACGCCACAGCAGACGAGCGACAGACCGTGGGGCAGCCATCCCGTCGCCGTATTTCTCTCTCACAAGTGGGAGGACGCCGCGTACGTCGGGCAGGTCAAGAAGATCCTGGGCGACCACTACGGCATCGACGCCTTCGTTGCCCACGACGACATCGAGCCGTCCAAGAAGTGGCGGGAGGTCATTAAGGCGGCGCTCGCGTCATGTCACGTGCTCGTCGCGGTGATGCACGACATGTTCCATGAGAGCCAGTGGTGCGATCAGGAGGTTGGTTGGGCTCTGGGTCGGAACGTTCCAGTGGTCACGGTACGTCGCGAGGGGATAAAGCGCGGACAGGACGGGTTCCTTGAGGAGCATCAGGACGTCACGGTGTCGGCCAAGTACGGGACCGGCGAGTGGTTCGTTGCGGGCAAGATCTTCGAGGTCGTGCTGGCAGACCCGCGCACGCACAGTGTCGGCGTCAAGGCGTTGGCGGAAGCGTTCGTCTCCTCGTTTTCCTACGACCAGACGCGCCTGTTGTGGGACCTCATCGAGAGGGAGAGCCACTGGGACGGCGAGCAGTTGCGCAGGTTCGAGTACGCCGTGGCTACCAATCGCCAGGTCTACGAGGCTGTGCGCAATCCTGACGGCAAGGCGATTCCGGATCTCGTGAAGGGGCTCGTGGAGAGGCTCGAGCCTCCTCCGCCTCCGGACCCTTGGGCTACCAGCCCTTCTCCTGGCTGGAACGAGCCACCGTTCTGACTCGGTCTTTGGCGACGAACCTTGGACCCAACCTCCGCCGACAGGAGGTCTCGAACCTGGAAGGGAAGGAATGACAAATCGCGCCGAGGAAGGGCTGCGGCTCTCTGACGAGATCCTGGCGGACATAGAACTCTCGCGCCGGTCCGCACATCAGGTCGTTATGAAGGCGAGTCGACTAGTCAGACTGGTGCCCAATGATGAGTTCGCAGACTTCTTGAGGTTTGAACGCGAGGGGTACCCACTCGACGGGTCAGATGCGGAATGGCTCCGCCGTGCCGGGCGCGAGTCTGGTGACGACAAGTACTTCTACGTTCCCCTGTCGAAGATCGTTGCGAACGCTGAATCGGCCAAAGCTCGCTTGGAGGCTGACGGTGGAAGCAGAAGCTTCTCAGGAGAGATGCTTGCCCTCGCGTCCCGTGAACACGATGCGCACCTGAGCCAACTGGCAAGCGATTACGGGAAGATGCAGGGTGTTGCGACACAGGTCATGACGACGGTCTATGACCAAGTCAGCGCAATGAATCACGAGCTGCGGTTTAGTACGACTCAGGAGTCACTGTTTCAGCAGGCGCAACGCGACGTCGATGGCAAACTTGGGAGCCTTGGCGGGGCGGTGCTATCCAAGGTTGACAGCCTCACCGCACGGCTGCGTGACGGGGACGGGGAGTCGATCAGCCAAGCCATGAACACCTGCCGTCGTCTCATCGATGCGGTGGCAGACGCGCTCCTCCCAGCCCGCGAAGGAACCGTCGAGGTGGACGGGCAGCCCCTCAAGGCGGGCAACTCCAACGTTCTCAACCGCCTACAGATAGGGGCGTACGAATCTGGCGCTCCCAAGGGGCGACGAGACCGTTTGCGAAGGTCACTCAGTGCCCTGTACGACCGCACCTCCACAGGCGTGCACGCAGAGGTGAGTGTGGACGAGGCGCGCTTCGTCTTCTTGCAGACCTATGTGACCCTGGCTGAGCTCATTCAGATGACGTCCCCTGATCCCTCGTCATAGACGATCTTGAGACGCGAACCGGCAGTTTCCGTTCGGGCTCCGAACGAGTCTCGGGACGTCCGCGCCGTATTCGTCAGGATGCTCAGAAGGCATCAGAAGCGGCGCTGCCGTTGCTGAGTCGTAGTGGGCCGAAAGGGGCGGGTCACGCACTCTTCGCCTGGGGCAGTTCGTCGTCTTGGCGAAACACGAAGCGAACGGCACGACTGAGGGTTTCGGCACGATCGACGGTGCAGCCACATATGGGTGATCGATGGCCGGCACGGGTGAGCGAGAGGACGTTCTGCGCCGGCGACGATCATCGCAGCGTGAGCGCATGACGAGGGCCGGACCGGTGAACCGTGTCGAGAGCGTGGAAGGCACGAGTCGCCTCCAACAGTGCCTCGGTCCATCGGGCTTGGAGATCGGGGGCGTCGGTCGGGCCGAGAGGGATGGCGCCCAGGCCCGTGCGTCGGTTCAGTCGCTGGACGGGATCGAGGAGTCGTTCGCCGTTGCCGAAGAGGAGGTGTGAGTGCAGGAGCCGACCGGGTAGGTCCCGCGTGGTCACGGCAATGTCAGCCATGGTTCCGGCGAGACTGACGAGATCGCCGACCGCACGGTCGTGATCGAACTCGACGCGGTCGGGCGAATCGGCAAGCACACCAACTTCTTTGAGGACGCCGACGACTCGGCGGCTTTCGGAGAGGAACTCGTGACTCGCCCGGGTGAGGGTACTCAGGCCGACCCATTCCTCGTCGGCATCGCGGAGCGCCTGAGCCGCCTTGGCAAGCGACCGGTTGATGGTCTCCTGGTCGACGGCAGGACTCGGGTGGCTCCTCAGGACCCGTGCCGTGACGCCGTAGAGGTGGGCGCCCTGGTTGGCGATCACCCGCAGGACCTCGACGCTAGGGATCAGCTGGTTGACCTCGGCCTGTGCGGCGGCGGTCCAGTCAACACGGGCCGCTTCGAGGCGATCGTTCATGGCTGCCGAGATGGGGTCTGTGTACGTCGCGCCGATCCGGTCCATGCCCGCGGTGGTGAGCCCTCGTGGCCCGAGCCGGTCCAGGCGTCTCTCGGCCCACCGCCCGACGGCCAGAACGCGGTCGGCCTGGTCGAAGGCGCCGAAGGACAGGGAGTGACGGGCGACGACGGCCGTGAGGCTGAGGATGCGGGCCGTGGTGTCGACCAGGTCAGTGCATTCAGCGCTCAGGTCGAGCTGGGGTGCGCCGACCAGCAGGTCGGCGAGGGCGCCCATGGTGCATGTCAGCCGGGCGAACGGATCCGGGTCGTCGGCCATGGGCAGGTCAAGGTCCGCCATCGAGGGCACTGAGGGTTCGTCACCGGCGACGGCGTGGAGGTGACCTCGGCTGGGGCGCTGGGGGATCCGCCGGAACGACGTAGCCTTCGGCGCCCCGGATGGACGCGTTGCGGCAAGGCCGCTGTCCCGCAACGGGTCTGGGTAGGTCTGCACGGTCGTGAGGAGAGGCAGGCGGTAGTCGCTGCGCAGCGGGACATTGCGGCCGTACGGGCCGAGCAGGTTGGTGACCAGCCGGTGGACGGTGTCGTCGAAGGCGTCCCACTGGGCCTTCGTCGGCGCGATGCCGCTGCGGCGCAGGTCCCGGGTACGGGTGTACGCCAGGTCGAGGAGGTCGGCCGCGGTGGTGGTGCTCATGCGGACTCCTCGGTGGCCAGGCGGCGCAGGTCGTGGACGTGCCAGGCCAGGAGCGCCAGGTCCGCGGGTCCGGCAGCTGGGTCGACCGCGTCGATCGCGTCGAGGGCCGCGGCCAGGTGTCCGTCGACCCCGAGGTGGTCGTTCGGGGGGTCGGGGATGGTGGAGATGAGCGCGGCGGTGGCACGGGCCAGCGCGGCCAGTGTCCGCAGTTCCGGCGCCCGGGCGTCGCCGGCTTGGTGTTCGGCGGCGCGGGCGGCGGCGTGGAGGTGTCCCGCGCTGCTGTTCATGAGTTGGGCGGTTCGGTTCACGTGCGCTCCTCAGGTCGGGAAGGTGTTCAGCCCAGGCCGCGGCTGAGACCGGGGAAGGGAAACGGCACAACGGGCGGGTCGTGCCGGCCCAATGTCACTGGCGCGTGGGCGGATTGGGCGGGTGTGGGTCGTATGCTGTGGCGCGGGGGTTGCGCTTCGGGGTCGAACGCAGCCAGCCCGTCAGGGCCGCGTGTGGCCAGCCAGGCGGCCGGGTCCAATCCGTCGGGCAGTTGGGTGACCAGCGCCGCTCGTTGACGGTCGCGGCATACGGCATCGACCCAGCGCTGCGTCCCCTGCAGCCCGGCGGGGTCGTTGTCGAGGGCGATGACGATGTGGCCAGTGGCGCGGGCGACGACAGCATCGGCCTGGTCGGCGCTGACGGCAGTGCCGAGTCCGCTGACCGGGGTGATGGCGTCGACCCGGCCCGCGATCGCTGCCACGGCTCCGATGGCGAGGGCGTCCAGTGGGCCCTCGACGACGACGGTCGTTCGTGCCCACGGTCCGGTGCGGGGCGTGTAAAGCGCGGTCGCTTTGGCGAAGGTCGGTGTGTGGGTTGGGTTGCGGTACTTGGGTGCTCGCGGGTCACCGGCGGTGTCCCGGCCGACGAATCCGGTCAATCGACCGTCACTGTCCCGGATGGGCAGGATGAGCCGGTCGCGGAGGGTGTCGATGAGGGTGCCGCGGCGGGTGGGCTGGGCCAGGTCCATGGCGACGAGCTCGGCGTCGGTGACGCCCTCTGCCCGCAGGTAGTCGGTCAGGCCGGTCCAACCGTGTCCGGTGTGCCCCGCCACGGGGGCAGCAGTGGCCTGTTCGAGGGCGTCGACGGGGATGCCGCGGTGGTGCCGCAGCCAGCTTGTCGCGAAGGCGTGTGCGACGGGTCGGGACAGGTGAGCCCAGGCGAGTTCGTTGATGACGAGGCCGCGCTCGATGGTGACGCCGGACAATGGTGTCTGGGGCCGTGGTCGGAGCGGGATGACCGGTGCCACCCGGGCCGGGGCGGCGTGACCCTCGAGCCGGGCGACGGCCCCGAGGAAGGGCAGGTCGTAGCGGAGCCGGATGAAGTCGATGACGTCTCCGTGCGCGCCGCAACCGAAGCAGTGAAACCGGTCGGGGACGCCATTGACGGACAGGGAGGCGGTGGCGTCGTCGTGGAAGGGGCAGCGGCCCATCCAGCCTTTGCCGGTGCGATGTAGGTCGACGCCAGTGTCGGCGACGATGTTCTCGATCGGGTGCCGGTCCCGGATCTGCTGGATGTCGACGGTGCCGGTCGTCATCGCAGCACCGGTCCGGAGTCGACAGCTCGGACGGCGGGCGTATGCCGTGCCTGTGCCGCGTGCAGGTGGGCGAGGAAGCCGTCGACGGGCAGATGCGGGTCGGTGGCCAGCGCCGCTGTATTGGCCGCCTCGACGATCGCGGTGTCGATCGTGTCGGCGAGGATGGCGTACTCGTCCCACGTGCGGTCGTAGGCGTAGAGCAGCCCCGTGGCGCCGTCGTGGGGTCTCCGATGGGAGATCCGAACGTCCCGGCCGGCGCCCCAACGGGAGCCCAGGTCGTGGTCGATGCCGACGTGTGTCTCTGTCAGCCGGCCGAAGGCGATCGGGCCCATCCAGTTCAGGCTGGGCTGGGTCGGGCGCGGGGTGGGTTCGGTGGCGACCAAGAGGACCCCGAGGTCGGTGATGCCGTCACCGAGCAGGTCGGTGACCCGATCCGCACCGGCCCGGGTGACATCGCCCACGATGCCGGTGGCCAGAAGGGCCGCGGCGAAGGCGTACGCGTCGCGGACACCTTGCCGGTACCAGAAGTCGGCCGGGTCATCCAGATCCAAACCCTGCTGGGCGGTGGTGGCCATGCCGAGCAGCTGGGCGCGGTGCACGTTGAGGGCGGCAGGCGTGTCGTGCATGGTGGTCCTCTCCCACGCGGCCGGTTGCCGCGTTCCACCACGTCCACCATCGGGTGGGGGCACCAACCGTCCGACCCGTCAGAGGGACCCGTCAGCGCGCTTGGCGACGGGGGACGGGGGCGACACCCGAAGGTCGAGACGTTGGGGCGGATCGCGGTGTTCCCGGGCCGAACACTGGGTCAGGGCGGCCAGGTCGCGGAGGCGGGTTTCGATCTCCCGGTAGGCACGGAACCAGTCGACGGCCTCGGTCGGTGCCGCGGTCACGGCATACGAGGCCCGTTCGTGGTCGCGCAGTGCGGCAAGGGCTTCGACCATGCCGTTGTGTCGCTCCCAGCAGGGTGGGATGACTCGGACGTCGATGGCGAACCGGTCGATGAGCTCGGTCACCCACTCGCGCAGGTCGGCCAGCAGGGCATCGCGCTGGTTGGGATTCAGGGAGGGGACGTGGATGGCGGGGGTGAGCTTAACCACGAGGGCCATGGCGCAGGGTCTGCTCGACAGTGGCCCGGTCAGCGGTCAGGGTCTTGGCGTCGGGGCGGGCTGTCCACCGGCGCAGGGTCAGGTGGATCGGCGGCGCGGACCGCAGGAGCAGGATCGCGGTGCCGAACGGCAGGGTCCGCAGCGCCGCCGGTTCGAGGATCGGCACTTTGTGCGTGGTGGTGGAGGAGGAGCGGTGGCCGTCGCCGCCTCGGTTGGTGGAGGTGGTGTGCTCGTCGCGTTGACCGATCAGGGTGGACAGGTCTTCCAGGTCGCGGGCGTTGGAGCCGCCGCCGAGGATGACCTTGACGATGGCGGCGTCCCAGATCGCGGAGGCGGCGTGTTCGCCCCAGACGGCGCGGGCCTGGGCCAGGGACTGCAGGACGACGGTGGTGGTGATCCCGGTGCCGCCACCGTCGCTCATCAGCGAGGGCAGCGACGGCAGAGGGTAGTTCGCGGCCTCGTCCAGGACGAGAGTCAGGGGTGGGTCGAGCCGTGCGGCGGGGGAGCGGGCCGCGAGTCGGCGGGCGGTTTCGACGACGTCCTCGACGAACGCGCCGACCAGGCCGGCGGTGGCGGCGGTGCCGGTGGAGGTCCCCAGCAGGTAGACGGTGCCGCCGCCGCGCAGGAAGGTCTCGGGGTCGAAGTCCTCACTGGGGCGGGGCGACACGGCGGCCAGGACCTTGGGGTCGGCCAGGGCGTTGAAGGCGATGGTGACCATCGCCCAGACCGAATCCCGCTGCCGGGAGTCGGCGCCGATGATCGCGTCCAGGGCTTGGTGCCAGGCGGTGGCGGCGCCCGGGTGCGTGGCCAGGATCATCGTCGCCTCACGGGCTTGGACTGCGGACAGGGACCAGCGGTAGAGGTCGGCGGTGGCCACCCCGCCCAAGGCGGCCGCGTGCAACAGACACCGGACCGCCTGCTCGCCTGAGGCCTGCCAGAACGTGGAATCGGTTGTCCCGTCAGCGGTTCCGGCCGTGAGAGCCTTGGCCCGGACCATGGCCACGTGCGGGTCCTGGCAGCCCCGGATCGGGGACCAGCGGGTCGCGGACGAGATGCCAGTGGCCATCCCCTGCGGGTCGAAGACGGCGACCGGACCGCGGGCGCTGCGACGTCGCAGCGTGACGGCGAGATTGTCCGGCCGGGTGCTTGTCGTCAGGACCGCGCCTGGTGCGTCGAGGATCATCGGGATGACCAGATGGAGGCCCTTACCGGCGCGGGGTGGTCCGAGAACGACCAGCGAGTCCTCGACCGAGGAGAAGCACCGTATGCCGCGCGACGAGCCCAGCTGGAACCCGATGCCCGACACCGTCGAGGTCGGAACGCCGGGTCGGAGAGCCTTGCTCCGGGCGGACAGCTGCCGGTGCCCGGCTGCTCGCCGAACTACCCGAGGTGTTGCGCACCCGTCCGGGACGTTCGGAACGGCGGGCGTGGCGTGCCACAGGTGATGGGCCGCGGCGACCGCGGCCACCGCGGCCAGCACGACCGCTAGGGTGCATCCCCAGTAGATCGGGGCAGCCGCCATCGGGTGCCTCCATGCCGCTTCCGGTCGCGTGGGACTGAGCAGACCCAAGAACGGAGCCGTCGATGAGATGGGCGGTGACGACCGCCCTGTCAGGACGCAGGACAAGGCGGCGCCGCACCACAGGACGGCCCACAGCACAGGCAACGAGACGATGACGCCGGCGAAGAGCCGGTCGTCGTTTCGGAGCGTAGCTTCGGCCATAGTGTCCTCCCGTGGGTATGCAGCGGGTAGGGGATGAATGGGTCACTATGCGTTCTCACGGCTCGTCGGCCGATGCCCTGAGCATCCGAACGGTAGGCAGGGCCGGGTAGCCAACAAACGTCTGCGCCGAGAGGTACCGCCCCTCACCGAGTTCGACGGCCGATCCGTCAACTCCGATCGTGCCAGGGCTTCCAATCGAATCAACCGGAGCATCGTCAGATTCCGACAAAAGTCCCGACGGACTGGGCCCAGGCCAACCTTCTTGGCAACTTCCCGACTCTGCCGACGCGAACCCCTCCAGGGGTGAGTCCTACCGGCCAGAAGGGCCACGTCTGGGATCGTGCGAATGTTGGTCGGCGTACACCCCTGGTGTCATCGCAGTTCGTCGACACGGTCTTCTGGGGAACGGGTGCTTTCGATCGGCATTGTGTGCCTCGTCCGCTGCCCGGCCCGCCGCACGTGGTCGGGGGGGGGGGGGGGTGGGAGGGGGAGCGTAGTCGGTTTGTCACAACCCCGCGTTCATCACGCAGCATGGAGCGGGCTTCTGGGCTTGCGGCGGGGCCGCAGGGCGCTAGCGTAGAGCCGTGGGAGG
>JAJPIW010000041.1 GCA_021324575.1 Intrasporangiaceae bacterium | reverse complement strand
GACTACGCCGAGCGCGAGGGCGTCGAGATCCGCTACTACTCGGTGATCTACCAGGCCATCGAGGAGATCGAGGCAGCGCTCAAGGGCATGCTCAAGCCGGAGTTCGAGGAGGTGGAGCTCGGCACCGCCGAGATCCGCGAGATCTTCCGCTCCTCCAAGTTCGGCAACATCGCCGGCTCGATCGTCCGCTCCGGCGAGATCAAGCGCGGCAACAGGGCACGCATCACCCGCGAGGGTGTCGTCGTCTCCGAGAACGTCGAGATCGCCGGCCTGCGCCGGTTCAAGGACGATGTCACCGAGGTCCGCGAGGGCTTCGAGTGCGGCATCAACCTCGGGTCGTTCAACGACCTGCAGCTCGGCGACCTCATCGCGACGTACGAGATGCGGGAGAAGCCCCGCGCCTGACCCGCTCCCCAAATTATCGGGTCCTCGGGGTACTACGTGGTGCACCCGAGAAATCTTCTCGGGTGCACCGCCAACAACCCCGAGGACCCGATAATTCTTCGGGCCCCACCCGGGCCCTCAAGGAGGAAGACCCGCCATGGCTGACGCCGCCCGCGCCCGCAAGATCGCCGACCGGATCAAGGTCCTCGTCGCCGCGAACCTCGAGCCGATCGTCAAGGACCCCGACCTCGGCTTCGTGACGATCACCGACGTCCGGGTGACTGGCGACCTGCAGCACGCGTCGATCTTCTACACCGTCTTCGGTGACGAGCTGCAGCGCGCCCGCACCGCCGCCCTGCTGGAGAAGAACAAGGGCAAGCTCCGTTCGTTCGTCGGCCGGCAGATCCAGATCCGGCTCACCCCCAGCCTGGAGTTCATCGCCGATGCCATCCCGGAGACCGCCGCGCACCTCGAGGAGCTCCTGCAGGTGGCCAAGCAGCACGACGAGGCCGTGGCCGCGGTCGCGTCCGGGGCGACGTATGCCGGGGAGCCCGACCCGTACAAGCGCGCCGAGGACGACGACGTCGCAGACCCTGCCGGCGACACGGCCCGGGATGCCGGGTCGGCCGTGCGTGAGTGAACAACTGGCGGATCAGTGACGGGGCGTGTGCGAGCGGACCGCGGCGACCGGCCGCGGCTGCCACCGGCTCAGGACGGGCTGCTCATCGTCGACAAACCCGCAGGGTGGACCAGTCATGACGTCGTGGCCCGCTCCCGCGGCATCTGCCGTACGCGCAAGATCGGTCACGCGGGAACGCTGGACCCGATGGCGACCGGCGTGCTCGTGCTCGGCGTCGGCCGGGCGACCCGGCTGCTGACCCATCTCGTCGGCTGCGACAAGACCTACACGGCCACCATCCGGCTTGGTCAGTCGACGGTGACCGACGACGGGGAGGGGGAGGTCACCAGCTCCCGGGACGCCGGCGGGATCACCCGTGCGGCGATCGACGCAGCCGTCGCCACCCTCACCGGCGACATCCTCCAGCGGCCCAGCGCCGTCTCCGCGATCAAGGTGGCCGGGCAGCGCTCGTATGCCAGGGTCCGGGCCGGCGAGGACGTCGAGCTGCCCGCCCGCCCGGTCACGGTCAGCGACTTCGACGTCGTCTCGGTCAACCCGGTGGACCTGGGCGAACCAGGAGAGGCCGGCGAATCAGGGGAGAACGGAGAGCAAGGCGAGCACGGTCAGACCCAAGCCCACGGCATACAGGTCCTCGACGTCGATGTCGTCGTCAGCGTCTCGTCCGGCACCTACGTGCGAGCCCTGGCCCGCGACCTCGGCGAGGCCCTCGGAGTCGGGGGACATCTCACGGCCCTGCGCCGGACCCGCGTGGGACGGTTCACCCTCGCCGACGCGTACCCCTTGCAGAGCCTCATGAACGCCGCCGAGACCGGCGCCGACGCCCCGGTCATCCCGCTCGCCGAGGCCGCCGCCGCAGCCTTCCCGGTGCGTCGGGTCACCGACCAGGAGACGCAGGCACTCGGCCATGGCCAGCGCATCCCGCGTGTGGGCCCGGCCCGCACGGGGGTCGTCGCCGCCCTCTCCGACGACGGCCGACTCATCGCCCTCCTCGACGAATCCGGTGAGACGGCACGCACCGCTGTCGTCTTCGCTCCGGCGGGTTCGTAGAGTGTCCGACGTGCACCGCTGGACCGATCCCGCCGACACCCCCGACGACCTGCGTCCCTGCGTCGTCACCCTCGGCAACTTCGACGGCGTCCACCTCGGCCACAAGGCAGTGCTCAACGCGCTGCTGCAGGCGGGCAGCGAGCGAGGACTGCCGAGCGTGGCCGTCACCTTCGCCCCGCACCCCGTCGCCGTCCTGCACCCCGAGCGCGCTCCCGAGCTGGTCGCTCCCGGCAGCCTGCGCGACGACCTGCTCGCGACGACCGGCATCGACGGACTGCTCGTCCTGGCCTTCACCGAGACGTTCGCGCGCCTGACCCCGGAGGCCTTCGTCGAGGAGATCTTCGTCAAGGCGCTGCAGGCCAGGGCGGTCGTCGTCGGTGAGGACACCCGCTTCGGGGTCCGCAACTCCGGCAACGTCGACACCCTCCGTGCCCTCGGCGTCCAGCACGGCTTCGAGGTCATCGCCCTCGCCGACGTCGGCGACGGACAGCGGTGGTCCTCCAGCGGCATACGGACTGCCCTGGCAGCCGGTGATGTCGCTACTGCCGCAACGATCCTCGGCCGGCCGCATCGGGTCGTCGGCACGGTCGTCCACGGCCACCACCGGGGGCGCGAGCTCGGCTACCCGACGGCCAACCTGTCCGCCGACGCACAGGGTCTCGTCCCGACCGAGGGCGTGTATGCCGGGTGGCTGACCCGGCTGGACCTGGCCCCCGACGCGCCGGACCGGACGCTCCCCGCCGCGGTCTCGATCGGCACCAACCCGACCTTCGACACCCTCGACCGCCGCACCGTCGAGGCCTACGTCCTGGACCGGACCGACCTGGACCTCTACGACGAGCGGGTCATGGTCGAGTTCGTCGCCCACATCCGGCCCACCCTGCGCTTCGAGTCGATCGAGGAGCTGTGTGCGGCGATGGCCAAGGACGTCGACCGGTGCCGCGAGATCCTCGCCAGGATCGTCCCGTCCTGAGGACCTTCGCCCGCAGCGACTGGGGCCTGTTCATCGGGGCGCTCGGCGTCTCCCTCGTGGGCGCCCTGCTCGTCTGGTCGGCCACGGCGCACGACCACGGCACGGCATACCTCGTCCGTCACCTGCTGAACACGGCGATCGGCGTCGGCCTGGCGCTGGGAGTCACCCGACTGTCGCACCGGGCGCTGCGCCTCCTCGCGCCGTTCGCGTATGCCGGGTCCCTCCTCGGTCTGGTCGCAGTCCTCTCCCCGCTCGGGTCCACGGTCAACGGCTCGCGCTCGTGGATCCACCTGCCGGCGGGGTTCAGCGTCCAGCCCTCGGAGTTCGCCAAGGTGGCGCTCTGCCTGGGGCTGGCGCTCATCCTCGCCGAGCGCTGGGACCGTGGCTCGGCGCCGGGGAACCGCGACATCGCCCTCGCCTGGCTGGTTGCGCTGCTACCCATCGGTCTGGTCATGCGCCAGCCCGACCTGGGGTCGGCACTCGTCCTGGGCGCGCTCGCTTTCGGCGTCATTGCCGTGGCCGGCGCACCGAAGCGGTGGCTCGTCGGTGTCGTGGCGCTCGTCGCGGTGGGCATCGCCGTGGCCCTCACCACCCCGGTCCTCTCGCCCTACCAGCGCGACCGGATCACCGCCTTCGCCCACCCGCAGGCCGACCCGCAGGGGATCGGCTACCAGACCCACCAGGTCCGGATCGCCATCGGCTCCGGTGGCCTGACGGGGGAGGGGTTCCGCGCCGGCCGGCAGACCCAGGGCGGCTTCATCCCGTTCCAGGAGACCGACTTCGTCTTCTCGGTCGCCGGCGAGGAGCTCGGGCTCGTCGGGGCGGGCGGGCTGATCCTGCTGCTCGGCTTCCTCGTGGTGAGGGTGGTCATCGTGGCAGCGCGGGCTCCGGACGCCTTCGGCCGGCTCCTCGGGGCCGGCGTGGCCGTCTGGCTCACGTTCCAGGTGGTCGAGAACGTCGGCATGAACCTCGGCCTGCTCCCCGTGACCGGGCTGCCGCTGCCGTTCGTCTCCTACGGCGGCTCCTCGATGTTCGCCTGCTGGCTGGCGGTCGGGCTGGTCAACAACACCCACATCGCGGCCGGTGCCTCGCGGCATACGCCCTGAGCGCCCCCCCAACCACTACCTGGTCACCGCATCCTGTGACACGATCACCGGCAACCCGTCCCCAGCGCCGAGGATGACCGTATGCCGCTCCAGCTGTCCACCATGCACGACCCGTCCGCCGAGACGTACGACGCCAGCCGCCTGACCGACCGGGTCCCCAGCGTCGCCCACCTCTTCCGCGACCGGGTCGCCAAGTCCGCGCACCGGGTGGCCTTCAAGTACGCGACGGTTACTGCCGACGGTGACACCTGGCACGACGTCACCTGGATCCAGGCCAAGGACCGGGTCTACGCCCTCGCGGCGGGGCTCATCGCTCTCGGTGTCCAGCCCGAGGAGCGGGTCGCGGTGGCCTCCGGCACTCGTTACGAGTGGGCGCTCGCCGACCTGGCGACGATGTGTGCCGGGGGCGCGACGACGACGATCTACCCGACGACCATCCCCGACGACGTCGCCTTCATCCTGGGTGACTCCGACTCCCGGGTGATCTTCGCCGAGAACGCCGCCCAGGTCGCCAAGATCACCGCGATCAAGGACCAGGCACCGGCCCTCGGCAAGGTCATCGTGCTCGAGGGCGAAGGTGACGGCGGCTGGGTCATGTCGCTCGCCGAGCTGGAGGCACTCGGTCGCGAGGCCCTCACCAAGGACCCGGGCCTCGTCGACAACCGGATCGACGCGATCCGGCCCGAGCAGCTGGCCACCCTCATCTACACCTCGGGCACGACCGGCCGGCCCAAGGGCGTGCGGCTGCTCCAGAAGACGTGGACCTACCAGGCCGTCGCCAACGACCTCATCGACATCATCCACGAGGACGACCTCCAGTACCTCTGGCTGCCCCTGTCGCACGTCTTCGGCAAGCAGCTGCTCACCATCAACCTCGGGATCGGCTTCGCCACGGCGATCGACGGCCGGATCGACAAGATCGTCCCCAACCTGGCCGTGGTCCGGCCGACCTTCATGGGCGCCGCCCCGCGCATCTTCGAGAAGGCGTATGCCGGCGTCAACCTGCTCATGAACAAGGACGGGGGCGCCAAGCTCAAGCTGTTCCACTGGGCGACCAAGGTGGGCAGCCAGGTCGCCGACCTCGCCGAGCAGGGCAAGAAGCCGTCCGGAGCCCTCGCCGCCCAGTACGCACTCGCCGACAAGCTGGTCCTCGCCAAGATCCGGGAGCGGTTCGGGGGGCGGGTCCGGTTCTTCATCTCCGGCTCGGCGGCCCTCAACCAGGACATCGCGCGCTGGTTCTTCGCCGTCGGTATGCCGGTCGCCGAGGGCTACGGCCTCACCGAGTCCAGCTCGGCCGCGTTCGTCAACCGGATCTCCGGCTTCAAGGTCGGTACGGTCGGGTGGCCGATCCCGGGCCTCGAGGTCCACCTGGCCGACGACGGTGAGGTCCTCCTGCGGGGCGAGGGCATCATGGACGGCTACCACAACAACCCGGACGCGACGGCCGAGGCGTTGGACGGCGACCGGTGGTTCCACACCGGCGACATCGGCGAGATCGACGACCGGGGCTTCCTGCGGATCACCGACCGCAAGAAGGACCTGTTCAAGACGAGCGGTGGCAAGTACGTCGCCCCCTCGGCCATCGAGTCGACCTTCAAGGGCCTGTGCCCGCTCGTCTCCCAGCTCGTCGTCCACGGCAACGGCCGCAACTTCGTCTCGGCACTGGTCACGCTCGACCCCGACGCGATCGTCCCCTGGGCGGCGGCGCACGGCAAGGCCGGCGCGTCCTATGCCGAGATCGCCACCTCCCCGGAGATGCAGGCCTCGATGCAGGGCTACATCGACAAGCTGAACGCCACCCTCAACCGTTGGGAGACGATCAAGAAGTTCACCATCCTCGACCACGACCTCAGCGTCGAGGCCGGCGAGCTCACCCCCAGCCTGAAGCTCAAGCGCAAGGTCGTCACCGAGAAGTTCCAGGACCTCCTCGACGCGCACTACGCCGGCTGACCTCGGCCGTCACTGCCGTCCTCGGGACCGGTGACCAACGGGACGAAGCGGTACCACCCGTGCCGCTCGATCTCGTATGCCGTGCTCGTTCGCGTCACGCGGAGCATCCGGCCGCGGACGGGGAGGACGAGGACCCCGCTGACGCGTAGCTGGTGGACGAGGTCGACGGGCAGCTCGCGCGCCTCGGCCGAGCAGAGGATCCGGTCGAACGGGCCGGCCTCGGGCGCACCGAGCACCCCCGGTTGGGCCACCTCGATGCTCGCCCAGGGCAGCCGGGCCGCCGCGAGGTTGGCCGCGCCGAAGGCGGCGATATCGGGGAGCCGCTCGACCCCGAGCACCCAGCCGGCCGGCCCGACGAGGGTGGCGAGGAGCGCCGTCGTCCAGCCCGAGCCGGCGCCCACGTCGAGGACCCGGTGGCCCGGACGTGGCCCGAGGAGGACGAGCATGTCGACCACGGTCCGCGGCTGGGAGCTGGTCTGTCCCTGCCCGATCGGCAGCGGTCCGTCGTAGTCGGCGCGGTCGCGCTGCTCGTGCCGCAGGAAGCCGGCCCGCGGGACGAAGCGCATCGCTGAGCGGACTCGCTCCTCGGCCGCATTGTCGCCCACCGGAGAAGTATGCCGCGCACGGTGGCCCGTTCTGCCGGGACCAGCTCGTGCTGTCCAGGCGGGACGGGAGGCGGCGGGGGCTCCCGTGTTTCTGCGCCATGGTGCAACAACCGACCACCGGTGCGGAGATGGCTGCGCCGGTCGTCGGCTTCAGCACCATGGCGCAGAAGCGCCGGTCCCGCCGAGCTTCGGAACGGGCCGGCGATTCGGCGGGAGCCCGGCGCGCGGCATACCCTTGGCAGATGCCCGGTGAGTCCCTCTTTGCTGCCCTCGAGCCGTTGCTCGAGAAGGTCAGCAAGCCGATCCAGTACGTCGGCGGGGAGCTGAACTCGACGGTCAAGCCCTGGGACGTCGCCGGGGACGCGACGGTCCGCTGGGTGCTCATGTACCCCGATGCCTACGAGGTCGGCGTCCCCAACCAGGGCGTCATGATCCTCTACGAAGTGCTCAACGAGCGGCCCGATGCGCTGGCCGAGCGGTCGTATGCCGTGTGGCCCGACATGGAGGCCCTCATGCGCGCCCAGGGGGTGCCCCAGTTCACCGTCGACGGGCACCGGCCGGTGCGCGACTTCGACGTGTTCGGGTTCTCGTTCTCGACCGAGCTCGGCTACACGAACATGCTCAACGCCCTGGACCTGGGCGGGATCCCGCTCCACGCGGCCGACCGCACCGATGCCGACCCGATCGTCGTCGCCGGTGGCCACGCCTCGTTCAACCCCGAGCCGATAGCCGACTTCATCGACGCCGCCATCATCGGCGACGGCGAGGAGGCGGTCCTCATGGTCACCGACCACATCGCCGCCTGGAAGCGCGAGGGTATGCCGGGTGGCCGGCGCGAGCTGCTGCTGCGCCTGGCGCGGACCGGTGGGGTCTACGTACCCGCCTTCTATGACGTGTCCTACCTGCCCGACGGGCGGATCCAGCGGGTTGCCCCGGCTCCCGACGCGCACGGGGTCCCCTGGCGGGTGGCCAAGCACACCGTCATGGACCTGGACGCGTGGCCCTATCCGAAGCAGCCGCTCGTCCCGCTCGCCGAGTCGGTCCACGAGCGGATGTCGGTCGAGATCTTCCGCGGCTGCACCCGAGGCTGCCGGTTCTGCCAGGCCGGGATGATCACCCGGCCGGTCCGCGAGCGGTCGATCACCGGCATCGGCGAGATGGTCGAGCGCGGACTGGCCGCCACGGGGTTCGAGGAGGTCGGGCTGCTGTCGCTGTCGTCGGCAGACCACTCCGAGATCGCCGACATCACCAAGGGCCTGGCCGACCGCTACGACGGCACCCAGACCGGACTGTCCCTGCCGTCGACCCGGGTCGACGCCTTCAACATCGACCTCGCCAACGAGCTGACCCGCAACGGCCGCAGGTCGGGGCTGACCTTCGCCCCCGAGGGCGGGTCGGAGCGGATCCGCAAGGTGATCAACAAGATGGTCACCGAGGAAGACCTCATCAAGACGGTGTCCGCGGCATACGGCGCGGGTTGGCGGCAGGTCAAGCTCTACTTCATGTGCGGTCTGCCGACCGAGACCGACGAGGACGTCCTGCAGATCGCCGAGCTGGCCAAGCGGGTCATCGAGACCGGCCGCCAGGTGAGCGGGACGCGCGACATCCGGTGCACCGTCTCGATCGGCGGGTTCGTGCCCAAGCCGCACACGCCGTTCCAGTGGTGCGCCCAGCTCGGTGCCGAGGAGACCGACGCCCGGCTGGACAAGCTGCGGCAGGCGATCCGGTCGGACCGGCGCTACGGCTCGGCGATCGGCTTCCGCTACCACGACGGCAAGCCCGGCATCGTCGAGGGACTCCTCTCCCGCGGCGACCGACGGGTCGGTCGCGTCATCGAGGCGGTCTGGCGCGACGGCGGGCGCTTCGACGGCTGGAGCGAGCACTTCTCCTACGAGCGGTGGATGCGCGCCGCGGAGGCCGAGCTGCCGGCATACGGGCTGGACGTCGCCTGGTTCACCACCCGCGAGCGTGGCGAGGCCGAGGTGCTGCCCTGGGACCACATCGACTCCGGGCTGGACAAGGAATGGCTCTGGCAGGACTGGCTCGACGCGCTCGACGAGACCGAGGTCGAGGACTGCCGCTGGACCCCGTGCTTCGACTGCGGCGTCTGCCCGCAGATGGGCACCGACATCGAGATCGGCCCGACCGGCAAGACCCTGCTCCCGCTCACGGTCCTCGGCGCGGCCGGACGCGAACGGATGGCCGCCGGCACCTAGCCCGCCCCGCCAGAAGATGTCGCGAAGCTACCGGCGGTCGCCGGATTTCCTCCTGTCCGGCGGGTTGAGTCACCGCAAGAAGTCATGACAAATGTCATGGGTCATTGATCTGTGCGCTATGTGAGCTTCGTCCTAAGTTGGCGACGCTGGGCAACCCAGCACAACCACGACTAAGGAGCGTCATGGCAGTAGTTCCCACGCGCCGCACGACTTTTGCGGCCGTCGCCGTTCTGAGTCTGGGGGTGGCCACCGTCGCCGCCGCCGGCTCGGCCTCCGCCCAGACAGGCGGTCACCGCCACACCGTGAGCAAGGCGTCCAGCTGGGCCGCCCACGCTGACCGGTCGGCGGCCGTCCCGACCAAGGACGCCGTCAGCGCCAAGGTCTGGCTCGCCCCGCGCAACGGTGCCGCCCTGACGGCGCTCGCCTCGGCGGTCTCCGACCCGTCCTCCGCGCAGTACGGCCACTACCTCAGCGAGAGCGCCTACCACGCTCAGTTCGCTCCCACCGCCGCGCAGGTGTCGGCCGTCGAGTCCTGGCTCAAGGGGGCCGGCCTGCACGTGCAGGGCGTGGGCTCGGACAACCACTTCGTCTCGGTGTCCGGCTCGGCCACGGCGATCAACTCGGCCTTCGCCGCCGGGGTGCGCCAGTTCACCGTCAACGGGACGACCGTCCTGGGGTCGACGAGCGACGTGACCGTACCCGACGCGCTCGCCGGCGATGTCCTCGCCGTCACCGGTCTGGACACCCTCGGCCACCAGGTCCAGCCGGGGGCCACCACCGGCCTGGCAGCCAAGGACACCCCCTCGGACAAGGTCACGCCCGCCGACGACGGTGACCCGCTCGGCCCGCCTCCCGGGTTCGTCAACTCCAACACCTGCTCGTCGTCCTACGGCACTCTGCTGGACCGACAGGACCCGAAGTTCCAGGGCGACAAGCTCCCTTACTCCATCTGCGGCTACACCGCCGACCAGTACCGCGACGTCTACGGCGTCAACCAGAGCGGGCTCACCGGCAGGGGTGTCACCGTCGCCATCACCGACGCCTTCGCGGCGCCGACCATCCTCCAGGACGCGAACACGCTGTCCCGCCGGCAGGGCGACAACAAGTTCCGGCCGGGCCAGTTCACCCAGAGCAACGACACGGCATACGACCCGCAGAAGGTCTCGGACTGTGGCGGCAACGGGTGGTTCGGCGAGGAGACGCTCGACGTGGAGGCCGTCCATGGGATCGCTCCCGCGGCCAACGTCGCCTACTACGGCGCGGCGAGCTGCTACGACGACGACCTGATGGCCTCCCTCGCCCGCGCGGTGAGCGACAACAAGGCCTCCCTCATCTCCAACTCCTGGGGCGAGCCGGTCTTCGTCGTCGTGGACGGCGTCGAGTACGCCACCATCGACCAGGCCCTCGTCGACGCCTACGAGTCGGTCTTCAAGCAGGGTGCGGTCCAGGGCATCGGCTTCTACTTCTCCTCCGGTGACGACGGCGACGACAACGCGGCCTGGGGCGTCAAGGGCACCGACTACCCGACGAGCGACCCGTGGGTGACCTCGGTCGGGGGCACCTCGCTCGCCGTGGGACGCCGTGGCAACCGCGAGTTCGAGACCGGCTGGGGCACAGACAAGTACACCCTCAGCTCGGGTGCGTGGAGCAG
>JAJPIW010000089.1 GCA_021324575.1 Intrasporangiaceae bacterium | reverse complement strand
TGCTGGCGTTGGGGCTGCTGACCCGGCTGGCGGTCGCCCTGCTGACGATCGGTGTGCTGGCGGTCGTCCTGCTGACGACTGCGGTCCTGCTGGCGGTCGCTGTAGGTGCGCTCACCCTGCTCACGGTCCTCCCGCGGCTGGCGCTCGGCCTGCTGGCGGCTGTCCCGCGGCGGGCGCTCGGCCTGCTGGCGCTCCGCCTGCTGGCGGTCTGCCTGCTGGCGGTCCTCGCGTGCCGGGCGTTCGCCGTCACCGTCGAAGCGGACGGGCACGTCGACCGACGCGTTCGGGCTCGCCTCTCCGGCTGGGCGGGCGGCCCGACGGTTGCGTCGCTCCCCCTGCACCGGTCCGGAGGTCCGGGCAGCGTCGCCGGCCGCCGGTCGATCGATCGATCCAGCCTCGGTCCGGTCAGCCTGCTCCGGGCTCGACGCGCTCGCCGGGCGCTCAGTGCGATCCGTGCGCTCGGGTCGATCGGCGCGGACCACCGGAGCGGCACCGGCGCCACCCTGTCGGGCCTTGATCGCCTCGACGAGGTCGTTCTTGCGCATCTTGGCGGTGCCGGAGATGCCCATGCTCGAGGCCAGCCCCTGGAGCTCGGCCAGCTTGAGAGCCGTGAGCGATCCAGAACGCCGCGGTGCGGCGGAGGCGGTTTCGAGAGTGGTGGTGTCGGTCACGAAGGATCCTTCCCCTCGTCTGCGGTTCGCACCCAGAAACGACGAACCGGTGGTTGACGGCCAGTGGTCTTGGCCTACGGGGTCACGTGAGGCTGGTCGCCTACATACCTGTGGAGGTGGCGGGTGGCCACGACAGGGCGAGGAACTCGGCTCACATGGGGGTGATGTCGCCGGCTGGCATCGGGCGCGTGGCCCGGAATCGGCTGCGACAACACCGTCAATGTAGCACTCGCGTCGCCCCGCATCCGTATGCCGATCCCAATGTGATCTGCCCGTGTCCAGTCCACGAACCGTCGGTATGCCGGGCTGGCCCCGGGCGCGCGGGTCACTGCACGAGGTGGGCCCCGACCGTCGGTATGCCGGGTCGCAGCACCCGCCATCCGGGGCCGCCGTAGCCGGTGACGTCGGCCGCGGCATCCCCGGTGGTGAGGACGAGGACGGACGGCCCGGCCCCCGAGATGACGGCCGCGTGCCCGGCGGCGCGCAGCGAGTCCACGAGAGCCATCGACGCGGCATACGACTCGCGACGAGGCTCCTGGTGGAGCCACTCGCGGGTCGCCGGCAGGAGCAACGAGGGGTCGGTCGTCACGGCATGGACGAGCAGGGCGGCGCGCCCGGAGTTGGCGGCCGCGTCGGCGAGTCGTACCTGCGCGGGGAGGACCGAGCGAGCCTTGGCGGTGGACAGCTGGGCATCGGGGACGAAGACCACGGCATCGAGGTCGGGGTGCAGCGACGGCCGCACCGTGCGCGTCGCACCCGGCTCCCCCAGCCGGTCCGACCACGACAGGGTCAGTCCGCCGAAGACACTGGCCGAGGCATTGTCGGGGTGGCCCTCGAGCCGCGCGGCCAGGTCGTTGACCGCAGCCAGGTCGACCGGCTGACCATCGGGAGAGTCGGCCCAAAGTGCCTGTGCCACAACAATTCCCATCACGATGGCGGTCGCGGACGACCCCATCCCGCGCCCGTGTGGAACGGCGTTGGTGCACTCCAGTCGAAGGCCCGTGGGCCGCTCGACACCCAGGTCACGCCAAGCCGTCCGCATGGTCCGCGCGACGAGATGCGAGCCATCGAGCGGGACCTCATCGGCTCCCTCCCCCGCAACGAGCACGACAAGCCCCGGCTCGTCGGTGACGGTGGCGGTGCACTCGTCCCACAGGCCGAGGGCCAGGCCGATCGAGTCGAAGCCAGGCCCGAGGTTGGCACTGCTCGCCGGCACCCGGACGGTCACCGACGTGCCCGGCGGGAGCGGTGAGCCGCCCGGCATACGGGTCAGCTCTCGAGCCCGAGGGCGCGCGCCACGGACACGACGTCGACCGACACCCGCGTCGGGACGACCTCGACGCCGTCGGCCCCCTTGAGCGCCCACTGCGGGTCCTTCAGACCGTGGCCGGTGACCGTGCAGACGATGGTCGCGCCGGCAGGCACGAGCCCCGCCTCGTGGGCCTTGAGCAGACCGGCGATCGAGGCCGCCGACCCCGGCTCGACGAAGATGCCTTCCGTGGAAGACAACAGTCGGTGGGCGGCAAGGATCTGCTCGTCGGTGACCGAGTCGATGAGGCCACCGGACTCGTCGCGCGCGGCGATGGCCTGTGTCCACGATGCGGGATTCCCGATCCGGATGGCGGTCGCGATGGTCTCCGGCTGGTCGACCGGGTGGCCGAGGACGAGCGGCGCGGCGCCCGCGGCCTGGTAGCCCCACATCCGCGGCCGCCGCGTCGCCGGACCCGGCTCGTCGGAGCCGGTGACGTACTCGCTGTAGCCGCGCCAGTAGGCCGTGATGTTGCCGGCGTTGCCGACGGGCAGGACGTGGATGTCGGGGGCGTCACCGAGGGCGTCGACCACCTCGAAGGCAGCGGTCTTCTGACCCTCGATCCGCGCCGGGTTGACCGAGTTGACGAGCTCGATCGGATAGACCTCGTCGAGCTTGCGGGCGATCGTCAGGCAGTCGTCGAAGTTGCCCTCGACCTGGACGATCTCGGCGCCGTGCGCGATCGCCTGGGACAGCTTGCCCATGGCGATCTTGCCGTCGGGAACCAAGACGGCACAACGCATTCCGGCCTTCGTCGCGTATGCCGCGGCGCTCGCCGAGGTGTTGCCGGTCGAGGCACAGACGACGATCTCGGCGCCCTGACCCGCGGCATACGAGATGGCCGTCGTCATGCCCCGGTCCTTGAACGACCCCGTGGGGTTGAGCCCTTCGTACTTGACCCAGACCTGGGCACCGATCCGCTCGGAGAGCCGCTCCGCCGGGATGAGCGGGGTGCCGCCCTCCTGCAGGGTCACCACGGGAGAGTCGGCGAGCATCGGCAGACGCGCGGCGTACTCGCGGATCACGCCGCGCCACAGCTGAGCCATCAGGAGCCCTCCACGCGCATGACCGAGGTGACCGCCGTGACGATGTCGAGCGCGGCGAGGGCGTCGACCGTTGCCGACAACGCCGCGTCGGGAGCGGTGTGGGTGACCACGATGAGGTTGGCGCGACCGTTGTCGGTGATCTGTTGGCGCACCGTCTCGATCGACACGTCGTGCTCGGCGAAGGCGGTGGCGACCTGGGCCAGAACGCCCGGACGGTCGGCTACATCGAGGCTGATGTGGTACCTCGTACGGGCCTGGCCCATAGCCCGGACGGGAAGGTCGGCGTATGCCGACTCGCCGGGTCCGCGGCCGCCGCCCACCTTGTGCCGGGCCACGGCGACGACGTCGCCGAGGACCGCGCTGGCCGTCGGGTCGCCACCGGCGCCCTTGCCGTAGAACATCAGCTCGCCGGCTGCGGCGGCCTCGACGAAGACGGCGTTGTAGGCCTCGCGGACGCTGGCCAGCGGGTGGCTGCGGGGGATCATCGCCGGGTGGACGCGGACACTGACACCCACGTCGTCGCCCTCACCGGTCTTCTCGCAGATGGCGAGCAGCTTGACGACACAGTCCATGTCCTTGGCGGCCTGGATGTCGGCGGCGGTCACCTCGGTGATGCCCTCGCGGTGGACGTCGGCGCTGGACACCCGGGTGTGGAAAGCCAGTGAGGCGAGGATCGCCGCCTTGGCCGCCGCGTCGAACCCCTCGACGTCGGCGGTGGGGTCGGCCTCGGCGTAGCCGAGGGCCTGGGCCTCCTCGACGACCTCGGCGAAGCCGGCGCCGGTGGTGTCCATCTTGTCCAGGACGAAGTTGGTCGTGCCGTTGACGATGCCCAGCACCTTGCGGACGTCGTCACCGGCGAGGCTCTCCCGGATCGGCCGCAGGATGGGGATCGCACCCGCGACAGCGGCCTCGTAGTACAGGTCGGCGCCGGCCGCGTCGGCCGCGGCATACAGGGTCGGGCCGTCCTCGGCGAGCAGCGCCTTGTTGGCCGTGACGACCGAGGCACCGTGCTTGAGAGCGGAGAGGATGAGGTCGCGGGCCGGGTCGATGCCACCGATCACCTCGATGACGACGTCGGCGCGGGTGACCAGCTCGGCGGCGTCGGTCGTGAAGAGCGCGGGGTCGACCGGGAGCTCGGACCGGTCCTTGCCGGCGCGACGGACGGCGATCCCCACCAGTTCAAGCGGTCGACCGACCCTGGCCGCGAGGTCGGCGGCGTGGGTGGTGAGCATCGTGGCCACACTGGACCCGACGACACCGCACCCCAGCAGGGCAACCCGGATGGGGCCCTCAGCGAGCCGCTTGTCAGTCATGCCGTCATCCTCACCAATGTCCACGGACTGGACGTCTGTGTGTTCGTCATCCGGACGCCGCGCTCGTGCTGGGGCGCCATGGTTCAGCCGACATCGAGGGCCAGCAGGTCCTCGATCGTCTCGCGCCGCACCAGTGTCCTCACAACCCCGTCCCGGACCGAGACGACCGGGGGCCGCGGCGTGTGGTTGTACTGGCTGGACAGGCTGCGGCAGTAGGCGCCGGTGGCCGGGACCGCGATGAGGTCGCCGAGCCGGAGGTCGGCGGGGAGGTACTCGTCCATGACGATGACATCGCCGCTCTCGCAGTGCCTCCCCACGACGCGGGACAGCCGCGGCGGGGCGTCGCTCGCGCGGCTCGCCAGCGTGCACGAGTAGTCGGCCTCGTAGAGGGCAGGGCGGACGTTGTCGCTCATCCCGCCGTCGACGCTCACGTAGGTCCGCGAGTGCCCGTCGCCGAGGTCGACCTCCTTGATCGTGCCCACCTCATAGAGGGTGAAGGTGCTCGGCCCGACGATCGCGCGACCCGGCTCGATCGAGACCCTGGGCCACTGCGCAGGGTCCTCCGAGATCGCCTTGAACTCGCGCTCGACGATGTCGGCCAGCTGGCTACCGAGGTGCGCGGGGTCGAGCGGGGTGTGCTGGCTGGTGTAGGCGATCCCGAAGCCGCCGCCCAGGTCGATCTCGGGCATCCGGATGCCGTTGGCCCGGCAGATCTCGGCGTGCAGCTGGACCAGGCGGCGGGCCGAGAGCTCGAAGCCGCTCGTGTCGAAGATCTGGGAGCCGATGTGGGAGTGCAGCCCGCGCAGGTCGAGGACCCCGCGGCGGCGCAGGATGGCCTCGGCGGCCGCAGCCGCCTGGCCGCTCTGGAGCGAGAAGCCGAACTTCTGGTCCTCGTGGCCGGTGGCGATGAACTCGTGGGTGTGCGCCTCGACGCCGACGGTCACCCGGATCATGACCGGCGCGACGACGCCGAGCCGGTCGGCGACCGAGGCGATCCGGTCGATCTCGTCGAAGGAGTCCACGACGATCCGGCCGACCCCGTAGGACAGGGCCTGCTCGATCTCCGCGAGGCTCTTGTTGTTGCCGTGCAAGCCGATTCGGTCACCGGGGAAGCCGGCGCGCTGCGCCACAGCCAGCTCCCCACCGGTGCACACGTCGAGGTTGAGCCCCTCCTCCGCCACCCAGCGGGCGACCGCGGTGCAGAGGAACGCCTTGCCCGCATAGAACACGTCGGCACCACCGCCGATGGAGGCGAACGGCCGGGTGAACTCGTCGCGGTAGGCCCTGCACCGCATACGGAAGTCCTCCTCGTCCAGGACGTATGCCGCCGTGCCCACGTCCGCGGCGAGGCTCACGACGTCGACACCGCCGACGGTGAGGCGCCCCGCCTGGTCACGGCGGACGGTGCTGGACCAGAGCTCGGGCGTCAGCTCCATGACGTCCATGGGGTAGGGCAGCCAGATCGGGGGGCCGCCGTAGCCCTCGGCGTGGAGGGCGCCGGCCTCGTGTGCGCGCATCGGTCAGCGTGTCCCTTACATCCGGTCGGGGGCCGAAACCCCAAGCAGGGCAAGGCCGTTGGCGAGCACCTGACGCGTCGCGTCGTTGAGCCAGAGCCGGGTGCGGTGGGTGTCGGTGACGGCCTCGTCGGCGTTGACCGGGCGCACGCGGCAGGTGTCGTACCACTTGTGGAAGCGGCCGGCGAGGTCCTCGAGGTAGCGGGCGACCCGGTGCGGCTCACGCAAGGTGGCGGCCTGGGCAACCACCCGCGGGTAGTCACCGAGGATCGCCAGCAGGGCCGCCTCGGTCGGGTCGACGAGCAGCGAGGGGTCGAAGCCGTCCTCGCGGTGGACCCCGTCCTCCCCCGCCAACCGGGCGACGTTGGCGGTCCGGGCGTGGGCGTACTGGACGTAGTAGACCGGGTTCTCGTTGCTGTGCTTGGTGAGCAGGTCCAGGTCGATGTCCATCGGGCTGTCGGTCGAGGACCGGGTGAGGGCGTACCGGGCGGCGTCCTTGCCGACCGCGTCGACGAGGTCCTCCAGGACGACGACGGTGCCGGCCCGCTTGGACATCCGCACGGGCTGGCCGTCCTTGACCAGGTTGACCATCTGGCCGATGAGCACCTCGAGGTTCTCGTGCGGCTGGTCACCGAACGCCTCGGCCATCGCCATGAGCCGGCCGACGTAGCCGTGGTGGTCGGCGCCGAGCAGGATGAACACCCGGTCGAAGCCGCGCTCACGCTTGTTGAGGTAGTAGGCGAGATCAGCTGAGAAATAAGCAGGTTCGCCATTCGAGCGAATGACGACACGGTCCTTGTCGTCACCGTAGGCCGAGGTCCGCAGCCACAGCGCGCCGTCGAGCTCGAACATCTCGCCGCGCTCGGTGAGGCGGGCGATCGCCTTGTCGACCGCGCCCTCCTCGTGGAGGTGGTTCTCGTGGAAGTAGGTGTCGAAGTCGACGCCGAAGTCGTGGAGTGACTTCTTGATCTCGGTGAACATCAGGTCGACTCCGATCGCCCGGAAGCGTTCCTGCGCCTCGTCGTCGGGCAGCTCTCGGATCCCCGGCTCCATGGCGATCACCCGGTTTGCGATGTCGAGGATGTAGTCGCCGGCATACCCGTCCTCCGGCGCCGCCTCGCCCTTGGCGGCCGCCAGCAGCGACCGGGAGAACCGGTCGATCTGGGCCCCGTGGTCGTTGAAGTAGTACTCGCGCGACACGTCACCGCCGTTGGCCTGCAGGATGCGGGCGAGGCTGTCGCCCACCGCGGCCCAGCGGGTGCCGCCCAGGTGGATCGGTCCGGTCGGGTTCGCGGAGACGAACTCGAGGTTGGTCCGCTTGCCCTTCTCCGAGTCGTTCCTCCCGTATGCCGTGCCGGCCTCGACGATGGTCCGGGCCAGCTCGCCGGCGCTCGCCGCGTCGAGGGTGATGTTGAGGAAGCCGGGGCCCGCGACCTCGACGGCGCCGACGCCGGAGACCTGGCCGATCCGCTCGGCGAGGATGGTCGCGACGTCTCGCGGCGGCATACCGGCGCCCTTGGCCAGCTGGAGGGCGACGTTGGTGGCCCAGTCTCCGTGACCCTGCTGGCGCGGACGCTCGACCCGGATCTCGGCGGGGACGTCGACCGTCAGCTGGCCGGCGTCGACGGCTGCCACGAGGGCAGTGCGGATCGCGGTGGAGAGTTCGTCGGGGGTCACCCGGGGATTCTACGGGGAGCCCCGACAGCCGGGTTCGGGTATTCCGCCCGCGCCCGCGGTACCCGCCTCCCCTCCCCTCCCGGCGCCTCCCCGCACGTGCGGGCTTATTCAGGTCGCGCGGCGCGAGCGGGCGTAACAACCCCGCACGTGCGGGCTCAGTCAGGTCGCGCGGCGCGGGCGGCCTGAACAACCCCGCACGTGCGGGCTCAGTCAGGTCGCGCGGCGCGAGCGGGCGTAACAACCCCGCACGTGCGGGGGCGCCCGGGCACCACGCCGGGGCCAGGGCTGCCTCCTCATCGACCTGCCCGCGTGAGTCGGCGGCAGTGCTCCTCTGCTAACCTCTGCGGGCGCGGTTGATCCGTCATCCGCCCCCGTAGCTCAGGGGATAGAGCACCGCCCTCCGGAGGCGGGGGCGTAGGTTCGAATCCTACCGGGGGCACGCATCGCCTTGGCCCCTCACCAGGGCCCGGCCGGCATCGCGAGCCGGCCCACCAACCCGGCACCCGCGGCTCAGGCGGGCTCGCGGAGCCGCTCGAGGCTGGTCCGGCGGATCGTCCACATCGCCATCGTGGTGGCCGTCCCGACGAGCAGGAGCAGCGCGACGAGAGTTGCCGCCACCACCGGCCCGGTCGCCAGCCCGAGGTCGATCTCCATCGTCCGCGGCGGCCGGGTGAAGAGCGGCACCAGACGGAGCGTGGTCACGCTGCCGACGAGCCCGGCAGCCAGCCCGACGAGGACGCCGAGCGCCGTCAGGGGCACGATCTCGCGGATCGCCATCGCCCGGACCGCCGCCGGGCGTACCCCTGCCAACCGCATCGAGGCGAGGTCCCACGTCCGCCCACGTCGCGAGTTGGCAACCAGCACAACGAGTCCCAGTACGGCCACGAGCAGCGCGAGGACCGCCGTGCCGAGCGCGAGTGAGAGCGACAGGGCTGCGGCGCTCGACCGGTAGAACGCCGTCTGGGTCGCAGCGGTCGTCGTCGACAGCACCGGGATCCCGCGGGCGGTCAGTACCGCGGTCGTCCGGTCCACCAGGCCCGGGTCGTTGCGCGCGAAGTAGACGTATGCCGTGGTGTTGGCCGACAGGTGGGTCAGCGAGTCCAGCTGTCGGCTCAGGTCGACGAGGACCGCGGACAGCGGAGCGCCGGGCACCGCGGAGATGGTTCCCTCGGGCGTCACCGGCAGGTTGTGGTCGGCGGTGTCGGTCGCGAGCACCCGGCCCTGGTCGGCGGAGGCCATCGCGGTCGGCGTGACCAGGGCTGCCGTCGCTCCCCCGAGAGCGGCAGCCCGCAGGGCGAAGGGGCTCGTCCCGGCGTTGGCGATCGTCAGGACCATCGACGACTGGTCGGCCATCGTCACACCGAAGGCTGCCGGGTCCACGGTGACCGGAGTCCACGTGCCGGCTGTGCCGAGGTCGGCCGGGTGGCCATCGACCGCGAGCCCGGACAGCGCGACGACCGCCCTGAGGTCCGTGGCCGAGGACGTCGTCAGGACGTCGATCGCCTGCACCTGGCAGCCGCCGCCACACGGCACGTAGACCGAGAACGTCCGCTTGGTGGTGCCCTCCAGGGAAAGACTCCCGAGCGTGACCCGGACCTGTGACCCGTCGCCGGTGAGCAGCTCCAGGCCGAGGTCGTATGCCGCGCCGGGCCTTCCGCGCAGGTCACGGGTGGCCGCGGTGCCGGTGAGGGTGCGCCCGCTCAGTCGCGCGACCGGCGGTGCCTGGGTGGACAGTGCTGCCCACCCGGGAAGATCCCGATCCCGCGGAGCCAGGCTCGCCACCTGCCGGAACGACGGAGCGAGGACCGCCACCGTCGTCGGCGCACTCGACAGCTGCGGGGCGACGCTGACCACCGGCGTCACCTCGCGGCCGGTCGGGTCGGCGACCCGCAGCGCCTCGACCAGGCCGCGCGCGTCGGTCGCGTCGACCCGCGCGACGACGGCCGCGCCGGTGTCCAGGCGCCCGGCGAGCTCCTGGTTGCGCTGGCCCACCGCGGCGGCGTTGACCCCGAAGGCGAGCGACGCGGTGGCCAGCCCGGTGATCGGCAGCAGCCAGCGGGCCGTGGGCCGGCGCGACGCCTCGAGGTTGGCCACGGCCGCCACTGCACGCCCGCGCCGCATCGCCCGTCGACCCAGGACGGCGAAGAGCGGCGCCACGGCCTTGGCCGCGACGATCCCCAACGAGGCGGCCAGCAGCGCCGGGACGCCCAGGGCGACCGGACCGGTGACCTGTCCGGTGAGAACGGCGACGTATGCCGTGATCCCCACCGCGACGACGAGGGCCTCCAGCGTCCCGACGGCCGCGCCGCGCACCCGCGCCGGAACGGTCCGGAGCAGGCTGGCTATCGGCTGCCGCGAAGGTCGCAGCACGGACATCGAGGTCAGCGCGAGGATGACGAGGACGGCAGCGGCGAGGGCCCAGCCGTCGGCAGGGGCGACCGAGAACCCGGGCGAACCGCTGAGCCAGAAGTGGCGCGCGGCATACGAGCCGGCCGTCGCCAGGACGACCCCCGCCAGCGCGCCCAGCACGACGATCGGGACGGTCTCGGCGAGCAGCAGCTGGCGGGTGAGGGCCGGGCTCCGCCCGCGCAGTCGGGCGACGGCGATCTCCGGGCGGCGTTGCTCGCTCAGGGCGACGAGCACGAGCCACAGCACGCACAGCAGGAGGAATACGACCTGACCCATGACCACGGCGACCGTGACGCGCGACTGGTGCCGGGCGACGGTCAGGTCCGAGGCGATGTCGGTCAGCCCGGTGTAGGCGCTGTAGACCCGCAGCTCCTCGCCGGCGGCCTGGTCGGGGTGCAGCGAGCCTCGCGGGTTGGTGAGGAACGCGGGCAGGGCCGCGGTCCGACGCAGGAAGTCGCTGACCCGCACCTCACCCGGCCGGACGGCATACGTGAGCGCGGCGTTGGTGAGGAGCTGCACCGTCGCGCCGTGCGCGTCGACGACACCCCTGGCCATCGTGGCCCGCGGCGTGAGAACGGCGTCCAGGACCGGATCGGTCGACTGCGCGCCACCCGACGACAGGACCGTCCCTGCCCAGTAGGGGTCAGGGACCTGGACGTAGCTGCCGACCACCGTCAGCGACACGGCGACGTGGGCGGCCGGGTCCACGAGGGAGAACCGGGCGCCGTCGCCCCATCCTCGAGCCTTGGCATCGGAGGACGACACGAGCGCCTCCCCGTCCGCGGTGGGGCAGCGACCCGCGACGATCCGCACGTGCTGGCACATCCCGTCGCGGTAGAGCAGCCGACCGGCCGGCGCCGGACGCTGACGCGTGGCCAGCTCGACCGAGACTCCGAGCTGCTCCACCGGAGCAGCGAGAAGCGCCCGGACGTCCATCGGCACGAGGGCGTCGACCGCCCTCGGGTCAGGTGGTGGCGAGTCGACCGGGTCTGCCGAGGAGACGGTGACGATGAGCCCGGCCTGGGGTGGGTGCTCGGTCTTCAGCACGGTGTTGAGGACCGACTGCTCGATCGCCCGTTGGAGAGCCGGTCCGAGGGTCGCGCACGCGCAGACCAACGCGACGAGCCCGGCGATGACCAGGGCCTCGGTCCGCCGATAGCGTGCCGCCGCGTTCATGCCTCCGTCCTCAGTCCCCGGCCCAGGCCCCGACCACGCTCACCGAGCGCGGCTCAGGTGCCCTTCGTCGAGGTGCCACTCGGCGTCGGCCTGGTCGGCGCACCACTGGTCGTGTGTCGCCATCAGGACGATGGCGCCGGCGTCGGCCTGGGCGGCCAGGAGCGCGACGATCGTCTCGCGGGTGCCCGCGTCCAGGTCGCTCGTCGGCTCGTCGGCAAGCAGCACCTTGGGCCGCAGCGCGAGAGCGCGGGCGATCGCCACCCGCTGCTGCTGACCGCCGGAGAACTCCTCGACGAGGTGGTTGGTCGAGTCGCCGAGCCCGACCTGCTCCAGCGCGGACTCGGCCCGCAGACGCGCCTCGGCCGGTCGTATGCCGTGTGCCAGCAGTGGGACGACGATGTTCTCCAGCCCGGTCATCGGGGTGGCCAGCGCATTCCCCTGAGCGATGATCCCGATGCCGTCGGCGGCCGCTCGGGCCCGGTCGGTCACCGGTTGTCCGGCGAAGGTGACCGTGCCCGAGGTCGGGGCCAGCGCCCCGGCGAGCACCCAGATGAGCGTCGACTTGCCCGCACCAGAGGGCCCGGTGAGCGCGGTGAACGTCCCCGGATCGAGGTCGAGCCACACGTCGTCGAGGGCCAGCATCGTCCCGCGGTCGACGGTGATGCCTTGGGCCGACACCGGCCCGCCGACGTCCCGGAGGTCGTCCCGCAGGTCGTCCCGGAGGTCGCGTGCGCGCTGGTCCTCGGACGTGGTCACGTAGAAGCCCTCGGCGTTCACCATTCGTTCTCCTCGACGAGTACCTCTTCACGGGGCGCATGGCGAGGCACCCAGTGCTCGTGCGCGCCACCGGGGGTGTCCCCGGCGTGCAGCTGCGGGATGAGCCGGTACTCCGTCCCGTTCTTCTCCAGCCGGACGAGCGTCCCGGGTCGCAGGTCGTCGCGGGCGTGCGCCGGCAGGGGCAGGAAGCCGTCGGCCGTCACCACGGCATACTCCTCGCCGCTGCGCCCCTCTCCCCCGATCTTGCCGTCGCGGATGGTCACCGTCCGCGGGAGCTTGGCCGCCACCTCCGGGTCGTGCGTGACGACGACGATGGTCGTCCCCTGCTCGTGGTTGATCCGCAACATCGCGTCGAGGATCCGCTCGCGCGAGACATGGTCCAGTGCACTGGTCGGCTCGTCGGCCAGGAGCACCCCGGGAGCAGGTGCGATCGACACAGCGAGGGCGACCATCTGCAGCTGCCCCTGGGACAGGTGGCCGAGCGGGGAGTCGGCGAGCGTGGTGATGCCCACCGTCTGCAGGACATGGCCGACATCAGGCACGTCGGCGCCGTAGCGCCGGGCCGCCTCCTGGGCGAACGCGACGTTCTCGCGGGCCGTGAGGTACGGGATCAGGTTGCGCCGCGCGCCCTGGAGCATGAGCGAGGTCTCCCGGGCATGGAACTCGTCGAGCTCGGCCGGGGTGAGCACGGACAGTTCGCGGTCGCCCACGAAGATCTTGCCGGCGCTCGGCCGGAAGAGCCCACCGACGAGCGACAGCAACGTCGACTTGCCCGAGCCGCTCGGCCCGAGCAGCCCGACGACCTCACCCGCCGAGACCGCCAGGTCGACACCGGACAGCGCCGCCACGTCATGACCCTCGGAGCGGTAGATGTGCACGAGGCCGACGGTCGTGATGGGTTCTCCGCGGGTCATACCGTGTCCCTCAATCGGTCGAAGGTCGAGCGCTGGGCGACCCAGCGGCTGGCGATGGTGCCGACGAGGACGAGGACGACGAGGCCCACGACGGCAGCGACGAGGCTGGGCCCCCACGCGGATCCGAGGTTGATCGGCCAGGTCGGCGGCGGGCTCGGGAAGAGCGGAACGACCGGCAGGGCCGCGTGGGCGGCGAAGAGCCCGGCGAGGACGCCGACGACCCCACTCGCGGCGATGGCCGGGACGGTCTCGATGACGGCGATCGCAGCCACCCGCCGGCGGGTCAGGCCGGCCAGTCGCAGGCCGGCGTAGTCACGGCTGCGAGCCCGCCACGACGTCGCGACGAGGACGACGAGAGCGACAGCGGCGACGAGGAGCGCCATCAGCCCGACGACGAGCGCCAGCTGCAGGCTCCACGCAGCTGCCGTCGCGGCATACAGGCGTTCCCTGTCCCCGGGGTGGCTGGTGGTCGTGACCCGAACTCCCTTGTCCCCCAAAGCTTTGGTGACAGATGAGACGTATGCCGGGTCGGTCGTGTCGAGGTACGCCTCCATCGTCGTCGCACCCCTTCCCTGCCATCCTCGGGCGAGCAGGTTGGCGAGGTTGACCAGACTGACGTTGGGGGTTCCGCCCGGCACGAAGGGGACCCGGCCGGCATCGGTCACCTCGAAGGACTCGCCGTCGACGAGCGCCGCCGGATAGGTGGGGGTCGCGCCGTTGCGGCTCGAGCCGGCCACCGCCGCCGCGGTGAGCAGGGCCGGCGCCTGGGTCGGGATGGACGCGTGGCTGACGAAGAACTGGGTCTGCCCGCCGCTGGTGAAGTTGAGCGTCGTGCCCGCGGGCAAGGAGTCGAGCCGGATCGCAGCGGGGTTCTCCGCATCCGAGGGGTCCGGGTCCGAGACGCCCCGCCACCGGTCACTCGCCCCCAGGTCGACCGGCTGCCCGTCGACGGTGAGGCCGGAGATGGTCGCGATGCCCGAGATGCTCGGAGCTCCAGGCTGGGAGAGCAGCCCGATGCCGGCGATGCGGCAGCCCGCCTCGCAGGTCACGGTCGCGGACTGGCGGCCCTTGACGCCCTTGGTCGGCAGCGGCGCCAGCGGCAGTGCGTCGACGGTGCCGTCCGGTCGGACCACCTGGAGCCCCAGCCTCAACGGCTCGGGGTCGAGCACCACTCGGGAGCCCTGGGGGCTCAGGTCGGTCGTCGTGAGCGGTATCGAGGTCACGTCGTAGGACACCCTGCTGCCCTTGATCTCGACCGGCGCCACGGTCGGTCCGGTGAGACTCCCCCACGGCAGCTTCGCGACGTCGACGCCGGGCCACAGGGCGATCCGCCGGAAGGCCGCAGGGTCCACGCCGATCGTCGAGGGCGCCTCGGGGTTCGGGGGCCGGACCACGGCGACCGGGGTCACGTGGCGGCCGGTCGGGTCGAGGGACCTCAGGGTGGAGGCGACGAGGTTGGCGTCGGCCGAGCTGAGCGTCAGGACGGTCGGGGCGCCCACCTCGGCCTCGGCCCGGCCGGTGCGGTTCCGGTCTCCGACGGCGAGGGCGTCGACGGCGAAGACGACGAGGCACAGGGCCACGGTCACCACGGGGACGAGCCACCTCGTGGTGCCGCGACGTCCGGCCTGGAGCAGGGCGGCACCACTCGATGCCCGCCCCCCGGCCAGCAGTCGACGGCCCAGCGCGGTGAACACCGGCGGGACGACCCGCGAGCCGACCACCCCAACCGCCACGGCGAGCAGGGTGGGCGCGGCCAGGCCGACCGGCCCCTTGACCGACCCGGTGGCCAGCGCGACGAACGCGACCGCCGAGGCGGCCACCAGCATCGCCTCGACCACACCCAGCGCGAAGCCGGTGGCGCGGGCCGACACGCTCCGGACCAGGCTGGCGACCGGCTCCTTGGACACCCGCCGCACGGACAGGAAGGCAAGCCCGGTCATCCCGACGACGGCCGCGGCGAGCGCGGCATACGTGAGGCGGGGCACCTCGAACGGCGGCGAGGTGGGCAGCACGACGTGCCGCGCCACGGCCGACAGCCCGACCGCGAGGAGGGCCCCCACCGGGATGCCGAGCAGGACGGGGGGCAGAGTCTCCCCGAGCAGGAGGCGCCGAGCACCCGCCGAACCGCGTCCGCGCAGCTTGGCGACAGCCACCTCGGCGCGGCGCTGGTCGGTCGCTGCGACGAGAACGAGCCACAGGACACAGGCGAGCAGCAGTGCGAGCTGGGCAACGAGCAGCGGCACGGTCACCTCGGCCTGGTCCCGGCCGGCCGCCATGTCTGCGGCGATGAGCGGCAGCCCACTCGCGCCGAAGACGGCAAGTGAGGCGTTGAGCTCCTCGGCGTTCCTGGCGGTCGGGGCCCACGGCACCTGGACGAACGTGTTGACCTCCGGGCCGAGCGGGATGATCTGGTCGATCCCCGTCGTCGTCGTTCGCAGCGGCAGGTCGGCGAGGTTGTGGACCTCCTCCAGCGGTGCGGTCAGCCGCATCGGCCCGCCAGTGGACGCCGTGAACGTCGACTCCGGAGTGAGCATCGCATCGAGGTCGCCGGACTCGGTCCGCCCGGTCAGCAGCGTCCCGAACCAGTACGGCTCATTCGTGGGCTGGGTGTAGACGCCGACGATCGTGGCCGTGAGCCGGGGCGCCTCGGCAACCTGGGTGACCGCGTCGTCCCACTCCCCGAGGCGCAGCTGGACGCCGGGCTGCCACGTCGGGTGGGTCTGCTGCTGCCCCGCCGAGATGGCGATCTCGCCGGGCCGGGTCGGACAGGTGCCGGCCACGATCCGGATGTTGCTGCAGAACCCCTCGCGCCAGACCAGCTGGCCGTCGGGACGGTTGACGAGCGGGTCCTCCCGCACCACGACGTAGCGCCCGCGGATGGGCGGCTGGTAGTGGCTCGAGAGCGAGGGCGGCACGAAGTCGGCGAGCTGGTCCGGGGAACGCACAGTGGCCTGGTTGACCGCGCTGTACGAGGTGAGGGACAGGCCGCTGGACTGCGCCGGTTCGGCCTGCAGCCGCGCCGTGACCATGGCCTGCTGCAGGGCCCGGTTGTACATGGGGGCGAAGACGACGCACGCGGTGACGAGCGAGGACAGGACGAGCACCACGAGCGCCTGGGCGCGCCGGTACCTCGTCGCGTGCAGCATCAGCCGGTCGCCCTCCTTTCCCCGACCGGACGGTACCCCCGCTCCCTGCGGCAGCCGACCCGTCGCGCGCAACGATCCGGTCACGAGCCCTTCGGACACGTCGTATGCCGTACGCGCGGCATACGCGGAAAGGTTGCGGCTAGGCCGGCTCCCGAGCACCCGGCCCCCACGATTTCTGCGCCACGGCGCAGGACCTGACGACCGGCGCTGAGATGCCAGCGCCCCTGGTCGCAGTCAGCGCCATGGCGCAGAAACGAGAGGGAGTGCGCCGCCCACCCTCAGCGCTGCTCGGTATCCCGGACCTCGCCGACGAGCTCCTCCAGCACGTCCTCGAGGAACACGATGCCGGCCACCGTGCCGTCGGGCTCGACGACGCGGGCCAGGTGCGACCCGGTGCCCTGCATGGTCCGCAGCACCGACTCGACGCCGTCATCCGGGCGGACTGTCGCGAGGCGGCGGACCCGCTTGCGCGGGATCGGCTCGGACCGCTCCTGCTCGTCGGCGTAGAGGATGTCCTTGAGGTGCAGGTAGCCGACGAGGGAGCCGGCGTCGTCGGTCATCGGGTAGCGCGAGAAGCCGTGCTTGGCCACGAGGTGCTCGATGTCGTCGGGAGTGCTGGCCGGCTTCACCGTGACGAGGTCACCGACCGGCACCGCCACGTCGGCCGCGTCCTTGTCGCTGAACTCCAGTGCCGCCCCGAGCCGCCCCAGGGTGTCGTCCTCGACGAGCCCCTCGCGGTGCGACTCCTCGATGATGTGGTGGACCTCCTCGGCGGTGAACTCGTCCTGCAGCTCGTCCTTGGGCTCGATGCCCGCGAGCCGCACGAGTCCCTTGGCGAGGAACTCCATGCCGGCGATGACCGGGCGCAGCACGCGGGTGATGGCGAGCAGCAGCGGCACGAGGAGCAGCGCCGCGCGGTCCGGCCCGGCGAGCGCGAGGTTCTTGGGGATCATCTCGCCGACCACGACGTGCAGGTAGACGACGACGAGCAGGGCGAGCGCGAGGGCGAGACCATCGGTGACACCGGACGGCATACCGAGTCGTTCGAGCGGCCCGGCGAACAGGTGGTGCAGGGCGGCCTCGGAGAAGGCGCCCAGAAGCACCGAGCACACGGTGATCCCGAGCTGGGCGCAGGCGAGCATCGAGCCCATCCGCTCCATCCCGGCCAGGGTGCTGCGGGCGCGGATCGAGCCCTGCGCCGCGAGCGGCTCCAGCTGCGAGCGGCGAGCGGCCATCGCGGCGAACTCGGCGCCGACGAAGAAGGCGTTGATGAGCAACAGCACGAGGGTGACCCAGACGACGATCACGTGGCCGCACCGTCCTCGGCGTCGCCTGCGGCCCGGACGTCGGCCGGGTCGGGGTCGGGATGCCGGGTGAACCGGAGCCGGTCGACGCGCAGCCCGTCCATGTCGACGACCTCGACGGTCCAGCGCGGTACGTCCACCGTGTCGCCGACGCGGGGCACCCTGCCGAGGGCGGCCATGACGAAGCCGCCGGTCGTCTCGTATGCCGGCCCGTCGGGTATGGGTGCACCGATCCGGTCGCGAACCTCGTCGGGGCGCCAGAGGCCGGGGACCGACCAGGTGCCGGTGGAGACCTCGCGGCCGGTGGTCATCGCCCGGTCGTGCTCGTCGGTCACGTCGCCGACGATCTCCTCCACCACGTCCTCGAGGGTGACCACTCCGGAGGTGCCGCCGTACTCGTCGACGACGACGGCGAGCTGCATCCCGGCTCCGCGGAGGAGGACGAGGAGCGGGTCGAGCCGGATCGTCTCGGGGACCAGGAGTGGCGCGACCATGAGGGCCGACACCGGCACGTCGGGGCGCCGCTCGTGCGGGACGGCCATCGCGCGCTTGACGTGGACCATGCCGTCGATGTCGTCCCAGTCCTCACCGAGGACCGGGAAGCGGGAGTGGCCGGTCGACCGGGCCAGGGCGAGGACGTCCTCGGCACTGGCCGTCCGGTCGATGGCGGTGGCGCGGACGCGGGGGCTCATGACGTCGGCCGCCGTCCGCTCGCCGAAGCCGAGGCTGGCCGTGACCAGCCGGGCCGTGCCCTCCCCCAGCGTGCCGGCGTCGGCGCTGCGGCGGACCAGACTGGCCAGCTCCTGCGGCGTGCGCGCACCGGACAGCTCCTCCCGTGGCTCGACACCGACCCCGCGGAGGAAACCGTTGGCCGAGCCGTTGAGGATCGCGATGAGGGGGCGGGCGACGACGGCGAACATCCGGACCGGACCGGCCACCACCTCGGCGGTACCCATCGATGCCGAGATCCCGAGGAACTGGGGCAGCAGCTCGCCGAAGAGCATGGAGAACAAGGTGACGAGCACGAGCGCCAGGACGCTGGCTACCGTGTCACGTGTCGACCCGTGCAGGCCGAGGGCGCCGAGGGGCGCATGCAGCAGCTTGCCGACGGCCGGTGTCGTGAGGAACCCGAGGATCAAGGTGGTGAGCGTGATCCCCACCTGGGCTGCCGACAGCTGCGTCGACAGCTTCTTGAGCGAGGCGAGGACCGAGCCGGCCTTCACGTCGCCGTTGTCCGCGGCCTTCTGCACCGCCGACCGGTCGAGGGCGACGAGGCTGAACTCGGTCGCGACGAACAGGGCGGTCCCCGCCGTCAGCACGAGGCCGGCGAGGACCATCAACCAGTCGGTCATAGTGCGTCGATCCTAAGCGGGCCCGGCGGACCGGGCCGACCCAGCGACTCTCAGAGACGACCGGTGACGTCCCTCCCGGGGCGGAGAAGGTTCAGCCCCCCGGTTGACCCTCACCCGGCGTGAGCCCCTGACAATGGGGGGCATGAGCCAGAAGACGACTCCACGATGACGACGACGGAAGCGGCTGGGGCCCGCATCGAGATCCGCAACCTGACCAAGACCTTCGGCACCTTCAAGGCCGTCGACGACCTCTCCTTCGACGTCGAGCCCGGCCGGATCACCGGCTTCCTGGGGCCGAACGGCGCCGGCAAGACCACGACTCTCCGTATGCTGCTCGGTCTGGTCCGCCCGACCGGCGGCACTGCGACGATCGGCGGCCGGACCTACCAACACATCCCGCACCCGATCACGGCCGTCGGTGCCGCGCTCGAGGCGACGAACTTCCACCCGGGCCGCAGTGGACGTGACCACCTGCGTGTGCTGGCCGACACCGCCGGCATTCCGGTGGCGCGTGTCGACGAGATGCTCGAGCTGACCGGCATACCGGCTGCTGCACGCAAGCGGGCCGGGGGCTACTCGATGGGCATGCGCCAGCGGCTCGGGCTCGCGGCCGCGATGCTCGGCGACCCGCAGGCGCTCATCCTCGACGAGCCGGCCAACGGGCTGGACCCCGAGGGGATCCGCTGGCTGCGCGGGTTCCTGCGCCACCTGGCCGGGCAGGGCAAGACGATCCTCATCTCCAGCCACATGCTGCAGGAGGTCGAGCAGACCGTCGACGAGGTCGTCATCATCACCAACGGCCGGCTCGTGAAGGCCGGCCCGATGGCCGAGCTGCACGGCAAGGCCACCACCTTCGTCCGGACCTCCGAGCCGGAGCGGCTCGCGGGCGCGCTCCGGGTCGCCGACCTCACCGCGCGGCCGGACCAGGACGGGGCGTTGCTCGTCGACACCGCCGACCTGCGCCTCGTCGGCGACGTCGCCCTCCGCGCCGGCCTGCCCGTCTGGGAGCTCCGCCAGCAGGGCAGTGACCTGGAGGACCTCTTCTTCGAGCTCACCGAAGGCACCAACCGCAACCTCGGCGACGGTGTCGGAGCTGTCGCACCGCCCGAGCGAGATGCCATCACCGGTGGCGAAAGGAGCAACGGCTGATGCTGGGCGCTATCAGGTCAGAGGTCCGCAAGGTGTTCACGACGCGGCTGTGGTGGGGGCTGCTGCTCGCCGTCGTCGTGCTGGACGGCCTCATCTCCTTCGGGTTCGCCTTCCTCGTCGGCCGTGACTTCGGCGGCGGCCAGGGCGGGTCGGACCAGTCCCCCTTCCTGCACCCCAACGCCGGCACCATCCAGGCGGTGTTCTCGGCCGGGTTCATCTACTACCTCACGCCGCTCATCCCGCTCACCCTGGGCGTGCTGCTCATCACGAGCGAGTTCCGGCACAAGACGATCTCGGCGACCTTCCTCGCCGAGCCGGTGCGCTGGACCGTCGTCGTGGCCAAGCTGGTCGCCGTCGTCATCACCGGCGCGATGTATGCCGTCGTGCACGACCTCGCGGTCGTCGGCGCCGGTGGCGGAGTGCTCGCGTTGCGCAACCAGCCGACCTTCCTCGGCGACGGTCAGGTCTGGCAGACCCTCGGGATCAGCCTGCTCGCGTTCGTCTGCTGGGCGCTGCTCGGGTTCGGCTTCGGCATGATCATCCAGAACCAGGTGGCCGCGATCCTCGCCGGCATCGGGGTCGGGTTCCTCGCCCAGATCATCCTCGGCATCGTGTTCGGGATCCTGCACTGGGGCAGCGCGAGCCGGTGGCTGCCGGGCAACCTCTCTGTCGGGATGCTCATCACCCAGGACCCGACCGGGGGCCAGTCCACCGGGCCGAGTCCCTACTTCTCCTGGTGGGTGTGCGCCCTGCTCCTCACGGCCTACGGGTTGACGCTGTCGGGTGTCGGCTCGTGGCTGGCAGCGCGTCGCGACATCAGCTGAGTTCGCTTGTCCGGTGGGAGGTTCGCCCACTCTGGTTTATCGGGTTACCCGATAAACCAGAGTGGTACAGAGTTGCGAAGTCTGTGGTCGTCCACGTTATCGGGTCACCCGATAAACCCGGCCGGCGGGACCTCCCACTGCTGTCGTATGCCGGCCGCGAAGGTGTCGTAGGCGGCGACCATGTCGACGTTGTCGCGGTCCTGCAACCACTGGACCTGCAGCCCGTCCATGACCGCGATCACGAGGCGGGCGATGGTGTCCGCCGGCGCGTCGGCTCGGACGACGCCGGCCGCGACTCCGGCTTCGACTGCCTCGACGACGTCCTGCCAGGCCTGTTCGTGGTGCTCGGCAAGCCACTGGTGACCGGGGTTGTCGCCGCGGCGGGCCGGGTCGTCGGCCTCGCCGAGGACCATGGTGAAGAGCCGGACCAGGGTGGGTCGCCCGGTGTTGGCGACGACGACGGCGCGCAACCGGTCGAGGACGGCGAAGCCGACGGCCGGCTCCTCGTCGGTCCCCATCGCCTCGCGGTCGGCCCGGTCGCGATCGGCGAGCAGCGCGGTGAGCAGGGCTTCCTTGGTCGGGAAGTGGTGGAGCAGCCCGGTCTGGCTGATGCCCGCCGCCTGCGCCACCGCCGCCATCGACGTGCCGTGGAAGCCGCGCTCGCCGAGGACGGCCGCCGCCGCGGCGAGGACCTCGCGCCGGGTGTCGGCGGGGTCCTTGCCGCGCGGGCGCCCCGGCGTGCGAGGCCGGGGCACCTCGGTCGTCACGACAGCGGGAGACGCAGCCGGACGTCACCGAGGCCGCGGGCCACGAGCAGCTCACCGCCGTCTGGCAGCGCACCCCACTCGTTGGCGTCCTCGTCCCACCGGCGCCACAGCCGGGCCTCGGTCGCGACCTCGACGATGGCCTCGGCGCCGGGCTCCACGACCACCGGGGCATAGCCCACGAGCCGCACCGGCTCGGCCGGGTCGCTCGGCTGGAGGTAGACCTGCACGACCTCGCGGGAGGCGCGGGCCGAGGTGTTGCGCAGCGTCACCGACACCGTCGGGGCGACCGGTCCGCCGCTCGCCGTGGCGCTCGCGTAGTCCCACGACCCATAACCCAGCCCCTCGCCGAACCAGAACAACGGAGCGGGAGCCAGCCCCGCGGCATACCCGCGATGGCCGACGAAGACGCCGTCCTCATAGGGCAGCTGGAGATCGGTCGGGACGACGGTCCAGGCCGGGGCGGCCCCGTCGGCGACCGGGTAGGACGTGACGAGCCGCCCGGTCGGCTCGCGCAGGCCGAGGAGCGCGTCGGCGACCGCGTGGCCACCCTCCTGGCCGGGGAGCCCGACGATGACGATGGCGTCGACGGCGTCGGCCCACGGCATGAGCACCGGGGTGGCGGCGTTGACGACGACGACGGTCCGCTGGGCCGCGGCGGCCACGGCGGCCACGAGGGCGTCCTGGTCGCCCGGGAGCGCGAGGGTCGACTTGTCCACCGCCTCGGTCTCGCGCTCGTCGGTCAGGCCGACGACGACGACCGCGACATCGGCGGCCCTTGCGGCAGCCACGGCCTCGGCGATGAGCTCGGCCGTGGGCGGGCCGAGCGGCTCGACGACAAGGCCCTTGTCGCCCATCCCGGACGCGGCGAGGGTCGAGACGAGCCCGAGCGAGCCGTCCGGGCCCGGCTTGGGCTCGGTGGCGACGATGTGGATCTCGCCACGGACGACGGCCCCGGCCGCGAGGTCCACCTCGGTGGTCCACGACGGCGGCTTGAGCATGCCCTCGCCCGGGTCGTGCCCGGCGGCGACCAGGATGCCGTCGTGGACGACGGCTCCGTCGACGGTCAATGTCCAGTGGCCGGTGCCGATGAACCCGACGCGGGCAGCCCCGGCCCCGGTCGCGACGGCGCTGAACACGGCACCCGTCACCGGTCGCGGCAGGTCGTCGTCCCAGCCGATCGACGCGGCGCCGACCTCGGAGTGCTCGCTGCTCAGGACGACCCCCTCGGCGTCGAGCAGGTCGATCCGGATGCCGGGTGCGCCCGTCTCGGGGTCGGTCACCGCATCCGGGGTCACCGGCACGGGAAGCTCCCGGATCCGGCCCCCGCCGACGACGGTGACCCGGTTGCCGAGAGCGGCCGTGAGCCCGTCGGCGACGGTGACCTGGTAGGGCGGGTTGACCCGGGCCGAGCCGCCACCCATGCAGGCGGTGTCGACCGCAGCGCGGCCGAGGAGCGCCACGCTGCCGTCCCCGGTGAGCGGCAGGACGTCTCCGGCATTCTTGAGGACGACCATCCCGTCGGTCGCCAGCCGGCGCAGCTGCGCGGCCCGCTCCGGCGAGTCGGGAGCGACGTGGTCCGTGCCCCAGTCCCGGTGTGCGCCAAGGGCGCCCACCCGGTCGGCGAGCAGGAGCAGCCGGCATACGTGCTCGTCGATGACCGACTCGGCGACCGCACCGGACTCGACGTCCGCGACGAGCGCGTCACCCCACGGGCCGACCGGGCCGGGCATGACCAGGTCGAGCCCACCAAGGGCCGCCGGGGCCGAGGACTTCGTCGCGAACCAGTCGCTCATGAGGAGCCCGGTCCAGCCCCACTCGCCCTTGACGACCTGGTTGTTGACGTGGTCCTGCTCGGTCGCCGTGATCCCGTTGACGTCGTTGTAGGCGGCCATGATCGACCACGGGTCCGCCTCGTCGACGGCGATCTCGAAGGGCAGGAGGTAGACCTCGCGGAGCGCCTTCTCCGACACGACCGAGTTCATGTAGTTGCGCTCGGTCTCGGACTCGTTGGCGACGAGGTGCTTCAGGCAGGCGCCGATTCCCTTGCCCTGCAACCCGTTGACGTATGCCGCGGCGAGACGCCCGCTGAGCAGCGGGTCCTCGGAGTACTGCTCGAACAGCCGCCCGCCAAGGGGCGACCGGTGCAGGTTGATGGTCGGGCCGAGGACGACGTGGATCTGCTGCCGGATGGCCTCCTCGGCGAGCAGCTCGCCGACCTCGTGCGCCCCCTCCGCACTCCAGGAACCGGCGAGCAGGGTGGCGTTGGGGAAGAGCGCGACCTTGTCACCGCCGGTGAACTTCAGCCCGCGCACGCCGGTCGGCCCGTCGGAGAACGCCATCGGCGCGAGGGCGATCGACTCCTCGCCCCACAGCGTGAACGCGGTCTCCCCGGTCAGCAGTCGGACCTTGGTGGCCAGGTCGAGCCGGGCCACGAGCTCGGCGTATGCCGTGTGCTCGGCCTGGGTGCTCGGGTCGGCTGCGGCGGGGGTCTGGGTCATCGTGAGGTCACCTTTGACTCGGGGTTTGGGGGGCTGGTCCAGCATGCCGCCCCTCGGATAAATAGTCAAGATCAACTATTAACCGTCTCACCCGGCCGCCGACGCTCCTCGGGTGGCACTGGTCGACACCGGCGACCACTGGCCAGCCCACGCGGCAGCACTGGACGATGCCGGCGACCACTGGCCACCGAAGCCTCCGCTGGCCAGTCGACCCCAGGCGCGACCAGTCCCGGCTCCCCCGCCCGGATTGACAGCCAAAATTGCTGCGACCGGTTACCGGGCTGGTTACCCGACCGGAGTGGCTGCTCCCACAACCACAACGGTTCGGTAACCAGCTCAGTAACCCGTCCGCCCCTCGTCGCGGCGCCGGGGCCCGCTGCCGCACTCCCTCCCTGTTCACAACTCTCCAATTGCTGGCGCACACACCGCAGCAATTGGAGAGTTGTGAACGCGCACAGGGTGATGCCAGGGGTCGGCCGCCGCGGGGTGGCGGGAGTCACGCCGGTCCACGTCGCGCGGCATACGGCCGGTGCACGCACGAGGTCTAGGCTGGTGTCAAGACCTGTCTGCCAACATTCACACAGTTCAGACGTCATCGACGACACGCGAAAGAGGCGCATTACCCGTGCCAGACCAGTCCCCGTCCTCCGACCCCATGGCTGCGTTCGGACCCAACGAGTGGCTCGTGGATGAGCTGTACGAGCGCTACCTCGAGGACAAGAACTCGGTGGACCCGGCCTGGTGGGAGTTCTTCGCCGACTACACCCCCGAGTCCAACGGCACCGGCGCGGCGCCCGCGACAAACGGCGCCGCCCCCCGCAGCGCGGCGCCCCCGGCGCGCGTCGAGACCCAGGCCGACGCGGCCGAGACGCCGGACGCCCACTCCGACAAGGCGACCGCCAGCAAGCCCGAGGACGAGACCGCACCGGTGATCCCCGCAGACCGCACCCCAGCAGCCGCAAGCCCTCCGCCGGCTCCGGCCGCACCGCCCCCGGCCGCACCGACCGCCGCCGCCCCCGCCAGCTCGGTCGTGCGGCGCCCGCGTGACCCGGAGGCCCCCAAGGCCACCAGCGCCAACGGCGAGTCCGTCGTCACCCCTCTCCGCGGCGCGAGCGCGCGCGTCGTCACCAACATGGAGTCCTCCCTGGAGGTCCCGACGGCGACGAGCGTCCGGGCTGTCCCGGCCAAGCTGCTCATCGACAACCGGGTCGTCATCAACAACCACCTGATGCGCTCCCGCGGCGGCAAGGTGTCGTTCACCCACATCATCGGCTACGCCCTGGTCAAGGCGCTGGAGTCGATGCCCGCCATGAACAACGGCTTCGGGCACGACGAGAAGGGCAAGCCGACCCTGGTCCAGCCGGCCCACATCAACCTCGGTCTGGCCATCGACCTGGCCAAGCCCGACGGCACCCGCCAGCTGCTCGTCCCCTCCATCAAGGCGGCCGAGGCGATGGACTTCGGCCAGTTCTGGGCGGCATACGAGGAGATGGTCAAGAAGGCCCGCGGCGGCTCCCTGACCGTCGAGGACTTCCAGGGCACCACGATCAGCCTGACCAACCCCGGGACCATCGGCACCGTGCACTCGGTGCCGCGCCTGATGGCCGGGCAGGGCACGATCGTCGGGGTCGGCGCGCTGGAGTACCCCGCCGAGTGGCAGGGCGCCAGCCAGGAGACGATCAACCGCAACGCCGTCTCCAAGATCCTCACCCTGACGAGCACCTACGACCACCGGATCATCCAGGGCGCCCAGTCCGGCGACTTCCTGCGGATCGTCCACCAGCTGCTCCTCGGCGAGAACGGCTTCTACGACGACATCTTCGAGAGCCTGCGGATCCCCTACGAGCCGATCCGCTGGGTCCAGGACGTCAACGCCGACCACGACGACGACGTCAACAAGGTGGCCCGCGTCCAGGAGCTCATCCACGCCTACCGGGTCCGGGGCCACCTGATGGCCGACACCGACCCGCTGGAGTACCGCCAGCGCCGGCACCCCGACCTCGACGTCACCGAGCACGGCCTCACCCTGTGGGACCTCGACCGCCACTTCGCGACCGGCGGCTTCGGCGGCGAGCCGTTCCTCAAGCTGCGCAAGATCCTCGGCATCCTCCGCGACGCCTACTGCCGCACCATCGGCGTCGAGTACATGCACATCCAGGACCCCGAGCAGCGCGAGTGGATCCAGGCCCAGTTCGAGGTCCCGCAGGCCCGGATCAGCCGCGAGGAGCAGCTGCGGATCCTGCGCCGGCTCAACGCGGCCGAGGCGTTCGAGACCTTCCTGCAGACCAAGTTCGTCGGCCAGAAGCGGTTCTCCCTCGAGGGCGGCGAGTCGGTCATCGCCCTGCTCGACCGGATCCTCTGCCGCGCGGCCGACGACCGGATGGACGAGGTCTGCATCGGTATGCCGCACCGCGGGCGGCTCAATGTCCTCGCCAACATCGCGGGCAAGTCCTACGACCAGATCTTCCGCGAGTTCGAGGGCAAGCAGGACCCCAAGTCGGTCCAGGGCTCCGGCGACGTGAAGTACCACCTCGGCACCGAGGGCGTCTTCGTCGCCGAGGACGGCGCCAAGACCAAGGTCTACCTCGCCGCCAACCCCTCGCACCTGGAGGCGGTCAACCCGGTCCTCGAGGGGATCGTCCGGGCCAAGCAGGACCGGCTCGACCGGGCCGGCGAGGACTTCCCCGTCCTGCCCGTCCTGATGCACGGTGACGCGGCCTTCGCCGGCCAGGGAGTCGTCGCCGAGACGCTCAACCTGTCCCAGCTGCGCGGCTATCGCACCGGCGGCACCATCCACGTCATCGTCAACAACCAGGTCGGCTTCACCACGGCCCCGTCGGCGTCCCGGTCCTCGACCTACTCCACCGACGTCGCCCGGATGATCCAGGCGCCGATCTTCCACGTCAATGGTGACGACCCCGAGGCCTGCGTCCGGGTGGCCGAGCTCGCCTACGAGTTCCGCCAGAAGTTCACCAAGGACGTCGTCATCGACATGGTCTGCTACCGCCGACGCGGCCACAACGAGGGCGACGACCCGTCGATGACCCAGCCGCTCATGTACACCCTCATCGAGGCCAAGCTCAGCGTCCGCAAGCTCTACACCGAGAGCCTGATCGGCCGCGGCGACATCAGCGTCGAGGACGCCGAGGCCGCACTGCGCGACTACCAGCAGCAGCTCGAGCGGGTCTTCCTGGAGACCAAGGAAGCGCTCAAGGCCCCCGAGGCCCCGGGCGACGCCAACTACTCCGGCACCGACGTCGAGGGCCACACCGGGCTCGAGCCGCCGGCTGCCCAGGCCAATGCCGCCAACGCCCCCGGCGGTGCCCGAGCCACCGACACGGCGATCACGCCGGAGATGCTGAAGTTCCTCGGCAACGCGTTCATCGACTACCCCCACGGCTTCGACGTCCACCCCAAGCTCCGCCAGGTCATGGACCGGCGCGCGGCCTCGGTCAACGAGGGCGGGATCGACTGGGCCACCGGCGAGCTGCTCGCCTTCGGGTCGATCCTGAAGGAGGGGACCCCGGTCCGCCTCGCCGGGCAGGACTCCCGCCGCGGCACCTTCGTCCAGCGGCACGCGGTCCTCATCGACAAGAACACCGCCGAGGAGTGGACCCCGCTCCTCTACCTCGGGGAGGGTCAGGGCCGGTTCTGGGTCTATGACTCGCTACTGTCCGAGTTCGCCGCCATGGGCTTCGAGTACGGCTACTCCGTCGAGCGGCCCGATGCACTCGTCCTGTGGGAGGCGCAGTTCGGCGACTTCTTCAACGGCGCCCAGACCATCGTCGATGAGTTCATCTCCTCCTCCGAGCAGAAGTGGGGCCAGCGCTCCGGCGTCGTCCTGCTCCTCCCCCACGGCTACGAGGGCCAGGGCCCGGACCACTCCAGCGCCCGCATCGAGCGGTTCCTCTCGATGTGCGCCGAGGACAACATGACGGTCGCCTACCCCTCGACGCCCGCCTCGTACTTCCACCTCCTTCGCCGGCAGGCCTACGCCCGGCCGCGGCGTCCGCTCATCGTCTTCACCCCCAAGTCGATGCTGCGGCTCAAGGCGGCCAGCTCGGCACCGGAGGACTTCACGACCGGCACCTTCCGGCCCGTCCTGCCCGACCGGGTCAAGCCCACCGGGCAGGTCGACCGGGTCCTGCTCGCCGCCGGCAAGGTGGTCTGGGACCTGGAGGCCGAGCGCGTCAAGCGCGGCGACGACGGCACGGCGATCGTCCGGATCGAGCAGTACTACCCGCTGCCCGCCAGCGACCTCGCCGCGGCCATCGCCGAGTACCCCGGCGCCGAGCTGGTGTGGGTGCAGGACGAGCCGCAGAACCAGGGCGCCTGGCCGTTCATCGCGCTCAACCTCCCCCAGGCCCTCGCGGACCAGGGCGACACCCGCGTCCTTCGGGTCGTATGCAGGAAAGCCTCGGCTTCTCCGGCGACCGGCTCGAGCAAGAAGCACGCCGTCGAGCAGGCCGACCTCGTGGCTCGCGCCTTCGACCGCTGAGGCGAGCGGGCGGCATACGGACCCATGTACTTCACCGACCGAGGCATCGAGGAGCTGGAGACCCGTCGCGGCGGCGAGGAGGTCTCCATCGACTGGCTCGCGGAGCAGCTGCGGACCTTCGTCGACCTCAACCCCGAGTTCGAGACGTCGATCGAGCGGTTCGCGACGTGGCTCGCCCGGCTCGACGACGACCTGGACGACGAGGACGACTGATCAGGGTGTGATGGCTGGGCTGACCGTGACGATCTGGCAGGTCCTCGGCGCACCGGAGCGCTCGATGCGGGCATCGGCGGTCAGCAGGCCGGTCCTGTGTCGTTCCGCTGCGGCGACGTAGATCGCGTCTGCATAGCGCAGAGAGCCCTGCGCCAACGCCCATGCGCGGTGTACGTCCCGCCACGGAGTTGCCTCGATGTCGATCTCGAAGGCCTCGGCATCGGCCATCGCCTGCGCCACGTCGGCCTCGACCAACGGATGACCTGGTCGGTTCGCTGCGGCTCGGAGACCGGCGAGGATCTCGAATGCGAAGTGTCCGGGAGCGACCAGCGGCTCTGTCGCCGGCTGGCGGGCCAGCGCCGACCGGGCAGCCTCACCCCTCGGCCCGGGGTCCGCGACGGCGTCAATGACGACCGAGGCGTCGACGATCACGGCTCCAGCCGGCCACCCAGGTCATCATCCCGGGAGTCGTTCGCTTCCGTGACGGCCTCCAGCACTGCCGCACGCTCTGCTTCGGGCACCTCCGGCCGACCACGCAACCGGTCTGCCGTACGGTCCAGCGCCTCCTGGCGACGCACAAAACGGGCCTTCGCACGTACCGTGTCCAGCAGGTAGCTCTGCAACGACACCCCCCGGGCCGCGGCTGCCGCCCGGATCCGCTCGAGATCCTCGGTTGGCACATCCCGGATCAACACGTCGGGCATGGCTCGATGATATCAAGTTAGATAGCGCTCGAGAAGCGTCAGCGGGGCGAGACCTGGGAGCTATGTGGTCTTCTGGTCGTATGCCGCGAGGCCTCGGCTTCTCTGGCGACCGGCTCGAGCAAGAAGCGCGCCGTCGACCCAATCATTCGGCCAGTGCCGGACCCGGCGCTCAGGCCCGTGGGGCAACCACGCTGACGGTCGGGAAGTAGGTCCGGTACCGCGCTGCGTCGCGGGTCAGGAGGACCAGGCCTGAGACGGCCGCGTGGGCGCCGATGAGGAAGTCGGGAAGGGTTGACGTCCGGAGGCCACCCCGACGCCGATACGCGGCGAACGCCTTGGCTGCAAGGAACGAGCCCTCCCAGGGCAGCGGCAGTCGCGCGAACTCACGACTCGGCAGCGCCTCGTCGAGCGCCTCGATCCTCGAGAACCGGACCGACACCTCGGCGTAGACGATGGGGTTGATCACCAGCCGCCCTCGGTCAGCAGCGTCTGCCAGGGCCTGGCTCGACCATGGCGCCCAGGTCCGATCGTCGGTGAGGATGTCGAGGAGGACGTTGCTGTCCACCAAGGTGACGCGTCCTGGGTGCCGCCTCTCAGTCACCACGCGTGAGCGCCATGATCTGGTCCGTGGACATGGCGATGTCGCCTCGACCCCGCAAACCGGCCACGAGCCGCTCGCCCCGGCCCCCACCGCCCACCGAGCGACGGATCACCACAGCGTCACCATCTCGGTCGAAGTCGACCTCGGTGCCCGGCAGGATGCCCAGCTCGTCGCGCAGGTGCTTGGGAATCGTCACCTGGCCCTTGTCCGTCACCATCATGGTAGGAATCCTACCATTCCAACTCTTACCGATCGGGTGACGCGTGAGTCTGTCCGCGGCGACGCGTGGGTGGCCTGGGGCGCGGCCTCGGCGGCGGCGGCGAGCGAGTGCGGCAAGATCAGGGCATGACGACTGACGCCGCCGGCAACGAGTTCCTGCCCAGCCCCTCGGTCGCGGCGACCCCTGACGGCCGACGCGACGTCGGGCTGGTCTTCATCGGTGCCTCGATGGTCGCCGGCGTCGGCGACCCGAAGGGCCAGGGCTGGGTCGGGCGCGTCATCGGCCGGAGCCAGCACCCCGAGCTCGACCTCACGGCATACAACCTGGGGGTCCGGGGCGACACGAGCGCCGATGTCCTCAAGCGCTGGCAGATCGAGTGCCCGCCACGGTGGGCCGGGCGCGCCGAGAAGCGGCTGGTCGTCTCGGTGGGCCTCGGTGACATCGCCTCGGGGGTGACCCTGGCGCGGCACCGCCTCAACCTGGCCAACATCCTCGACGAGTCGGCGACCACCGGGATCGGGGCGTTCGTCGTCAGCCCCCCGCCCACCGCCGACCCCGAGGTCAACGCCAAGCTCGAGGTCCTCGTCGAGGCCCAGGCCGACGTCTGCGCCCGCCGGCTCGTACCGTTCGTCGACACCTACCGGCCGCTGCTCGGGCACGACCAGTGGCGCTCGGAGCTGGCCGCCTCGCGCGACGGCGTACACCCGGGTCAGGCCGGCTACGGCCTCATCGCGTGGCTCGTGCTCCACAACGGCTGGACCGAGTGGCTGCACATCTGACCCACCCGTCTTAATTCGCCTCATCCGCCACATGGAACTCCGACAATTTTCCGACTAGACTCCCCCGGGCGCTGCATTTCGGCGTCCGTTCTTATGTCAGGGAGGGGTCGAGCCGTGCGCGTGCAATCTGTTCGACGAGAGCGGGCCATGAGGTGGTCCTGGGCCATCGTTGACTCGGTCATCTGGCTGCTCGTCGTTCCGATCTCCGCGTGGCTCCGATACGACCTCCAGCGACATGCGATCTTCACTCCCGAGACGCTGCGCTTCGCGGCGATCGCCGTCGGGGCCAACCTCGTCCTGGGGGCCGTTTTCGGCCCGTATGCCGTCGGCCACGTACGAGGGTCGTTCGAGGAGGTCGTCGATGTGGCCCGGACAGTTGCACTGACCGCCCTGACCCTTGTCGTGGCTGTCTTCGTGTTCAAAGTCGAGGGATCGCCGCGCAGCGTGCCGTTCACCGCCTCGGCCTTCGCGCTCATCGCCATGCTGGCGGCCCGCCTCATCATCCGGTCTATTCGGACTCGGCGTGTGGCCCAGAGCGAGGAAGAGCACCGTGCCCTGGTCTTCGGCGCGGGCGAGGCCGGCCGGCGACTGACCCGCAGCCTGCTGCGGGACGTGGGCAGCGGCTACCAGCCGGTGGCCCTCCTTGACGACGACAGGGCCAAGGGACGGCTGCGCATCGAAGGTGTCCGGGTGCGCGGGACACGAGCGGACATCGGTCGGTTGGGCGCCCGACACCAGGCCGACACGCTGATCATCGCGCTGCCGCTGGCTCAGGCAAGCACCATCCGCGAGCTGACCGAGCTAGGCGAGGACGCCGGGCTCAAGGTCCTCACCCTGCCCCCTGTCAAGGACATCATCGACGGTCGCCCCACGGCTGGCGACCTGCGCAATGTCGACCTCGCAGACCTGCTGGGCCGTCGACCGATCCACCTGGACATGGCAGCCATCGCCGAGCAGATCGCAGGCCGGCGCATTCTCGTGACCGGTGCCGGAGGCTCGATCGGGTCTGAGCTGTGCCGCCAGATCATGAGGTTCGGCCCCGCCAAGCTTTACCTCTTGGACCGTGACGAGTCGGGGCTGCAGGCCACCCAGATGACCCTGGAGGGCAACGGCCTGCTCGACAGCGACACCCTGATCCTGGCCGACATCCGAGACGTAGAGGCGACTCAGGCGGCGTTCACGCGTTCCCGGCCGGACATCGTCTTCCATGCTGCGGCTCTCAAGCACCTTCCGCTCTTGGAGTCCCATCCGCTCGAAGCCTGGCGCACCAACGTTCTCGGAACGCTCAACGTGCTCAGGGCGGCAGCTGGTGTCGGTGTCGGGACCTTCGTCAACATCTCGACCGACAAGGCCGCAAACCCGACCTGCGTCCTGGGCTACAGCAAGCGGCTCGCGGAGCGGCTCACGGCCGACTTCGCCGACCGGTTCCCTGGACGATACGTGTCAGTGCGCTTCGGCAATGTCCTTGGATCACGCGGCTCAGTCGTCCATGCGTTCACCGCACAGATCCAGCGCGGTGGGCCGATCACGGTGACACATCCCGACGTGAAGCGCTACTTCATGCTCATTCCCGAGGCCTGCCAGCTGGTCCTCGAGGCCGCCGTCATCGGTCAGGACGGCGAGGTCATGGTGCTCGACATGGGCGAGCAGGTGCAGATCGTCGAGGTCGCGCACACGCTCATCAGGATGTCGGGCCGCAAGGACGTGGAGATCATCTACACCGGCCTGCGTGCCGGCGAGAAGCTCGGCGAGGAGCTCTTCTCGGAGAACGAAGACCGCCAGCAGACCTCCCACTCCCTCGTCAACCGGGTGAGTGTGCCCTC
>JAJPIW010000061.1 GCA_021324575.1 Intrasporangiaceae bacterium | reverse complement strand
GTCGGGCACGAAGGCGCGATCACGGCAGTGCCGGCCCGCAAGGGCATGACGCACCTGCACACGCTGCTCTCCCGCCCCGGTGTCGGCATCGACGCGCTGACCCTCGCTGGCGGTGTCGTGTCCGAGGGCGGGTTGGGACCGCGGGCCGACGCGACGGCGTTGGCCGCCTACCGCCACCGGCTGCGCCAGCTGGACGACGAGCTGGACGCCGCCGACGTCAGCGGCGACGCGATCAGGGCAGAAGCTCTGGTTGCGGAACGCAAGGCTCTGCTGGCAGAGGTCTCGGCGGCCACCGGACTCGGCGGGCGGGCCCGCCAGGTCGGAGGCAGCGCCGAACGAGCGCGAATAACCGTTCGCAAAGCGATCGCCAGAGCCATCGACGTCATCGCCGAGGCGGACCCTGTCGTCGGCCGCCACCTCGCGGCCCGAGTCCGTACTGGCTTCACCTGCACCTACCAACCAGATACCGACCAGCCCGCGACCTGGAACTTATGACCGTTTCAGCGGTGATCTGGCAGCATGCGAGCGTTCGCACCACAACTCCCCGCGAGCGAACATGACATGACGAAGTGGCCGTCGATGCCGGGGCCCGTGCCTTCTGCGGCGTCGCCCGATGGTGTTGGGGGATCCCGCCCCTAGGCAGCACATTCAGGAAGCCGTCGAGTCTGACGGTCGCCCTATCTGGGCGGAGTGACAGACATTCCACGTCGACGACCATCCGGAAGTCAGGGGTCGCGCGGGTCGCCGAGGCCGTGCCGGACGCCCCAGTCGTCGTACTTCCGGCGCCATCGGCGTACCCGGGTGAGGACGTACACGACGACGGCCATGCCGAGCACGAGGAGGACCGCGGCGATGCCGGCCGCCACTGTGGGGTGGTCGATGCCGAGCGAGACGACGCCGAGGACGGCGGCGTCCTCGGCGGTGCTCACGAGGGCGTTGCTCGCCGGCTCGGGGGAGGAGTTGACCGCGGCGCGGACCCCGGCCTTGACGACGTGCGAGGCGAGGGCGCTGAACCCGCCGGCGGCCGCGAGGAAGCTCGCGTCCAGGTCAGCGGTCTGGTGGCCGATGAGATAGCCGATGGTCGCCCCGATGGCGGGCCGGATGACGGTGTGCACGGCGTCCCAGACCGTGTCGAGGAACGGCACCTTGTCGGCGACCATCTCGATCGCGAACATCACTCCGGCGGCGATGAGGACGTCGGTCCGGCCCAGGACGTCGGGCACCTGGCTGACCCCGAAGAACCGGTCCGCGAGACCCATGACCAGCACCACGGCATACGCGTTGATCCCGCTCGCCCAACCCGAGGTGAACACCCACGGGAGCAGCTCGGTACCCATGGTCGCCCACTGTAGGGCGAACCGGGCGGGTCATCCGTTCGGGCCATCGACGGATCTCCCGGCGAAGCGGACCCTGATGGATGGGGAGGGAACCGGCGCGACCCCGCTGGTCGCCCAGATGGAGGCCACCATGACACTCGCCAACCGTCCCGTCACGAGCATGCTCCCGGTCGACGACACCGACCGCGCCAAGGAGTTCTACTCGACCGTCCTCGGCCTGCCGTATGCCGGTGCCGACCTGGAGGGCAGCCCCGTCTACGACCTCGGCGGGGGTGGCCAGCTGGCTCTGCTCCTGCGTCCCGGCCAGCAGCACCAGCACACCGCGCTGTCCTTCAAGGTCGAGGACGTCGCGGCCGAGCTGGCCGAGCTCGAGGGACGCGGGGTGCGGTTCGAGGACTATGACCTGCCCGGTCTGACGACCGTCGACCACATCGCGTCGACGGGGGACGAGCAGGCAGCATGGTTCCTCGACCCCGACGGCAACGTGCTCTGCTTGCACTCGGGTCGTGGGCTCTCCCCGGTCAGCTGACCTCCATCGGCTGCCCGCCGGTGATCCGGAGCAGCTCGTCATAGGTCGTCGCGAAGACCGAGTGGCTGTGCCCGGCCGCCGCCCAGACCGTGTCATAGCGCCCGAGGCTGACGTCGACGATGGTCCGGATCGGCTTCGGGTGACCCACGGGGGCGACCCCGCCGATGGTGAACCCCGTTGCCGCGCGGACGAACTCGGGGTCGGCGCGATCGATGCTCGCCAGGTCGGCCAGGGACGCAACCCGCTCGGTGTCGACCCGGTGCCCGCCCGAGGCAAGGATGAGCAGGGGCACCGTGTGACCATCGAGGGTCCGAGCCCTGAAGACCAGGGAGTTGGCGATCTCGGCCGGGGTGACCCCGAGCGCGTCGGCCGCAGCCTGAGCGGTGCGGACCGCGTCGGGCAGGTAGCGGACCGTCGGCGTGAGGTGGTTGAGGGCGAGTACCTGCAGGACACGCGCGACGCCCGGATGGTCGGACAGGTCGCGGGTCGGCAGGTCCTGTCCGGGTGTGAGATCGGCACTCATGTCCCGAAGGGTAGTGAGCCGCGGCGCGGGCCGCGGTGCTTTTCCGTCTCGCTGAACCGGGACGGGCAGGTAGAAACGACAGCAGCTTTCGGTATCACCGTCCGGGGTTCCAGGCTCCTTGGGGTTGTCGCGTGCCGGAGGGTGCGCACCACACAGTGGGAGGCACGATGGCCGACAGCGTGACAGTTCTGCGACAGGCAGGACCCGCCGGGCTCAAACGGAACCTCGTCGTCATCGGCGACGGCTTCACGGCCGCCGACCAGGCGGCATACAACACCTATGTCGACAACACGTTGCTGCGCGACGTGTTCGGCCGGGACTACTACGCCGAGAATGCGGCGGCCTTCAACATCTACCGGATCAACCTGGAGTCGGTCGACTCCGGCGTGAGCACGCACACGCTGAGCCAGGACCCGGCCGACCCGAGCAAGACGGTCGAGTCCAACGTCGTCACGCGCAACACGGCGCTCGGCATGTGGTTCAGCGGGCAGTGGAACTACTGCTGGATGGACTACGGGCTGACCGCCAAGCAGCAGGCCGATGTCGAGAAGAGGATCCAGGCGGCCCTGACCACGTGGGTTCCCGACGTCGACAACCTGCTCGTCGTGCTCAACACCGCCGGCTTCGGCGGCTGTGGAGGCGGGGGGCGGGCCCACGTGACGCTCGGCGTCGGCTGGGACGTCATCGCGCACGAGTTCGGCCATGGCATCGGCGGGTTCGACGACGAGTACTCCGACGCGTCCCGGCCGACCTACCCGGCCGCGAACGGCGAGCCCGGCACCGTCAACGTCACCATCAACACGAACCGGTCGACGACCAAGTGGCGCCGGTTCATCGACCCGACCACGCCGCTGCCGACCGGTGTCGGTGCGGCGGCCAACTACAACCAGGGCGCCCGCCCGGCCGGGTGGGACTCCAGCCAGGACGTCGGGCTGTTCGAGGGCGGGCAGACCTACGAGCGCGGGATCTACCGCCCGGTCGAGAACTGCCGGATGAACGGCAACTCCCCGCCCTACTGCCCGGTCTGCTACACCTCCCTCAAGGAGGGTGCGCACGACCAGACCGGCTACCACTTCACCCGGGCCTTCGCCGGCAACTTCCTCGGCAGCGGTCGCAGCGACGTCCTGCTGCACCACGGGACCAACGTCCAGCTCTTCCGTCGGGGCGCGGACGGGTTCACCCACGCCAGCACCGCGGTCGGGATCGTGCCCGGCTCATGGCAGTTCGCGCCGCACGACGAGATCTACGTCGGCGACGTCAACGGGGACGGGGTCGACGAGATCGTCGTCTTCAACGGCCTGGACTGGGTGATGCCGTACCTCGGGGTTCTCGCCCACGACGGCTCCGGCGGGCTGCGGCTCATCGCCCGGCACGACGGTGACGTTCCCGGCTGGGGCGGCCTGGCCAAGCATGACAGGTTCCTGGTCAGCGACTTCTCCGGGGACGGTCGGGCGGACCTGTACGTCGTCAACACCGACGACTGGTCGATGCCCTACGTCGGCATGCTGCGCAGCAACGGGGCGGCATACAGCTGCATCCGCAGGTTCGACGGGGACATCCCCGGCTGGGGCGGGCTGGCCCGGCACGACACGTTCTTCGTCGGAGACCTCACCGGCGACGGCCGCGGTGACCTGGCGATCTTCAATGGCGACGACTGGTCCATGGCATACGTCGGGCTGTTCCGCTCGACCGGCACCTCGCTGTCGATGACCCAGCGGTACGACGGCGACATCCCCGGCTGGGGCGGGCTGGCCCGCCATGACCAGCTGATCCTCGGCGACTTCACCGGTGACGGCAAGTGCGATGTCGCGATCTTCAACGGCGACGACTGGTCGATGTCCTACCTCGGGCTGTTCCGGTCGACCGGCAGCCGGCTGGACCTGGTCCGCCGGTTCGACGGCGATGTCCCCGGCTGGGGTGGGATGCGACAGCACGACACGTTCTTCGCCGCCCAGCTCGGCCCGGACACCAAGTGCGACCTGTGGGCCTGGAACCACCAGGACTGGAGCGAGGAGTACCTCGGGAAGTTCACTTCGACCGGCTCCGGCTTCTCGGTCAGCTTCGTCGGCGACTGGGTGGGTGAGTGGAACCTCGGCCCGAACGACGCGTTCGAGGTCGCGGCTGCTCGCTCGCCACACCGGACCTCCGAGCTCTATGTCCACAACAAGGACTGGTTCGGCGTCATCTCCGGTCGCAGCGGGATCACCCTGGACCGCCTCTACTACCGATGGATCCACGACTACCGGCACGGCCGGAACTGGTGAAAGGACCCCAACATGCCTGGTGAACGGAAGAACCCCGAGGAGTACCGGCCCCAGCGGGGCGAGGGTGTCGACAAGGTCGCGATCCGTCGCACCGGTCGGCAGTACTACCTCGACCCGGACCTGCAGCGTCGATACGACGGCGTCGACAAGGTCGCCCGCACCGAGCGCGTGACGCCGCTCCCGCGGGGCGACCTGAAAGCGGCCTTCGTCCGACCGCGAGCGCCGCGGCCCCGCCATCTCGACCACATCGACCGGCTCGACCTGCCACCGATGGAACCGGTCGTGGTGGGTGGCGTCCCGGCCGACCCGCGGCTCACGGTGGACCCGGACGCGTTCGCGGGGGAGGCTGGCCTCATGGACTCCGAGGGCTACGTCCGGATGCGGGTGCTCGTCCAGGGCGACGCGCTGACGATCCTCGACAGCCATCTCGTGGACGGGCCGCTGCGCGAAGGTGCCAGCTTCCCGGGCGGCTTCGTCTACGACGTGACCGTGGGGGAGGAGCTGCTGCACGCCGGACCGGTGCCCGACCTGGGCGTGCGGCGCTCGTTCATCGACCCGGACGGGCCGGCCGACGAGCGGTTCCACAACCTCACCGAGGCGACCACGACTGTCTTCACCGTCCGCGTGCCGGCGGAGCTCGTCACGCCGGACCGGCTGCGCAAGATCGAGGTCCGGCTCTACCGGCTCAAGGACGAGGCCACCTCGCCCCGAGCCACGCGCGAGCCGGTGGACCGCCGCTTCGAGCGTGAGGTTCGCGTCGTCGCGGCCCGCACCGGCCTGCCGCGTAGCGTGCTGCCCGCCGAGATCCGCCGGCGTGGCGGCCTCACCGGTCAGGGCTGACCCACCCGAGCCGGTGCAGCGGCATACGGCAGAACCTTGGCCGAGTGACTGGGCGGGCGCCACTGCGATCCGCAGGACCTTTCGCCGGACTTGACGTGCTGTGCCCGGACGGGTGTACGGTAGGTGGTGTTCGAACAGGTGTCCGAGGTGGTCCTCGCTCACCGGTTCGGTGACCAGTGGTGGCGCGACCTTCGACCCGTCGTATGCCGCCCACGGTCACCTCATGCGGCTCCGGTCTCGCCCCCGGCGCCTCGACCCCGCCTGTCGGGGCGGGCCGGAGCCGTCGCCATCGTGCCCTGCCCCGGCCCGCGCGCCGGGCGATCCGTCCTGCCTGCAAGGAGTCGCCATGTCCCGCCGCTACGACGAACCCATCGAGGTCACCAGCGCCCTGGCCCGCACCCCGCGCACCACCGACCCCGAGGCCTTCATCTGGCGGGGCCGGTTGTTCGTCGTCCGGGCGGTCATCGACCGGTGGCAGGAACGCCGGGCCTGGTGGCGTGAGGTGGGCCGGGAGATCCAGGTCCGTGAGCAGGACGGAGGCGTCAGTCCCGAGCCCGCCTCGGTCGGTGCCGGTAGCGGTGCCGACGCCGGTGCTGGTGGTGATGCCGGTGGTGCGGGTGTCGGCAGTGTGGGTGTCGGGACGGCTCGGCACGAGCGGGAGCGGCAGGTGTGGCGGGTCGAGGCGAGCGCCGGCAAGGCGGCCGGCACGGGTGTCTTCGACCTCGGCGCCGACGGCCTGACGGTCGGCGGCTCCCCACGCTGGCTGCTCCTGCGGGCCCACGACTGACCGCGGAGGTTCCCCGATGACGACGACCCTGTCCCTGGACCTGCTCAACCGCTCCGAGGAGTCCCTCGACCTGGCCTGCCACGCAACGGTCGCTCGCGAGCGTTACCTCCAGGCCCACCTCGCGGCCCTGCGTGCCGCCGCCGCGCTCGTCGGGTCCCGTGGCGAACGGGATCCCCATGACCCGCGCGGCTCCCATGACCGTGCCGGTGGGCCGACCCGTCGTGGGCTGTGGACCGCCCTGGCCGTCACCGCCCCCGAGCTGGGCGAGTGGGCCTCCTACTTCGCGGCGACCGGTCGCCGGTCGCGGCGGGTCGTCCGCGGCGAGCCGACCCCGATCTCCCCGCGCGACGCCGACGACCTCGTCCGCGCCGCCCAGACCTTCCTCGCCCTGGTCACCGGCCGGCTCGGCGCGGTGCGCGACGCCGCGCCGACCCGGCTCACCCCGCTCAGCCATTGACCCCGCCGGCCACCGACCCCCATGTTCGCCCATCTGCACGTCGCCTCCGGCTTCTCCATGCGATACGGCGCCTCGACCCCCGAAGTGCTCGTCGAGCGCGCCGCCCGACACGGCCAGCCGGCGCTCGCCCTCACCGACCGCGACGGCCTCTACGGCGCGGTCCGCTTCGTCCGGGCCGCGACGGCTGCGGGGATCACCCCGGTCCTCGGGGTCGACCTCGCGGTCGGGGAGTCCCCGGGCCGGTTCGGTATGCCGGCCACCCAGCGCGCGCGGCAGGCCGCGGCTCCGCGACGGTCCCCGGTCCGGGGCGGCGCCGTCGTCGACCCCCGCCTGCCGCGGGTCACCGTCCTGGCCCGTGGCACCGAGGGTGGGGTCGGCCACGGCGTCGGCTGGGCAGCCCTGTGCCGGCTCGTCACCGATACCCACCTGAGGGGCGAACGCGGCATACCCGTGACCACTCCCGACCTGCTCGCCCGCTGGACCCCGCCTGCCGGGGAGCTTGACAAGGGAAACGTGAGCTTCGCGGGGGTTGCTAACCCTTGCGAAGGTGACTTTCCCGGATGGGGCGGGAAAGTTGAGGCGGGTGGGGCGGCGCTCGTGGTGCTGCTCGGGCCGGACTCCGACGTCGGGCGGGCGGTCCTGGCCAAGCGGCAGGACCGGGCACGCGACCTGCTCCGGGGCTGGCAGCACCTGCTCCCGCCCGGCGCCGTCGTCATCGAGGTGGTCTGCCACGGCGGCCCCGACGGCACCCCGGCGAGCCGCAGCCACGCCCGCCGGCTGCTCGCCCTCGCCGACGAGACCGGCACGCCGGCGATCCTGTCCGCCGCGGTCCGGCACGTCGACCCCGGCGACTCCCGCACCGTCGACGTCCTCGACGCGGCCCGCCGGCTCGTCGTCCTCGACCCGCGCCACCTGGACCGGATGACCGACGCCGGCCACCTCGCCGACACTCCCACGATGCTGGAGGTGGCCCGCGAGATCACGGGGGAGGACACCGCCCGCGCCGAGCGGCTCGTCGCGATGACCCTCACCCTCGCGACGGCCTGCGGCCAGGATCCGCGCAAGGACCTCGGCATCGGGTCGATCCACCTGCCCGAGCCGAGCGCACTCGGCATACGAGATGGCGACGACCCGGCGGGTGTCCTCGAGCAGCGTTGCCGCGCAACAGTTTCCACGCGTTATCCCGGAGCGTCCGACGCCGAGCTGCACGTCATCCACACCCGGCTCACCGAGGAGCTCAAGGTCATCGCCGACCTCGGCTACCCGACCTACTTCCTCACCGTCGCCGAGGTCACCGACCTGATCCGCGCGCGCGGCGTGCGAGTCGCCGCGCGCGGCTCGGGTGCCGGCTCGCTCGTCAACTACCTCCTCGGGATCAGCGGCGTCGACCCGATCCGCTACCACCTGCTCATGGAGCGGTTCTGCTCGCCGCTGCGGGTCGAGCTGCCCGACATCGACATCGACGTCGAGTCGGCCCGGAGGACCGAGATCTACGAGGCGATCCTGGACCGGTTCACCGGCGAGCGGGTGACCTGCGTGTCGATGATGGACACCTACAAGGTCCGGCACGCGATCCGCGACGTCGGCGCGGCCCTCGGTATGCCGCCGGTCGAGATCGACGAGATCGCCAAGGCGTTCCCGCACATCAACGCCCGCAACGCGCGCAACGCCATCGCCGAGCTGCCCGAGCTGCGGATGCGCGGTCTGGACGCCCCGCGGCTGCAGACCCTCTTCGACCTCGTCGAGCAGCTCGACGGGCTGCCCCGCCACATCGCCCTGCACCCGTGCGGCGTCGTCCTGTCCAACACCGGCCTGCTCGACCGCACCCCGGTCGAGGCGAGCTGGCTCGGCTTCCCGATGAGCCAGTTCGACAAGGACGACGTGGAGACCCTCGGCCTGCTCAAGCTCGACGTCCTCGGCATCCGGATGCAGTCGGCCATGGCGCACGCCGTCGCCGAGGTCGAGCGGGTCGACGGCATCCGCGTCGACCTCGACGACCCGGCCGACGTGCCGCTCGACGACGAGGCGACCTACCGGCTGATCCGGACGAGCCACACCCTGGGCTGCTTCCAGATCGAGAGCCCCGGCCAGCGCGAGCTGATCGGCAAGTTCGGGCCGGAGCGCTTCGAGGACCTCATCATCGACATCTCGCTGTTCCGGCCCGGGCCGGTCAAGTCCGACATGATCACCCCGTTCCTGGAGACCCGGCACGGCTGGCGGCGGACCCGCTTCCTCCACCCGAGCCTGGTCCCCGCGCTGGCCGAGACCGAGGGCGTCGTCGTCTTCCACGAGCAGGTCCTCCAGATCGTCGCCGAGACGACCGGGGTCACCCTCGCCCGGGCCGACGAGGTGCGCCGGGCCATGGGCTCGCCGAAGGGCCAGGAGCAGATCGAGCGCTGGTGGCGACCGGCCGCCAAGGCCCGGGGGTATGCCGCGGCCGACGTCGACGCGATCTGGGAGGTGCTGAAGTCCTTTGCCAGCTTCGGTTTCTGCAAGGCGCACGCCGCCGCGTTCGCGCTGCCGACCTACCACTCGGCCTGGCTCAAGACCCACCACCCCGCAGCCTTCCTCGCCGGCGTCCTCACCCACGACCCGGGCATGTACCCCAAGCGGCTCATCCTCGACGACGCCCGCACCCTGGGCATCGCCGTCCTCCCGCTCGACGTCAACGTCTCCACCGACACCTACCGGATCGAGCGGATCCCGGTCTGGCAGGAGCACGTCCCGCTGCACCCCGACCTCCCCGACGGGTCGGCATACGGGATCCGGCTGTCCCTGGCCGACGTCAAGGGGATCAGCGACGCCGAGGTGCAGCGGATCGTCGCCGGTCAGCCGTATGCCGATCTCGGCGACTTCTGGAGCCGGGCCCGGGTGAGCCGGCCGATCGCCGAGCGGCTCGTCGTGGCCGGCGGGTTCGACGGCCTCTACGGGATGGGCTCGACCCTCACCGGGCTCGGCCGGCGCGGCCGGGTGACCCGCCGCGACGTCCTGCTCCACGTCGCCGAGCTGGACCGCTACGACCGTGCCCTCGCCGGCTCCAGTCGGCGCGCCAGACCGCGCGCCCAGCCCCGGCTCAGCACGGCCACCGACACCCGCAGCCTCGCCGCGGCGCAGTCCCAGGCGGCCAGACCCGTTGTCACAGCGGCGGACCAGCCGGTCCAGCTCACCCTCGACCTCGGCGACCGGCCCGAGCTGCGCCCCGGCGCGGGCCTGCCCGAGATGACCGGCACCGAGCGGGTCCAGGCCGAGCTGGAGGTCCTCGGCCTGGACGCCAGCGCCCACGTCATCGACTTCTACGCCCCGATGCTCCGTGCGCTGCAGGTCACCCGCAGCCGCGACCTGCTCGCGGCCCGCAGCGGCTCGCAGGTCTGGGTCGCTGGGGTCAAGGTCGCCACCCAGACCCCGCCGATCCGCACCGGTCGCCGGGTCGTCTTCCTCACCCTCGACGACGGCAGCGGCCCGGCCGACGCGACCTTCTTCGAGGACGTCCAGGGCCCGTATGCCGCGACGGTGTTCCACTCCTGGCTGCTCCTCGTCCGGGGGGTGGTCCGGCGCACCGGGGCCAGGGGCATCTCGCTGCGGGCCACCGGCGCGTGGGAGCTGACCGGGCTCTGGGAGGCATGGGGGAGAGGCGGCCTGGAGGCGGTCCACGCCGCCTTCGACGAGGTAGACGCCGAGGCCCGCGAGCTGGCCCGGGCCGGGGAGGAGGCCGCCGCCGAGTCCCTCGCCCGCGGGCGCCGGGTCCTGCTCCACGCCTCCGGCTTCAAGCAGAACCCGTATGCCGACACCCGCCCGCCCGGGGTCGACCCCAAGGACGGGCGGGGCGTGCCCAGCCCCGACCTGGTCCCCTCCGAGGGGTTCACCCCGCCGCGCAAGCTGTGGCACTCCAGCCCCGGCAGCAGCGGACACTAGGGTGGACGCGTGCCCATCGACGCCACCCCCGAACGCCCGCGCAGCCGGCGCGCCGGGGTCGACACCGCCCTGCGCACCGCCGCCGTGTGGGGGTCGGTCAGCGACCTCGCCGCCCGTCGCCGCGACGAGCTCGGGCGGCCGCTGCGGGTCGTCGACATCGGCGGTGGCACCGGGGGACTGTCGGTGCCCCTCGCCGAGCAGGGCCACGACGTGGTCGTCGTCGACCCCAGCCCCGACGCCCTCGCCTCGCTGCGCCGGCGCGCCGCCGAGTCCGGTGTCGCAGAACGCATCACGGCCATCCAGGGCGACGCCGAGACGGCGGCCGACCTCGTCTCCGGCCTGTCCGCCGGCCAGGCCGGGGGAGCCGACCTGGTCTGCTTCCACGGCACCCTCGAGGTCGTCGACGACCCCGAGGCCGCCCTCGCCGGCATCGCCCGTGTCCTCGCCCCCGGTGGTGTCCTGTCGCTCGTCACCGCCCAGCGCCTCGCCGTCGTCTGGGCCAAGGCCCTTGCCGGGCAGTTCGACCAGGCTCGCGCGGCGCTGGAGAGCAGTGACGGCCGGTGCGGACCGACCGACTCGCTGCCGCGTCGCTTCGACGAGACCGGCATACGGGATCTGTTGTCCCGCAACGGGTTCGCGGTCACCGATGTGCACGGCATACGCATTTTCAGCGACCTCGCGCCGGCCGGTTCGGCCGACTCCGACGCCGACCGGGCCGCGCTCCTCGCCCTGGAGGAGGCCGCGGTCCGGCACCCGGAGTTCGGCTTCCTCGGCCAGCTCGGCGCAGCCCTCCACGTCCTCGCGACGAGGACCTGACCGGGGTCGGCCCGCATGAGTCGCCGCCAGTTCGCCCTCCCCGGCCGCGACCGCCCGGAGCCGCCGGACGACACCGGGTGCACGGTCCTGCACGTCGACATGGACGCCTTCTTCGCGTCCGCGTCGCTCCTCGCGCACCCCGACCTGGTCGGTACCCCCGTCATCATCGGCGGGTCCGGCGGCCGGGGGGTCGTCCTCTCGGCGACCTATGAGGCGCGCCGCTTCGGGGTGGCCAGTGCGATGCCGATGGGACGGGCTCGCCGGCTGTGCCCGACGGCGACCGTGCTCGCGCCCGACCACCGGCTCTACTCCCGGATCTCCGACGCGGTCATGGCCACCCTGGCGACGTTCACCCCGGCCGTCGAGCCGCTGTCGGTCGACGAGGCCTTTCTCGACGTCGCCGGCTCGATCCGCCGGCTCGGGTCACCCGCGGCGATCGCCCAGGCGATCCGCGACGCCATCGTCGACGAGCAGGGCATCACCTGCTCGATCGGGGTCGCCCCCACCAAGTTCGTCGCCAAGCTCGCCTCCAACCTGGCCAAGCCCGACGGGCTCGTCGTCGTCCCGGTCGAGGAGGTCGTGCCGTTCGTCCAGCAGCTGCCTGTTGCCGCGCTGTGGGGGGTGGGTGACAAGACCGAGGAGGTGCTGACCCGGCTCGGGTTGCGCACCGTCGCCGACATCGCCCACACCCCGCTCGACACCCTCAAGCGCGGCCTCGGCGAGGCAGCGGGGGACCACCTGCACGCCCTGGCCTGGGGTCGCGACCCGCGCCGGGTCGAGGCGGTGGCCCGGGAGAAGAGCATCGGTGCCGACATGACCTTCGAGTACGACGTCGACGACGCCGCGTGGATCCACCGCCGGCTGCTCCAGCTGAGCGACAAGGTCGCTGCCCGGATGCGGGCCGCCGAGATGATGGGCCGGACGGTGTCGATCAAGGTGCGGTTCGCCGACTTCACGACGATCACCCGCTCCCGCACCCTGCGCGACCCGACCGACACCAGCCGGGTGGTCTACGACGCGGCCAAGGACCTGTTCGACGCGCTCGGACTCCAGCGGGCCCGGATCCGGCTGGTCGGTGTCCGAATGGAGAAGCTTGTCCCCACCGAGCAGGCACCCATCCAGGGACTGCTCGACGAGCCCGACCACGGCTGGCGCGATGCCGACCTCGCGGTCGACCGCGCCAGCGCCCGGTTCGGTGCCGGCAGCGTGCGCCCGGCGAGCCTGCTCGACCGCTGAAAACCCGTCCCTGACACCCCGATCGACCGGTCTCGCACACACCGATCGACCGGTCTCGGACACCCCGACTGACCAGCGACGACGACGTGTCCATCTCGTAAGGACCAACGTGACCGACTGGGCTTCCATGACCCCCACCTGCGACATATCCTTGGCTGAGAAGCCCGAGACACCCGGCCCCGGTAACCTCCGGGGGCTTTCGGACGTTGAAGGTATAAGAAGTGCATTCGACCCACCGTTGGGAGGCCCCCGTGCCGCTCTCTGACCGCGAGCAGCATCTGCTGGAGCAGATGGAGCAGGCGCTGTACGCAGAGGACCCCAAGTTCGCTTCGCACATGCGTGGCGTCGGGGCTCGCGCCGCCCGCCGTCGCTACCTCGTGGGCATCGTGGGGTTCCTCGTCGGTCTGGCCGTCGTCCTGCTCGGGGTCAACCTGTCCAGGGTCTGGGTCGGCGCCATCGGCTTCGTCATCATGGTCGCCGCCGTCTGGCAGGCCGTCGCTCCGGCGCGGCAGGCCAAGCCGGCGCTCGGAGCCGTCCAGGCCGACGGGTCGGTCAAGGCGGCGGCCCCGCAGGCCAAGCGGCGTCTGCACCCCGGGCGCAAGCCCTCCGGCGGCAGCCCGACGTCGGGCACCTTCATGCAGCGGATGGAACAGCGCTGGGAGCGTCGCCGCGACCAGTGGTGACCCAGGCTCGGGCAGCGCTCGACGCTGCACGTTCTGCGCCATGGCGCACAACCCGACCAGCGGCGTCCTCCGCGGTGCGCCGGTGGTCGGCTTCTGCACCACGGCGCAGAAGCCGGGTATCCACCCTCAGTGTGTCGAACGCCAGGTCACGACCGCACCGACCACCCAGGTGGTGGCGATGAGCAGGCCGGTCCCCAGCTCGATGCCCATGCTCATGAGCACGGCACGGAGGGCGTGCTTGGTCCGCTCCCAGGCCACCGACCCCTCCCGCGAGCGAGCCCGCTCCACGAGGTAGATGCCGAGGACGAACCCGAGCGGGCCTCCGATGACCGGCACCACGAAGAACCCGATGATCCCGAGGACCAGGGCGATGAGCAGGGTTCGGGTGCCGACGCCCTGCTGCTTGAGCCGGCGACCCGGGACCAGGTACTTGACGGCCAGCCCCCCGGCATACAGCGCGGCACAGATCCCGAGGACCACCCAGCCGAAGGTGCTGCCGGTGTCGATCGCCCAGATGAGCACCCCGGCGAGCGCGACGAGCAGTCCCGGGAGAACCGGCACCACAATGCCAAGGATCCCGACGCCGATGAACAGCGCCGGGACCCATAGGTCAGTGCTCACTCAGTCCACGGGGGCGGCAACGGGCGGCTCGGAGAGCCGCTCGGTCTCGTCGTGGATCTCCGCGTGGTCGCGGAGCTTGGACAGGTGCTGGCGGCCGTGGTGGGCGCAGAACAGCAGCTCGCCGCCGCCGTTCAACCGGGCCCGGATGTAGGCCTGGGCGCCGCAGCGGTCGCACCGGTCATGGGCCGTCAGCTCTGGTGCCAGAGTTGCGTTCACGTCAGCCTCCTTCTGCTCGCTTTGTGGAGCGCCTGCGGGTCAACAGTCAAGCACGTCGAATCCTTCCCGCTGTGCAGTACCCACCATCTGGCACCTCGCGCGTGTCTCACCTCACGCCGCCACTGTCGCCGGGTCGGGCGGTGCGGACGGCATACGGCCCGTATGCCGCGTGCCTGCGCAGCCGTGTCGGTGCCCCGAACTAACCTGAGGGGCAAATGACTGCCACTGCCAAGAAGGCCGCCTCCAGCAAGACCGCGTCCGACTACACCGCCCACCACCTGCAGGTCCTCGAGGGTCTGGAGGCCGTCCGCAAGCGGCCCGGCATGTACATCGGGTCGACCGACGGCCGCGGCCTCATGCACTGCCTCTGGGAGGTCATCGACAACTCCGTCGACGAGGCACTCGCCGGCGTCTGCGACCGGATCGAGGTCATGCTGCTGCCCGACGGGTCGGTCGAGGTGCGCGACAACGGCCGTGGCATCCCGGTCGACATCGAGCCGCGCTCGGGCCTGACCGGCGTCGAGCTCGTCTACACCAAGCTGCACGCCGGCGGGAAGTTCGGCGGCGGCTCCTACACCGCCTCCGGTGGCCTGCACGGCGTCGGCGCCTCGGTCGTCAACGCCCTGTCCAGCCGGCTCGACGTCGAGGTCGACCGCGGCGGCAAGACCTATGCCATGAGCTTCCGACGGGGTGAGCCCGGCAACTTCTCCGACATCGCCGGTGCCCAGGGCGCCAAGGACCCCGAGCACGCGTTCACCCCGTTCGAGGCGGGCAGCGAGCTGGCCGTCGTGGGCAAGGTGGCCCGCGGGCGCACCGGCACCCGCGTGCGCTACTGGGCCGACCGGCAGATCTTCCTCGCCGAGGCCGGCTTCGACTACGAGGGGCTGGTCGCGCGGGCCCGCCAGACGTCGTTCCTCATCCCCGGCCTCACCCTCGTCGTCCGTGACGAGCGACGCCTGCCCGGCACGGCCGGCGAGCACGGTGTCCACGAAGAGGTCTTCAACCACGACGGAGGGATCAGCGAGTTCACCGAGTTCCTCGCGCCGGACCCCGCCCTCACCGACGTGTGGCGGCTGCAGGGCTCGGGCACGTTCACCGAGACGGTGCCCGTGCTCGACGCCCAGGGCCACATGACGCCGACCGAGGTCGAGCGCGAGTGCGGGGTCGACGTCGCCGTCCGGTGGGGCACCGGCTACGACGCCAAGGTCGTCTCCTTCGTCAACATCATCGCCACCCCCAAGGGCGGCACCCATCTCGCCGGCTTCGACCAGGCGCTGCTCAAGGTGTTCCGCAAGCAGCTGGAGCTCAATGGCCGCCGGCTCAAGGTCGGCACCGACAAGGTCGACAAGGACGACATCCTCGCCGGACTCACCGCCGTGGTCACCGTCCGGCTGGCCGAGCCGCAGTTCGAGGGGCAGACCAAGGAGGTGCTCGGGACCGCGGCCGTGCGGGCCATCGTCGCCAAGGTCGTCGAGACCGAGCTGACCGCCCGGCTCACCTCGACCAAGCGGGGCGACAAGGCCCAGCCGGTACTGCTGCTCGACAAGATCGTCAGCGAGATGAAGTCGCGGATCAGCGCCCGGCTGCACAAGGAGACCCAGCGCCGCAAGACCGCGCTGGAGAGCTCCTCGCTGCCGGCCAAGCTGGTCGACTGCCGCAGCAACGACGTCGAGCGCTCCGAGCTGTTCATCGTCGAGGGTGACAGCGCGCTCGGCACCGCCAAGCTGGCCCGGTCCTCGGACTTCCAGGCGCTGCTGCCGATCCGCGGCAAGATCCTCAACGTCCAGAAGGCCTCGGTCACCGACATGCTCAAGAACGTCGAGTGCGCCGCGATCATCCAGGTCGTCGGGGCCGGGTCGGGGCGGACCTTCGACCTGGACGCCGTGCGCTACGGCAAGGTCGTCATCATGACCGACGCCGATGTCGACGGCGCCCACATCCGCACCCTCCTGCTCACCCTGTTCTTCCGCTACATGCGGCCCTTGGTGGATGCCGGGCGGGTGTATGCCGCAATGCCGCCGCTGCACCGGCTGGAGGTCATCAACGCCGGCAGCAAGAAGAACGACTACGTCTACACCTACACCGAGGCCGAGATGCGGCGCACCCGGGCCTCGCTGGAGAAGCGCGGCAAGAACATCAAGATGCCGCCACAGCGCTACAAGGGACTCGGCGAGATGGATGCCGACCAGCTGGCCGACACGACCATGGACCCACGCCATCGCACGCTGCGCAAGGTCACCCTCGCCGACGCCGAGGCGGCCGAGCGGATCTTCGACCTGCTCATGGGCAATGACGTTGCCCCGCGCAAGGACTTCATCATCGACTCGGCCGCCGAGATGGATCGCGACCGGATCGACGCCTGAGGCGGGCGAGGCGCGCGGCGCGAGGCGCCGGGCTCAGGCCGGGGGAGCGGTCGTCCCCCGGACGATGAGCTCGATGGGGATGGTCACGGCCCGGTCGACGCACTCGGCGTCGTCGTCGAGCACGTCGAGCAGGAGTCGCGCCGCGGTCTGCCCTTGGAGGGTGACGTCCTGGCGCACCGTGGTGAGGTCCATCACCGCGGAGAGCGTGTAGTCGTCGATCCCGACGACGGAGAGATCCTCCGGGACCCGAACGCCGAGCCGTCGAGCGGCCTGGATGACGCCGATGGCGATCTCGTCGGAGGCCGCGACGATCGCGGTCGGGCGATCGGCTGACCGCAGCACCGGGACGATGTCGGCCGCCGACGCGTCGGCGGTCCAGTCGGAGGCGACCACCCAGTCCGGCCGGACTGCCAGGTCGTGGTCGGCCATCGTCGTCTCATAGCTGTCCAGCCGGGCCCAGGGTGTCTGGACATGGGCTACGTTGAGCGGAACCGCCCCGATGTAGCCGATCCTGCGGTGCCCCAGCCCGATGAGGTGCTCGGTGGCCATCCGCACCGCAGCTCGGTCGTCGATCTGGACGAGCGGGCGACCCGGCACCGGGCTGCCGATGGCGACGACCGGCAGGCCGAGGCGGTTGAGCAGCTCCAGCTCGGCGTCGGCCACCGGCAGGTTGAGGGTGATGACCCCGTCGACCCGCTTCCACAGCATGTTCTGGGTCAGGGGGATCCGCTGGTCGTAGGAGTCGTCCTCGAGGTCGAAGAGCAGGACATGATGGTCCTGCTCGCGCAGGGTGCGCTCGATCGCACTCACCAAGGTGGCGAAGAACCATCGCGTCAGGAACGGGGCCACCACGGCCACGACCCGGGTCCGACCGGAGGCCAGCGAGGTTGCGGTGGGGGAGGCGACGAAGTTCAGCTCGGTGGCGACCTGCTCAACCCTGGCCCGGGTCTGCGGGCTGACTCTGTCCAGGCCACGAAGGGCCCTGGAGACGGTGGCCACCGAGACGCCGGCAGCGCGGGCCACGTCGTTGATTGTGCTCACTGCCGACCTCCTCCCTCATAGGTCCAGTCGCCGACGCTGGCGCCAGACCAGCCACAGACCGACCAACAGCCCGAGCAGGACCAGGGCCGAGAACGCCGCGGGCCGGCCCTTGAGCTCCAGGACGACGGTCTGGACGGCCGCCAGCGCGGTGAAGAACCCCAGGATCCCGATGGCCATGTCCAGGTTTCGGGCCAGTCGCCGGGCTCGGGCTCGGGCCTCGGGGACGCTGCGCCCCGGGCCCGAGCCACGATCGATGTTGATCACCGGTCACAGCTTCGCTGGATGTCGATGATCAGCCCTTGACGCCGCCGGCGGTGAGACCGGAGACGATCCAGCGCTGGAAGATCAGCACCATGATGATGAGCGGCACCGTGACGATGGCGCCGGCCGCCATGACGGCGGTGTATGGCTCCTGGTGCGGCTGCGACCCGGTGAACGAGGCGATCGCCACCGTCACCGTCTGCGTCTGTGGAGTGGTGAACTGGGAGGCCAGCATGAACTCGTTCCACGAGGCGAGGAACACCAGGATCGCCGTGGTGAACAGGCCCGGGGTCGCCAGCGGCAGCATGATCTTGCGGAACGCCTGCGCGGGGGTGCACCCGTCAATGCGTGCCGACTCCTCCAGGTCCCACGGCATCTCCGCCAGGAACGCGGTGAGCGTGTAGATCGTGAGAGGCAGCGCGAAGGAGATGTACGGGATGACCAGCGCCTGGTAGTTCGCACCCGCCAGCCACTTGAGGTTGGCGAACAGCTTGAACAGCGGCGTCAGCAGCGCGACCCCGGGGAACATCGAGGCTCCGAGGATGAAGCCGAGCACGACGTACTTGCCGGGGAACTCCATTCGGGCCATCGCGTATGCCGCGAACATCCCGACGAGCATGGCCACCGCGGTGACGACGATGCCGATGATGATGCTGTGGACCAGGGCGGCACCGAAGTGGTTCCCGCGTCCGGTCGAGAAGGCCGTCTTGAAGTTGTCCAGGGTCACGTGGGTCGGCCACGGCGACGTGTCGAAGGTGTAGCCCACGTTACGGAAGGCGGTGACGACCATCCAGTAGGCGGGCGCCAGGCCCCAGATCACGAGCACAGCGAGACCGAGGTACATCCGGACCTTGGCGCCAGTGTCCTTCTTGAAGACGATCTCCTGGGCTTCCGCGGCGTCTGCAGCGCGAGTCGTGGCGGCGGTGACGGCGGTCATGGCGTGACTCCTGACTGGGCTGCCACAGCAGTGGCAGCCGGTGCGGTGGGCGGGGCCGCGTCCTTCTTCTTCTTCGCGCCCGGCGGACGCTTGATGACGTCGGCACCACCGAACTGGATGAACAGGAAGGCAGTGAAGGCGATGAGCAGGAAGACCAAGGTGGACAGCGCGGAGGCGCTGTTGAAGCCACCGGCCCGGATCTGGGAGACGACGAGCATCGACAGCGAGGTGGTGCCGCCGACGCCGTTGGTGAGGATCGCGGGTAGGTCGTAGATGCGTAGGACGTCGAGGGTGCGGAACAGCACGGCCACCATGAGTGGCACCTTGACGAGCGGCAGGGTGATCTTGGTGAAGGTCTGCCACTTGGTTGCACCGTCGATCTCGGCGGCTTCGTAGACGTCTGACGGGATGAGCTGGAGCCCGGCGAGGATGAGCAGCGCCATGAACGGCGTCGTCTTCCAGACGTCGGCGATGATGATCGCGAACTTGGCGGCCCATGGGTCGCTCGTCCACAGGAACGGGCCGAGGCCGATGTTGCCGAGCAGGTGGTTGGCGATGCCGTCGTAGGCGAAGATGAAGTAGAACAGCTTGGCGGTGACGGCGGTGGGGATGGCCCACGGGACCAGGATGGCCGCGCGGACGAGGGCCCGGCCCTTGAAGTCGCGGTTCATGATCATCGCGAACCAGATCCCCAGCACGGTCTCGATAGCAACACTGACGACGGTGAAGAAGATGGTCACCCAGAAGGCGCTGTAGAACTGCGCACCGAGCGTGCCCGGAGGGCAGGACTCGGTGCCGCACTGCTGGAGCAGCCAGTGCGTGTAGTTGCTGATGCCGGCGCCGCCACCCTGGACGAACATGCCGGTGGCCTTGTCCAGACCGGCATCCTTCTCGAAGGAGATGACGACCGCGTTGATCAGCGGGTAGAGGATGATCACGCTCAGGAAGAGAAGCGTCGGCAGCACGAGCAACAGACCGTTGCGGGCCTGCCCGGCGTTGAGGCTCTTGCGAGCCTTGGGGGTCGGCGCCTTCTTCGGCGCCTGTTGAGCTACGGCACTCATGTGTGCCCTCCTGCCCGGACGGGGTAGTCGATGGGGGGTCGTGCGGGGTGGGGTGGGGGTGGCCGGTCGAGAGACCGGTCACCCCCACGCCGTTGAGCAAGCAGGCTCGCGCCGAAGGTCAGCTACCGGAGCTGGCCGCAAGCATCGCGGCCTGCATGTCCTTGACTGCCTGGGCCGCCGTCTTGCTGCCGGACAGCGCGGCATACGCGTTGTCCTGGATGGCCGTGGTCACGCCCTGGTAGAAGGGGGTCACCGGGCGCGGGACCGCATTCTGGATGGACGTGAGCAGCGTCGGCAGGTAGGCGTACTTCGACACCAGGCTCGGGTCGGTGTACATCGACTCGATGACCGGGGCGAGCGAGCCCTTCTCCATGTTGTTCTTCTGCTGGTCGGCGCTGGTGAGGAACTTCAGGAAGTCCAGCGCGGTCGCCTTGTGCGTGGAGAAGGCGCTGATGGCGGCGCTGTGACCACCGAGCGTCGAGGCACCCGGGCCGGACACGCCCGGCAGCGGTGCCACAGCGAACTTGCCCTTGATCTTGGAGGAGGCGTCGGTGCTGCCGAGGCTGTAGGCGTACGGCCAGTTCCGCATGAACAGGTACTTGCCGTCCTCGAACGCCGAGCGGCCCTGCTCCTCTTGGAAGGTGAGCTCCTGCTGGGGGATCATGCCGTTCTTGAACCCGTCGACGAGGTACTGCAGGCCTGCGACCGACTCGGGGGAGTCGATGGTCGGCTTGCCCTGGGCGTCGACCGCCTTGCCGCCGAAGGTGTTCATGGCCTCGGTGACATTGCAGGTGAGGCCCTCGTACTTGGCGAACTGGCCGGCGTAGCAGGACATGCCGTTCTTCTTCGCGATCGCGCAGTCGGCCTGCAGCTCGGCGATGGTCTTCGGCGGGGTGGGGACGAGGTCCTTGCGGTAGTACAGAAGGCCACCGTCGGAGGAGACCGGCGCGGCATACAAGGTGTTGTTGTAGGTGGCCGCAGCGACGGGGGCCTTGAGGAAGCCGGTCGTGTCGAGCGCCATGCTGTCCTTGAGCGGCGTCAGCCAGCCCTTGGCAGCGAACTCTGCGGTCCAGACGACATCGACCGCGACGACGTCGTAGGTGGTGCTCTTGGCCTGGAAGTTCTGGACCAGGTCATCGTGCTGCTGGTCGGCCTTGTCCGTCTGCTCCTTGGCCGTCACCTTCTCGGTGGGGTGCGCGGCGTTCCATGCGGCGACCATGGGCGCCAGCAGGCCGACGTTGTCCTTGCCCTGGACGAACGTGATGGGGCCACGTGCATTGTTGGCCGAGGAGCTGGTGCCGCCGCCGCCGCTGCTGCTGCAGCCAGCCGCGGTGATCGCCGCGACGGCGATACCGGCACACGCCGCAAGGGTGCGACGCTTCGAGATCTGGGCCATTGCCCGCCTCCATTTCTGTGGTGCATCGAGGCGGGTGCGCCTCGACGGTGAGGGAAACAGGCCTAATGTAAAAGCGTTTACATCGCTGCCGCAAGCGGTGTCGAAGGACACGCCGTAACGATTGCGTAACACGGGAACTCCGAGCGGACCCGGGTGCCCGGACCCGGGTGTCAGCGGGGCGGTGACCCGATGCCGGTGATGACGGCGCGCGCGGGCGTCCCGGATCCGTCCCGCTTGCCTGTCGCCTCGGGCAGGTCGAGGGCCACGCCGCCGGCCCCGCCGGCCCGAGCCGGCGTCGCGCCCACCCAGGCCAGGACGAGGGTGTCCTCACCACGGAGGAAGCGGTGGGCCCGCACGCCGCCGGTCCCGCGGCCCTTGGGTGGGTACTCGGCATACGGAGTGACCTTGAGGGACCCGGGTTGGGTGCCGGGCAGCGCGTCGGAGGCTCCGCTGGAGGTGACGACGACCGCGTCGACGCCCGCGGGCACGACGCCGAAGAAGACGACCCGCTGGCCGGGCGTGACCCGGACGCCGGCCATGCCGCCGGCGGTGCGACCCTGCGGCCTCACCGCGCCCGCGGGGAAGCGGAGCAGCTGGGCGTCGGACGTGACGAAGACCAGCTCGTCGGCGTCGTCGTGGACCACGGCAGCGCCGACGACCACATCACCGTCCTTGAGTGCGATCGCCTCGAAGGAGTCCTTGGCCGGGTGGTCGGTCGTGACCCGCTTGACGACTCCGGTCGCGGTCCCGAGAGCCAGGCCGGGCCCGTCGGGGTCGAGGCCCACGATCGTGAGCGGCTCCTCGCCGCGGGGCAGGTCGACGTATGCCGCGAGCGGGGCACCGCCGGCCAGGCCGGGGGAGCCGTGGGTCGGGGGAAGTGTGGGCAGGTCGAGCGCGGAGAGCCGGACGACCCGGCCGCGGGAGGTCACCAGGGCGTAGTCGCCGCGCGCCGAGGTGCGGACGGCCCCGATGATCGCGTCGTGCTTGCTCCGCGCCCCGTCGGTGGGGACCGGGTCGGCGGTCGTGGTCCGGGCGAGCAGGCCGCTCGCGGACAGCAGGACCCAGCACGGGTCGTCGCTCACCTCCAGCGGTGTGGCGGTGGCCGCGGGGACGCCGACCGACTCCAGCAGCACGGTCCGGCGCGGGGTGCCGTGCGCCTTGGCGACGTCGGCCAGCTCTCCGGAGACGGTCTTGCGCAGGAGGACGTCGTCGCCGAGGATCGCCCGGAGCCGCTCGATCTCGCGAAGCAGCTCCTCGCGCTCCGCCTCCAGCTCGATGCGGGAGAACTTGGTGAGCCGTCGCAGCCGCAGGTCGAGGATGTAGGTCGCCTGGGCGTCGCTCAGCTCGAAGACCTCGATCAGCCGCGCCTTGGCGATGGCGTCGTTGTCGGAGGAGCGGATGAGCTGGATGACCTCGTCGATGTCGAGGATGGCGATGAGCAGCCCCTCGACGAGGTGCAGGCGGTCCTCCTTCTTGGCCAGCCGGTATGCCGTGCGCCGGCGGACGACGTCGATCCGGAAGTCGACATAGACCTGGAGCAGCTCCTTCAGGCCCATCGTCCGGGGCTGGCCGTCGACGAGCGCGACGTTGTTGATCCCGAAGCTCTCCTCCATCGGCGTCAGCTTGTAGAGCTGCTCGAGGATGGCATCGGGGTTGAAGCCGTTCTTGATCTCGATGACCAGTCGCAGGCCGTTCTTGCGGTCGGTGAGGTCGACGACGTCGCTGATGCCCTGCAGCCGCTTGGCCTGGACGAGGTCCTTGATCTTCTCCTTCACCTTCTCCGGCCCGACGAGGTAGGGCAGCTCGGTGACGACGATGCCCTTGCGGCGGGCGGTGACCGACTCGATGCGTGCGGTCGCCCGGGTCCGGAACGTCCCGCGACCGGTCAGGTACGCATCCCGTATGCCGTCGAGCCCGACGATGCGTCCGCCGAGGGGCAGGTCGGGGCCGGGGACGAACTTCATCAGGTCGTCGAGGGAGCACTGCGGGTGGTCGATGAGGTGCCGCGCGGCACCGATCACCTCGATCAGGTTGTGCGGTGGCATGTTGGTGGCCATGCCGACGGCGATGCCGGTCACGCCGTTGACGAGGAGGTTCGGGTACGCCGCGGGGAGCACCGACGGCTGGAGCAGCTGGTCGTCGTAGTTGGGGACGAAGTCGACGGTGTTCTCGTCCAGGCTGCCCACCATGAGCAGCGCGGACTGCGCCATCCGGGCCTCGGTGTACCGGGAGGCCGCCGGGCCGTCGTCCAGGGAGCCGAAGTTGCCGTGCCCGTCGATGAGCGGCAGGCGCATGGTGAACGACTGGGCCATCCGGACGAGGGCGTCGTAGATCGCGGTGTCACCGTGCGGGTGGTACTTGCCCATGACGTCACCGACGACGCGGCTGGACTTCACGTGGGCCCGGTCGGGCCGCAGGCCCATGTCCGCCATCGAGTACAGGATCCGGCGCTGGACCGGCTTCAGACCGTCGCGGGCGTCGGGGAGGGCGCGGGCGTGGATGACCGACAGCGAGTACTCGAGGTAGGCGTTGCTCATCTCCTCGACGACGTCGATGTCGACGATCCGCTCCTCGAACTCCTCGGGGGGCGGTGGGGTCGTGGACCGGCGGGCCATGCGGTGGGCTGCTCCTTACGAATGTGGTTGCGGCGCCTCACCGTAACGCCCGACGTGCAGCACCTCATCGACCCCACGCCGCCCACGACGAAGGGACCGGCTCCTGGGGTGCGGAAGGGGCTGTCCGAGCGCGACGACCCCGACGATTCTGCGGTCATCGGGGACACCGAAGGCGTCCTTGACCCGCGCATGGGCCTCGGCTGGGACGCCGAAGAAGAGCGCGCCGAGCCCGGCATCGACGGCCCCGAGGAGGATCACCATGGCGCCCATCGCCACGTCGGTGTCCCAGTAGGGGATGGGCCAGTGGTCGAGGGAGCGGTCGGTCCAGCCCTTGTCCGGCTCGGCGTAGCGGTCGAGGTATGCCGTGGGGTTGGCCAGGCAGAGCACCAGAGCCGGCGCACTCATCAGCCCGGTCAGCCAGCGGTCGGGCGCGGCGCCGCCGGCGTCCTGGGCCGTCGCGGCCGCCCAGAACGCCCCGGTCTGGGCGGTATCGGTGAGCGCGAGGTAGTCCCAGCCCTGGCTGAAACCCGCGCTCGGAGCGCGGGTAGCCAGCTCAACGAGGTCACGAATCGTGTTGAACGGCACCGGAACTCGTGGGTCGAACCGCCGGACCATGCGGCGACGACGGACGGTCTCACGGAACTCCATGCCGGCCAGCATGACACCGCGCCCCGACGCTCGGTGGGGGTCCTCCAGCGTGAGACCCTTGGGCCCATGGTGTCCGAGCTCCCCGCTGGCTACCCGCGGTCCTGGGAAGCCGACGTGGCACTCCGGGACGGCAGCGTCGCGCACGTGCGCCCGATCATCCCCGACGACGCCGACGGCCTGCGTGCCTTCCACGCCGGCCAGTCCGATGAGTCGATCTTCCTGCGGTTCTTCGCCCCCCTTCGGGAGCTGAGCGACCGCGACGTCGGCCGGTTCACCCACGTCGACTACCGCCGCCGGGTCGCGCTCGTCGTCACCCTCCGCGACCAGATCATCGGGATCGGCCGCTACGACGCCACCGATGCGACCTCGGCCGAGGTGGCCTTCAACATCAGCGACCACTACCAGGGCCGCGGCATCGGCTCGATCCTGCTCGAGCACCTCGCCGCGATCGCCCAGGAGCAGGGCATCACCCGATTCACCGCAGAGGTGCTCCCGCAGAACCGCAAGATGCTCAGTGTCTTCAGCGAGGCCGGATACGACCTGTCCCGACACATCGAGGACGGGATCGTCGAGGTGACCTTCGACATCTCCCCGACCGAGCGGTCCGAGGAGGTGCGGCTGGCCAGGGAGCACCGGGCCGAGGCCCTGTCCATGCACGCCGTGCTGCACCCCGGCAGCATCGCGGTCGTCGGCGCCAGTCGACGACCGGAGTCGATCGGCCACCGGGTGCTCGCCGACCTCGACGGAGCCGGCTTCACCGGCCGGCTCCATGTCGTCAACCAGGAGGCGACCGAGGTCCTGGGGCGACCGGCATACGACTCGGTCCGCGACGTGCCCGGCGAGATCGACCTCGTCGTGATCGCCGTGCCCGCCGCGAGCGTCCTGGAGGTCGTCGCCGACTGCGCCGACAAGGGCGTCAAGGCGCTGCTCGTCGTCTCCTCCGGGTTCGCCGAGGCCGGCGTGGACGGCGCCAAGCTGCAGCGCAAGCTGCTCAAGCGGGCCCGGCGTGCCGGGATGCGGGTGCTCGGGCCCAACTCCTTCGGCATCATCAACAACGACCCCGAGGTGCGCCTCAACGCGACCCTCACGCCGCGCATACCCGGTGACGGCGGGCTCGGCCTCTTCGCCCAGTCGGGGGCACTCGGCATCGCCGTCCTGGCGTCGGCGGCCCGCCGCAACCTGGGCATCTCGCACTTCGCCTCGGCCGGCAACCGGGTCGACGTCTCCGGCAACGACTTCATGCAGTACTGGATCGACGACGCCCGCACGACGGCGGTCGGCCTTTATCTGGAGTCCATGGGCAACCCGCGCAAGTTCTCCCGGATCGCCCGGCAGCTGGCCGCCCGCAAGCCGGTCATCGTGGTCAAGCCCGGGCTGTCGTCGTTCGGGGTGCCACCGGGCCACGAGGCGCGGCAGACCCGGAGCAACCCCAGCGCGTTCAGCGCCCTTCTGCGCCAGGCCGGAGTGCTGCGCGTCAACAGCATCCACGAGCTGTTCGACATCGCCCAGCTCGTCCTCAACCAGCCGCTGCCGGCCGGCCCGCGGGTCGGCATCGTCGGCAACTCGGCGGCGCTCGGCACGGTCACGGCTGACGCGTGCGTGGGCCACGGCCTCGATGTCGTCCACGGCCCGGTGAGCCTCGGCGTCGACGCCACCGTCGAGGAGTTCCGCGACGCGGTCCGGGACGCGCTCGCAGACCCCCAGGTGGACAGCGTGCTCGCCTCCTTCATCCCGCCGCTCCTCACGGCCGACGAGGAGGTCGTCGACATCGTTCGGGAGGCTGGCTCGCTCACCGAGAAGCCTTGTGTGGCAACCTTCCTCGGCATGCGTGGCGTTGACGGCGGCACCAGCCTCCTGGGTGCCACCGAGTCGACACCGGGTCGCGGGCTGCCCGTCTATGCCATGCCCGAGGACGCCGTGCGCTCGCTCGCGGCGGCCACCCGGTATGCCGAGTGGCGGGCCAAGGACCGTGGTGTACCCGTCGCCCCGGTCGGGATCGACCGGCGGGCCGCCGAGGTGCTCGTCGAGGACCTGCTCGCCAGGCACCCCGACGGTGTGGAGCTCTCCGAGGCCGACTGCGGGCGTCTCCTCGCGGCATACGGGATCCACCTGTGGCGTCGCCTCGAGGTGCGGACCGTGGAGGAGGCGGTCGGCGCGGCGGAGGCGATCGGTTATCCCGTCGTCCTGAAGTCGGCCTCGCCGCTCGTTCGGCACCAGAGCGCGGTCGCCGGCATCCGTCTGGACCTGGACGACGCCCTGGCCGTCCGCACCGCGTTCGCGTCGCTACGGGACCGCCTCGTGCCGCTCGCGGCCAACACCCTTGTCGTGCAGCACATGGCGAGCATCGGAGTGGCGTGCGTCATCGCGACGACCGAGGACCCGCTCTTCGGGCCGCTTGTCGCCTTCAGCGTCGCCGGGGCACCGACCGAGCTGCTCGACGACATCGGCTACCGGGTGGCTCCGCTCACCGACGTCGACGTCTCCGACCTCATCTCCTCGGTCAAGGCGGCCCCCCTGCTCCACGGCTTCGGCGGTGCCGACCCGGTCCATCGCGCCGCCCTCTCCGACCTCGTGGCCAGGATGTCGGTGCTGGCCAACGACCTGCCCGAGGTGGCCGGTCTGCGGCTCAACCCGGTCAATGCCCACACCGGTGGTGTCGACGTGCTCGGTGCCAGTGGGCGGCTGCAGCCGGTGGACCGGCGGGCCGATCCCGGTCGCCGCGCTCTCACCTGATCCGCTGGGGCACAATGGCCGGATGGATCTGACCCGCCGGGCCGCCGAGTCGGCGCTGCCCGAGGCCCTCACCAAGGCGATCACCCGCGCGGGCTACTACCCGGCACTGGTGTCCGACGTCGTCGAGGCCGCCGTCGGCGGTGAGTCGATCCGGTCCCACCTCGTCCACCAGGAGACGACGTTCGACCACGACGTCGTCCGTCGGCACATCACCGTCCTCGTCCTCACCGACAGCCGGCTGGTCATCGCGCATGCCGACGACCATCCCGACGAGCAGCCGACGGCACCGGGCACCGACCAGGAGGTGGCGACCGCCACCACCGAGAGCGTGCCCCTGTCGGCGGTCCGGGGCGTCATGCTCACCCACGTCGTCCCCGACCCTCAGCACTACAAGGCCGGTCAGCTCGGACGCGAGATCACCCTCACCATCGGGTGGGGAGCCGTCAGCCGCGTCGACCTGCTGCCTGCCACCTGCGGCGACCCCAACTGCGACGCCGACCACGGCTTCGAGGGAACAATCTCCTCCGACGACATCTCGCTGCGGATCAGCTCCGAGGCCGACGGCCGTGGTGCCTTCACCGCGGCCCTGGACTTCGCGCGGGTCCTGTCGGCCAGCATCGGGAGCCGCTGACCGCCGTGCTCGGGCCCGCGCCCCTGGCTCCCCATGCCGCCGGCGGCGGGATGCTCGCGAGCGTCTTGCCGAGCGTGGCGGTGAGCCTGGGGGTGGACCGGATGCCGGGCACCTCCGTGGTCGAGGTGGCGCCGGCCCGCCGTGCGGTCGTCGTCCTCGTCGACGGGCTGGGCTACGAGCTGCTCCGGACCCGCGCCGGACATGCGCCCTTTCTGCGCTCCAACCTGCCAGCCGCGCGGCGGATCGCCGCTGGTTTTCCCTCGACGACGGCCACCTCGATGGGCTCGTTCGGCACCGGCCGGGCCGTGGGGGAGCACGGCATGGTCGGCTATGAGGTGCTCGTGCCCGGCGCCGACCGGCTGCTCAACGAGCTGTCCTGGGAGGACGGGCCGGTCCCTGAGGAGTGGCAGGTGCTGCCCACGGTGTTCGAGCAGGTCCAGGACGCCGGCATCGCCGTCACCCGGATCGGCCCGGGCTTCTTCGACGGCTCGGGTCTGACCCGTGCGGCCCTGCGCGGTGGACGGTTCGTGGCCGCCGAGTCGCTGGCGGCCCGGGTCGACGCGGCGCTCACCGCTCTTCGCCGCGACCGGCGGGCGCTGGTCTACCTCTACTGGGGCGAGCTGGACAAGGTCGGCCACGTCCACGGCTGCAGCTCCTGGGAGTGGGGTGACGAGCTGAGCGCGATCGACGGCGAGCTGGCCCGGCTGGCCCGGTCGGTCCCCGCCGACACCTCGGTCCACGTGACGGCCGACCACGGCATGATCGACGTGCCGCACGCCCTGCGGATCGATATCGCCCACGACCCGGACCTCGCCTGCGGCATACGACACGTCGGTGGTGAGTTCAGGGCACCCCAGCTCTACTGCCAGCCCGGCGCCGTCGCCGACGTCCGGGCCGCGTGGGAGGCGACCCTTGCCGAACGGGCCTGGGTGCTGAGCCGCGAGGAGGCCGTGGCCGCGGGCTGGTTCGGGACCGTCTCGGCGGTGAACCTGCCCCGTATCGGCGACCTGGTCGTCGCCATGCGTGACACGTTCGCCGTGGTCGACAGCCGAACGGCACGACCGCAGCTGCTCGCGCTGCGCGGACTGCACGGCTCGCTGAGCGAGGACGAGGTGGCGATCCCGTGGTTCGCCCTCCCGGCGCGGGCCAGCGCATAGGGTGACCTCCCGTGGCTGAACTGGTCTTCTTCTCCGGCACGATGGACTGCGGCAAGTCGACCCTTGCCCTCCAGATGGACCACAACCACCTGGCTCGCGGCCAACGCGGTCTCATCTTCACCAAGCTGGACCGGGCCGGACAGTCGGTCCTCAGCTCGCGCCTCGGGCTCTCGACCCGGGCCATCGAGGTGACCGACGACGTCGACTTCTGGGACTACGTCGTGGCCGAGGCATCGCACCTGGCCAAGGTCGACTACCTGATCTGCGACGAAGCCCAGTTCTACCGGCCCGAGCAGGTTGAGCAGCTGGCCCGGATCGTCGACGAGATGGGTGTGGACGTCTACGCGTTCGGCATCACCGCCGACTTCCGCACCGAGCTGTTCCCCGGGTCGCGTCGGCTGATCGAGCTGGCTGACCGGGTCCAGGTGCTGCAGGTCGAGGCCCTGTGCTGGTGCGGCAACCGGGCGACGCACAACGCGCGGGTCATCGACGGGGTCATGGTCGTCGAGGGTGCCCAGGTCGTTGTGGGGGACACAGCGGCCGGCTCCGGTGAGGTCGAGTACGAGGTCCTCTGCCGGCGCCACTACATGCGGCGGATGAACTCCGCCGCCGCGCGGGCCGCTGCCACCTCACCGGACGTACTTCCCATCGACCTGGAGATCTGCCCGGTCCCGCTCCCGCGCGGCTGAGGTCGGGGCGGGCCTGACCGGCCTGCTGCCGGTTGTGCGCCATGGCGCAGAAGCCGACCAGACCCCCACAGATGGGTGCGCCGGTGGTCGGCCTGAGCGCCGGGGCGCAGAGACGTGGGTGCGGTCAGGCCTCGGCGCGGGCCTGGCCGGCCTGCTGCCGGTTGTGCGCCATGGCGCAGAAGCCGACCAGACCCCCACAGATGGTGCGCCGGTGGTCGGCCTGAGCGCCGGGGCGCAGAGACGTCGGCGCGGTCAGTCCTCGGCGCGGTCAGTCCTCGGCGCGGTCAGTCCTCGGCGCGGCCGGCCGCCGAGCCCTTGGCGCCGAACATGATGTCGTCCCAGCGTGGGACGCTCGGGCGCCCGCCGCGACGCGGCCGACTGATGGACGCGGCCGCCTGGGTCGGCAGGTCACCGCTGGGCTCTGGTTCTGCCGCGCTGGGCTCTGGTTCTGCCGCGCTAGGCTCGGGTTCAGCCGCGCTGGGCTCGGGTTGGCTTGCGTTGGGATCCGGTGCAACGTCTCCCGGGGCAGCGTCCTCGGCGTGGGGGGACTCGACCTCACCGCTGGTGGGGCCCTCACTCGCGGCCTCGGCCAGCAGCTCGTCATCGGGCAGCTCGTCCTCGTCCGCCGTGGCGGCAGTGGCGGTCGTGGCGGCAGTGGCGCGCGCGCTCGCCCCCTCCGCCCCCGCAGTCGGCGGCTCATCCAAGGGGTGCGCACCGCGTGCCGGGGGTGGCACCTGGTCGCCAGCGGTCTGGAGGCGAACCGGCTCGAGCGGCAGGGCGTCCTCGCGCGGCTCGTCGTCGACCGGCGTCAGGGTGGGCTGGTGCACGCGGCGCCGTGGACGACGGGACCGGCTCGACTCGCGCATGGCCGCCATCAGGTCGATCGGTTCCTGGGGACGGCGGCGGGCCCGGGCGGCACCGGAGAGTCCACCGTCGGACTCGACGTCGTAGACCGTGGTGGGCGCCGAGGACGGTGTGGGCTGGTGCGGGCTGGGGATCGGACCGGACTGGTCGGCGTCGTCCTCGCTCAGCCATCGGGCCTCGTCGTCACGGGCCGTGACCGTGCGGGCCGGCACGTCGAACTGCCAGGTCGCCGTCCGCTCCCGTCCGCCGGCGGAGAACAGGACGAGCACGCTCCACCGGCCCTCGGGGTCGCGGGCCGCGTCCCAGCTGGCGCTGGCCGGGTCGACGCCGCGGCCGGTGAGCCGGTGGGCGACGCGGGTCGAGAGAGGCTCGTCGGTGCCACGTCCGTGGCCGCGCATCCGGACCGCGCGGGCGAGCTCGGCAACGTGCTCGCGCTCCGCGAGCACCGGCCCCTCGTAGCGGCGGACCTTGTCGACACTCCACCCGGCTCGATCGGCGACCTCTTCGGCCGACAGTCCGGCGCGGATGAGGGCCTGCACCTCGCGGGGGCGCAGGCCGCCGTCGAGCTCGATCTGGAGCTGGCCGAGCCGGGGCCGGTCGCGTCGGGCGGCGGCGCGCAGCGTCTCGTCGAGAGGGAGGCGGAAGCGCGCTCCGTCGTCGCCGGCGAGCAACAGGTGCTGTCCGTCCTCGTGGACGCCGACGAGTCGCAGGTCCTGCATGGGCGTGATCTCTCCTCGGTGGATGATGCTGGCTCGACTCTGCCACGCGGCCGGGCGTGCTCAAAGGGGGCCACGCCGCAGCGGTACGTTTGGGTCCGCCATGCTGACGTACACCCACAACCTCCAACTGGCCCTCGACGTGGTCGGAGTCTTCGTCTTCGCCCTCTCCGGCGCCCTGGTCGCCGTGCGGGTCGAGTTCGACCTGTTCGGAGTGCTCGTCCTGGCCGGAGCGGCCGGTCTCGGGGGCGGGATGATCCGTGACGTCCTGCTGGGGATCCACCCGCCGGTGGGGCTGTCCGACTGGCGGTTGCTCCTGCCGACCGTGGTTGCCGGCGTCGCAACCTTCGCCTTCCATCCCAGGATCGGCCGGATCGCCCCGATCGTGCGGATCCTCGACGCAGCGGGTCTGGCGGCCTTCGCCGTGGCCGGCGCCCTGAAGGCCCTCGGCGCCGGGGCACCTGCGGTCGCGGCCATCGGCATCGGGGGGATCACCGCTGTCGGCGGGGGTGTGATCCGCGACCTGCTCGCCGGTCAGGTCCCGGAGGTCCTGCGGCGGGAGCTGTATGCCGTGCCGGCTCTGCTCGGCGCGCTGCTCATCGTCGTGGCGCACCACTTCGACCGGGTCAACGCCGTGACCATCTGGGGCTGTGTGGCTGTCGTCTTCACCGTGCGGATCATCGCCGTCCTCCTCAACCTCAACGCGCCCACCGCGTTGCGCACCCGGACGAGCCCGCAGTGAGCGCGGCATACATGCTCGTCTCGTTCGGGGGACCCGAAGGCCCCGAGGAGGTGCTGCCGTTCCTGCGGCGGGTGACCGCGGGTCGTGGGGTCCCCGACGAACGGCTGGCCGTCGTGGGCGAGCACTACTTCGCGTTCGGGGGCAAGAGCCCGATCAACGACGCCAACCGCCGGCTGCTCGCCGACCTGCGCGCCGAGCTGGACCGCCGCGGTGACCACACGCCGCTGCTCTGGGGCAACCGCAACGCCGCGCCCTTCCTCGACCAGACCTTCCGGGAGGCCGCCGCCCGGGACGTCGACGAGGTCCGGGTCGTCCTCACCAGCGCCTGGAGGTCGTACTCCTCCTGCCGCCAGTACCGCGAGGACCTCGCCGCCGCACAGACCGCGGCCGGTACCTCGCTGGCGGTGAGCAAGGTGGCCCAGCTGGCCGACCACGCCTCGTATGCCGCGGCCTGGGCGGCCGTTCTCGACGAGGCCGTGGCGCCGCTGCTGGACGCGGGCTGGCGGCCGTACCTGCTCTTCGTCACGCACTCGATCCCGGAGGCAATGGATGCCGCCTCCGGTGACCCGCTCCTTGGCGGGCACTCCTACGCCCAGGCGCAGCAGGCGCTCGCGGCCCAGCTCACCGCCGGACTGGTTGCGGCGCACGACGTGGAGCTCGACGGGGAGCTGGTCTACTGCTCGCGCTCCGGTCCGCCGAGCCAGCCCTGGCTCGAGCCCGACGTCAACGACCGGATCGAGGAGCTCGCGGGGGCTGGGATCACCGACGTCGCGCTCGTCCCGATCGGGTTCATCTCCGACCACATGGAGGTGGTCTACGACCTCGACGTGGAAGCCGCGGCGACCTGCGAGCGGCTCGGCCTGTCGATGGTGCGGGTGCCCACCGTCGGCACCCACCCGCTCTTCGTGGCCGGCCTCGCCGACCTGCTCGCCGGGCCGCCCTCGACCTGTCCACCAGCGTGCTGCGCCAACCTGCGTGGTCCCAAACCTGCCCTCTGCGGAAGCGACTGAACCATGACCAGTGACCTGACGACCCCCGGACCCGACGAGCTCGCCGCACTGGAGCAGCTGGCCGTGGCGGTCGCCACCGAGGCAGGTCAGCTCGTCCTGGACCGACCGAGCGACCTCGGCGTCGCCGCCACCAAGAGCAGCGACACCGACATCGTCACGGTCATGGACCAGCGCGCCCAGGACCTCATCCGGACGCGCCTGGGCGCGGCCCGCCCGGCCGACGGGTTCCAGGGCGAGGAGGCGGGCGGTTCCACCGGGGACGGGTCAGGGATCACCTGGGTCGTCGACCCGATCGACGGCACCGTCAACTACCTCTACGGCATTCCTGCGTATGCCGTCTCGGTCGCTGCCGTCGTGGGTGACCCGACGGTGCCCGGGGCCTGGCGTCCGGTGGCCGGAGCGGTCGTCGGACCCGCCCTCGGCGAGACCTACCGGGCGCGGGTCGGCGGGGGAGCCTTCCGACGTCGCGGCGATGGCCCGGAGACACCGATCGTGCCGACCGGTTGCACCGACCTGGGCCACGCCCTGATCGGGACCGGCTTCGGCTACGAGGCGGCTCAGCGGCGCTGGGCCGCCGAGGTTCTCCTGCACGTCATCCCGCAGGTACGCGACATCCGCCGGATCGGCAGCGCCGCGCTCGACCTGTGTCACGTCGCCGACGGCGCCCTGGACGGCTACTACGAACGCGGCCTCAACCCGTGGGACCTGGCCGCCGGCTGGCTGGTGCTCACCGAGGCCGGAGGCACCTTCATCGACGTCCCGACGGGCGACCTCACCTGGGCCGCGACGGCAGGCATCGCCGCCGAGCTGGAACGTCTGGTGACCGGGGCGATCGAGCGGGTGCCGCCCGTCAGGCCGCGATCCGCTCCAGGCCCGGGATGACGACGTCGTTCTCGCGGGCCAGCCGCGCCAGCTCCTCGATCTCACTGAGCCGGACGTCGACCAGGTAGTCGTCACCGGCCCGTCGCGCCTCGAGCAGGGAACGTCGCGCGTCGGCGAACCGCTCGGCCAGCATCGTGGTCAACTCGCTCATCGTGGCACCTCGTGTCCATCGGGGACGGCCGCCCCGGCAAGGGCTCCGCCGGTGGGCGTCGTACCGTTCAATGTATGGTCCTCGCCCGGCCCGAAAGGTCCCGCGGACCGTAAAGATTTCCCCAAGTTCGGGCCCCCGATCCGGGCCACGGTTCACGCCATCTGGACGGCAGGTGGCAATCGCGGGACAGATGAGGCACAATCCGCCTCGCCGTGGGCACAAAACGGGAGCCACCTGCGTTGTACGGGTCCTGATCTGACCACGAGCGATGACGACACGAGAACGGGAGAGACCACACCACATGGCTACGGATTACGACGCTCCACGCAAGACCGACGACGAACTGTCCGAGGACTCGATCGAGGAGCTGAAGAGCCGGCGCGTCGACAAGAGCGTCTCGACGGTCGATGTCGACGAGACCGAGCAGGCCGAGGGCTTCGAGCTGCCCGGCGCCGACCTCTCCGGTGAGGAGCTGTCGGTCACGGTCATCCCGCGGCAGGCCGACGAGTTCACCTGCACGCGGTGCTTCCTCGTGCACCACCGCAGCCAGCTGGCATCGGACACGTCCGGCCAGATGGTCTGCCGGGAGTGCGCGGCCTGACCCGCATGACGACAGCCCGTATGCCGGTCGCCGTCCGCCGTCTCCACCCGGCGGCGGTGCTCCCGGCGTACGCCAAGGCCGGTGACGCGGGCGCCGACCTGCACGCCGTGGGCGAGGTGCGTCTCGCCCCGGGCGAGCGAGCGCTCGTCCCCACGGGCATCGCGGTGGCCCTTCCCGAGGGGTGGGTGGGGCTGGTCCACCCCCGGTCCGGGCTGGCGGCTCGCCACGGCGTGACCATCGTCAACGCGCCAGGCACCGTGGACTCCGGCTACCGGGGCGAGATCCTCGTCAACCTGGTCAACCTGGACCCACGCGAGGCGTTCCACGTCGCCGTGGGGGACCGGATCGCCCAGCTGGTGCTCCAGGAGGTGACGGCCGGTGCGTTCCACGAGGTCGATTCGCTTCCCGAGAGCGACCGGGGGGAGACTGGTCACGGGTCCAGTGGAGGGTTCGGGCCCAGTAGTCCCAGCGCACTCGACGAAGAAGGCACGCCGTGAGCTTGTTCCGCAGGCGCAGCACGTCCGACACGGACGCCGCCGCCGACCAGCCGTCGACCGACGTCGACGGCGACAGCCTGACGTCGCCCGACGCGGACGACGTGACCGGTTCGGGGTCCAGCCCCGAGGACTCCGCGCTGGACCGTGCTGACGGCCCCTTCGACTCCGCCGAGGTGGCCGGCCTGGAGGGGCGACTGGACCTCGGGGCGCTGTGGCTCACCGGGGCCGACGGCTTGGAGCTACGCCTGGAGCTGGAGCCGGAGGAGCAGCAGGTCGTCGCGGTCACCGGGGTGCTCGGCGAGTCGGCCGTCCAGCTGCAGGCCTTCGCCGCGCCAAAGTCCGGTGGGCTGTGGGCCGAGATCCGCGACGAGATCGCCCAGTCCATCGTCAAGCAGGGCGGGACCGCCCAGGTCCGGACCGGCCTGCTCGGTACCGAGCTGTCCACCCGGATGCCGTCGGCCGGTCCCGACGGGCGCACCGTCTTCGCCCCCGCCCGCTTCGCCGGTGTCGACGGACCCCGCTGGTTCCTCCGCGCCGTCTTCTCCGGGCGCGCCGCCATCGACGACGCGGCGGCCCAGCCGCTGCTCGAGCTGGTGCGCTCGGCCGTGGTCGTCCGGGGTGCCCAGCCGATGGCGCCGCGTGAGCTGCTCCCGTTGACCGTCCCGGCCAGTGACGCGGAGGGGCCCGCCATCGACGACGACGAGCCCGACGGCCCCGACCTCAACCCGTTCGTGCGCGGCCCCGAGATCACCGAGGTGCACTGATGGAGCGCGGCTCGGCCTGGTCACGCCTGAAGACCTCTCTGACCCAGACGGCCACCCAGCACGAGGCCCAGGAACTGCGCGAGGACACCGAGCGGGTCGGCGCGACCCCCATCGACCAGCTCGGCGACCGGCAGGTCGTCGACGTCTGCGGCTCGGTGCGTTCGGTGACCCTGCCGCCCAAGGCGAGCGTCCCGACCCTCGTGGTCGAGCTCTACGACGGCAGCCGGCCACTCAACCTGGTCTGGCTCGGACGACGCAGCATCGGCGGGATCGCCCCCGGCACCTTCCTCAAGGCGCACGGGCGGGTGACCCGGGTGCGCGGCATACCGACGATCTACAACCCGACCTACACGATCGTCCCCAACCGTGGCCGCTGAGGCCCCGGTAGCGACGGTCGAGGAACACATTCGCGGCCGGCTGGCCGCCGCCGTCGGCGGCTGGCGCGGCTCGCTGGAGGCGGCCGTCCCGACGGCCGTCTTCGTCGCGGTGTGGGTGTGGCGTCATGACCTGCGCCTTGCCCTCGGCATCGCGGGAGCTGTCGCCGTCGTCATCGCCGCGCTGCGGATCGCACGGCGGGAGAGCCTCCAGTTCGTCCTGTCCGGCGTGGTCGGTATCGGCATCGCCGCGGTCTTCGCGCTGCGCAGCGGCAGGGCGCAGGATGCCTTCCTCCCCGGCATCCTGTGGAGCGCCGGCGTCGGTGTCGTGTCGCTCCTGTCGATCCTGGCCCGCTGGCCGGTCATCGGCTTCATGATCGGGGCGGCCGAGCCGACGGCGGGAGAGGACCCGTTCGGCTGGCGCCGGCACGCCGACATCGTCAAGGTGTGCAGCCGGCTCACCTGGGTGCTCGTCGGGCTGGCCGCGCTCCGGGCCGCCGTCATGGTGCCGTTGTATGCCGCGGGCAACGTCACGGCGCTCGGCGTCGCCAAGCTGGTCCTCGGCTGGCCCGCGTATGCCGCAGCCGTCGCCGTCATGGGGGGCCTGCTCCTGCGCGGGCAGACGCCCTACGACCCCGAGGCGGTCACGCCTCCCGGCCGCGCGGGATCCGCTGGCCGGGGCTGAGCATCGCCTCCAGGGCGTCCTCGGTCTCCGGGGTCGTGAGGAAGAGCAACTCGTCGTTGGCCTCGAGGGAGTCGTCGCGGCTGGGCGCGATCGGGTGGTCCTCGCGGATGATCCCGACGAGCACCGTGTCCGGGGGGAAGGCGACGTCGCCGACCCGGTTCCCGGCATACGGGCTGTCCGGCGGAAGGGTCAGCTCGACCATGGTCGCCTGACCGTGCTGGAACTGGAAGATCCGCACGAGGTCCCCGACGCTCACGGCCTCCTCGACGAGAGCGGTCATGAGGCGTGGCGTCGAGACCGCGACGTCGACGCCCCAAGCCTCGTCGAACATCCACTCGTTCTTGGGGTTGTTGACCCGGGCCACCGTGCGCGGGACGCCGAACTCGGTCTTGGCGAGGAGGGAGACGACGAGGTTGACCTTGTCGTCACCGGTGGCCGCAACGACGACGTCGCAGTTGGCCAGACCTGCCTCCTCCAGGGCGCTGATCTCGGCGGCGTCGGCCTGCAACCAGGAGGCGTCGGGGACCCGGGCCACCCGCTGGGCGTCCGCGTCGCGGTCCATGAGGAGTACCTGGTGGCCGTTGTGGAGCAGCTCGCGGGCGATCGACCGGCCGACGCTGCCGGCTCCGGCGATGATGACGCGCATGTCGTGAGTCCTTCGCTGGCGGTCAGTGGACGGGCGGGGGCGCGTCGAGGAGTCGCTCGACCTCGGCGAACCGGCGACGCGGCACGACGAGGTAGACGAGGTCACCCTCCTGGTAGACGGCGTCCGGCCCGGGGATCAGTCCCTCGCCCATCCGGACGACGAAGGCGACACGAGTGCGCGTCGTCGTCTCGATCTCGGCATACGGGCGACCGATCCAGCTCGCCGCGAGGGGCGTCTCGGCCATCACGATCGTGCCCGAGGGGTCGGTGAACTCCGGGACGTGACCGTGGGGGAGCAAGCGGCGCAGCATCTGGTCGGAGGTCCACTTGACCGTGGCGACGGTGGGAATGCCCAGCTTCTGGTAGACCTCGGCGCGGCCGGGGTCGTAGATACGCGCCACGACGTTCTCGACGCCGAAGGTCTCTCGGGCCACGCGGGCCGCGAGGATGTTGGAGTTGTCACCGCTGGACACGGCCGCGAACGCGTAGGCGTCCTCGATGCCGGCCTCGATGAGGGTGTCGCGGTCGAAGCCCACACCGGTCACGCAGCGGCCCTCGAAGGAGGTGCCGAGCCGGCGGAACGCGCTCTCCTCCTGGTCGATGACAGCGACCTCGTGGCCGGCCCGCTCCAGGGACCGCGCCAGGGAGGCGCCGACACGCCCGCAACCCATGATGACGAAATGCACGGGAGGGACGCTACACCGTCGGGCGCACGGCTGACCGGCACCCTTGAGGCGTGGAAGCCGCCACTAGAGTGACGCCGTGCCTTCCTCAGGACGCCTGCTCAAGCGGCTGCTCATCGGCCGCGCCATGCGCAGCGACCGGCTCGGCGACACGCTCCTGCCCAAGCGGCTGGCACTTCCCGTGTTCGCCTCCGACGCCCTGTCCTCGGTGGCCTACGCGCCGGACGAGGTGTTCATCACGCTGTCCGTGGCGGGGCTGTCGGCCTATGCGTTCTCGTGGAAGATCGGCATCGCCGTCGCCCTCGTGATGCTCACGATCGTCGCGTCCTACCGGCAGAACGTCCACGCCTATCCGTCCGGGGGAGGCGACTACGAGGTGGCGACGGTCAACGTCGGGTCCTTTGCCGGGCTCACGGTGGCCAGCGCGCTCCTCGTCGACTACGTCCTCACGGTCGCGGTGTCGGTGTCCTCGGGGGTCCAGAACGCCTCCTCGGCGCTCTCCTTCGTCAACGGGCACGAGGCGATCACCGCGGTCTGTCTCGTCATCCTGCTCGCCGCGATGAACCTCCGTGGTGTGCGCGAGTCAGGGACCGCGTTCGCGATCCCGACGTACTGCTTCATGGTGGCCATCGTCGGGATGACCATCTGGGGTCTCATCCGGGCGGCGACCGGCTCCCTGCCGATGGTCGAGAGCGCGAGGTTCGACGTCCCGGCGGAGCACACCTTCGTCGGCGGGCTCGGCACCGCGGCCGGGATGTTCCTGCTACTGCGGACGTTCTCCTCCGGCTGTGCCGCGCTCACCGGGGTGGAGGCCATCAGCAACGGCGTCCCGGCCTTCCAGAAGCCGAAGAGCAAGAACGCTGCGACGACGCTGCTGCTCATGGGGACCATCGCGGTGACGATGCTCCTCGGCATCATCACCCTGGCCAGCAAGGCCCACATGCGCTACGTCGACCCCGACAGCGACATGGCGCGGCTCACCCTGGGCGGACAGCACGGCACCCAGATCGGACCCGGGGCCGTGCGCTTCCCGAACGGCTACGAGTACGACCAGCAGACGATCATCGGCCAGCTGGCCAGGGCTGTCTTCGACCACTTCCCGCCCGCGTTCTACTTCACCATCGCCGCCACCGGGATCATCCTCATCCTCGCCGCGAACACCGCGTTCAACGGCTTCCCCGTCCTCGCCTCGATCCTCGCCAAGGACGGCTACCTGCCCCGGCAGCTGCACAACCGCGGCGACCGGCTCGCCTTCAGCAACGGCATCGTCATCCTCGCGGTCGGCGCGATCATCCTCATCGTCGCCTTCGACGCCCAGGTCAGCCGGTTGATCCAGCTGTACATCGTCGGGGTCTTCGTCTCCTTCACGACCAGCCAGGTCGGCATGATCCGCCACTGGAACCGGCTGTTGCGTGTCGAACGGGACAGCGCCACCCGCGGCCGGATGATGCGCAGCCGGCTGATCAACGGGCTCGGCGCGACGATGTCGGGGACCGTCCTCATCGTGGTCCTCGTGACCAAGTTCGCCAAGGGCGCCTGGATCGCGATCGCCGCGATGGCCTTCCTCTTCGTCATGATGCGCGCCATCCGGACCCACTACCTGCGGGTGTCCGACGAGATCCGCGCCGTCGAGGACACCGACCAGCTCCTGCCGTCCCGCGTGCACGCCATCGTCCTCGTCTCCAAGCTGCACAAGCCGGCGCTGCGGGCGCTCGCCTACGCACGGGCCACCCGACCCTCGATCCTCGAAGCCGTCACCGTCGACGTCGACCCCGAAGACACCGCTGCCCTGCAGGAGGAGTGGGACCGTCGCAACCTGCCCGTCCCGCTCAAGACCCTCGGGTCGCCGTTCCGCGAGATCACCCGGCCGGTCATCGCCTATGTCAAGTCGCTGCGCACCGACAACCCTCGCGACCTGGTCGTCGTCTACATCCCGCAGTACGTCCTCGGTCACTGGTGGGAGCAGATCCTGCACAACCAGAGTGCGCTGCGGATCCGGGCCCGCCTCATGTTCACCCCCGGGGTCATGGTGTCCACCGTCCCGTGGCAGCTGCAGTCGTCCGCCGGAGCCGAGCTGCGGTATGCCGGTCCGGCGCCGGGCGACGTCCGCCGGGGCGAGGACCGCAGGGGCGAGGAGTGAGCGGCGCCGATCTCGTGGTCGGTGACGAGGTCACCGTCGAGGTCGGCCCGGTCGCCCACGGCGGCCACTGCGTCGCCCGCCACGACGGTCGCGTGCTGTTCGTCCGGCACACGCTGCCCGGTGAGACGGTCCTCGCCCGCGTCACCGAGGGTGGCGAGGGCGACCGCTTCCTGCGCGCCGACGCCGTCTCGGTGCTGGTCGCCTCTCCCGACCGGCTGGACCCGGTATGCCGGTACGCCCACCCCGGCGGCTGCGGCGGCTGCGACTTCCAGCACGTGTCCCTCGCGCGGCAGCGGCTGCTCAAGGCCGACGTCGTCCGCGAGCAGTTCGCCCGGCTGGCCGGTCTCGACCTCGACGAGCTCGGTCTCTCGCCGACGGTCGAGCCGGTGCCCGGGGACGTCGACGGGCTCGGCTGGCGGACGCGTGTCGAGTTCGCCCTCTCGGCGGGCGGCCGGCTCGGGCTGCGTGAGCACCGCTCGCACGACGTCGTCGAGGTCGACCGCTGCGTCATCGCGACCGACGGCGTCAACGGCCTCGTGGCCACCCAAGGGGACTGGCTCGAGCTCGGCTCGGCCGGACCGGTCGAGGCCGTCGACGTCGTGGCACCCGGACTGGGGGACCCCGTCGCCGTCGAGATCGGGCCGCGGGGTGCGATGGCCGGCGATGCACCGGTGCCGATGGTCCGCGAGATCGTCCACGCCGGTGGCGCCTTCCACGAGTTCGAGGTGTCGGCGCGCGGGTTCTGGCAGGTCCATCCCGGGGCGGCCTCGACGTTCGCCGATGCCGTCCTCCAGGCGCTCCAGCCCCGACCGGGGGAACGCGCGCTGGACCTGTATGCCGGGGTGGGCCTGTTCGCGGTGGCGCTCGCCGATGCCGTGGGGCCGACCGGGCAGGTCATCGCCGTCGAGTCCGACGAGCTGGCCGTCCAGACCGCCCGGGTCAATGTCGGGGACCGTCGCAACGTCGTCGTCGCCCGCGCCCGGGTCGACGACGCCTTCGGGGTGGCCCGACGCACGCCGCGGGGGAGCCGTCGACGGCCGTCGACGCGCCGCCCGACCCGGCTGGCCTGGCTGCCCGAGCGGGCCGACCTGGTCGTCCTCGACCCGCCGCGGACCGGCGCCGGACGCGACGTGTGCGCGGCGGTCGCCGCCCTCCAGCCGCGGGCCGCGGCATACGTCGCCTGCGACCCGGCCGCCCTGGCGAGGGACACGGCATACCTCGCCGAACACGGCTACCGGCTGCGGGGGCTGCGTGCCTTCGACGCCTTCCCGATGACCCATCATCTGGAGTGCATCGCGCACTTCGAGGTGATATCTTGATGTCAAGATAAATTCTGACCATGGCGGCGCGAGCCGGCCGAGACGACAGGAGTGCCACGTGCCGAGCACGAACAGCTTTGACGCCCACGGCGAGCTGCAGGTGGGTGACAGGTCCTACGAGATCTACCGGCTCAGCGCGGTCGAGGGCAGCGCCACCCTCCCGTACAGCCTCAAGGTGCTCCTGGAGAACCTGCTGCGCACCGAGGACGGCGCCAACATCACCGACGCGCACATCCGCGCCGTCGGCGGGTGGGACGAGAACGCCGACCCCGACACCGAGATCCAGTTCACGCCGGCCCGCGTCATCATGCAGGACTTCACCGGCGTGCCCTGCGTCGTCGACCTGGCGACCATGCGAGAGGCCGTTGCGACGCTCGGTGGTGACGCGGCGCGGATCAACCCGCTCGCGCCGGCCGAGCTGGTCATCGACCACTCCGTGATCATCGACGTCTTCGGCCGCGCCGACGCCTTCGAGCGCAACGTCGAGATCGAGTACCAGCGCAACAACGAGCGCTACAAGTTCCTCCGCTGGGGCCAGACCGCGTTCGACGACTTCAAGGTCGTCCCGCCCGGCACCGGCATCGTCCACCAGGTCAACATCGAGCACCTCGCCCGCACGGTGATGGTCCGCGACGGCGTCGCCTACCCCGACACCTGCGTCGGCACCGACTCGCACACGACCATGGTCAACGGCCTGGGGGTGCTGGGCTGGGGCGTCGGTGGCATCGAGGCCGAGGCGGCCATGCTCGGCCAGCCGGTGTCGATGCTCATCCCGCGCGTCGTCGGCTTCAAGCTGACCGGCGCCATCCCGGCCGGCGCCACAGCGACCGATGTCGTGCTCACCATCACCGAGCAGCTGCGGGCGCACGGCGTCGTCGGCAAGTTCGTCGAGTTCTACGGCGAGGGTGTGGCGGCCGTGCCCCTTGCCAACCGCGCCACCATCGGCAACATGAGCCCGGAGTTCGGGTCCACCTGCGCGATCTTCCCCATCGACGAGGTGACGCTGGACTACCTGCGGCTCACCGGCCGCTCGGCCGAGTCGGTCGCGCTCGTCGAGGCCTACGCCAAGGAGCAGGGGATGTGGCACGACCCGTCGGTCGAGCCCCGCTTCTCCGAGCGCCTCGAGCTCGACCTGTCGACGGTCGTCCCCTCGATCGCCGGCCCGAAGCGGCCGCAGGACCGGATCGAGCTGGCCGTGGCCAAGGAGTCCTTCCGCAAGGTGCTGCCGACCTACGTCGCGCACGCCGAAGGAAGCCCGGGTGCGGCGTCCTCGTTCCCCGCGTCGGACCCGACGCCCCAAGGCAGCCCGGACGGCACCAACGGAGGCGAGCGCCCGGCATACGAGGGTGACGGACTCGGCCGTCCCTCGACGAAGGTGACGGTGACCTCGGCCGAGGGCGCTACCTTCGAGATCGACCACGGGATCGTGGCCATCGCCTCGATCACCTCGTGCACCAACACCTCCAACCCCTCGGTCATGATGGCCGCCGCGATGCTCGCGAAGAATGCCGTGGACCGCGGGCTCACCGTCGCGCCGTGGGTCAAGACGTCGATGGCGCCGGGGTCCAAGGTGGTCTCGGACTACTACGAGAAGGCCGGCATGTGGCCCTACCTGGAGAAGCTCGGCTTCTACCTCGTCGGCTACGGGTGCACCACCTGCATCGGCAACTCCGGGCCGCTCTCGGACCAGATCTCGGCCGCGATCAACGAGAACGACCTGGCCGTCGTGTCGGTGCTGTCCGGCAACCGCAACTTCGAGGGCCGGATCAACCCCGACGTCAAGATGAACTACCTGGCCAGCCCGCCGCTCGTCATCGCCTACGCCCTCGCCGGCACGATGGACTTCGACTTCGAGACCCAGCCGCTCGGCCAGTCACCCGACGGGACCGACGTCTTCCTCCGCGACATCTGGCCGGCACCCGTCGACGTCGAGGCGACGATCGCGACGTCCATCAACAAGGACATGTTCACCACCGACTACGCGGATGTCTTTGCGGGAGACCAGCGTTGGCAGTCATTGCCGACGCCGACCGGTGACACCTTCGAGTGGGACCCGGACTCCACCTATGTCCGCAAGCCCCCGTACTTCGACGGTATGCCGGCCGAGCCGGCCCCGGTGTCCGACATCGCCGGCGCCCGTGTCCTGGCCAAGCTCGGCGACTCGGTGACCACCGACCACATCAGCCCGGCCGGCTCGATCAAGGCCGACTCGCCGGCCGGTGTCTACCTCGCCGAGCACGGCGTGGAGCGCAAGGACTTCAACTCCTACGGCTCGCGGCGCGGCAACCACGAGATCATGATCCGCGGCACCTTCGCCAACATCCGGCTGCGCAACCAGCTGCTCGACGGCGTCGAGGGTGGCTTCACCCGCAACTTCCTCGCCGACGGGTCGCCGCAGACGACGATCTATGACGCGTCCGCGGCATACCAGGCCGCCGGGGTCCCGCTCGTCATCCTGGCGGGCAAGGAGTACGGCTCGGGTTCGTCGCGGGACTGGGCGGCCAAGGGCACGGCCCTGCTCGGGGTCAAGGCGGTCATCGCGGAGTCCTACGAGCGGATCCACCGCTCCAACCTGATCGGCATGGGCGTCCTGCCGCTGCAGTTCCCGAACGGCAAGACGGCGGCCGACTACGGGCTGGACGGCACCGAGACCTACTCCATCGCCGGGGTCACCGAGCTCAACGAGGGCCACACACCGGCGTTCGTCACCGTCACGGTCCAGAAGGAGGGCGTCCCGGACGCGACCTTCGACGCGGTCGTCCGGATCGACACTCCCGGAGAGGCCGACTACTACCGCAACGGCGGGATCCTCCAGTACGTCCTGCGCTCCCTCGTGGCGAGCTGAGCCTGCCGGACCGCTCGGCGACCCGTGGCCGAGCGGTCCTGGCTCGTCGTTGGTAACCTGACGCGCACCTCAGGCCGGGGGCTCTCGCCTCGCCGGAAGCCCCGCGAAGGGACCGGCCATGAAGCGCTCTCCGTCCGTGCTGTGCCGAGTAGCTCCGACCGGGAAGGCCTGACATGGCCGGGGCCGGGCCCGAGCTGAGAAGGCGCTGACCCAGCGCCAGCTGACGATGATCGCCATGGGCGGCATCATCGGCGCCGGCCTGTTCGTCGGGTCGGGTTCGGTGACCAAGGACTTCGGGCCGGGTGCGTTCATCACGTACGCCCTGTGCGGGGTCCTCATCATCCTGGTGATGCGGATGCTCGCCGAGATGGCGGTGGCCAACCCTACGACCGGGTCGTTCGCCGACTATGCCCGCAAGGCGCTGGGCAACTGGGCGGGCTTCTCGGTGGGTGGCTCTACTGGTACTTCTGGGTCATCGTCGTCGACTACCGTCCGCTGCGGGCCCTCCAGGCGGCGATCGCGCAGTTCCACCCGGACCAGGTCGTCGTCGCGGCGCTCCCGGCGTCGGAGTCGGTGTGGCAGCGCTTCGACGTCGTGGACCGCTGCCGAGCGCTCGGCATACCCGTCACGCACGTCGAGGCGAAGTCCCTCGCGGGCTCGGTCCTGGGCTGAGATGGCAGTCGTCGTCGGATACACGCCCCAGGAGAGCGGAACGACGGCCCTGGAGCTCGCAGCGGTCCTTGCGCGCTCGACGAGCCAGTCGCTCGTCGTCGCCGTCGTGGTCGCCACACCGCACCGCCCGAGGACGTCGGCGTCGACGGCGACTACGTCGCCCCGCTCGTCGAGTGGGGAAACGCCGTCCTGGACCGGGCGCGTGCCAGCCTTCCGGCGGACGTCGAGGCGACGTACGTGGTCCGGCGGGCGCCCTCCATCCCCGCTGGGCTGCTCGACCTCGTCGCCGAGATCGACGCCACCGCCCTCGTGCTCGGGTCGTCGAGCAAGGGTGCTCTGGGCAGGATCTCGTTCGGCAGCATCATCGACCGTGTCCTTCGTCGTCCGGCCGCACAAGCGGGTGTTCGGCAGCATCGAGGAGTCGGCCGACGACCTCGTGACCGATGCGTGGGTCGCCCGGACCAAGGACAGCCTGCGCGAGCAGGTGGACGACCGTGGGGACGACCTGGGCCGCCGGCTTGCTGCCTCGCTGGTCGTCGGTGAGGGCTTCTCGTGGAGCAGGGCGATCGAGAGCGTGCCCTGGACCGAGGGCGACCTGCTCGTCGTGGGCTCCGGCTCGCTGGCTGCGGCGGCCCGGCTGTTCCTCGGGTCGGGCGCCTCGAAAATCGTCCGGTCCGCCCCCGTGCCGGTCCTGCTCGTTCCGGCCAAGGACACCTCCGTCGCGTAGTCGGTGGAGGTGTTCGGACGCGTCCCGGCGCGCCGGCATACCTCCACCCGGTCGGCGGAGGCCGGCTCAGTCCTCCATGTCGATGACGTGCAGGACGGCGTTGATGAGGGCCAGGTGGGTGAACGCCTGGGGGAAGTTGCCCAGGTGCCGGCCCGACTTCGCCTCGATCTCCTCGGCGTAGAGCTCGAGCGGCCCGGCGAGCGAGAGCAGCTTGGCGCACAGGGCATGGGCCCGCTCCTTCTCACCGATGATGCACAGGGCGGAGACCAGCCAGAACGAGCAGATCGTGAACGAGCCCTCCTCGCCGGTGAAGCCGTCGTCGGTCTCCTCGACCCGGTAGCGCAGGACGAGCCCGTCGTCGGTCAGCTCGTCGGCGATCGCCAGGACGGTGGCCCGGATCCGCTCGTCGTCGGCGGGCAGGAACCCGACGAGCGGTGCGAGCAGCAGTGAGGCGTCCAGGGCGGTGGCGCCGTAGTACTGGGTGAGGACGCCGCGGTCGTCGACCCCGTGCTCGAGGATGTCGGCCTTGATCTCCTCGGCCGCCTCCGCCCAGCGGTCTGCCTCGGCGCCCTCGCCGATCATGGCGGCCAGCTTCGCCCCCCTGTCGACCGCGACCCAGCACATCAGCTTGGAGGAGGTGAAGTGCTGCAGCTCCCCGCGGACCTCCCAGATCCCGGCGTCCGGGTCGCGCCAGCTGGCCAGCGCCGCGGCCACCTGCTTGCCGAGGATCGGCCAGATCCGGCTGTCGACGTGGTCTGCGGTCTTGGCATGCAGGTAGACAGAGTCCAGCAGCGCACCCCAGACGTCGTGCTGGACCTGGCTGTATGCCGCGTTGCCGATCCGGACCGGCCGCGACCCGGCATACCCGCTCAGATGGTCCAGGGTGAGCTCGGTGAGGTCGCGCTCCCCGCCGATCCCGTACATGATCTGCAGGTCGCTGTCGCCCTCGGCGGCGTCGGCGATGAAGGAGAAGAAGTCCACCGCCTCCCAGTCGAAGCCGAGCGAGTACAGGCCCCACAGGGCAAAGGTCGCGTCGCGGATCCAGGCGAACCGGTAGTCATAGTTGCGGCCGCCGCCGATCGTCTCCGGCAGCGAGGTCGTCGAGGCGGCCGCGATGGCGCCGGTCGGTGCGTAGGTCAGGCCCTTGAGGGTGAGGGCACTGCGTTGGAGGTAGCTGCGCCACGGGTGGTCGGGGAACTTGCCCCGCCCGAGCCAGTGCTGCCAGTGGTGGGCGGTGTAGACCTGTCGTCGGTAGGCGTCCTCGTAGGTGAGCGGTGGCGGGTTCGTCGGCCCCCAGGAGAGCGCGACGAAGCGCAGGTCGCCCTCCTTGAGCAGGGTCCGGGCTCCTGCCTGGCCGCCCTCGAAGCCCAGCCGGAGGTCGGTCGTGAGGGTCAGCTGGATGTCGCTGCCCTCGGCCGTGGCCCGGGCCTGGTGGTAGACGTGGTCGGTGTAGGCCCAGGTGACCGGTTTGCGGCCGTAGTCGAGCACCGGCTCGCACTCCAGCACCGTCTGCACCTCCCCGGAGACGCAGCGGATGGTGCGCAGCAGGATGTGCTCGGCGTCGGTGTCGGTCGGCGTCCGGCGCATCACCTGGTCCAGGTCGTCCTCGTGCCGCCACGGTCCGATGAGCAGCGCGTCGCGGACGATGATCCATCCGGTGGGCGTGCCCCAGCTGGTCTCCAGGACCATCGTCCCCGGCAGGTAGCGACGGGCGGTCGGCACGAGGATCTCGGCGGGCGCGAGGCGGAAACGGCCGGCATGACGACCCAGCAGCTGCCCGAAGACACTGCCCGCGTCCATCCGCGGCAGGCACATCCAGTCCACGTCACCAGCGGGGGAGACGAGGGCGGTCACCTCCCCGTCGGAGAGAAAGCCATAGTCGGCGATGGGCACTGTCCGGGGCTGGGCCACAGTCGGCCGTCGGAAACCCTGGCCGTCGGTGGTGGCGCTCATGGCGTCAGCCTCCTCCTAGAGTCAAGCGCGAGCAAGACCGTGTGCTGGCGACCTCTGATGGGGTCTCCGTCCGGTGTCGAATGCCGCCCCGCCCTGGCTCGTCCTCGAGCCAGAGGCTCAGGGCCGGGGCGCAGCGCGCAGGTCCTCACCGATGACGCGGTCCTCGTCCAGGGCCGAGGTCTGGACGACGAGGACGTCGCACAGGGCGTTCCTCACGACCCCGGCGGGAACGGACCCGAGGACCTGGCCCTCGGCGGCACCGAGCCCACGGTTGCCCACGACGATGAGGTTGGCGGGGTTCGTCCCGACGGCGTCGAGCAGGGCGTTGACCGGGTCGCCGGGTACGAGCCGTTGCTCGATGAACCGGGCGCGTTGTTTGGTCAGGCCGGTCACCGAACTGTCGAGAGCCCGCCGGGCGGCGTCCTTGCCGTAGATGTCGCGGTGCTGCCCTTCCTGGGGCGCCGGAGCGGTACTCGCATCCTGCTCGTCGTACGCCGTGACGACGATCAGCTTCGCCTGAGCGGCCTGGGCCACCTCGGCGGCGCGGTCCACGGCATACAGGCTGGTCGGGGTTCCGTCCGAGCCGACCACGACGCGGTCGTAGACGGTGATGCTGCGCTTGCCCCCGAGGGGGACGATGGGGGACTCGTCAGCCTCGTCCGGGTCGTTGACCCAGAGCATCGCCAGGGCGCCGATGCCCATCAGGACGCCGGCGAGCATCATGGCGTTGCTGCCCTTGCTGTGGAGCAGATGCTTGAAGATCCAGCCGAACGTCACCGTCTCGACGAGCATGGGCACGACGATCATCATGTTGAGGATCCCCATGTAGACGCCGGTCCGCTTGGCCGGGACCATGCTGGCCACCATCAGGTACGGGACGCCGACCGCGCTGGCCCAGAAGATACCCATCCCGATCATCGGGACGAGGGCGAGGTACTGGTTCCCACTGTGCGCCAGCCAGATGAGCGCTCCGGCGGCCAGGGCGAGAGCCACCGAGTGCACCCGCTTGGCCCCGATCTTGACGCAGAACCCGACCAGCATCATCGCCGACACCATGGTGATGAAGTTGTAGGCGCCGTTCATCAGGCCGCTCCAGGCGATGGCGTTGTCCCATGCCTTGCCGGGGGTCTCCGGAGTGGTGTGGAACACCGTCTCGCCCAGGCTGACGGCCAGGAACTGCCAGTAGATGAACATCGCGTACCACTGGAAGACGAACACGAAACCGATCTTGTGCATGGCGACCGGCATCGTCCTGACCGCGTCCTTGATGTCGGCGATCGCGGGGCGCAGGCCCTTGGGCGCGTTGCGGATCTCGGCGAGGTCTTCTTCGGACGGGGTCAGCTCCTTGGTCCGCGCCATCGCCGTCAGGACCGTCACCAGGATGCAGATCGTGCCGAACATGAAGCAGACGTACATCCAGTAGGGCACCCCGTTCCCGGCGGTCTTGTCCAGCGACGACACCTTCTGGAGGACGAACAGCGAGAGGTTGGCGAGCACCGCGCCGGCGCCGGTGAACATGCTCTGGGTGAGGAAGCCGCGGGCCAGCTGTGACTTGGGCAGCCGGTCGGAGATGAAGGCCCGGTAGGGCTCCATGGAGGTGTTGTTGCCGGCATCAAGGAGCCAGAAGCAGAGCACGCCCAGCCAGAGGAGCCCGACGAACGGGAAGGCGAACAGGATGATCGCGCAGAGGACTGCGCCACCGGTGACAAAGGGGCGTCGTCGCCCCCATCGTGGGCTCCACGTCCGGTCGCTGATCGCTCCGATCAACGGCTGGATGAGCAGCCCGGTCACGGGACCGGCGAGGTTGAGGATCGGCAGCTGCTCAGGCTTGGCGCCGATCAGCAGGAACAGCGGGTTGACCGCCGACTGGGTCAGGCCGAAGCTGAACTGCACCCCGAAGAATCCGAGGTTCATCATGAGTAGCTCTCGGGTCGACATGAGCGGTCTGCGCTCGTCGTGCCCCATGTCAACGGGACTGGCGTCTGATGTGACGGTGCTCACGATGTACCCCTTCGGACGACGATGTCTCAGCCAGAGTTTGCGCGTGTAACGATACACGGCGGCGGCGTCCTCAGCCAGCGATCGTCAGGTCACGCTCGTGTACCGATACACTCTGTGACGATACCCAGATGTCAGAACGTCCAGCTGCGCACCGGCCGCGAGTCACGATGGCCGACGTGGCGCGCGCGTCCGGCGTGTCGGTCATGACCGTCTCGTACGCGCTCAACCGCCCGGAGCGCGTTGCCGCACATACCCGTCAGCGGGTGTTGGAGACTGCTCGGCGACTGGGCTACTCAGGGCCCGATCCGCGTGCCCGGTCGCTTCGCCGTCGCATCAGCGACTGCCTGGGGGTCGTGTTGGGTGAGCAGCTGCGGTATGCCTTCGACAACCCGATGGTGACCCGCTTCCTGGCCGGGATCAGTGATGAGCTTGTCCAGTCCGGTGAGGCACTGACCATCATCTCGACCGCCGGCGGCGACCGTGACCGGGATCGCGTCACCGCCGCTGCGGTGGACGCCTTCGTGGTGTGGTCGACAGCGACCGACGACCCAGCGCTGCTAGCGGCCATCGCGACCGGAAGGCCGGTGGTTGTGCAAGGTGGGCCACAGCTGCCAGGGACGCAATGTGTCAGTATCGACGACCGCGCCGCTGCCTACGCGATCACCGAGGCCGCGTTTGCCACGTCACGCCGACCGGCTGTCCTCAGCTTCCCCTTGACTCAGGAACGCACACCCGGCATCGGGTACGGGTTCGATCCCGGCAGCACGACGTACCCGGTGACCGAGGCCCGACTCCGGGGGATCGCGGACTACTGCCAGGCTCGCCAGATCTCCAACGATGAGGTGCTTGTCAGCGTCGCCGCCCGAAACGACGAGTCACACGGTCGTGAGGCTGCCCGGGCTCTGCTCGCGCAGCGCCCCGACGCGGTGATGGCGATGAGCGACGAGCTCGCCCGCTTCCTGCTGGAGGAAGCCTCCGCATCGGGGCTACGAGTGCCGGACGACATCGCGGTCACCGGCTGGGACGACGAACCATCGGCCGCTCGTCTGGGCCTGACCACGGTTGCCCAGGACCTGCGTGCACAGGGAGCGATCTGCGCCCGTCTGGCGCTCGGCCGCCAGACCGAGAATCCGTACGCGCCCTGGCACGTCATGCACCGGACCACGACCCGGGGCGCATGATCGATGCCGAGTCGAGACCCATGTCACCGCGTTGCCGTGTATCGTTACACGCGCAGGTCAACAAGACTGGCGTTGGGCCGATCGACGGAGATTGGGCAGTTATGAGCAGATGGAAGACCATCGTGGTTGGCGTCGATGGCTCGGCGGGCAGCCGAAAGGCCCTGACCTGGGCCGCCGCCGAGGCCGCGGATCACGGCGCCGACCTGGTCGTGGTCAACGTGTGGGAGCCGACCCTGCTGCCGCCATCTGGCAGTGGCAGTGTGTCCGAGCGGGCCCAGCCGGAGAGCAGCGACGACGGCGCGGATGACCTCCGGCAGCTGATCACCGAGGAGCTCGGGGCCTCGCCGCCGGTTCTCGTCCAGCCAAAGGTCACCAGGGGCCGTCCGGCCAAGGTGCTCATCCGGGAGTCCGCCGGCGCCGACCTGCTCGTCGTCGGCCACCGCGGACGAGGCGGTTTCAAGGGGCTCGTCCTGGGATCGGTCAGCCAGCACGTGGCGGCATACGCCAAGTGCCCGGTCACCGTCGTCCGTTGACCAACGGCTTCGGTGAGTCGGGAACCGTTGCCTCTCCAGCGGCCGCGCGCGGCATACGCTCGCTCAGATCGGCTCGAGCAGGCGGGTGAGGAAGGCCTGGGTCCGCGGATGCTGGGGGTTGGCGATGACCTCCGAGGGCGGCCCGGACTCCACGACGAGACCCCCGTCGATGAAGAGGACCTGGTCGGCGACCTGCTGCGCGAACCGGAGCTCGTGGGTGACGACGATCATCGTCCAGCCTTCTGCGGCAAGGCTCTTCATGACGCCCAGGACGTCGCCGACGAGCTCGGGGTCCAGTGCGGAGGTCGGCTCGTCGAAGAGCACGACGCTCGGCCGGCCGGCAAGGGCCCTGGCGATCCCGACGCGTTGCTGCTGGCCGCCGGACAGCTGGAACGGGTACTTGTCGGCGTGCGCCGAGAGGCCGACCCGCTCGAGCAGCTCCCGCCCACGGACCGTCGCCTCGGCGACGGCCTCGCCCTGGACCACGACCGGTCCCTCGATGACGTTCTCCAGGGCGGTCTTGTGGGGGAACAGGTTGTGTGACTGGTAGACCATCCCGCTCTTGGCGCGCAGCGCTGCCAGCAGCTCTCGCTGGGCCTTGGGCAGCCGGCCTCGCGGGCCCGGCGTGATGGTGGCGAAGTCGACCGTGCAGTCGCCGATCGTGACGATCCCGCGGTCGGGGATCTCGAGCGCGTTGAGCGACCGCAGGAGGGTCGTCTTGCCCGAGCCCGACGGGCCGATGATGCAGGTGACGGTGCCGGCCTCGGCGCCGAAGGAGATGTCCTGGAGGACCTGGTGGTCGCCGAAGGACTTGGCGAGGTGCTCGACGGTGACGAGAGTGCTCATGCGGCGACGAACCTGTTCAGACGGGTCTCGGTGCGGGACTGGACGGCGGACAGGGCCAGGCAGATGACCCAGTAGTAGAGGGCGGCTACCCCGTACATGGCGAAGAACTGGAAGGTTGGCGCCGCGGCGATCTGTGCCTGCCGCAGCAGCTCGACCACGAGGATCGTCGAAGCGAGTGAGGTGTCCTTGACGAGCGAGATGAGGGTGTTGGACAGGGGCGGGACCGCGGTCCGGGCGGCCTGCGGCAGGATCACCCGGCGCAGGGTCGTCGCGTAGTTCATGCCGATTGTCGAGGCCGCCTCCCACTGGCCGCGCGGCAGGCTCTGCACCGCGGACCGGATGATCTCCGCGGCATACCCGCCGACGTTGAGGCTGAAGGCGATGATCGCCGCCGGGAACGGGTTGATCTTGATCCCGAGCTGCGGCAGCGCGTAGAAGATGATGAAGAGCTGCACGAGCAGCGGCGTGCCCCGGATCACCGAGATGTACAGCCGGGCCAGGCCGGTCACGACCGGCTGGCTGGACATCCGGGCCAGGCCGACGACGAGGGCGATGACCAGGCCGATCGCGAAGCTGATGATGGTCAGCGGGATGGTGTTGGTGATCGTCGCCCGCAGCATCGGCCACGCGTTGTTCCTGACCAGCTCCCAGGTCGTCGGTGCCGCCACCTTGGCGGTGAAGTACTTGTCATAGATCGACGTCAGTGTCCCGTCGGCCTTGAGCGCGGCGATGGCCGAGTTCAGCTGCGGCAGATAGCCGCTGCCCTTGCGCGCGGCCAGGACGGATCGGCTCACGTCGTCGGTCTGCGCGACCACCTTGACCCCGGGGTTCTTGGTCGTCGCGAGGTAGTTCTGGATGGCGAGCTTGTCGTTGACGAGCGCGTCGACCCGCCCCTGTCGGAGGTTCGCCAGGGCCTCGGTCATCCCGTCGACCCCGACGATGGTGGCGCCGGCTCCCTTGGCCACCTCGGACCAGTTGCTCGTGAGGTTCTCGGCGGTCTTCTTCCCCTTGAGGTCGGCGAGGCTCTTGATCGTCGAGTTGTCGTCGGCCACGACGACGACGCCGGTCGTCTCGACATACGGGTCGGACAGGTCATAGAGACCGTTGCGCTCGTCGTTGAAGGTCACCTCGTTCGCGACCACGTCGAAGCGTTGCGCGCCGAGGGCCGCGAACATCGAGTCCCACGGCGTCTCGACGTACTGGACCTGCACGCCGAGCTTCTTGCCGATGGCGTTCATGACGTCGATGTCGAAGCCGGTCAGCTTGCCGCTCGGGTCGTGGTAGCTGAAGGGGGAGTAGACCCCCTCGGTGCCGACCTTGAGGACCGGTGGCAGGCCCGCGGCCGGAGAGCTCTTGTCGTATGCCGTGGCCGGTGCGGCGACCATGACGAGGGCGAGGATCGCCGTCAGGGCGGCGACCACTGTGCGTTTCACGGGCTGGTTCCTCTGGGTCGATCGGGCTGAGGGTCGGGCTGACGGGGTGTCACGCGTCGGTGGTGGCCAGCCGGTGGACGAGGTCGACGATGCTGGGGTGCACACCGAGCGGGTCGGTACATCGCACGCCCTGCTCGCTCGCGATTCGCGCGGCCCGGCCGTGGAAGTGCCCGGGCGCGAGTAGGTGGGCCGCGACGACCACGTCCTCGACCACTCCGCCGGCCCGGGCGGATGCCACCTCGATGGCCTCCGGAACCGTGGTCCCGGGGCCGCTGAGGAAGGCCGCCGAGACCGGGCAGCCGAGCCGTTCGGCCAGTCGTGCCGCGGCGACGTCCACGTCCGCTCGCGCGGCCGCCAGCGAGGACCCGGCTGCGGCGAGAACGACCGCGCGGGGGGACGGCTCGAGCGCCAGGACGCGGTCCGCCAGCGCCTCGACGACGAGCGGGTCCGGGCCCAGCGCGCTGGTCGCCCGGGCGCCGTCGGCACCGGCCACGGCATCTTGGACGTCGACCGTGACGTGGTGACCACCGGCCAGGAACAAGGGCACGAGCACCGCGCCACTCGTGCCGACGAGGACCTCGGCGGGCCTCGGGGCAATGACGTCGACGAACGCGAGCCGCACCTCGGCATCGGGCAGGCTGGCCGCCACGGCGTCGCGCAGCCCGTCCAGGACGGCACGGCCCAGCGGGTCGCCGGTGCCGTGGGCGACGAGGACGACGACCGGGCGACTCATGTCCAGTGCGGACTGAGCCGGACCACGTCGCCGACGACGACGACGGCCGGCGCCTCGACTCCAGCCGCCGTGGCCTCCGCGTCGATCGTCGCGAGGGTTCCGACGGTGGTCCGCTGGCTGGGGTGGAAGCCGCGCTCGACGACGGCGACCGGGCAGTCCGGGGAGTGACCGTGCTCGACCAGCAGCTCGGCGGTGCGGCCCAGGTGGGAGACCCCCATGAGCAGGACGAGGGTGTGGTCGCTGCTCGCCGGGACGTGCGCGATGTCCTCGTGCCCGGTGAGCACCGTGAACCCTCGGGCCACGCCGCGGTGGGTGACCGGTATACCCGCGGCGGCGGGGACGGCGATCGCGCTCGTCACACCGGGAACGACCTCGACCCGTATGCCATGTGCCTCGCAGGCGGTGCGCTCCTCGCCACCGCGACCGAGGACGTAGGGGTCGCCGCCCTTGAGCCGCACCACACCCAGCCCACGCTGGGCCTCCTCGACGAGGATGTCGTTGATCCGGGTCTGGGGGACCGGGTGGTGGCCGGGCGTCTTGCCCACGTCGATGACACGCACGGACTCGGGCAGTCGGTCGACTACTGCGCGCGGCGCGAGCCGGTCGACGACGACGACGTCGGCCGCTGCGAGCAGCTCGTGACCTCGCGCCGTGAGAAGACCATCGATGCCCGGGCCTCCACCGACGAGCGCCACCCAGCCTTCACCGTCGCGAGCTCGGTTGTGCTGCAAGGGAATCAGCCCCGAGGCAAGACCAGTGGCGATGGCGTCGCGAACCGAGGAGGCCAGCCGCGGGTCGCCCCCGGAGTGAGCGGCGATGGTGACCCGGCCGTCGGGCGTCGAGACCGAGGTGCGTGCCGGCACCGACGCCGAGGTCGTGGCTGCCGACGTCGCGTCGACACACCAGAGTCGCGCGGCGGCGGCGTCGGCCGCCACCTGCCGGTCGACCGACAGCTCCCCGACGGCGGTGTGGACGAGCCACGCGTCAGCCAGGTCGGCCGGGCCGAGGTAGTCCCGGTCCCGCCACTGGATGCGGTCGCCGTCGCTGCGGACCAGCTCAGCGATGTCCTCACAGACCCAGGGCGCGACGATGCGCACCTGGGCACCCTCGTCGAGGAAGGTCTGCAGGCGACGCGCCGCCACCGGTCCGCCGCCCACTAGGACGACGAGGCGCCCGGTGAGGTCGAGGACCAGCGGGAGGGTCATGGCGTCTGCACCATCCCCGCGGCGAGGGTCGAGCCCTCGTGCCCGTCGATGAGCAGGAAGGCACCGCCATGCCGCGAGGCGGCATACGGCTCGACCGGCAGGGGAGTGGCGACGCGCAGGCTGATCCGGCCGATGTCGTTGAGCCGCAACGCATCCGTCGGCACCGTCGTCAACGTGTCCAGGTCGAGACGACCCTCGACGGCACCGACGACCGCCTGCACGGTGCGGGCGCCGTGCTTGACGAGCAGCCGTGCCCCGGGGTGGAGAGGCGCGTCACCGAGCCAGGCGACGACGGCGTCGAACGCCTTGACCGGCACCGGGGCCGCTGCCGCGGCCGCGATGACGTCGCCGCGGGAGATGTCGACGTCGTGGGCGAGGCGCAGAGTGACCGACTGTGGCGCGAAGGCCGTGACGAGCGGCTCGGGCCCCAGGTCGATGCCCACGACGGTCGAGCGCTGCCCGGACGGGAGGACGACCACCTCGTCGCCGACGGTCACGACCCCGGAGCCGACCTGACCGGCATACCCCCGGTAGTCCCGCAGAGCAGGGTCCAGCGCGGCGCCCTGGGGGCGGATGACGAGCTGGACCGGCATCCGGAACGGCGCGGAGTGGGCGTCGTCGGCGGGCGGGAGCTGCTCGAGCAGCTCGAGGAGCGAGGGGCCGATGTACCAAGGAGTGCGGGCCGAACGGTCCACGATGTTGTCACCGTCGAGTGCCGAGACGGGGATGGCGTGGGCGTCTGGGATGCCCAGCTCCTGGGCCACCTGCTGGACCGATGCGTTGACCGACTCGAAGACGTCCTCGGAGAAGTCGACCAGGTCGATCTTGTTGACGGCGACGACGACGTGCGGAACACGGAGCAGGGCGACGACGGCCAGGTGTCGACGGGTCTGCTCGACGACGCCGTGGCGGGCGTCGACGAGGACGACGACGACGTCAGCGGTGCTGGACCCGGTCACCGTGTTGCGGGTGTACTGCACGTGGCCGGGGCAGTCGGCGAGGATGAAGGACCGACGAGCGGTGGCGAAGTAGCGGTAGGCGACGTCGATGGTGATGCCCTGCTCGCGCTCGGCGCGCAGCCCGTCCGTGAGCAGCGCAAGGTCGGCCGACGTGAGGCCGCGGTCGCGCGAGACGCGCTCGACGGCAGCGAGCTGGTCGGACAGCACCGACTTGGTGTCGTGGAGCAGCCGGCCGACGAGAGTCGACTTGCCGTCGTCGACCGACCCCGCGGTGGCGAGGCGTAGCAACGAGCTCGGTGTGAGCACCGGGGCCGCTTCGGGCGGGGCAACCGGGCTGGCGATGGCAGAGCCCATCAGAAGTACCCCTCCTTCTTGCGGTCCTCCATGGCGGCTTCGGAGAGCCGGTCGTCGGCACGGGTGGCGCCACGCTCGGTGAGGGTCGAGGCGGCGACCTCAGCCACGACATCGGAAACCGTTGCGGCAGAAGAGTCCACGGCTCCCGTGCACGACATGTCGCCGACCGTGCGGTAGCGGACGACACGTGTCTCCACGGTCTCCCCACCATGTGGCTGGGAGTACGGCCCGACAGCGAGCCACATCCCGTCGCGGGCAAAGACGTCCCGCTCGTGGGCGTAGTAGAGGGCAGGCAGCGCGATGGCCTCGCGCTCGATATACTGCCACACGTCCAGCTCGGTCCAGTTGGAGAGGGGAAAGACCCGGACGTGCTCACCCGGGCGGTGCCGCGGGTTGAACAGGTTCCACAGCTCGGGCCGCTGGTTCTTGGGGTCCCACTGGCCGAACTCGTCGCGGAGGCTGACGACGCGCTCCTTGGCGCGGGCCTTCTCCTCGTCGCGTCGCCCACCGCCGAAGACGCCGTCGAAGCGCCCGGCGGCGATGGCGTCGAGGAGGGGCTGGGTCTGCAGGGGGTTGCGGGTGCCGTCGGCCCGCTCGCGGAGGCGGCCGTCGTCGATGTAGTCCTGCACGGACGCCACGACCAGGCGCAGGCCGAGCCGCTCGACGGTCGCGTCGCGGTAGGCGAGGACCTCGGGGAAGTTGTGCCCGGTGTCGACGTGCAGCACGGGGAACGGGATGGGCGCCGGCCAGAACGCCTTGGCTGCCAGGTGCAGCATGACGACCGAGTCCTTGCCGCCGCTGAAGAGCAGCACCGGTCGCTCGAGCTCAGCCGCGATCTCGCGGATGACGAGGATCGCCTCGGACTCCAGGACGTCGAGCTGGCTGAGGCGCAGCGGCTCGCCGGTCGTCCCCTGGTCCGCTGTCGTCACAGCGGCGCTCACGTGTGGATCCCGCACTCGGTCTTGGCGAAGCCCGCCCAGCGTCCGGCCCGCGGGTCCTCGCCCTCGGCCACCGGGCGGGTGCAGGGCTCGCACCCGATCGACGGGTAGCCATTGGTGACAAGGAGGTTGACCGGGACCCGGTGCTCCGCGGCATACGAGAGCAGCTCTTCGAAGGTCCAGGCCGCGAGCGGGTTGATCTTGACCAGGCCGTGCACCTCGTCGAAGGTGACGACCGGGGTGTCGGCGCGGGTCGGTCCCTCGTCGCGGCGGACACCGGTCACCCACGCTTCGTACCCGGCGAGGGAGTCCGCGAGCGGCTCGACCTTGCGCATGCGGCAGCAGGCAGCCGGGTCGCGACCGAACAGGTCCTTGCCGTATGCCGCGTCCTGCTCGGTGACCGTCAGCTTGGGGGTGACGTCGACGATGGTCACGTCGAGCTCCTCGGCGACGATGTCGCGCGTGACGAGGGTGTCGGTGAAGTGGTAGCCGGTGTCGAGGAACAGCACGTCGACACCGGGCGCGTGCTGCGAGATCACGTGCGGCAGAACGGCATCGGCCATGCTGCAGGCGACGGCGAGGCTGCCGGGGAAGTTCTCGGCGGCCCAGCGGGCGATGGTGTCGGCGTCGGCGTCGGCCAGCTCGCGGGACCCGGTCTCGGCGAGGGCGCGGAGCTCCTCGAGGCTGCGCCTGGTGGTCGTGCTCACTGGAGCGCTCCTTCCTCGGCCCGGTGTGCCCAGGTGGCGAACGGCTCGCCGATGGTCCGGTCGGCGAGGTAGCGGCGGACGACCCGCTCGACGTAGTCGGGGAGCCCGTCGGCGGTCACCTTGAGGCCACGGACCGTGCGGCCGAGACCGGCGTCGAGGCGGTCGCTGCCGGCGAGGCCGCCACCGAGGTGGACTTGGAACCCGGGCTGCTGGACGCCGTCGTCGGTCGTGACGATCTGACCCTTGAGGCCGATGTCGGCGGTCTGGATCCGCGCGCAGGAGTTCGGGCAACCGTTGACGTGCAACGAGATCGGCGTGTCGAGCTCGACTCCGGCGAGCCGCTTCTCCAGCTCGGCGATCGCGGTCGCCGCAGTCTGCTTGGTCTCGACGATGGCCAGCTTGCAGAACTCGATGCCCGTGCAGGCGATCGTCGAACGCCGGAACGGTGACGGGGCGGTCGACAGACCCAGCGCGTCGAGATCGGCGACGAGGGTGTCGACGGCGGCGGCGGGCACGTCGAGGACGACGAGCTTCTGGTGCGGCGTGAGACGCAGCCGGTCTGAGCCGGCGCGCTCGACGGCGTCAGCAAGACCCTCGAGGATCGCGCCGCTCACGCGCCCGACGGTGGGCGTGGCGCCGACATAGCGCAGCCCGTCGTTCTGCACGTGGACGCCGACGTGGTCGCCGGGCCCGGTCGACGGGGGCGGGGGTGGGCCGTCGGGCAGGCGGTGGCCGAGGTACTCGGTCTCGAGCACGTCGCGGAACTTCTCCGGTCCCCACTCTGCGAGGAGGAACTTCAGCCGGGCCTTGTTGCGCAGCCGCCGGTAGCCGTAGTCGCGGAAGATCGAGATGACGCCGAGCCACACGTCCGCGGCGGCCTCGGGGGCGACGAAGACACCCAGCCGCTCGGCCAGCCGCGGCGACGTCGAGAGACCGCCACCGACCCAGAGGTCGTAGCCGACGCCGAGCTCGGGGTGGACGACGCCGACGAGGGAGATGTCGTTGATCTCGTGGACGACGTCCAGGCTCGGGTGCCCGGTGATCGCCGTCTTGAACTTGCGGGGCAGGTTGGCCAGCGACGGGTCGCCGATGAAGCGGGTCGTGATCTCCTCGATGACCGGGGTGGGGTCGATGATCTCGTCCGCGGCGATGCCGGCCAGCGGTGAGCCGAGGATGACACGAGGAGTGTCGCCACACGCCTCCGTGGTCTGCAGGCCGACCGCCTCCAGACGTCGCCAGATCTCGGGCACGTCCTCGACCGCGATCCAGTGCAGCTGGATGTTCTGCCGGTCGGTGATGTCGGCGGTGTCGCGACCGAAGTCGCGGGAGATGCCCGCGATGACCCGCAGCTGCTCGACCGTCAGGGCCCCGCCGTCGATCCGGACCCGGAGCATGAAGTACTTGTCCTCCAGCTCGTGGGTCTCCAGCTGGGCGGTGCGTCCGCCGTCGATGCCGGGCCGACGCTGGGTGTACAGGCCCCACCACCGGAACCGACCGTGCAGGTCGTCGCCCGTGATCGAGTCGAAGCCCTCGACGGAGTAGACCTGCTCGATCCGCTCGCGGACGTTGAGCCCGTTGTCCTCGGCCTTGAACACCTCGTTGGCGTTGAGCGGCTCGGTGCCGTCGATCGCCCACTGGCCGTTGGACCGTCCCGCGCGGGGCGGGCGGACCTGGGCCGAGGAGGCGGAACGGTGGTCGGTCACGGACACGCGAAACCTTTCCGGTGATTACAGGACTTGATGAAAACCATAATCTCGCATTATTCACCCGCATTCCCGAGGTCCACGATCCGGACGTGGCGGACGGTGCCCGGACCCCGCCCGGACGGCGCCGGGACGTCGTCCGGGCGGGCTGTCGGCGGGGCCGCGCACACTGTTCTCGTGAGCGCAACGTCCCCTCCCGGCTGGCCGGCCGCCGTGCCGCCCCCCGAGGCGCCCGGCTGGCAGGTCCCGGCCGTGTCGTGGCTGCTCGACCACTGCCCGCCGGACTACCGCGCGTATGCCGGGTGGCGGCGGCACCCCGTCGCCCTCGCCTGGGTGGCGCGGCGGCACATCGACGCCCAGCTGGTCGGCATGCGGCAGGCCTACCGCGACGTCCGGGTCGAGCTGGGTGACCACGTCGGCCCGGAGGGGCTGCAGCAGGTGATGGCCGACCTGGAGGCCGAGGGCGTGCGCCTGCTGGCCGCCCAGCGGTCGGCCGCGCTCCTCTTCGAGGCGTTCTCGGGCAAGCGGTTCGTGCCGCGGCTGTGAGGCGTGCGACGAGGGAGCGACGAGCGCGGGACCGGCTGGGAGCCGGCCACACGGCATACACTGGGCGGTCGATCATCCTGCCCGAGGAAGGACCCACCGCAACCGTGAGCGTGCTCGACACCATCCGCGGTCCCGGCGACCTGAAGGCCCTGCCGGTGGAGCAGCTCCCGGCGCTGGCCCAGGAGATCCGTGACTTCCTCGTCGAGCAGGTGTCGCGCACCGGTGGCCACCTCGGGCCCAACCTCGGTGTCGTCGAGCTGACCATCGCCCTGCACCGCGTCTTCACCACCCCACGCGACGCGATCGTCTTCGACACCGGGCACCAGTCCTACGTCCACAAGCTGCTCACCGGCCGGCACGACTTCTCGGGGCTGCGGACGCGGGGCGGGCTGTCCGGGTACCCGAGCCGGTCGGAGTCCGAGCACGACGTCGTGGAGAACTCGCACGCCTCGACGTCGCTGTCCTGGGCGGCGGGCATCGCGAGCGGCCGCCGGATCTCGGGGGAGCGCGACCGCTACACGGTTGCCGTCATCGGTGACGGTGCCCTGACCGGCGGGATGGCCTGGGAGGCGATCAACAACATCGCCGCCGACAAGGACCTGCCCCTCGTCATCGTCGTCAACGACAACGAACGCTCCTATGCGCCGACGGCCGGCGGGCTCGCCGACCACCTCGCGACGCTGCGCACGACCCGCAGCTACGAGAAGGTCCTGGACTGGGGCAAGAACACCCTGAACCGGACGCCGGTCGTGGGCGGGGCGATGTACGAGACGTTGCACGGCATGAAGAAGGGCATCAAGGACATCGTCGCCCCGCAGGGGATGTTCGAGGACCTCGGCCTGAAGTACCTCGGCCCGGTCGACGGCCATGACGAGCAGGCGCTCGAGTCGGCCCTGCGCAAGGCTCGCGCGTTCGGTGGCCCGGTGCTCGTCCACGTGATCACCCAGAAGGGCCGCGGCTATACCCCGGCCATCCGCGACGAGGCCGACCAGTTCCACTCCGTCGGCGTCATCAACCCCGAGACCGGCCTGCCCATCGAGATCTCCGGACGCAGCTGGACCGACGAGTTCGGTGACGAGATGGTCCGGCTCGGTGCGCAGCGTCCCGACCTGGTGGCCATCACCGCGGCGATGATGATCCCGGTCGGGCTCAAGCCCTTCGCCGACGCCTACCCGGACCGCACCTTCGACGTCGGCATCGCCGAGCAGCACGCGGTCACGATGGCCGCGGGCCTCGCGTATGCCGGTCTGCACCCGGTCGTCGCCGTCTATGCGACCTTCCTCAACCGGGCCTTCGACCAGCTGCTCATGGACTGCGCCCTGCACAAGGCCGGCGTCACCTTCGTCCTCGACCGCTCCGGTGTGACCGGCCCCGACGGCGCGAGCCACCACGGCATGTGGGACATGGCGATCACCTCCATCGTCCCCGGGCTGCACCTGGCGGCGCCGCGCGACGGCGACCAGGTCGCTGCCGCGCTGCGCGTCGCCGTCGACATCGACGACGCCCCGAGCGTCATCCGGTTCCCCAAGGGGGCCGCCGGCACGAGCATCGACGCCGTGCGCCGGGCCGGCACGGTGGACGTGCTCGCCGAGCCCGACGCCGATGCCGAGTGTGACGTCGACGTGCTCGTCATCGGCCTGGGCTCGATGGCGGGCACCGCGTTGACGGTGGGGGACAAGCTCACCGCGGGCGGCCGCCGGGTCCGGGTCGTCGACCCGGTCTGGGCGCTGCCGGTGAGCGACGACCTCATCGCGCTGGCCCGGGCGGCCGACGCCGTGGCCGTCCTCGAGGACAATGTCGCACCTGGCGCCGTCGGCAGCCAGATCCACCGGGCTCTCTCGGACGCCGGGCTGACCGTGCCGGTCCACGGCTACGGCCTGCCCAAGGCCTTCATCGACCACGCCAACCGCGGTCAGGTGCTCGACGCCGTCGGGCTCACCCCCGACCACATCGTCGCCGACCTCGAGCCCCGCCTCTGACCCTTGCGTCTGCGGATCTGAGGGTCGGGGCCCCCAACGACGCAGACGCTAGCCGGGGCCTGACCCTTGCGTCTGCGGATCTGAGGGTCGGGGCCCCCAACGACGCAGACGCTAGCCGGGGCCTGTGCCTTGCGTCTGCGGATCTGAGGGTCGGGGCCCCCAACGACGCAGACGTCAGATGTCGCGGAAGGTCTGGATGCTCGCGCCGAGGGCGTTGAGCCGCTCGGCGAGGTCCTCGTAGCCCCGGTTGATCACGTAGACGTTGCGCAGCACCGAGGTGCCCGGCGCGGCCAGCATCGCGAGCAGCACGACGACGCCGGGGCGCAGCGCCGGCGGGCACATGACCTCGGCGGCGCGCCACTTGGGCGTCGGGCCCTCGATGAGCACGCGGTGCGGGTCGAGGAGCTGGACCTTGGCGCCGACCTTGGTGAGGTCGGTGAGGTAGATGGCCCGGTTCTCATAGACCCAGTCGTGGATCATCGTCGTGCCCTCGGCCTTGGCGGCGATGAGCGCGAAGAACGGCAGGTTGTCGATGTTGAGGCCGGGGAACGGCATCGGGTGGATCTTGTCGATCGGCGCGCGCAGCGGCCCGGGGAAGGTCGTGAGGTCGACCAGGCGGGTGTGCCCGTTGGCGGCGGGGTACTCGTCGGAGAGGGTGTACTGCATCCCCATGCCCTGCAGGGTCGCCAGCTCGATCTCGAGGAACTCGATCGGCACCCGGTTGATCGTGATGGAGGAGTCGGTGACGACGGCCGCGGCGAGCAGGCTCATCGCCTCGATCGGGTCCTCGGAGGGGGAGTACTCGACGTCGACGTCGATGTCGGCGACACCGGTGACGGCGAGGGTCGTCGTCCCGATGCCCTCGATCCGGACGCCCAGTGCCTGGAGGAAGAAGCACAGGTCCTGGACCATGTAGTTGGGGGAGGCGTTGCGGATGACCGTCGTGCCCGTATGCCGCGCGGCGGCGAGCAGGACGTTCTCGGTCACCGTGTCGCCGCGCTCGGTGAGGATGATCGGCCGGGTGGGCGTGACCGCCGCATCGACGAAGGACTCGTAGAAGCCGTGCGTCGCCTGCACGTCCAGGCCGAAGGACTTCAGGGCCGACAGGTGTGGCTCGACGGTGCGTGACCCGAGGTCGCAGCCACCGGCATACGGGAGGCGGAACTCGGCGAACTCGTGCAGGAGCGGGCCGAGGAACATGATGACGGTCCGGGTACGGCGGGCGGCGTCCTCGTCCATGGCGGCCAGGTCGAGGCGGGCGGGCGGGATGATCTCCAGGTCGCTGGAGTCGGGCAGCCAGCGGGTCCTGACCCCGATCGAGGTGAGCACCTCGAGGATCCGGTTGACCTCCTCGATCCTGGCCAGGTTGCGCAGCGTCGTGCGGCCCCGGTTGAGGAGCGAGGCACACAGCAGCGCGACGGCCGCGTTCTTGCTCGTCTTGACGTCGATCGACCCGGAGAGCTGGCGGCCACCCTCGATCCGCAGGTTCTGCGGCTGGGAGTGGCCGACCGAGACGAACTCGCTGTCGAGGGCCTCGCCGATGCGGGCGAGCATCTCCAGGGAGAGGTTCTGCTTGCCCTGCTCGATCCGGCCGATCGCGCTCTGGCTGGTGCCGAGCAGGTCGGCGAGGTCGTTCTGCGTCATGTCCTTGTGCCGTCGGGCATCGCGGATGAGGGTGCCGATGCGGGTCAGGTAGGTGTCAGTGCTTGCCGTGATGGTCACGCCGACACGATAACTCATATATGAGTTATTGCTTCATCGTCGTCCGCCGGGCGGACCAGACGAGGCCCACGACGGGCTCCCCGCCCTCCTCCCGGAGGACCACCTCGGTGTGGGTGAGGTCGACGAGTCCGGCGCCGGCGCAGGCCTTGTCGACGTGGTCGGCGGAGTGGGCGTACCGCCCGCTGCCGGTGAGCCTCCACCCGCTGTCGGCGGCCGCGCGCTCGACGGTCGCCACGAGCAGCCCGCCGGGTCGCAGCGCGCCTGCCACGGCTCGGGTGAAGTCGCCGAGATCACCGACGTAGCAGAGCGTGTCGACGCAGGCCACGACGTCGTATGCCGCGTGCTGGGTCTGGAGGAAACGGACCAGCTCGGCCTTGTCGAGGGCGTCGTAGCAGCCGCGCAGCTGGGCCTGACGCAGCATCCCGAGGGACAGGTCGCACCCGACCAGCCGCACGGCATACGGCCGCAGGGCAGCACCGGACAGGCCGGTCCCGCAGCCGATGTCGGCGACGACCAGCCCGCCGTTCGGCGGCCCGAGCCGCCGCCCCAGCTCGGCGGCGACGAGCTGCGGCGCCCGATATCCGAGGGCGGCGATGTGCGTGTCGAAGCTCGTCGCGGCCCCGTCGAACACCGTCACGACGTAGCCGTCGCTCGCCCGGGCCGGGACAGCCGCCTCGCCGAGGGCGGCAAGGCGGTGCAGTGCCACCGGGTTGCCCGGGTCGATGGCGAGCCATCGGCGGGTGAGGTCGGCGGCGTCCTCGGCCCGGCCGAGGGAGGCCAGGGTCTGCAGGACCAGCGAGAACGCGTGCCAGGCCGGCTCGCTGCTCCGGTCCAGCTCGATGGCGCGCAGGGCCGCCCGACCCGCGCCGGTCTCGTCGTGGCCGAGCCGCAGGGCCGTGGCCAGGTTGGTCCACGTGGGTCCGTCATCAGGGTCGAGGGCAAGGCTTGCCTCGTATGCCGCGACGGCCCGGTCGTGAGCACCGGTTTCCAGCAGGACGTTGCCCAGGTCGTTGTGGAGACTGGCCGCGGCCACCTCATCAGGGCCAGCGGCGATCGCGGACTCGAGCCATCGCACCGCCTCCCCGGGCCGGCCCTGGGTGTGGGCCGCGATCCCGAGCAGGTGGAGTACCTCGGGGTCGGCGCAGGCATCGGCGGGGCGGTCGGCAAGGGCAGCGGTGAGGAGGCGCTCGGCGCCCGCACCGTCGCCCTCCCGCAAGAGCGCCCGGGCGGCTTGGGTCACGAGACCTTGTTGGTCTTGATGTCCCAGGCGAGCGTCACCGGTGGCTCGGCGGTCCCCTTGGGCGACTGCTCGGCATACTCGATGCCGATGAAGGCCGGCCGGAGCGAGACCTCTGCGATGAGCTCCTCCTCGTCGGCGCTGACCTCGACGCTGCTCACGAAGACGTCCTTCATGGTCACCTTGAAGAAGTCCTTGAGCCCCGCTCCGTCCTTGGCCGCCGAGAGCAGGACCTCCTTGAAGTGCTTGCCGTCGGCCGCGGCCCTGGCGAGCGTCGTCGAGGCCTTGTCATAGACGTGCAGGAAGGTGAAGTCGTGCGGCCGCGCCTTGCCGACTCCGCCGCCGCTGCCCGAGCCCGCAGGCTGCTCGTTGGTCACGCCCCAGTTCCAGGCGAGGACGGCGGTCTCGCCCTTGTGCAGCTTGTGGGTCGCCGAGCCGGTGACGCCGTCGAACTTGATCCACGCGTGCATCGTGCCTCCGAAACGCTGGTGCCGGTCCCCGCGAAAAGGCTAGCCCTGACGGGGCACGCTGGCCACACCCGGCGGAAGGAACGGCCTGCCGTTGACGGCGACCGAGACGCCCTCGCGGTCGAGCAGCGGGGTGAGCCCGCCGTTCCAGAACGAGAACCCGGCGCCGGTGATGAGGGCCAGGTCGATGTCCATCGGGGCCTGGGCGACGCCGTCCTCGAGCATCCGGCCGACCTCGTCGGCGAGGGCGCCGAGGATCCGCTGCCTCGCCTCGGCGGCCGTCAGCGCGACCGGCGACTCGGGCTGGACGAGGAGCGCCTCGACCTCCGGGTCCATGACCGGGCGGCCGGTGGCCAGGGAGTAGTAGCCGGGCTTCTTGGCCGCCACGATGCGCCGGAGGTTCTCCGACACGGGGAACCGGTCGCCGAACGCCCGGTGGAGGGTCTGGCTGTTGTGCAGCGCGATGGCCGGGCCGACGAGCCCGACGAGGACGAGCGGCGGCATCGGAGCGAGCCCCGCGACCGCCTTGTCCGCGACCTCGATCGGCGTGCCGGCCTCGACGATCGCGGCGTACTCGCCCATGAACCGGCCGAGCAGCCGGTTGACGATGAACGAGGGCGCGTCCTTGACGAGGATCGTCGTCTTGCGCAAGGTCTTGCCGACAGCGAATGCCGTTGCGAGAGAATCGTCGTCGCTCTTGTCGCCGGGGATGATCTCGAGCAGTGGCATGACCGCGACGGGGTTGAAGAAGTGGAAGCCGACGACCCGCTCGGGGTGCGTGAGCTCCGCCGCCATCTCGGTGATCGACAGCGACGAGGTGTTCGAGGCGAGCACGCAGGTGTCGCCGACGACGGCCTCGACCTCGGCCCACACCTGCTGCTTGACCGACATCTCCTCGAACACCGCCTCGATGACGAAGTCGGCGTCGGCGAAGCCGTCCTTGCCCGTCGACCCGGTGACCAGCCCCTTGAGGAAGGTCGCCTTGTCCGAGCCGACCCGGCCCTTGGCGAGCAGCTTGTCGACCTCGTCGTGGACGTATGCCGTCCCGCGCGCCACCCGCTCCTCGTCGAGGTCGGTCATGACGACCGGGACGCCGAGGTTGCGTGCGAAGAGGAGGGCGAGCTGGCTGGCCATCAGGCCGGCGCCCACGATGCCGACCTTGGTGACCGGCCGGGCGAGGGCCTTGTCCGGGGCGCCGGCCGGCCGCTTGGCCCGACGCTGGACGAGGTCGAACGCATAGAGCCCGGCGCGGAGCTCGTCGCCCATGACGAGGTCGGCGAGCGCCTCGTCCTCGGCGGCAAAGCCCTCCTCGCGGGTGGCGGTACGGGCGGCGTCGACGAGGGCGATGGCCCGCAACGGCGCGGGGGACTGGCCGGCGGTCTTGACGAGCGCGACCTCGGTGGCGGCCTTGGTCGCGGCGGCCCAGGCGTCGGCGTCCGTCGTGTGGTCGGTCCGCTCGACGGTGATCGCACCCGAGACGACCTGCGCGGCCCAGGCAACGGACTCCTCGAGGAAGTCAGCCGGGGCGAACATGGCGTCCGCCATGCCGAGCCGGAACGCCGCCGGGCCGCTCAGCATGCTGTTCTGCGACAACGGGTTCTCGATGATCACCTTGAGTGCGGATTCCGGGCCGACGAGGTGCGGCAGCATCCAGCAGCCACCCCAGCCGGGGACGAGACCGAGGAAGCACTCGGGCAGCGCGACGGCGGGGACACCAGCCGAGATGGTCCGGTAGTCGCAGGCCAGCGCGATCTCGACCCCGCCGCCCATCGCGGCGCCGTTGACGAACCCGAAGGTCGGGACGGGCAGGTCCATCAGCGTCGAGAACGCCCGGTGTCCGGCCCGGGCCACCTCGAGCGCCTGGTCGCGGGTCGTCACGTAGGGGATGCCGGTCAGGTCGGCGCCGACGGCGAAGATGAACGGCTTGCCGGTGAGGGCGACGGCCTGGATCTCGCCGGCCTCGGCGCGGGTCCGGAGCCCGTCGAAGGTCGCCTGCAGCCCGGCCACGGTCTGCACGCCGAATGTGTTGGGCTTGGTGTGGTCGTGCCCGTTGTCGAGGGTGACGAGGGCGAGCGTGCCGGAGGCACCCGGCATACGGACGTCCTGGACGAAGGCGCGGGTGACGACCTCGGGGGGCAGGGTCGGGGTGGTGGTCATGGCTCAGTGGTCCGTTCCGTATGCCGCGTGCTGCGGGTTCTCCCAGATGACGGCGCCGCCCATGCCGATGCCGATGCACATCGCGGTGAGGCCGTAGCGGACCTCGGGGTGCTGCTCGAACTGGCGGGCCAGCTGGGTCATCAGCCGGACGCCGGAGGAGGCGAGCGGGTGGCCGGTGGCGATGGCGCCGCCGTACTCGTTGACGCGTGGGTCGTCGTCGGCGATGCCGAAGTGGTCGAGGAAGGCGAGGACCTGGACGGCGAAGGCCTCGTTGAGCTCGAAGAGGCCGATGTCCTCGATGGTCAGGCCGGCCGAGTGGAGTGCCTTCTCGGTGGCCGGCACCGGCCCGACGCCCATGACCTCGGGCTCGACGCCCACGAACGCGTAGGAGACGAGGCGCATCCGGGCCGGCAGGCCGAGCTCGTGGGCCGCCCGCTCGGAGGCGAGCACGCACGCCGTCGCTCCGTCGTTGAGACCCGCGGCGTTGCCGGCGGTCACGTTGCCGTGCGGGCGGAACGGGGTCTTCAGCCCGGCCAGCTCCTCCATCGTCGTACCGGGGCGCGGCGGCTCGTCGACGGTCGCCAGGCCCCAGCCCTTCTCGGCATGCCGGGTTGCGACGGTCGTGAGGCCGGGCTGGATGTCGCCGCGCTCGTAGGCCGCGGCCAGCTTGGCCTGGCTGCGGACGGCGAAGGCGTCGCACCGCTCCTTGGTGAGCTGGGGGAAGCGGTCGTGCAGGTTCTCGGCGGTCTTGCCCATGACCAGGGCGCTCTCGTCGACCAGCTTCTCGGCGACGATGCGCGGGTTGGGGTCGACGCCCTCGCCCATCGGGTGACGGCCCATGTGCTCGACCCCGCCCGCGACGGCGACGTCGATGGCTCCGAAGGCGATCGACGAGGCGACGCTGGTCACCGCGGTCATCGCGCCGGCGCACATCCGGTCGATCGAGTAGCCGGGCGTCGTGTTCGGGAGGCCGGAGAGCAGCGCTGCCATCCGGCCGAGGGTCAGGCCCTGGTCGCCGATCTGGGTGGTCGCCGCGATGGCGACCTCCTCGACCCGCTCCGGCGGCAGGTTCGGGTTGCGCTTGAGCAGCTCACGGATGCAGCGGATGACGAGGTCGTCGGCGCGGGTCTGCGCATACATCCCCTTCTCGCCGGCCTTGCCGAACGGGGTGCGGACGCCGTCGACGAAGACGACGTCGTGGAGGGTGCGGGGCACGGAGGGCCTCCTGGACGGGGGTGGGTGGTGGGCTTCGGTCCCACGTTACTCACCGGTAGCGACCGGGTCGACGCCCGTATGCCGTGAGAGCCGTCACCCGGGGTGGGCGGCGAACGCGGCGACGAGCATCGGCGCGACGATCTCGCGCTGCCACGGTCGGCAACCCTGCGCAGCGAGGGCCGCCGCGAAGCCGTCCCGGTCGCGGTCCGCCGGCGGCGACCAGACGACCCGGCGGAGCGGGTCGGGGGAGCAGACGTTCTCGATGGGGACCTGGCGCTCCTCGCTGAAGGCGGTGAGCGCGGCTCGGGTGTCGGCGAGGCGGGCGGCGGCGGTCGGGTCCTTCTCGGCCCAGGCGCGGGGCGGCGGCGGGCCGTCGGTGCGCAGCGTCCGCTCGGGCAGGGCCGACTCCGGGACCGCGAGCCCCCGAGCGACGGCCGCGACCCACTGGCGGCCGCTGCGGGCGATGGCGCGGTGGCTCGTCGGCAGGTCGCTCGGCGTGCTCGGGCGGGCGCGGGCGATGTCGACGAGGTTCACGTCGGGAAGCACCCGGCCGGGGGAGGTGTCGCGCAGCTGGGCGATCCGGTCGCGCTCGTACCACAGCTCGCGCAGGACGGCCAGGTCGCGGCGGGTGCGCAGCGTGTTGATGCCGGTGGTCCGGCGCCACGGGTCCTGCCGCTCGACCGGCTGCCACGTCGTGAGGGCGGCGAACTCCTGACGGGCCCACTCGTCCTTGCCCTGCATCGCCAGGTCGACACCCATCAGGTTGCGCAGCTCGACGAGCACCTCGACGTCGAGCGCGGCATACCGCAGCCACGGCTCGGGCAGCGGCCGGGTCGACCAGTCGACGGCGGAGTGCTCCTTGGCCAGGGCGAGGCCGAGGTAGTGCTCGACGACGGCCGCGAGCCCGACCCGGGGCAGACCCAGCAGGCGAGCGGCGAGCTCGGTGTCGAACAGCTGCGTGGGCCGCAGGCCGACCTCGGCGAGGCACGGCAGGTCCTGGGTCGCGGCGTGCAGGATCCACTCGGCGTGCCCGATGGCGTCGTCGAGCGGGGAGAGGTCGGGACAGGCCATCGGGTCGACCAGCCAGGTCCCGGACCCCTCGCGCCGGAGCTGGACGAGGTAGGCCCGCTGGCCGTAGCGGTGGCCGGAGGCCCGCTCTGCGTCGAGGCCGACGGGACCGACCCCGGCGGCGACCGCTCGGGCAGCGGCTGCGAGGTCGCGCTCGGTCTCGACGACGTCGGGGACGCCGTCGACGGGGGTGTCGAGGGGTACCGGTGCCGGACGTGCAGGCTCTTGCGCCGCGTGCTGCGGCGGTTGCTGGTCGTCGGTCATTCAGCGGCGCTGACCCGGCAGCGGGATGACCCCTTCGGGCAACGGAGGCAGGCCGGCGATGGTGCAGAGCACGTCGGACCAGGCCACGAGGTGGTCGCCCATCGAGCCGCCGACCGGGGTCCACGACGCGCGGACCTCCATCTCGACCGTCGGCGCCCGGTCGGCCAGGCCCGCGTAGCTCTGCGAGACGACGCGCGTCACGGTGCCGGCCTCGGCCGTGTAGCCGACCCCGTGGGCATCGAGCGCGTCGACGAGCCAGGCCCAGCCGACATCGCCGAGCATCGGGTCGTTGGCCATCTCCGGCTCCAGCTCGGCCCGCGCGAAGGTCACCGCACGCCACTCACCGGCCCACGGCTCGGGGCAGGAGGGGTCGTGGAGCAGCACGAAACGGCCCGAGGCGAGCTCGTCCTCCCCACCTTCGGCGTGGCCCCACTCCGACGCGGAGGTGATGACCTCGGCGGTGAGGGCCACGGCATACGGGGCGATCCGACTCGGCGCGGGCACCTCGGTGACCCGCACCTCGGGCCGCAGCCGGGCAGCATGGAGGTCGCGCATCGCATCGGCGAAGGCCTGCGACGGCGACCCGATCGTGCCTCGGTTGCCCACGTCTCGAAGGGTAGGCGAACATCCGGGCGTTTTCCCGGACCACACGCCGGACGGTCTAGCGTGGCCGGGTGCTCGCCCTCCTCGCCCTGGCCTCCTCGGCGGTGTGGGGCTCCTCCGACTTCCTCGCCGGCTACACCGCCCGTCGCCTGCCGGCCCCGGCCGTCGTCGCCTGGTCCCAGGCGATCGCCCTCCTCGTGCTGTCGGTCGTCATCACGGTCCGCGGCGAGTGGGGTCTTGGGCCATGGGTGCCGTTTGCCGTGGCGGCCGGCCTCGTGGGGGCGACCGCTCTCGTCTGCTTCTACTCGGCCATGGCGTCGGGGACGATGGGCGTCGTCGCACCCATCGCCTCCCTGGGGGTCGTCGTCCCCGTCGTCGGCGGGCTGCTCAAGGGGGACCGCCCCTCGGTGCTCGCGCTCGCCGGGATCGTCGTGGCCGTCGTCGGGGTGGCGCTCGCGTCGGGGCCGGAGCTGTCCGGTGGTGCCTCGGCCCGGCCGGTGGTCCTGGCCGCCGTCGCTGGGGCCGGGTTCGGGCTGGTCCTGCTCCTCATCCACCTCGGTGCCCGGTCCTCGGTGCTGCACACGCTGTGGGGGATGCGGCTGACCTCGGTCCTGGCGTTCGCCGTGGCCGCGCTCGCGCTGCGCACCGTCGGCGGCGTCCGGCAGCCCGACCTGCCGGTGCTCGCTGTCATCGGGGTGGCCGACGCCACGGCCAACGCGCTGTTCGGCATCGCGTCGTCCTCGGGACTGGTGAGCCTGGCCGCCGTGCTCGGCTCGCTCTATCCCGTCGTCACGGTGGCCTGGGCGCGGGTCGTCCTCCACGAGCGGCTGAGCCGGCTCCAGCTGGTCGGGGTGGGCCTCACCGCCGTCGGGGCAGCGGCCATCGCCGCCTGAGCTGCTCCGTAGGATGGCCCGTCGTGAGCACCACCCCCGCGACCACGACCCCCGGCCCCTCGGTGGCATCCGCGCCGTCACCCGCGCCCGCGTCCGCCAGCCCTGCCGAGAGTGCGCTGGTGCGTGCTGCCCGCGGGCAGAGCGTCTCCCACACGCCGGTCTGGTTCATGCGCCAAGCGGGTCGGTCGCTGCCGGAGTACCGAGCCGTGCGCGAGGGAACGGCCATGCTGGAGGCCTGCCGGACCCCTGACCTGGTCGCCGAGATCACCCTCCAGCCGGTCCGCCGGCACGGGGTCGACGCAGCGATCTTCTTCTCCGACATCGTTGTCCCCCTCGACGCCGTGGGGGTCGACCTCGACATCGTGCCTGGCGTGGGTCCCGTTGTCGCGCAACCGATCCGGACCCGGGCCGACCTCGACCGGCTGCCCGCACTGACCCCCGACGCGGTGCCCTACATCACCGAGGCCGTGCGTCGGCTGGTCGCCGAGCTCGGACCGACGCCGCTCATCGGGTTCGCCGGCGCGCCGTTCACGCTGGCCAGCTATCTCGTCGAAGGCGGCCCGAGCCGCACCCACGAGAAGACCAAGGCGCTCATGGTGGGGGACCCTTCGCTCTGGTCCGACCTGTGTGCCCGGCTCGCCCAGATCTCCGGCGCCTTCCTGCGCGTCCAGGTCGAGGCCGGCGCGTCAGCGGTCCAGCTCTTCGACTCCTGGGTGGGGGCACTCTCCCGGGCCGACTACGCGGCATACGTCCAGCAGCACTCGGCCGCCGCGCTCGCGGCCGTCGCCGACCTCGACGTCCCGCGGATCCACTTCGGGGTCGGCACCGGCGAGCTGCTCGACCTGATGGGGGCGGCCGGGGCCGAGGTCGTGGGCGTCGACTACCGCGTGTCGGTCACCGACGCGGTCCGTCGGCTGGGCGGCTCGTATGCCGTGCAGGGCAACCTCGACCCGGCGCTGCTCTTTGCGCCGTGGGCTCCCCTGGAGGGGGCCGTCCGGCGGATCGTCGCCGAGGGCCGGGCTGCCCCCGGGCACATCTTCAACCTCGGTCACGGCGTTCCGCCGGCGACCGACCCCGAGGTGCTCACCCGGGTCGTCGCCCTCGTCCACGAGGTCTCCGCGCGCTGACCCGCGGGCGGGCTAGGCCGAGACCTGCTCCGTCTCCGGCGGGGCGGCGGGTGGGGTGGCGTCGGTGGGCGGCTTCGACGCGCTGGGCGGCGGCGGGACGGCCCGGGCCGCGCGACGCCGGCGGACCCAGGCGAGCAACGGGATGCCGACGATGGCGGCCAGGATCCCGAACGGGAGCAGGGCGCCGATCGCGGTGACGATGACGTTGGTGGCGGCGGTGAACGCGTGCCACCCCGACTTCAGGCCGCCGAGGAAGCCGGTGGACTTCTTGTCCGCGATGACAGGCGCGGCCGTGGTCCAGAAGGTGAGGGTGATCGGCGACATCGCCACCCGGCCGTTGAGGGAGCTCAGCTGCGACTCGAGGGACTCCAGGTCGGCCTGGCGACGGGACACCTCGGCCTCGAGGGTCACGACGTCGGACAGCTTGGTGGCCTGCGCCATGAGCGCACGGACCCGGGCCACGCTCTCCTTCATGGTGGCGAGGCGGGCCCGGGTGTCGACGACCTGACCGGTGACGTCCTCGGTGCCGATCTGGCGGTCCGCCACGGTTCCGATCTTCGACAGGGTGTCGAGCGTGGCGTCGAGCTTGGTGCCCGGGACCTGCAGGACCATCGTGCCGCTGCCCTCAGGGGTCGGTGCCTGGCTGCTCTGGGTGGGCTGCTCGCCCTGCGGCACCGGGGTGGGGCCTACGTCCGGGCCGGTCTGCAGGTTCTCCTGGGTGACCTGACCGCCCGCGGCGAGGGCGGCCCCGCGAGCCCGGGCGGCGGCCTCGTTCAGGTCCTTGACCTTGATCGACATGGAAGCGGTACGGGCGAGCAGCTGGGTGGAGGCGGCCTGTGCGGCCTTGGTGACGCCGGGGTCGGCGGCGCCCTTGGCCGGCGCGGCCGGTTCGGCGATCCCCGCGGCGGCACCTCCGACCGACGAACCCGCCGAGTCGGCCCCCCTGCTCAGGTCTGCCGAGGAGGCGGCGCTCGACCCTGCGGACCCGCCGCTGCAGGCGCTGACACCGAGCGTTGCGGCGACGGCGAGGACGGTGGCCGCGGCGCGGACCCGGTGTCGTCGGGGTGGCATGGACATGGGGCGCCTCCTGCGGGGTCTTCGTCGCTGAGCAGTCTGTCGACTACGGGGTGTGACCGGCGTCTCACCGGATCGGTTCCCGGACCCGGGTCACGATGTGGTGACGGCGGCTGGGAGGCTGGAGCGGTGAGTGCCCGGGTTGTCGTCATCGGTGGCGGGATCGCCGGTCTCGCCGCGGCATACGACCTCACCGCGGTCGACGGTGTCGAGGTCGTCGTCCTCGACGCGGCCGACCGGGTGGGCGGCAAGCTGCGCCTGGGGACCGTCGCCGGAATGCTGGTCGACGTGGGGGCCGAGTCGGTGCTGGCTGTGCGACCGGAGTTCCCCGAGCTGGTCCGCGACGCCGGTCTGTCCGAGCTGCTCACGACCCCTGCGACGACCTCGGCAGGCGTCTGGTCCCGTGGTGCGCTCCATCCGCTGCCGTCCGGGACGCTCATGGGGATCCCCGGGGATCTCGATGGCGCGCTCGGGATCCTCACGGCCGGTGAGGTTGCCCGGGCGCGCGCCGAGGTGGCTGGGTCCCCGACGGACACCGACGTCTCGGTGGGTGACGTGGTGGCCGAACGCCTGGGCGCGGCCGTCGTCGACCGGCTCGTGGAGCCGCTGCTCGGTGGGGTGTATGCCGGTGACGCGCGGCTGCTGTCGGTCCGGGCAGCGACACCGCAGCTGTGGCCGGCAGTGTCGTCGGGGGGCAGCCTGGTGGCGGCAGCGGCTGCCGCGGGCGCTCGGGGGCCGACCCGGGCCGGCGGCGCCTTCGCGGGTGTCGTCGGGGGAGTGGGTTCGATTCCGTCCCTGTTGGCAGAGCGAGTTGCGTTGCGGGGTAGGCATATTCGTACGGGTGTCATCGTCCGAGCGTTGCGCCGCAACGGATCTGGGTGGGTGGTGCTCGCCGGACCGACGACCGACGTCGAGGAGATCGCCGCCGACGCGGTGGTCGTCGCGGTGCCACCGGCGCCGGCCTCGCGGCTGCTTGCCGACCACGCACCGGGTGCTGCGGCGCTGCTGGCCGACATCCGGACGGCCTCGATGGCGATCATCACTTTGGCGTTCGTCCGCGCGTCGTTGGGTGCGCTGCCGGGTTCAGGGTTCCTCGTGCCTCCGGTCGAGGGCTGGACGATCAAGGCGAGCACGTTCAGCTCCGCCAAGTGGGGCTGGCTCGAC
>JAJPIW010000016.1 GCA_021324575.1 Intrasporangiaceae bacterium | reverse complement strand
CGCGGCTGACGTCGCGGCTGACGTCGCGGGGTGGAGGTATGGCGACGCGTCCTGGCGCGTCCGGATACCTCCACCCAGCCGTCCACAGAGCCATGACATCTGTCCCGCCGTCCACAGGCGTCGTATGCCGCGTGGCGTCGGACGCTCCGGGTAGGCATCGTCGCTCCCATGGGAGCAGACCGCACACGGTTGTCCTGGGCCGACGCGGCCGAGATCGGCGACGCCCATGACGGCGTGGCATCTCGGGCGCTCCTGCGTGCTGTCGGCGTCGGCAGTGACCGGGTCCGCAACCAGGTGCGAGCCGGCCGGTGGGCAGTGCACGGCCGTCAGACCGTTGCGCTGCACACCTCCGACCTCGGTCAACAGGCCCGGCGGTGGCGCGCGGTCTGGGAGGTAGGGGAGCGAGTCGCGGTGCTCGACGGCGTCTCGGCTCTGCAGGCGGCCGGGCTGACGGGCTACGACGACGATGACATTCACGTCTCGACCATCCACCGGCACCATGGCGGCGCGGCCGCCGGCGTGCGAGACCATGCGGTCCGCCGCAGGCTCCCGGATGAGGTGCTCACCGCGGGCATCCCTCGCACCCGCCCGCACATCGCCGCCATCCGGGCCGCCCACTGGGCAGTGAGCGATCGGCAGGCGGCTCTGGTGCTCGTCATGCCCGTGCAGCAGCGGCTCACGACCGGTGCCCGGCTCGTCGAAGCCGCTGACCTGGTGCCCGGCCGCAACCGTCGAGCGCTCATCCGACAGCTCGTCCGCGACATCGCAGACGGCGCCCAGTCCCTCGGGGAGCTGGACTTCGCAGCGCTGTGCCGGCAACGTGGGCTGCCCGAGCCCACTCGCCAGGTTGTCGTGCGGGGGCCACGTGGCCGGGTCTACCTGGACGTCCGGTGGGATGGTTGGGCTCTGGTCGTCGAGATCGACGGGTCGGGCCATCGGTGGGGCCTGGCGGTCACTGACGACAACCTGCGCGCCAACGCCGTGTCACTCGGCGCTGACCTGGTGCTGCGGATCGACCTGGTGGGGCTGCGTCTGGAGACCGACACGTTCATGGACCAGGTGGCCGCCGGGCTGGCCCAGCGGGCGGCCTGACCGGTGTCGTCGTCCGACGGGTGGAGGTATCCGGACGCGGCCGGACGCGTCCGCATACCTTCACCCCGCGGCGCCTTCGACATGGAACAGCCCGCGGACCGTGGCCATGGGGCCGGTGCGACGGGGACGACCGTCGCGGTCCGCGGGCTGCGGCGAACTGGTGGGATTGCGCGCGTCGAGCACGCAAGCGCGTACGACTAGCGCCCAGTCACCTCACGCGTCCGTTGCGAAATCACTTCGTGGACCACCTCCCTTCCGTGTACCCCCGACGCTAGAGCCGCCCTCGCACCGGATCAAGCCCTTTTCACGAGTCGGATCCGGGGCTCAGGTCGGCCCGGGGTCAGCGAGGTCGGGCCGAGCCCCGCCAGCCGTCGGGGCCCGGGGTCACCGGCGTTCGGAGTCGACGAGCCGGGGATGCCCATTCGGTATGCCGCTCGCCCCGGTCTCCCTCGCCGTCGCCATCCCGGCCGGCTGCCGACAGGACGGCTACGACGGCGGCGAGCTCCGGGGGCGTCGCCTGGCCGCGGACGACGGTCAGGTGCGGGAGGTCAGCGGGTTCGGCCATGTTCAGAACGTAGCAATTGGAGAGTTGTGGACGCGGGTCTCAGGGTGGGCGCACTGCGAGCCGGGAGCTGGCGAGCGGGTCACAGGGTGGGCCCACTGCGAGCCGGGAGCTGGCGAGCGGGTCACAGGGTGGGCCCACTGCGAGCCGGGAGCTGGCGAGCGGGTCACAGGGGAATGTTGCCGTGCTTCTTGGGGGGCAGCGTCTGGCGCTTGGTGCGCAGGGCACGCAGCGCCTTGGTGACGTTCATCCGGGTGTTGGAGGGCGAGATGACGGTGTCGATGTAGCCCCGCTCGGCCGCGATGTACGGGTTGGCCAACGTCTCCTCGTAGTCCTCGATCAGCCCGCGCCGGACCGCCTCGACGTCCTCGCCGGCAGCGACCGCCTCGGCAATTCGCTTGCGGTGCAGGATGTTCACCGCACCCTGGGCTCCCATGACGGCGATCTGCGCAGACGGCCATGCGAGGTTGATGTCGGCCCCGAGGTGCTTGGACCCCATCACGTCGTACGCGCCGCCATAGGCCTTGCGGGTGATGACGGTGACCTTCGGGACGGTCGCCTCGGCATACGCGTAGATCAGCTTGGCGCCGCGCCGGATGATCCCGTCCCACTCCTGGGAGGTCCCCGGCAGAAACCCCGGCACGTCGACGAAGGTGAGCACCGGCACGTTGAAGCAGTCGCACGTGCGGACGAACCGGGCAGCCTTCTCCGAGGCGTCGATGTCGAGGGTCCCGGCGAACTGCATCGGCTGGTTGGCGACGATGCCGACCGACCGACCCTCGACCCGGGCGAACCCGATGACGATGTTCGGCGCGAAGAGCGGCTGCACCTCGAGGAACTCGCCGTCGTCCACGACATGGGAGATGACCGTCAACATGTCGTACGGCACGTTGGCCGAGTCCGGGATGAAGGTGTCGAGGAAGAGGTCTTCCGGGGTCACCGCGAGGTCGTTCTCCTGCTGGTATGCCGGTGGGTCCTCGAGGTTGTTGGACGGCAGGTAGGAGAGCAGCGCCTTGACGTACTCGATGGCGTCGTCCTCGTCGGTGCCCATGTAGTGGGCGTTGCCGGACTTGGTGTTGTGGGCCCTGGCTCCGCCGAGCTCCTCCATGCCGACGTCCTCGCCGGTCACCGTCTTGATGACGTCGGGGCCGGTGATGAACATGTGCGAGGTCTGGTCGACCATGATCGTGAAGTCGGTGATGGCGGGTGAGTAGACCGCCCCGCCCGCGCACGGCCCCATGATGAGCGAGATCTGCGGGATCACGCCGGAGGCGTGGACGTTGCGCTGGAAGATCTCGCCGTACAGGCCGAGGGAGACCACGCCCTCCTGGATCCGGGCACCGCCGGAGTCGTTGAGCCCGATGACCGGGCAGCCGATCTTCATGGCGAAGTCCATGACCTTGACGATCTTCTCGCCGAACACCTCACCGAGCGACCCGCCGAACACGGTGAAGTCCTGGGCGAAGACGGCGACCGTCCGCCCGTCAACCGTCCCGTAGCCGGTGACGACGCCGTCGCCGTAGGGCCGCGTCCGGTCCTGGCCGAAGGCCGTGCTCCGGTGCCTGGCGTACTTGTCCATCTCGACGAACGACCCCTCGTCGAGCAGCAGCTCGAGGCGCTCGCGGGCGGTCTTCTTGCCGCGCGCGTGCTGCTTGTCCACGGCCCGCTCGGACCCCGCGTGGGCGACCTCGGCGACCCGCCGCTTGAGGTCGGCGAGCTTGCCCGCCGTCGTCTTCAGGTCCGGGACGGGCGTCGCCGGTGACGGCGTGGCACTGGGCATGGGCGGCAGCCTAACGACCCGGTCACCGGGTCGGAGGGCGAGCATGAGGAGGCTCACCTAGCCTTGGCGGAATGGTGCACCCACCGCTCTCGGCCGACCGGATCACGGCCGCCCTGCATGAGCGACCCAGCCCGTATGCCGCGGTCCAGGTCCACCCGCAGGTCGCCTCGACCAACGCCCTCGTCCGCCTCGACCCCCGCCTGTGGGCACCGGTCGTCGCCGACGAGCAGACCCAGGGCCGCGGCCGGCTGGGACGAGCCTGGTCGACTCCGCCGGGTACGGCCATCGCCGTCTCGGTGCTCCTCCCGACCACCGAGAGCCCGGCCTGGCTGCCCCTCGCAGCGGGCCTCGCGGTCCAGCGCGCCATCACCGACCTGACCGGTCTCTGCCCCCTCCTCAAGTGGCCCAACGACGTGCTCCTCCCCACCGACGAGAACCGCAAGGTCTGCGGGATCCTCTGCGAGCTCCTCCCCGAGGGCGTCATCGTCGGCACCGGTGTCAACGTCAGCCAGGACCGGGCCGCCCTGCCCGTCCCGACCGCCACCTCACTGGCCCTGGCCGGCGCCCCGGAGGTCGACCGCGAACGTCTCCTCACGGCATACCTCCTCCACCTCGCAGACCTGCACGGTCGGGTCGCGCGGCAGGACCCGACCGTGCGTGCGGACTACCTGGCCGTATGCCGCACGCCCGGCACCGAGGTCGACGTCCACCTGCCCGACGGGTCGCATCTGCTCGGACGGGCGACGGGGGTCGACACACAGGGCAGACTGGTCGTCGGCGGCCCTGCCGGCGAGCGCAGCGTCGCTGCCGGGGACGTCGTCCACGTCCGGCCGGCGACCACCCCATGACGATGCACAGGGCCGCGAGCCGACGAGTGAGCAACCGACAGGAGTGAGCGTGGAGCAGCCGGTCGAGGAAGCGGAGTCGATCACGGCCCGCCTGCTCGGGCATTCGGCCAGCCTGCGACCCCAGGACGTCTCCGCCGATGCCGGCGTCCCGCTGTCCTCGGCGCGCGCGTTCTGGCACGCCCTGGGGTTCCCCCTCGTCGAGGACGACGAGGCGGTGTTCACCCAGGCCGATGCGCGGGCGCTCAAGCAGGCGACCGACCTCACCTCCGAGTCCGGCGTCGAGCCGGCGATCGCGCTGGCCATGACGAGGGCGTTCGCCCGGACCACGGACCGGCTGGCGGTCTGGCAGACCCAGCTGATGGCCGAGGCCCTGACGCCGCCGGAGCAGGAGGCCGGGCTCGGTGAGAAGGACGCCCGCACGGTCACCGACCGGGCGATCGCGCTCGCGGCCGGGGAGCGGCTGGCCGACCTCGCCGACGCCATGGAGCCGCTGCTCGTCTATGCCTGGCGACGCCACCTCGTCGCGGCCATCGACCGGATGGCGGCCGACGCCGACCCCGGCGCCGAGAGCGCGGCCGGGACGCCGGTGCGGGTGATCGGCTTCGCCGACCTGGTCAACTTCACGGCTCTCGTACGGCGGATGACCGAGCGCCAGCTCGCGGTCATGGTCCAGCGGTTCGAGGTTCTCGCGACCGATGTCATCACAGCCCACGGGGGCCGGGTCATCAAAACGGTCGGAGATGAGGTCCTGTTCGTGCACACCGAACCGTCGGCCGCGGCAGCGATCGCGCTCGACCTCGTCGAGGGCATGACCGAGGAGGAGCTCCTCCCGGACGTCCGGGTGGCGATGGCCTACGGCCCGGTCCTCTCCCGCCTCGGCGACGTCTTCGGGACGACCGTCAACCGGGCTTCCCGGATGACCGCCGTCACCCCGCCCGGCAAGGTCTGGGTCGACGACGCGCTGACCCGGCGGCTCGCCTCGACGAGCGGCTTCGCGATGCGCACGACCCGGCGCCGCAACCTGCGCGGCATCGGCGCCGTCACCCCGAGCGAGCTGTCCCGGGCCCTCGGCACCCGCCCTCGAGAGGAGACCTCGTGACCGACCCGGCCAGCACCGGCGACGCCCCGCTCGTCCGGATCGCGCGGCACGGCGAGGAGGGCCACGTGGCCGAGCTCGTCCTGGACCGCCCCGCGGCCATGAACGCGGTCTCCACCGCGATGGCGCGAGCCATCGGCGAGGCCACGGAGACCATCGCGGCCGACGCCTCGGTCCGCTGTGTCGTGCTCACCTCGAGCCATCCCCGAGCGTTCTGTGTGGGAGCCGACCTGAAGGAGCGCAGCACCTTCACCGACGACGACCTGCGGGCCCAACGGCCGGTGGCGCGGGCGGCATACGGAGGAGTCCTGCGTATGCCGCAACCCGCCATCGCGGCCGTGGACGGCTTCGCGCTGGGCGGCGGTCTGGAGCTGGCCCTGTCCTGCGACCTCATCGTCCTCGGTGATGCCGCGGTCGTCGGGCTGCCCGAGGTGAGTGTCGGCGTCATCCCCGGCGGCGGTGGCACCCAGCTGCTCACCCGTCGGGTCGGCTGGTCCCGCGCGGCCTCGATGATCTTCACGGCGCGCCGTCTCGACGCGCCGGCTGCGCTCGCCCTCGGCGTCGTCGACGAGGTCGTCCCGGCCGGCACCGCTCGGGAGCGCGCCCTGGTGCTCGCCGCCGGGATCGCCGCCAACTCCCCGGTGGGCCTCCGTCAGGCCAAATCCGCCATGCGAGTAGGCCTCGACCTGCCCCTTGACGAGGCGCTCGACGTGGAGGACGCCGCCTGGTTCGCCACGGCATTTTCGGCCGACCGGGCCGAGGGAGTGGCGGCCTTCAATGCGAAACGCCCACCCCGCTGGCCGGGGGCGTGATATCCCCCGGACCCCCTGACGGCCTACGATCGGTTCCATGACGCGCGTTCTGTTGGCCGAGGACGACCCGGCCATCTCCGAGCCACTGGCCCGGGCGCTGCGTCGCGAGAAGTACGAGGTCGAGGTCTTCGAGGACGGCCAGAGCGCGCTGGACGCCTCTGACACCGAGCCGGACCTGCTCGTGCTCGACCTCGGTCTCCCGATTCTCGACGGCCTGGAGGTGTGCCGCCGGATCCGCAGTGCCGGACACACGTTCCCCGTGCTCATCCTCACCGCGCGCGCCGACGAGGTCGACACCGTCGTCGGGCTCGATGCCGGCGCCGACGACTACGTCACCAAGCCGTTCCGCCTCGCCGAGCTGCTGGCCCGGACCAGGGCGCTCCTTCGGCGCAAGGCACCCGAGGCACACCTCGCCACGGCCCCCCAGCTGGTCCGGATCGACCTGGACGGCCGGCGGGCGTTCTTCGGCGACGAGGAGCTGCAGCTCACCGCCAAGGAGTTCGAGCTGCTCCGGGTCCTCGTGCGCGACGCAGGCAAGGTCGTCTCCCGAGAGCAGCTGATGCGGGAGATCTGGGACACCGTCTGGCTCGGGTCGACCAAGACCCTCGACATGCACATCTCGGTGCTGCGCCGCAAGCTCGGTGACGACGCGACCAGCCCCCGTTACATCACCACGGTCAGGGGGGTCGGCTTCCGCTTCGACCCCGACCAGGGCTGAGCGTCCGTGCGCCAACAGCTCATGCGGTCGGCGGCGATCGCCCTGGGGGTCGCGCTCGCCATCGTCACGGTTCCCGTCTTCGCACTCGCCCTCTTCATCGGTACCCGAACCTCGGCCGAGCGGATCCGGATCGTCGACCACACGGTGGTGCCGAGCGCGGTGGCGGCGATCATCACGGTCCCGGTCGTGCTCGCCCTCATCGCGCTGGCCGTCGGGGCCCGGATCGCCTGGAACCAGTCGGCCCGGCTCGCCGACCCGATCATCCAGCTCGCCGACCGCGCTGAACGCCTCGGCGCCGGGGAGTCCCGGTTCATGCCGCTGGCCTCCGGCATCGCCGAGCTCGACCGGGTCAGCGACGTGCTCTCGGACAGTGCCCGCGCGCTCACGTCCTCGCTCGCGGCGGAGCGCGACTTCGCCTCCGACGCCTCCCACCAGCTGCGCACCCCGTTGACCGCCCTGCTCATGCGGCTCGACGAGGTCGCGACCACCGACGACCTCGACGTGGTCCGGGAGGAGGCGGGCATCGCCATCGACCAGGTGGAGCGGTTGACGCGTGTCGTCGACGACCTCATGACCCGCAGTCGGCGGCCCGAGTCCGCCACGATGGCGGTCTCCCTCGACTCGGTCATCGCCGGCCTCCAGCGGGAGTGGCAGGTGGCCTTCGCCAAGGCCCGGCGCAGTGTGCTGGTGAGCGGTGAGCGCGGGTTGTTCGTCAACGCGACGCCGGTGGCCCTGGCCCAGGTCCTGTCGACCCTTCTGGAGAACTCGCTCTCCCACGGCCGGGGCACCGTGGAGATGTCGGCCCGGCGGTCCGGCCCGTCGGTCGTCGTGGAGGTCAGCGACCAGGGGGAGGGCATCCCCGCGACCATCGCCCCGCACGTCTTCCAGCGCTCGGTCTCGACCTCCGGCAGCGGGCTGGGCCTGGCCCTGGCGCGCGACCTCGCCGAGGCCAACGGCGGCCGGCTGGAGCTGGTCAGCGCCGAGCCGGCGGTCTTTGCGCTCTTCCTCAGCGAGGCGTCGCGCTGACGTCCTCGACGATCGGCTCGTGGGAGAAGACGAACCGTCGGTAGGCCCAGAACCGGAAGAGGGTGCCGATCCCGATCCCCACGACGGTGGCCACGTTGTCGGCGAGCCGCCCCGTGAAGTCCAGCCCGTAGTGGGAGATGGCCAGGACGGCCGTCGACAGGCCGAGGGCGATCAGGTTGACGCCGAAGAAGAGGGAGACCTCGTGCCCGACCGGCCGGTTGCGCCGGTGCCGGAAGGTCCACGTCCGGTTGCCCAGCCACGCCACGAGGGTCGCCGCCGCGCCGGAGATGATCTTGGCCGTCGTGATCTTGGTCGGGAGGACCGTGTGCCACAGCAGGTTGGCGCCACCGAGGTCCACGACGAAGCTGACCGCGCCGATGATCCCGAACTTGATCATCTCGCGATAGAGGACGTCGACGGCGCCGCGGAGGCGCGCGAGGGGCGAAGGCACCCGCAGAGCCTAGTCCGCCATCTTGGGCGGGCCCGCCCTCTCGTATCCTTGCCGCATGGCCGACCCCCGACCCGCCCCCGGCGGCTTCCCCATCGTCGGCATCATCGGTGGCGGGCAGCTGGCTCGCATGTGCGCCGGGCCGGCCGCTGAGCTGGCGATCACGCTCAGCGTCCTGGCCGAGAGTCCGTACGCCGCGGCCGCGCAGGTCATCGTGTCCGCGCCCGTGGGCGACCATACCGACGTCGAAGCAGTCCTGGCGTTCGCCAAGCAGTGCGACGTGGTGACCTTCGACCATGAGCACGTCCCGGCCGACGTCCTGGCGGCGCTGGTGGCCCAGGGCACCGCGGTCCGTCCCAGTCCGGAGGCGCTCGTCTTCGCCCAGGACAAGCTCGCCATGCGGGAGCGGCTCACCGCGCTCGGGATCCCGTGCCCGCGCTGGGCGCGGGCGACGACGGCCGAGGAGGTCACCGCCTTCGGGGAGGACGTCGGATGGCCGGTCGTCGCCAAGACCCCGCGGGGTGGCTACGACGGCAAGGGGGTCCGGGTCGTCGGCTCGGCCGCGGAGGTGGCCGACTGGCTCGCGGAGCTTGGCGAGATCCTCCTCGAGGCGTGTGTCGACTTCACCCGCGAGCTCGCGGTGCTCCTCGCCCGAAGCCCGTCCGGACAGGCGGCGGCATACCCGGTCGTCGAGACGGTCCAGACCGACGGGATCTGCACCGAGGTCCTCGCGCCGGCACCCGACCTGGACCCCGAGCTCGCGGCCCGGGCCACCGAGGCGGGGCTGCGCATCGCGGCCGACCTCGGCGTGACCGGAGTCCTGGCCGTGGAGCTCTTCGAGGTGCGAAACCTTGACGGCACAGTCGGGTTCGTCGTCAACGAGCTGGCGATGCGACCGCACAACAGCGGCCACTGGAGCATGGACGGTGCCGTCACCGGTCAGTTCGAGCAGCACCTGCGGGCCGTGCTCGACCTGCCGCTCGGCTCGCCCCGGCCGCGTGCGGACTGGACCGTCATGGCCAACGTGCTCGGTGGCGACTACCCCGAGCTCTACCCGGCATACCGGCACCTCCTGGCGCGCGACCCCGAGCTGAGGGTGCACCTCTACGGCAAGGAGGTGCGGCCCGGCCGCAAGATCGGTCACGTCAACGTCACCGGTGCCGACCTCGCCGACCTGCGCGAGCGGGCCGGGCATGCCGCCGACTACCTCCAGGGAGTGGTGACCGAATGAGCAGCGGGGTCGATCCCGTCGTCGGCATCGTCATGGGCAGTGACAGCGACTGGCCGGTCATGGAGCTGGCCGCCGCCGCGCTGGAGGAGTTCGGCGTCGCCTACGAGGCTGACGTCGTGTCGGCCCACCGGATGCCGACCGAGATGGTCGCCTGGGGCCAGGAGGCGGCCGGACGCGGCATCCGGGTCGTCATCGCCGGTGCCGGGGGAGCGGCGCACCTGCCCGGGATGCTTGCGGCGGTGACCCCGCTGCCGGTCATCGGCGTGCCGGTGCCGCTGAGGTACCTCGACGGGATGGACTCCCTGCTGTCGATCGTGCAGATGCCGGCCGGGGTGCCGGTGGCCACCGTCTCGATCGGCGGGGCCCGCAACGCCGGTCTCCTCGCCGTGCGAATCCTGGCCAGTGGCAACGACTCCGAGGCACAACGGCTCCGCGCGGCCATGACGGAATTCCAGGGCGCGCTGCGCGACGAGGCACACGCCAAGGGCGCCGCCCTCCGCGCCCGTCGCTCCTGAGGTCAGTCGCCGGGGCGGACTCTCGGGTACTCGATCTTGGGGCAGGTGTCCATGACCACGTCGAGGCCGGCCGCCCGGGCCCGTGCGGCGGCCTCCTCGTCGACGACGCCGAGCTGCAGCCAGATCGCGTCGATCTGCAGGCGGTCCTTGTTGGCGATCACCTCATCGACGACCGCACCGACGTGCTCGGAGTTGACGAAGCAGTCCACGACCTTGATGTCCTGGTCGGGGATGTCGCTGATCGACGGATAGCCGGGGGCGCCGTGCACCGACTCGGCCCTCGGGTGGACGGCGATCAGGCCCTTGCGCTGCTCGAACTTCAGCCATCGGGCGATCCCGTATGCCGGTCGCGCGGCGTTGGTGGACAGTCCCACCACGACCCAGGTGCCCGGATCGTGCAGCAGCTCGCGGATCAGGTCAGGATCGTTGCGATGGCGCAGGGTCACACCGCCATCATGCTCCCTCAGCGGGGCACTGAGCCGGAGCGCGCAGCAACGACGACGGTGTCGGGCCATTTGTCGTGAACGGCCTGTTTGCGGGGGTCCCACACCGGGAAGAGGTAGTCGAGCAGCTGGTAGATGCCGACGACCGCTCCGGCCGCCTCCCCGCTCAGCCACCGTTGCCATGACTGCGCCCACGACGGTCGGGCTTCCATCCCCCAGGGCCGTACGCGGACGCCGGCGAGCGACTTGCCGAGCGTCGCGCCGCGCAGGTGGACCAGCGTGACGGTGTAGACGGCGCTGAGGACCAGACCCGCGACGATCATGATGAAGAAGAACCTCAACAGGCCGGTCTCGGTGTAGAAGGCGATCGGGTTGACGGCATAGCCGCCCTGCGTGTCCGCGTCGGCCCGGTCGACGAAGTCCTCGAGGCCGCGGACCAAGCCCGGGAGCAGCGGGATGGCGACAAGGAGCTGGGCGACGCCGAGGATGAGGGAGTCGACGATCCGGGCGAGGAACCGGTAGCCGAGACCGGCGAGAGGCACGCCGTCCGGGGTCGCCGCCGCCTTGGCCGGCGCGGTCCCGTAGGCCAGGCCGTGGCCCGGAGCCACGGGTGGCGCCGGGGCTCGGTGGTCGGTCCACTGGAGCCCGTCCCAGTAGCGGACCGACGAGGCGTCGGTCGGGTCGGGGTACCAGTTGGGCGGCGCGCTCGTCACGGGGGTCACTGTAGGACCGGGCCGGTCAGTCGCCGCCGAACAGGTCGCGCGTGTAGACCTTGTCGGCGACGTCCTCCAGCTCCGGGACGAGCCGGTTGGCGACGATGAGGTCGGCCCGGCGTTTGAGCGCCTCGAGGTCGCGCACCACCTCCGAGCCGAAGAACTGGTCCTCGTGCAGCTGCGGCTCGTAGACGATGACCTCGATGCCCTTGGCCTTGATCCGCTTCATGATGCCCTGGACGCTGCTGGCCCGGTAGTTGTCCGAGCCGGCCTTCATGATCAGCCGGTGGATCCCCACGACCGTGGGGCGGCGGGCGACGATGTCGGCCGCCACGAAGTCCTTGCGGGTGCTGTTGGCATCGACGATCGCCGAGATCATCGTCTGCGGGACGTTGGCGTAGTTGGCGAGCAGCTGCTTGGTGTCCTTGGGCAGGCAGTAGCCGCCGTAGCCGAAGCTCGGGTTGTTGTAGTGCGTCCCGATCCGTGGGTCCAGGCCCACCCCCTCGATGATCTGCCGGGTGTCCAGGCCGTGCAGCGAGGCGAAGGTGTCCAGCTCGTTGAAGTAGGCGACCCGCATGGCCAGGTAGGTGTTGGCGAACAGCTTGATGGCCTCGGCCTCGGTGCTGCCGGTGAGCAGGACCGGGACGTCGGGGTCGAGCGCCGCCGACGCGAGCAGGTCGGCGAAGCGCCGGGCCCGGTCGCTGACCTCGCCGACGACGATCCGGGAGGGGTGCAGGTTGTCGTGCAGGGCCCGGCCCTCACGGAGGAACTCGGGGGAGAAGATGACGTTGTCGGTGCCGAGCCGGCGGCGCAGGTCAGCGACAAAGCCGACCGGGATCGTCGACTTGATGACGCACACGGCGTCGGGGTTGATCCGGGTGACGTCGCCGATCACCTGCTCGACGCTGCTCGTGTCGAAGTAGTTGGTCCGCTCGTCGTAGTTCGTCGGCGTGGCGATGATGACGAAGTCGGCCCCGGCATACGCCTCGTCCTTGGACAGGGTGAACCGCAGGTCCAGCCCGCCGGCGAGGAGGTACTTCTCGATGTCCGGATCCTCGATCGGGCTGCGCCCTGACTCCAGGAGGGCCACCCGGTCGGCGTCGATGTCATAGCCGACGACCTGGGTGTGGCGAGCGAGGAGCACGGCGATGGACAGACCGACGTACGAGGTCCCGACGACGGCGACCCGGGGGGTGGTGGACATGGCGGCAAGGCTATCGGCGGCCAGGTCGCGGGACGCGCGGGTGGCCGGGCCCGGCCACCCGGCATACAGGTAGGTTCGAACCATGAAATTCGGACTCTTCGTTCCCCAGGGCTGGCGCCTCGACCTCGTCGGCATCGAGGCGGCCCAGCACTGGGGCGTCATGGCGGGGCTGGCCCGCCGGGCCGACGCCAACGAGGACTGGTCCTCGATCTGGGTCTACGACCACTTCCACACCGTGCCGCGCCCGACCCACGAGGCGACCCACGAGGCCTGGACGCTCATGGCCGCGTTCGCGGCGGTCACTGGACGGATCCGCCTCGGCCAGATGTGCACCTGCATCGCCTACCGCAACCCGGCCTACCTCGCCAAGGTCGCCGCGACCGTCGACATCGTCTCTGAAGGACGGGTCGAGATGGGCATCGGCGCCGGCTGGTACGAGCAGGAGTGGCGCGCCTACGGCTACGGCTTCCCCACCGCCGGTGAGCGGCTCGGGGCGCTGCGCGAGGGCGTGGAGATCCTGCGCCAGATGTGGGTCGACGGACAGGCGACGTATGCCGGGAAGCACTACACCGTCGACGGCGCCATCTGCGCCCCGCGCCCGCTGCAGGGGACGTCGAGCGCGGGGAGCGCGCTGAACGGCATCCCCATGTGGGTGGCCGGCGGCGGGGAGCGCAAGACCCTGCGGATCGCGGCCGAGTACGCCGACTACACCAACTTCGACGGGGCCGCGGCGGGGTTCGCCGCCAAGAGCGCGATCCTCAAGGGCCACTGCGACGACATCGGCCGTGACTTCGCCCAGATCGTCCGCAGCGCCAACTACAACGTCGTCATCGGGTCCACCGAGAGCGACGTCCAGGAGCGACTGGCCTGGATGCGCTCGCACTACGGCCAGGTCGGGCTGCCGCAGGAGGTCCTCGACAAGAACCTCCGCGACCTCGCCGGCGGCCCGCTCGTCGGCACCCCGGAGCAGATCCTCACCCGGCTCCAGGAGCTGGAGGGGTTGGGCATGACCTACGCCATCCTCAACTTCGCCGAGGCCGCCTACGACACGACGGGCATCGCCCTCTTCGAGCGCGAGGTCATGCCGGAGCTGGTCGACCGGGCCGACCACGGCCACCTGTGGCACCTCGGGCGCCGCCGCTGAGGCACCGCATGTGGACCAGCCTGACCCCGCTCGTGCTCGCCGCGGCTGCGCTCCTCGTCGTGGCGGCCGGCCTCGGGGTGGGCTGCGGCACACGGCCGACCCGAGGCGGCATACGGACGAGTAGCCTGCCGTCTCGTGAGCGGCAGCCCTGACTTCGACCTCTTCAAGATCTCCGAGGACCACGAGGCCGTCCGGGAGGCGATCCGCCAGATCGCGACCGACAAGATCGCCCCGTATTCCGCGGACGTGGACGAGCAGGCGCGCTACCCGCGCGAGGCGCACGAGGCGCTCGTGGCCGGTGACTTCTTCGCCCCCCACATCGCCGAGGAGTACGGCGGGGTCGGCGCCGACGCGCTCGCGACCTGCATCGTCATCGAGGAGGTGGCCCGCGCCGACGCGAGCGCCTCGCTCATCCCGGCGGTCAACAAGCTCGGCACGATGCCCCTCATCCTCGGCGCGTCGGAGGAGGTCAAGCGCAAGTACCTGCCGCCGATCGCCCGCGGTGAGACGACGTTCTCCTACGGCCTGTCCGAGCGCGAGGCGGGGTCCGACACGGCCGGCATGAAGTGCCGGGCCAAGGCCGACGGCGACGACTTCATCCTCAACGGGCAGAAGTCGTGGATCACCAACGCGGGGGAGTCCGGCTTCTACACGGTCCTCGCGGTGACCGACCCCGACGGCCCGCGCGGCAACAACGTGACCGCGTTCGTGGTGGAGAAGACCGACGAGGGGTTCTCCTTCGGGGAGAAGGAGCGCAAGCTCGGCATCAAGGGGTCACCGACCCGGGAGCTGCACTTCGACAACTGCCGGATCCCGGGTGACCGGATGGTCGGCGGCCTCGGCGAGGGGCTCAAGATCGCTCTGAGCACGCTGGACCACACCCGCGTCACGATCGGGGCCCAAGCGGTCGGGATCGCCCAGGGTGCGCTCGACTTCGCCATCGGCTACGTCAAGGAGCGCAAGCAGTTCGGCAGGGCGGTCGCCGAGTTCCAGGGCATCCAGTTCATGCTCGCCGACATGGCGATGGAGCTCGAGGCGGCCCGCCAGCTCGTCTACGTCGCCGCTGCCAAGTCCGAGCGCGGTGACCCGGACCTGCCGTTCTTCGGGGCGGCGGCCAAGTGCTACGCCTCCGACGTCGCGATGAAGGTGACCACCGACGCGGTGCAGCTGCTCGGCGGCTCGGGCTACGTCCGCGACTTCCCGGTCGAGCGGATGATGCGGGATGCCAAGATCACCCAGATCTACGAGGGCACCAACCAGATCCAGCGGGTCGTCATGGCTCGCCAGCTGCTCCGCGGCTGACCGGCATACGGGATTTGGGTCTCGGGACTCGGGTCTCGGGAAGGGTCAGTGGCCCCGCGTGCGCCCTTGCCGGCGCTCCGCACCCGAGTACTTGCGTGCGCACCCGAGAAGGAAACCCGGGTGCACTGGGAGCTACCCCGAGGACCCGATAAATTCGCGGTGGGGCGACGGGATGGGGGGATGTCAGCCGGAGGTGCCGGAGGGCTTGCCGTCGGTGCCGGCCGGGGGGCTGGTGATCGGGGTGCCGTCACGGAGCATCGTGAACAGGGCCCGGGCCCGGGCCGTGTCCCACTTGACGGCGTCGCCGGCCTGGGTCTGGTAGCTCAGGTCGGCCAACGGGACCACGAGGCTGAGCGTCTTGCCGCTGGAGGCGCCGCGCATCGTCTGGACGATCCGGTAGGCGTCGCTGAGCGAGGTCTCCTGGCCGACGGTGATGCCGGCGACCGCGGCGTGCGAGGTGTCCCACCAGGTCCACGGCACGAGCACCGTGGAGGGTGTCGCCATCTTCTTCATGATGGCCGCGAGGAACTGCCGCTGGCGCTGGGCCCGGCCGATGTCGCCACGCGGATCGGAGTACCGCGCCCGGACGAAGCCCAGGGCGTTGGCGCCGTTCAGCGTCTGGCAGCCCTTCTGGAGGTTGATGTGCGCCTTGGGGTCGTCCATGTGGAACGGCACACAGATCTCGACACCGCCCATGCTGTCGACGAGCTGGGCGAACCCGCCGAAGCCGATCTCCAGATAGCCGTCGATCCGCAGGTCGGTGACCTGCTCGACGGTCTCCAGGAGCAGCTTGGGTCCACCGATCGAGAACGCCGCGTTGATCTTGTTCGAACCGTGCCCGGGGATCGGGACGTAGCTGTCCCGGGGGATGGAGATCATCGAGGCGTTGCCGCCGTTGCCCGGGGTGTGGACCAGGATGATCGAGTCGGTGCGCTGACCGGGGTCGCTGCCGGTGCCGAGGCTCTTCTTCTGCGCCGCCGTGAGCCCGGCCCTGGAGTCGGACCCGACGAGCAGGTAGTTGTGGCCGGAGCCGCTGCCCGGCCGGTTGCCGGCCGGAGCGTCGTCGACCCGGGCGACGTGGTTCCAGGCATCCATCGGCGCCCAGATCTCGACCGCTCCGTAGCCGAGGAGGGCGAGTACGAGCAGGATCACCACGAGTCGGACACGGTGCCGGCGTCGCGGAGGGGTCGGGATGTCGTCGCCCCGGTCCGGCCCAGTCGGACGGCCGGGCCCGCCGGTGCGCTGCGGCGGCCGGGTGGTCGGTCGGGGCTGCTGGGGAAGAGCCCGGGTCGGGGTACGGACCTCGTCGTATGCCGCGGGCTCGGGTTGCGCTGCCGGGCGGGGGGCGCTCTGTGGCCGCCTGGGCTGGTCCGGCGGGGGTGGGCCAGGACGGGCCGGCCGGGCCGGCGGCGTGACCCGGCGGCGTCCGCCCCGGGTGTCGACGACGTAGACGTCGTCGTCCTCGTCGCGTGGCGGGCGACGCTGGGGGATGGCCCGGGCGTCGTCGTCGCGTGAGGGAGTCATGGGGGCTGCTCATTCGGCATTGGGTGTTGGTGCGGACGCATCTGTCTACCAAACCAAGCAGTGGGTTTCGGTGAGGCACCCCGTGGTAGGCCGCTTCCACGCGGAATACTGGGGCCCGCCATGACCGATCCCCACCACGCCGACCCGGCCGCCGCGCTGCCCAGCAACCCTCGAGTGGGCGTCATCATGCCCATCCTCAACGAGGAGCGGCACATCGCCGAGGCCGTGGGCGCGATCCTCGCCCAGGACGCCCCGGCCGTCGACGAGGTGGTCCTCGCGCTCGGCCCGAGTCGCGACCGGACGGCAGCCATCGCGGCCGAGCTGGCTGCCGGGGATGCCCGCGTCCGCCTGGTCCAGAGCCCGTCCGGCCGCACCCCAGACTCGCTCAACGCGGCCATCGCCGGCCTGTCGCCCGAGGCCGACGTCGTCGTCCGGGTCGACGGCCACGGGGTGCTGAGCCCGGGCTACGTCGCGACCGCCCTGCGGCTGCTCCGGGAGACCGGTGCCGCCAACGTCGGCGGGATCATGCAGGCCGAGGGCGTGACCCCCTTCGAGCGGGCCGTGGCCAGGGCCATGACCAGCCGCCTGGGCGTCGGTGCCAGCGCGTTCCATGTCGGGGGAGAGCCCGGACCGACCGAGACCGTCTACCTCGGGGTCTTCCGCCGGGAGTGGCTGGCCCGGACCGGCGGCTACGACCCGCGCTTCAGCCGGGCCCAGGACTGGGAGCTCAACCACCGGATCCGGGAGCTGGGCGGGGTCGTCTGGTTCTCCCCGGAGCTGCAGGTGGCCTACCGTCCGCGCCCGACGCTGGCGGCGCTGGCCCGGCAGTACCGCGACTACGGCCGATGGCGCCGCGTCGTGGCGCGCACCCACGCCGGCACGATGAACGCTCGCTACCTGGCGCCTCCGCTGGCCCTGCTGGCGATCGCCGGCGGGCTGGTCGGTGGGTTCCTCTGGGCGCCGCTCTGGGTCGTCCCGGTCGGGTATGCCGCAGCTGTCACCCTCGGCGGACTGGCGATCGGCGGGGGCCTCACCCTGCGCGAGCGGGCCTACCTGCCGCTCATCCTGCCGACGATGCACCTGCCGTGGGGCTGGGGCTTCCTCACCAGCCGGGTCTCGATCAAGGATCGATAGGGCCGGCTCGGCCGACCGGGCCGGGTCGGAGAGAGCCTTGGGTCAACTTGAGGACGGACCTGCCAGCGCTGACTGAGCCTGCTCGCCGGTGCCGGGCGTCCCGGTCGGCTCGGTGCTCGGGTCTGACGCGTTCCCGACCGCCGCGCCGCTCCGACGGCCCCGAACGAAGGCCACCACGCTCCACAACAGGGCCAAGGCGATCGAGCCGAAGAAGCAGCTGATGCCGAGGGCCCAGCCCGGCGGGGTGTAGTGGATGGCGATAGTCCGGCCCTGGCTCCCCGCGGGGACCTTGACGGTGAGCAGGTAGCCGTCGACAGGGTCGGCGAGGGTGCCGCCGTGGACCGAGTACCCCGGCCAGGCCAGCCGGCTGAACGTCACCCTCCCGCCACCGGCCGGTACCCCGTCGACCCTGAACGACGCATCCCGGGGAGTCTGGGTCAGCTGGGTCACCGTCGTGCCGCTCGAGCTGTCCACGACGCCGCCGGCGGTAGGCACGGGGGTGTCACGAACCCACATGACGGTGTGGGGTGTCGTCCGCGCGACATGCCAGCCGGCCGGTGGCGCGGCGTCGGCCGCCGCACCCAGGGTGGGCCGCCAGAGAACCAGGGTGCTGACCGACAACAGGTCGGCCCGCGTCTTCCCGGTAGCGGGTTCGGGGGACAGGACGGCCTTGAGCGAGCGCGGGCAGGTCTGCCCCAGGTGGTCGAAGCAGTAGACGCTCACGTACTTGCGGAAGCCGATCGTCGTGTACGTGTTGGCGACCCGGTGGTCGGTGAGGTACCACGAGCCGGCCACGACGATCTCCTTGGACGGGGTGGGGTGGGCCGCCAGGTAGGGCTCCGTCGTTCCCAACGCCATCACGTCCCCCCGTGCGTCGGCGAGGATGCCGCCGAACGCGTCGGACGCAGAAGCTGTATGCCGGTCCAGCGACGGGGGCCGGGCGAACACCGCGTGCTGGTAGACCTGAAGTCCGACGGACCAGGCAACGAGCAGGGCGCAGACCAGCCCGCCGGCCCTGACAGGGTCGCCCGCCGCGAAGCGCCGCCACAGCAGCCAGGTCGCGGCCAGCCCGGCGCAGACAAGGAGCCCGCACCCGAACTGGTCGATGGCGTCAGGGACCGATCGGCTGGCGGTCACCCACACGCCGAGGCCGACCATCGACAGGCTCAGCCACAGTCGTGCCCGGCTGGGCCGGCTGGTGGCCTTGGCGAGCAGGGTGATCGTGAGCAGAATGGCGACGAGCACGACGACCGGCATGACCCGGACCGGGAAGCGCAGCGGGCCGACGACGCTCGGCCCGAGGGTCCACAACACCGTGGCGACGAGGACGAGCAGCGCGCCGGCCATCGGCCGCATGGCGGCGCGGACACGGCGCACGTCCACCCAGAGCAGGATCGGCAGGAACCAGGCGATGTAGCCCAGCGGCTTGGTCCCCATGGAGTCGACGGTGGCCGGGATCAACCCCGTCGGGATCATCGACGCGGCGTAGTGCGACACCTGGACCGCGAGCTGGTTGTCGTTGGTGATCCCCTGGTTGGATCGCAAGGTGACCGGGGAGGTCAGGATGCCTGGGAGGTACACGACGACCGCTGACAGACCGGCCAGCACACCCAGGCTCAGGACGCGGACGAACGCCCCCCGCCCATAGATCCTGGCCGCGTCGAGAAGGCACCCGACAAAGACGATGGCCAGGTAGATCGTGCCGAACACGTAGCCGATCGTGACGATCAGCACGCAGGCCACGAAGGCGAGCAGCGGGTTGGCCCGCTGGATCATGAGCCGTCGGACGCCCCACCACGCCCACGGCAGGATCGCCCAGACGAGCACGCCGGTCACCCAGGACGGCATGTCGAGGTACTGCATCTCCCCGCCGAGGACGATCGTCGAGCCGACGACGTAGGCGAACGCCGGCTTCAGGTCGTAGCTGCGGGCCAGGGCGTACCCGCCCAGCGCGGCGACCACCGCAGCCAAGGTCTTGGCGATGGTCGAGAAGACCACGGCGTCGCGGGCCATGGAAGCGCTGACCGACAGCAGGATCTGGACCGGGCTGAACAGGCCGAGCTGGCCCTCGGCGACGTTGTTACCGCCGCGCCAGCCCCACAGGTTGAGGACCGGCCAGTGCCCGGACAAGAGCTGCTTGCCGTAGTAGTACCACTGGGGGAAGGCTCCACTCTGGGTGTCACCGACGAAGTAGTAGCGGCCGTACCAGAACAGCGGCACGGCCATGACGCCTACGGTGGTGACGAGGGTGGCGACGACCCATCTGGTTTCTCGCGGCCTGCGGTCGGACGGAAGTGCGCTGACAGGGACGGACATGGCGTGAAGTGTAGGTCGGCCCCCTGGTCTCCCCGATGCACCGGTGGCTGCGGTCGAGCCGATCACGCGCCCCCGGATGACCGCTCGGCGAGAGCCTTCGAGTAGGCCGTGCATGCGGCATACGTCGGCAGCAGGCCCGCCGCCCCGGCCTCGGCGAGCGTCGGCGCCTGCTCGTCCTTGGGCGACACGATCGGTGCGAACCCTTGCGGCAGCGGGAGGTTCAGCTCCGGGTCGAGCGGGTTGATGCCTCGCTCAGCGACCGGGTTGAAGACCTCGGAGCACAGGTAGATCGCCGTGCCGGCCTCCAGGCAGGCGAGGAGATGGCCGACGCCCTCGGGGACGTAGACCGCTCGGCGGTCGGCGGTGTCGAGGCGGACCGCGTCGACCGCGCCGTAGGTCGGGGAGCCGGTGCGGATGTCGACGACGATGTCGAGGAACACCCCGCTCGTGGCCGTGACGTACTTGGCCTGGGACGGCGGGACGTCGGCGTAGTGGAGACCGCGCAGCGCCCCGGCAACGGACACCGACAGGTTGGTCTGCCGGACGATGAGCTCGTGACCGATCCGCTCGGCCAGGTGGTCGATGCGGAAGCCCTCGGCGAAGCTGCCGCGGTCGTCGCTGAACTGCTTGGGGGTCACCTCGAGGGCGCCGGCGACCGCGAGGTCGCGGAACTGCATGTTCACAGGGTGCCCCTGTCCTCGCCCAGGAGGCCGGTGAGGTAGGTGCCGTAGCCGGACTTGGTCTGCGCCTCGCCGAGCGCACGCAGCTGCTCGTCGGAGATCCAGCCGTTGCGCCAGGCGATCTCCTCGACGCAGCCGATCTTCAGGCCCTGCCGCTGCTCGACGACATGGACGAAGGAGCTGGCTTCCATCAGCCCCTCGAAGGTCCCCGTGTCCAGCCAGGCGATGCCCCGTGGCAGCACGGTGACCCGGAGGGCGCCGCGGGTCAGGTAGGCGTCGTTGATGCCGGTGATCTCCAGCTCCCCACGCGGGCTGGGCTGCAGCGCCTTGGCGATGCCGATCACGTCGTTGTCGTAGAAGTACAGACCCGGGACGGCGAAGTTGCTCTTGGGCCGGTCCGGCTTCTCCTCGATCGACAGGACGGTGCCGTCGGGGGCGAACTCGACGACGCCGTATGCCGATGGCTCGGCCACGTGGTAGGCGAACACGTGACCACCGGTCACGTCGGTCATCGAGCGCAGCGCCGTGCCCAGGCCGCTGCCGTAGAAGATGTTGTCGCCGAGCACGAGGGCGACCGAGTCCTCGCCGATGAACTCCTCGCCGATGATGAACGCCTGGGCCAGGCCGTCCGGGCTGGGCTGCACGGCATACGAGATCTCCATGCCCCAGTCCGACCCGTCACCGAGGAGGCGTTCGAACTGCTCGAGGTCCTGCGGGGTGGTGATGACGAGCACCTCGCGCGTCCCGGCCATCATGAGCGTCGAGAGCGGGTAGTAGACCATCGGCTTGTCGTAGATCGGCATGAGCTGCTTGCTGATCCCGCGGGTGATCGGGTGCAGCCGAGTGCCTGACCCGCCGGCGAGGATGATTCCCTTCATGCCGGTGAGCCTAGCGACTGGCGGACGGCCGGTTTGCTGCCGCTCGGTAGCCTTGGCGCCATGAATATCCTCGTCACCGGCGGTGCCGGGTTCATCGGCTCCAACTTCGTCCACCTCACCCTCGCGACGCGGCCCGACGTCGAGGTCACGGTCCTCGATGCCCTGACGTATGCCGGGACCCTCGCCTCGCTCGACGGAGTCCTGGACCGGATCCGGTTCGTCGAGGGCGACATCGCCGATGCGGCCGTGGTCGACCCGCTCGTCGCCGCCGCCGACCTCGTCGTCCACTTCGCGGCCGAGTCGCACAACGACAACTCCCTGGCCGACCCCAGCCCGTTCGTCCAGACCAACCTGATCGGCACCTACAACCTGATCGAGGCGGCTCGCCGCCACGACGTGCGCTACCACCACATCTCCACCGACGAGGTCTACGGCGACCTGGAGCTGGACGACCCGAAGAAGTTCACCGAGGACACCCCCTACAACCCGTCCAGCCCGTACTCCTCGACCAAGGCCGGCTCGGACCTGCTCGTCCGCGCGTGGGTCCGCTCGTTCGGGCTGCGTGCCACCATCTCGAACTGCTCGAACAACTACGGCCCTCGCCAGCACGTCGAGAAGTTCATCCCGCGCCAGATCACCAACGTCGTCGACGGGGTGCGGCCCAAGCTCTACGGCGAGGGCCTCAACGTCCGCGACTGGATCCACGTCGACGACCACAACAGTGCGGTGTGGACCATCATCGACAAGGGGCAGATCGGTGAGACCTACCTCATCGGGGCCGACGGCGAGGTCAACAACCGCGACGTCGTCCGGCTCATCCTGGAGCTCATGGGCCAGTCGCCGGACGCCTACGACCACGTCACCGACCGGGCCGGCCATGATCTGCGCTACGCGATCGAAGCCGGGCGGCTGCGCACCGAGCTGGGCTGGACGCCGACCTACCGCAACTTCCGGGAGGGGCTGCAGGCGACCGTCGACTGGTACGTCGCCAACGAGGCGTGGTGGCGGCCGATGAAGGACGCGACCGAGGCCAAGTACGCGCAGACCCAGTCCGTGGTGGCCAGGTGACCACACGTCGCTGGCTCGTGACCGGGGCCGCCGGGATGCTCGGCACAGACCTGGTCGCCATTCTGCGCGATACCGGTCACGAGGTCACCGCGGTCACCCGCGACGACCTGGACCTGCTCGACCCGCAGGCGTGCGTCGCGGCTGCCCCCGGACACGACGTGGTCGTCAACTGCGCGGCATACACCGCCGTGGACCGGGCCGAGTCCGAGGAGGCCGAGGCCTTCGCGACCAACGCGATCGCGGCGGCCAACCTCGCCCACGCCGCGGTCGCCGCAGGGGCGCGCCTCGTGCACGTCTCGACCGACTACGTCTTCGGCGGCGATGCGACCACCCCGTATGCCGAGGACGCGCCCCTCGCACCGCGATCGGCCTACGGCCGGACCAAGGCCGCGGGGGAGTGGGCGGTGCGGTCCATCGACCCCGAGGCCCTCGTCGTCCGGGTCGCCTGGCTCTACGGGGCACACGGTGGCAACTTCGCCAGGACGATGGCCCGACTCGCGGGCGAGCGCGAGCTCCTCACCGTGGTCGGCGACCAGGTCGGACAGCCGACGTGGACCGTCGACGTCGGCCAGGCGATCGTCGCTCTCGTCGAGTCAGGTCAGAGCGGGCCGTTCCACGCCACGAACGCGGGCGAGGTCTCCTGGGCCGGGTTCGCCAAGGCCATCTTCGAGCGGCTGGGCCTGGATCCGGAGCGGGTCCGGGCGATCACGACGGCGGAGTACCCGCTGCCCGCTCCTCGACCGGCCTACAGCGTCCTCGGTCACGACCGCTGGGCCGCCGCAGGCCTCACCGCTCCGCGCCCCTGGCAGGAAGCGCTCACCCAAGCGCTCCCGACGGTCATTCCGGCGGCGCCGGCTCCCGCCTGAGCCGCCGACGCCGAGCCCACTGCCCGTGGCCCAGGGGCCAGAGCACGATGAGCGGCGTCGACTTCACCACGCTCGAGCCGGCTGGTGGGACACGGTCGGCCGTGGCGGGGAGGTTGGGCCTGAAGACGAGGATCGTGCTGACCGATATCAGATCGACCCGGGTACGTCCCGTCCCGGGGACCACTCCGAAGAGGGTGTCCAAGGCCGCTGCGCAGGTGAGCAGACCTCTCGGGCTCTCGGCGAGCGCCACGTCCAGGAGGCACGCCAGCAGGATGACGCCGAGGTAGCAGCGGCCAGTGGCCGGTCAGCAGGTCGTGGCCGAGGTGGGGACCAGACTCCGAAGGCGCCGACCTGGGTGTCGCCGTAGAAGGCGTGGCGCGGCTCCCAGTGCAGGGGGATGAGCCTGACGAGCACGGCCGACACGGCGGTTCCGAGGCACCACCCCAAACGCCCCTCTGGGACGTCATGCCAGCGCCGACTCGGCGACGGGTTCGGAGGGTGCGGGGGGCGCGGCAGCGAGCGGGCGCCCGCTGTGTTCTCGGCGTCGTCGGACCGCGGCCACGACCACCCAGAGGACCGAGGCGAGGACGCTCAGGGCCCACGCTCCCATCTCCAGCGCGAAGCCCGGCGGCGCGAACCGGACGGTGACGGTCCTGCCGACCGCAGAGCCGGGGACGTCGATGGTCAGGAGGTACTGGTCGACGGGTGTCGCGAGCCGCGCTCCGCCGTCCACCTTGTAGCCCGGCCACGCGAGGCGGCTGAACGTCACGGTGCCGCCGCTGCTCGGCACCTGGTCCACCCGGATCGTCGCGGCGTTGTCGTCGCGACGCACTTCGGTGACCGTCGTACCGGTCGACGTGTGGACGACGCCACCCGCGGTAGGCAGCGGCTTGTCCCGGACCCACATGACGACCAGGTCGTTGACCTTGGCGACGTGCCAGCCAGGCGGTGGGGACTTCTCGCCGACGGTCCCGGTCGTGGGCTTGAAGATGAGCAGCGTGCTCAGGGACAGCAGGTCGGCACGCGGCAGACCCGTCGTCGGCTCGGTGGACGCCAGCGTCGCGGCTGCTCCCCGGCAGGTCGCTCCGACGATGCCGATGCAGTAGCGGTTCATGTAGGTGCGGAAGCTGATGGTGGAGTAGCTGTTGGAGACCTCGCGGTCGGTGAGGTACCACGAGGACCCGATGAGGATGTCGGCGGCGGCGTCCGGGTGCTTCTGCAGGTAGGTCCGCTGGTCGCCGATGACCATGACGTCGCCCTTGGCGTCCGCGAGCACGGGCGCGTAGTCGGCCACATCGGCCGGCATGTTCCGGTTCGTCGAGGCGGGCAGTGGTGTGACGATGTGCTGCTCCGCCGACAGACCCACGCCGAACACCGCCACGATGACGGCGCAGGTGCCGGCTCCGACTGAGCCGAACCGGCCGGTCCGGCCACCCTTGGACAGCATGCGCCATGCTCCCCAGACGAGGACCACGCCCCCGAGGATGAGGGCCATCTGGATGAGCACCGGGATGGCGTGCCACACGGCCCGGGTGGTGCCGAGGTAGGCGCCGACCACGACCGTGGCCAGGGCCGCGAAGAGCCGGCCGCGCCGGGGGGCTGTGCTGGCCCGGTCGATGAGGACGACGGTGAGCAGGATGGCGCACATCGCGACGATCGGCATCACGCGGGCGGGGTAGCGCAGCGGGCCGACGATCGTGGGGCCCACCGACCACATGGCGAAGACGACGAGGACCAGGATCATCCCGGTCATCGGGCGCAGGGCAGCCCTGATCCGGCGCCGGTCGACGAAGGCAAGGAGTGGGAGGAACCACGCGATGTAGCCGACCGGGTTCGCCGAGCGGGCGATGCCGTTCGCCGGGATCTCGGTCGCCGGGATCATCGAGGCGAAGTAGTTGCTGACCTGGACGGCCAGCGAGTTGTCGTTGGTGATCGCCAGCCCGTTGCGAGCGGTGACCGGTGCGGTGAGGACGCCCGGGAGGTACACGGTGAGCGTGAGCAGCCCGGCGCAGACCCCCATCCCGAGAACCCGCAGCACCGCGCCTTTGCCGTGGAGACGGTAGCCGTCGACGAGGCAGGCGACGAACACCAGGACCAGGTAGATGGTCCCGTAGACATAGCCGATGGAGACCATGAGATAGCAGAAGACCAGCGCGAGCGCCGGGTTGGCCCGGTTGGTCATCGTGCGGCGGATCGCCCACCAGCACCACGGGACGAGAGCCCAGACCTCCAGGCCGGTCATCCAGGTCGCGAGGTCCAGGTACTGGGTCACGCCACCGAGCAGGGTGGCCGTGGCGGCGACGTAGGCCCAGGGCGGAGCGACCCGGAACTGCCGGGCGAGGACGTAGACGCCGCTCATCCCGAACAGCGCCGTGCCCACCTTGACGGCGGTCGCGAAGGCGAGCGCGCTCGACGTCTTGGTCGACAGCACGGCGATGGCCATGATGACGGGGTTGAACAGGCCGACCTGGCCCTCGGCCGCCGCGTTGCCACCGCGCCAGCCGCCCAGGTCGAGGTAGGGCCACCGGCCCTCGAGGAGCGACTGGCCGAAGTGGTACCACTGGCCGAAGGAGCCGATCTGGGTGTCACCGTAGAAGTAGTAGCGACGGGACGCGAACAGCGGGATGGCGAGGATCGCGAGCGTCGTCACGACGGCGGCGAGGTACCAGAGCCACCCCCGGAGCTTGTCCTCGGCGCGGCCCGGCGGCTCGGCGGCCATGCTGGACGAGGTCGCTCCCTCACCGGTCGAGAGGCCGGGGGCATGGTCCGGAGGTGACGCCATGATTTCCGAGTGTACGGCGGTCCGCTTGTAGGCTGGCGACCGACTCGCGACCCGGAGACCACGTCCTGATAGCGCCCTCGAGCGCGCCTGCTGCCGGCGAGTGTTCACCCAGACGACCGTCGGCTGACCGGCGGTCCTTCGACCGAGGAGCACCGTGACCGACCCGCCCAGCGCCGAGGCGTCGGCCCAAGGCACCCCGGCCGACGCGCCGCCGGGTGTGCAGGGGCCGCCAGGTCCGCTGCTGTCGGTGGTCAAGGACCAGCGCCTGGCCTTCCTCATCGTCGGCGGCCTCAACACGGCCATCGGGTTCGTCGCCTTCGTCTTCTTCCAGCACTTCGTCGGGCGGCACGCCGGCCGCTACGGCTACATGGTGACCCTGGGCTGCGCGCACGTCGTCGCCGTGCTCTGTGCGTTCTGGCTGTACCGACATCTCGTCTTCCGCGTCCGCGGCCACGTCCTGGCTGACCTCGCCCGCTTCGAGTCGGTCTACCTGGTCTCCCTCGGTGTCAATGCGGCACTGCTTCCGCTCCTCGTCGAGGTGGGTCACCTCACCCCGATCGTGAGCCAGCTCGTCGTCCTCGTCGCGACGACGGCGATCAGCTGGTTCGGCCACAAGTACTTCTCCTTCCGTCGCACGCCTTCCCCCGACCAGCCCGAGGTACATCCGTGAGCCCCCGCGTCTCCGTCGTCATCCCGTCCTACAACAACGCCGACTTCATCGAGGCGACAGTCGAGTCGGTCCTGGCCCAGACCTTTGCCGACTTCGAGCTGGTCATCTCCGACCACTCCTCCACCGATGACACCTGGGACCTCTTGCAGCGCTTTGCTTCGGACCCGCGGGTCCGGCTCTTCCAGACGCCGAGCGGCGGTGGGGCGCCCGCGAACTGGCTGGCGGTCACGGCCGAGGCCAGCGGCGAGCTGCTCAAGCTCGTCTGCGGTGACGACATCATCGAGCCGGACTGTCTGGCCGTTCAGGTCGCCGCCATCGACTCGGCCCCCGGCATCGTCATGGTGTCGGCCAAGCGGGACCTGATCGACGCCCGCGGCAACGTCGTCATCCGGGCTCGTGGGCTGGCCGGCATGACCGGGCGGCGTCCGGGCCGCACCGCGATGCGCCGCACCGTCGTCGCGGGCGCCAACATCTTCGGTGAACCGGCCTGCGTGCTCTTCGACCGGGCAGCGTTCACGGCCGCCGGCGGGTGGAAGGCCGACCACCCCTACGTCATCGACCAGCAGACGTACTGCGACGTCCTCGCGCGGGGCGACTTCTACGGAGTCGACCGCTCGCTCGCCCACTTCCGGCTGAGCGCCGGCCAGTGGAGCGTCAACCTGGCCAAGAGCCAGTCCGACCAGGTGATCGGCTTCCACCACGCCTTGGCCGCTCGCAATCCCGGTGTCCTCTCCCGACGGGACCTGGTCGTCGGTGACGCCCGTGCCCGGCTCACCGCGGTCCAGCGGCGGCTCGCCTATCTGTGGGTCGGGCGGCGCATGCACGCCGCGGAGTGACCGGGTTTCCCCGGGGCGATGGGATAAGGTTCCCGCCGTGGTGAACGCTGTGGAACCGCCCCCCCAGGCTCATCGGATCTCGGTGGTGATTCCGGTCTACCAGGGCGAGAAGACCCTGCCGCACGTCGCGGCCGAGGTCGCGGCATACGCCACTCCGAGCACGACACCCGACGGGCATCCCTTCGTCGTCACCGAGCTCCTCCTCGTCCACGACAACGGCCCGGACGGGTCCGACCAGACCATCCGCGACCTCCAGGCGACCTACGACTTCGTCCGACCGGTGTGGCTGAGCCGCAACTACGGCCAGCATCCGGCGACCCTCGCCGGCATGGCCTCCTCCACCGGTGACTGGATCGTCACCCTCGACGAGGACGGTCAGCACGACCCGGCCGACATGGGTGCCTTCCTCGACATGGCGCTGCGCGAGCAGGCCCAGGTGGTCTACGCGGACCCGACCAACCTGCCGCCGCACGGCTTCCTGCGGAACGCAGCGTCCAAGGGCGCCAAGTGGGTGTTCGGGTCGATCCTGTCCCAAGGTGCCCAGGCCTCCTTCCAGAGCTACCGCCTGATCCTCGGCGAGGTCGGCCGGAGCGTCGCGGCGTATGCCGGAGCCGGGGTCTACCTCGACATCGCCCTCCAGTGGATCGCCGGTTCCGCGGCGTTCTGCCCGGTGGAGCTGCGCTCGGAGGACCGTCCCTCGGGCTACTCGCTTAGGCGGCTCCTCTCCCACTTCTGGCGGCTCGTGCTCTCCAGCGGCACGCGGGGGCTGCGGATCGTCAGCGGTCTGGGCGTCCTCATCGCCGTCTTCGGAGTCGCGGCGGCGGTGTACCTGGTCATCGCGACCGCCACGAACGCCACCGTCCCCCAGGGCTGGACGTCCTCGATCGTCGTCCAGCTCCTCGGCACCGGCCTCATCCTGTTCTCTCTGGGCGTGATCGCCGAGTACATCGGTGTCGCCGTCAACATGGCGATGGGCAAGCCGATCTATGTCATCGTGAGCGATCCCAAAGCCGGGCCGCTCGGCCGCACGTGACGCTCTCGCCGGCGCAGCCCCGACCGCTCACCTGGGTCGTCGGCGCCGGCGGTCTCCTCGGCCAACACCTGACCCGCAGCCTCGAGGTCGCCGGCAACCGCTTCGTCGGCGACGACATCCCGTGGGGCAGCCCCGAAGCCGGGTCCGCCCTGGCAGCCACGGCCCACCGGTTGCTCGACGCAGCCCGGGACCGGCCCTGGCAGGTGGTCTGGGCGGCGGGTGCCGGCGTCACCTCCGCGACCAGGTCCAGCCTCGAGGACGAGGTCGACGTCTTCCGGGGAGCGTTGGACTCCATCGCCGACGCCATGACCGACGCGCGCGCCGAGCCCGCCCGCGGAGCCGTCTTCTTCTCCTCCAGCGCCGGTGGCGTGTATGCCGGGGTGCCCGCTCCACCGCACGACGAACGGTCCCCGGTCCGGCCGCTCGCGGCATACGGCGAGGCAAAGCTGGCGGCCGAAGGTGCGCTCGCCGCGTGGAGCACCGATACGGGGGTCGCGAGCCTCGCCGGCCGGATCGCCAACCTCTACGGACCCGGCCAGAACCTCGCGAAAGCGCAGGGCCTGATCTCCCAGCTGTGCTGGCACGACCTGCTCGCCCGGCCGCTGTCGATCTACGTGCCGCTCGACACGATCCGGGACTACCTCTACGCCCCGGACTGCGCCGACCTGGTCCTCGCCGGCCTGGACGCCTTGCGCGCCGAGGCAGCGGTCAGTGCTCCAGGCCTGGTCCGGACCAAGGTCCTCGCGTCCGGCCGAGCGGTCAGCATCGCGCACCTCATCGGGGTGCTCCGGTCGGTCGTGCGGCACAAGCCCCGGCTGGTCCTCGCCTCCCGCCCGGCCGCCGCGGTCCAGGCGCTCAACCTGGCCCTCCGCTCTGTCGTCTACCCCGAGGTCGACCGGCGCTCGATCACCCCGCTGCAGATCGGACTGGCCGCGACCCGTGCGGACCTGGCCCTCCAGCTCGAGAAGTACGGGCCGCCCCGCTGAGCGCCCACAGCTGAGGGACGGGTCTCGCCCGTGCCCGATGAAGACGTGCTTCATGCGCGGCTCGCGCTGCAGGTGGATGTACTGCCGACGTGCGCGGCATAGAAGGCCACCCGCACGGTCGGCAGCCGGAAGTTCGTCAGGTCGACCGCGGTGGGGATCGCGACGACGGGAAGGGTCGTGGGGGCCGGCCCGTCCAGGCTCGGGCGCTCGCGCAGCACGACGAGCACCCGGAGGTCGAGCTGCTCCAGGACGGGTAGCCATATGTTGGCCTGGTAGATGGCGTCGACGGGGCCGCTGGAGGAGAACGCCACCTCCGGCCGCCGGCTCTGGACGTACTCCACGACCTTGCGCCGGTACCGGTCCCGTGGCGCCTCCCGGCGGGCCGGCAGGAGCGCCACCGTGCCCCAGCCGCCCAGAGGCCGAAGACGACGACCTAGAGCACCGTGACGACCAGGAACGGCCAGTAGTGCCCGCTGATCGCCCCGATCGAGCCGACGAAGGATCGAGCCGACGTGGTCGGCACGGCGCCGACGACGCCCGTCGTCACCTACGGCAGCGGCACCTCTCGCGGCTCACGGCCGATCCGGGGCAACGAGATGTTGCGCACCTCGATCGGACGCCGGATCCGGCGCTGCAGAGGGGTGTCGGGGAACAACAGGGCGCCCCGGGTCAACGGGATCGCGTATGCCGCGAGCGCAGCGCAGCGGCAACGGTGAACCAGAGGGGGAGCCGTTGACGGCCGCGACGATGACACCCAGCTGGGTCGCGGCCACGGCGAGCAGGACGGTAGCGCCGATCGGGGACCGGGTCGGCAACCCGGTGACGGACTCGGGGACGATGCTGCGCGGGGTGTCCGCCTCAGACGGCGGTGTCGGCGAGGTCGTCGCCGGTCTCGGCCAGCGCAGCGGCGATGCGCGCGGCCTCACGCTCGGTGCGGGACATCCCGGTGCTGCCCGGCTCGACCCGGCGGACGTCGATGACGTGGCCGGTCAGGGCGGACAGCAGGACGTCGATCGAGGTGAGCGCCACCGCCTGGCTGGTCAGCAGCGAGCCGGCCGGTTCCTCGCCGAAGGCCTTGGTCCGCATCGGGGTGGACGTCCGCTCGGGGTTGATGCAGTTGACGCGCACCCCGAGAGCGGACCACTCGTCGGCCAGGGCCTGGGTCAGGTTGACGACGGCAGCCTTGGTCGAGCTGTAGATCGAGTAGTCGGCCCGCCCTCGCGTGTAGGAGCTGGAGGTGAAGAAGAGCAGCTGGCCGCGGGTCTCCTTGAGGTAGCGCAGGCCGCAACGCGCAGCGGCGACGGGCGCGATGTAGTTGACCCGGATGCTGTCCAGGATGTCCTCGATCGGGACCTCGGCGATGGGGCCGCGGCGAAGCACCCCGGCGGTGACCACGATGTAGTCGATCCGGCCGCTCGCGTCGTGGGCCGCCTGCAGGGCGGCTTCGACGTCCTCGACCCGCTCGACGTGGGTGTCCGTCTGGGACCGGCTGAAGCTGTGCACGGTGGCGCCGGAGGCGGTGGCCAGGTCGGCGATGTCGGCGCCGATCCCGTAGCTGCCGCCCAGGACGACGACCACCTTGCCCTCGAGGGCGGCGGCGTACTCCTGAGCGGTGCCCGGCGGCGGCGCGGCGGTGGACCCGATCTGGAAGAGCTTGTCCGCGATGAAGACGTCGATCGGATGGGTGATCTTCATGTTCTGCTCGGAGCCGTCGACGACGAAGATCGGCACCTCGGGGGAGTAGCGCAGGACCACCGAGCAGTCGTCGGTCGCGGCGAAGTGGGGGTCCTGCCAGGCCTTCTCGTATGCCGCGCGGATCGTCGAGAGCCGGAACGCCTGAGGCGTCTGGCCCCGGCGCAGGTAACCCCGGTCCGGGATGTCGGTGATCACGTTGTCGTCGTCGATGACCACGACGGTGTCGGCCGAGGGGATCGCCACGTCGACGGCGTCGTGCGTCTGCAGGGCGTCGACGACGTCCTGGATGATCCGGTGGTCCAGGAGCGGTCGGACGGCGTCGTGGAAGAGGACGAGACAGTCGTCGTGGCCCAGGTCGGTCAGGGCCGTGAGCGCCAGGGACGTGGTCTCGTTGCGGGTGGCGCCGCCCGCGATCACCTTGGTGATCCGGGGGTAGTTGGCCGCGATCCGCTGCGCGTCGGCCAGGTGGTCCGGATGCATGAGCAGGAAGATCTCGTCGATCCCGTCGGCGTCGGCGAAGACGTCGAGGGTGTGCTCCAGGACCGTCTTGCCGGCGATCTTGAGCAGCTGCTTGGGGATGGCCAACCCGACCCTGGACCCCGTGCCGCCCGCGAGGACGACGGCAACGGTGTGGGTGTGGTCAGACATTGGGGAGGAGTGCCTTCCGGGACGACGGTCGGGGACGGCTCAGGCTAGCGCAGCCGCTGAAGGAGCCGGCGCTGGCGAGCTCCCGTGACCTCCCCTTGAACCGCGGGTGCCTGTCGTATGCTTCCTGACGCGTCCGGCGGGTCTGGTGCCCAGGTCGCGGACCGTTTGTCGAGCAGGAAGTTGGTGTCCGGTGAACGTCGTGGCCAAGACGGCACGTCTGTGGCAGCTCCGACAGATCCTGTGGACGCTCGTACTGCGCGACCTCAAGATCCGGTACGCCCGCAGCTGGCTGGGCTATGTGTGGACCGTCCTGGACCCGCTCGCTATGTCGACGATCTACTTCATCGTCTTCGTGGGGATCTTCCACCGGGGGGACGTGGGCCACAAGCCGTACTTCCTCTTCCTCGTGATCGGCCTGCTCGGCTGGCAGTTCTTCTCGGCCGCCATCACCGACGCGTCCAGGGCCCTGCTCATGGAGGCCAAGCTGGTCCGCTCGACGAACCTGCCGCGGGAGATCTGGGTGGTCCGGGTGATCATCGCCAAGGGCATCGAGTACCTCCTCTCGCTGCCGGTCCTGGCCGCCTTCGCGGTCGCCTACGGCGTGCAGGGCAAGGTGGACTTCAACTGGCGCCTCCTCTACTTCCCGCTGGGGATGATCATGGAGTTCGTCCTGCTCATCGGGTGCGGGCTGCTCCTCGCCCCGGTCACGGCGCTCGTGACGGACACCCAGCGGGTCATCCGGATCTTCCTGCGGATGGCGTTCTACTTCACCCCCATCGTGTATGCCGTCCAGAAGGTCCCCAAGGAATGGGAGAAGTTCCTGTGGGCCAACCCGCTGACCGGTGTGCTCGAGCTGATGCGTGCCGGCTTCTTCAGTGAGAAGGTCCGGTGGGAGTCGGTGTGGGTCGGGCTGGTCGTCACCGTCGTCATCCTCGTCGCGGGTGTCTGGTCCTTCGGTCGCCTCGAGCGCGCCGTCCTCAAGGAGATCTGAGTGATGGTCGAGCCGATCATTCGCACCGAGAACCTCGGCATCGAGTTCTACCGCTCGCGCAAGCGGCGGCTGTCCCTCCGCGAGATGGTGTTCCGGCAGGGCACGACGCACAGCTCGGAGATGTTCTGGGCGCTCAAGGACGTCAGCGTCTCGGTCTGCAAGGGCGAGGCGGTCGGGCTGATCGGTGCCAACGGTGGCGGCAAGAGCACGCTGCTCAAGATGATCGCCGGGGTCCTCATCCCCGACGAAGGGACGGTCACGGTCCGCGAGGGGGTGGCACCGCTCATCGAGCTGACCGGGGGCTTCATCGGGGAGCTGACCGCCCGGGACAACATCTACCTGACGGGCGGCCTGCACGGACTGTCCCGGGACATCATCGACGAGCGGTTCGACGAGATCGTCGACTTCGCCGGCCCACAGGTGCGCGCCGCGTTGGACACGCCGTTCCGGCACTTCTCCTCCGGGATGCAGGTCCGCCTCGGCTTTGCCGTCATCACCACACTGGACGAGCCGATCCTGCTCGTCGACGAGGTGCTGGCGGTGGGCGACAAGGCCTTCAAGGAGAAGTGCTACACCCGGATGGAGTCCCTGCTGGACCAGGGCCGCACCCTCTTCCTCGTGAGCCACAACGAGCCCGACCTGACCCGCTTCTGCAAGCGCGGCCTCTACCTGCGCGCCGGTCAGGTCGTTGGTGACGGCGAGATGAGCGAGGTGCTGGCGCACTACAACCGGGACAGCGAGTCGGGCTTGTGACCGTGGGCGGGCCGGGGCCGTCGCAGCGACCCGCACGGCCGTCGCTGGCGGACTACCGGGCCGTCGCCCAGCCGCCGGAGATCCGGGGCCGCGCGTCCTCCGAGCACTGGCTCGGCGACCTCTACCAGCGCGACATCTCCCCCTACCTCTCCCTGCCGCTCGTTCGGCTGGGCTTCTCGGCCAACGCGGTGACCGGTTTGATGATCATCGCCGGGGCCAGCGCGGGGGTGGCCCTGCTCATTCCGGGCGTGTGGGGCGTCATCCTCGCCGCGCTGCTCACCCAGCTCCAGATGCTCATCGACGCGGCCGACGGTGAGGTGGCGCGCTGGCGCCAGACCTTCAGCCCGGCCGGGATCTTCCTGGACAAGGTCGGTCACTACCTCGCCGAGTCCTTCCTGCCCATCGGACTCGGGATCCGCGCGGCCGGCGGCCTTGGTGGCCTGCCCCACCACTACGGCTGGTCGACCCTCGGGCTGGTCATCGCGGTCGCGGTCCTGCTCAACAAGGCCCTCAACGACATGGTCCACGTCGCGCGCGCCTTCAACGGCCTGCCTCGGCTCGGCGAGTCCCGCGGGGAGTCCCAGCCTCGCCCCGGCCTCGTCGCCCGGCTGCGCCGGCTGGCCCGGTTCCTGCCCTTCCACCGGATCTTCCACTCGGTCGAGATGAGCCTTCTCATCCTCGTCGTGACCCTCGTCGCGTATGCCGTGGGCGTCGACAACGCCTCGCTCGTCGCCGCCCAGTGGCTGGTCCGGGTGATCGCCCCCGTGTCGGTGCTGGTCGTCATCGGCCACTTCCTCACCATCATGGCGTCGAGCAGGCTGCAGGCCCCGGCATGAGGCTGGACCGGGCGCGTGCTCGAAGGGCTGCTCAGGCACTCGGCAACCGCCTGCGCGGGCCGGCATACGCCCGCGCGACGATGCCCGTCGAGGCGGTGCCGGAGGGTGCGGTGGTCGTCCACTTCGCAGCCGTCCCGGCCGAGATCTACCAGCTGGAGCAGTGGCAGTACCCCCTCTCCCGGCTGGCCGAGACCCGGCCTGTCGTCGTCCTCGTCACCCGCCCTGACATCGGCCGCCTGGTCACCGAGCGGACCGGCCTGCCGGTGCTCTACGCCCCCCGTGGGGCGCAGCTGGAACGCCTCGTCACCGAGCGCCGACCGGCGGTCGTCCTCTACGTCAACCACCGGGAGCCCAACTTCCGGATGCTGCGATATCCCGAGACGGTGCACGTCTACCTCGGGCACGGTGAGAGCGACAAGGGCGCGAGCGCCTCGCACCAGAACATGGCCTACGACTACTGCTTCGTTGCGGGGCGAGCCGGCCAGGACCGGCTGTCGGCGGCACTGCCGTTGTTCGACGCCGCGGTCCGCGCACCGATGGTCGGGCGTCCGAACCTGGACCACGGCGAGGCGAGCGCGGCCCCGCCACCGGGAACCCCGGACGCGGGGGGCCGCACGACCCTGCTGTACGCGCCGACGTGGGAGGGGGGCCTGCCGAGCATGGCCTTCGGGACGGTGGTGTCCCACGGCCGGGCGCTGGTCGATGCGGCCCTCGCGGACCCCGACATCCGACTGGTCTACCGGCCCCACCCCCTCACCGGTACGTCTTCGCCCGCGTTTGCCGAGGCCGATGCCGCACTGCGGCAGCGGATCGGCGAAGCCGGCGCACCTCACGTCGTCGACGACGGGGCCTACGGCTGGCAGCTGAACGCAGCCGACGTCGCCGTGGTGGACATCTCCTCGGTCGCCTATGACTGGCTGGCCACCGGGAAGCCGATGCTCCTCACCGTCCCGACCGACCCGTTCGCCCGGCCGACACCGGGCCGGCTGTCGGAGCGAGCTACCAGGCTTCGTGCTGACGGGGCCGGCGACGTCGTCCGGCAGATCCGCACCGTGCTGGGGGCGCCGGACCCGACCTGGCCCGAGCTCGTGGAGTACCACTTCGGCGACACGACCCCCGGGGCGAGCATCACCCGGTTCCTCGAGGCCATCGAGGACGTCGTCCGCACCTGAGGTCGCGCCGGATTCCTTTACGGCGCAGGGGAGCTCAGATGACCGGCGGCCGAGCTGCGCGGGTCATGCGAAGGACCGTCGACCATCGCAGGGGCCGTCGCCCCCCGGGGTCCGCCCGCAGGCCGGTGACCCAGCCGCTCAGCCAGGGGCGGAGCGTCCGGCGACCGCGGGCCGTGGGCAGGGACCGCGCCAGCTGGACGGCGGTCCAGGAACCGACATAGACCCAGGACAACGGCCACCGCAGGTTCCGGCGAGCCAGCCAGACCCTGTTGCGGGCGTTGTTGACGTAGTAGTCGTCGTGCCGCTCGGGGTCGATGGGCGGGTGCTCGCAACGCAGGTCCCCGGCATACCAGACGGTGTAGCCGGCGTCCCAGATCCGCCAGGCGAGCTCGATGCCCTCGTGGGCGTAGAAGTAGGGCTCACCCCAGCCGCCCGACGCGTCGAAGGCCGCACGGCGGACGACGAGCACCCCCTCCCAGAGGCTGACCACCGCGGAGGACTCGGTGGCCGAGCCCTTGCGCACCCTTGGGATCCACCGCGCCGGGCTGGCGCCGTCCGGTGCGTCCACGCGCGGCTGGAGGACGCCGAGCAGCGGGTCGGCCGCGAACCGCCGAGCCGCCTCGGCCAGGAAGTCGTCGTCGAGCAGCCGGGCATCGTCGTCGAGGAAGAGCAGCAGGTCGCCGGACACGTGCGGGACGCCGGCGTTGCGACCGGCCGGGATCCCGACGTTAGCGGGCAGGGCCACCGAGTGGACTGCTGGCGGCAGGCCGGCCGGTGGCCAGCCGTTGCCGACCACGACGACGTCGAGGTCCACCCCGCGCTGGGCGAGGACGGACTCCAGACCGGCGGCCAGGTCCGTGGGACGGGTGCCCTGGGTGAGGACGACCACCCCGTATGCCGGCTCGGTCACCACGAGCCCGTCGGACGGTGGAACGCGACGCCGGCGGGTGGTCGTCTCACCGGCCGCCGTGCCCCACGCGTGCCACGGTGACGAACTCGTTGTAGATGAACGCCTTGCCGACCGGTCGCGGGAACGGGAAGGAGTACGTCTTCTCGACCGTCAGGCCGAGGCGGTCGGTGATCTGGCGGACCTCCTCGAACCCGACGAACCGAACGTGGGTCGCGTCGCTCCGGTAGCCGACCTCCTGTGGCGTGATCGCCACGAGCCGGCCGCCGGGCCGGACGAGCGGCAGGTAGTCGCGGACGATCTGCTCAGCCATTCCCGCGTCGAGGTGCTCGAGGAGGTGGGCCATCAGGATCGAGTCGAAGGACTCCGGAACGGCGAGCGACGGGTCGCTGAGGAACTCCTGGGTCGTGTATGCCGTGTAGCCCTGCTGCCGGGCGAGGGCGATCGCGTCGGCGTTGTGGTCGACGCCCACACTGTCCGGACCGAAGGCGCGCAGCATCCGGCCGATGCCGCAGCCGACATCCAGCACCCGACCCAGCTCGAGGCGTTGGAGGTTCCAGCGGTAGGGCCGTTGGACGTCGAGCAGCTGCTTCCACCTCGCCCCTTGGAGGCGCTGCAGTCGTTCGGCGTAGTCGGCGCCGGCCGTCTCGGCCCCGGTTCCGCGGTCAGCTGGCTCGTCGGGCATCGAGAAGTCCCTGTCGTCTGGATTGGGTCGTCGGCGAGTCTAAACGGGTTCGGACAGGTCAACGGCGAAGGAGGGCCCGGTCGCGGCCCTGACCTCGTCCTCGGTGACGCCGGCGGCGAGCTCGCGCAGGACCAGACCGTCGGCCGTGACGTCCATGACGCACAGGTCGGTGATGATCCGCTGGACGACCCGCTGACCGGTGAGCGGCAGGTCGCACTCGGTGACGATCTTGTGGCTGCCGTCCTTGGCGACGTGCTCCATGAGGACGATGACCTTCTTGGCCCCGTGGACGAGGTCCATCGCCCCGCCCATGCCCTTGACCATCTTGCCCGGGATCATCCAGTTGGCGATGTCGCCGGTCTGGGAGACCTGCATCGCACCGAGGATCGCGGCGTCCACCTTGCCGCCGCGGATCATCCCGAAGCTGGTCGCCGAGTCGAAGAAGCTCGCGCCCTTGCGCAGGGTGACCGTCTCCTTGCCGGCGTTGATCAGGTCGGGGTCCTCGGTGCCCTCGACGGGGTAGGCGCCGACGCCGAGGATGCCGTTCTCGGACTGGAGCACGATCTCGACGTCGTCGGGGACGTAGTTGGGGACGAGGGTCGGCAGGCCGATGCCGAGGTTGACGTAGGCGCCGTCAGACAGCTCGGCGGCGGCCCGGGCGGCCATCTGCTCACGGGTGAGGGCCATCGGTCAGCTCTGCCTGTCCTGGTTGTCGGTGGCACGGTCTGTGGTGCGGTCGGTGACCGGGTCGGCCGGTCGGGTCGTACGGCGCTCGATCCGCTTGTCGGCAGCCTGCTCGGGAGTGAGTGGTAGCACCCGCTGGACGTAGATCCCGGGGAGGTGGATCGCGTCGGGGTCGAGCTGGCCCGGGTCGTAGAGCTCCTCGACCTCGGCCACCGTGACCCGGCCGGCCATCGCGGCGAGCGGGTTGAAGTTGCGGGCGCTCTCCCGGAAGACCAGGTTGCCGTGCCGGTCACCCTTCCAGGCTCGGACCAGGCCGAAGTCGGCGATGATCGAACGCTCCAGGACGTAGTCCCGCGGGCCGTCGCCCAGGTCGAAGGACTTGGTCTCCTTGGGCGGTGAGGACACGGCCACCGAGCCGTCCGCGGCATACCGCCAGGGCAGCCCGCCCTCGGCGATCTGGGTGCCCGAGCCGGTGATCGTGTAGAAGCCGGGGATGCCCGCTCCGCCGGCCCGCAGACGTTCGGCGAGAGTGCCCTGGGGGGTCAGCTCGACCTCGAGCTCGCCCTGCAGGTACTGGCGAGCAAATTCCTTGTTCTCGCCGACGTAGGAGGAGACCATGCGACGGATCCGCTTGTCGGCCAACAGGATTCCCAGACCCCAGTCGTCAACCCCGCAGTTGTTGGAGATGACCTCGAGGTCCGTGGTGCCCGCGTCGTGGATGGCCCCGATGAGCACGGAGGGGATGCCGCAGAGCCCGAACCCACCGACCGCGAGCGAGGCTCCGTCGCCGATGCCCTCGATCGCGGCGGCGGGGGAGGAGACGACCTTGTCCATGGCCAGCACCCTATCCGCGCATCGGGCGGGCTGGTTCCGCTCAGGAGCCGAGGGCGAGGCCGGCGATGTGGGTGGCGATGGCCGGGGCGCTCGTGGCGGCCGGCGATGGAGCGTTGAGGACGTGGACGATCGCCCCGACCCGGCGAACGAGGAAGTCGTCGACGAGGCCGCCGTCCCGGCGCACCGCCTGGGCCCGGACGCCCGCCGCCGCGGGGAGCAGGTCGCCGTCCTCGAGCTCGGGCAGGATCCGGCGGACGCTGTCACCGAAGCGGTGGGTGGAGACCGACCGGACCATCTCCTGGAGCCCGGGCCGCCAGTTCGCGCGGGCGAGTCGCCAGAAGCCGTCGTATGCCGCGACGCCGGCCAGGTCGCGCGGGTTCACCTCGCGCCAGCGGTAGCCCTCCCGGGCGAGCGCGAGGACGGCGTTGGGGCCGGCATGGACGTGGCCGTCGATGCCGCGGGTGAGGTGCACGCCGAGGAACGGGAACGCCGGGTCCGGGACGGGATAGACCAGTCCGCGGACGAGCGCGGCGGCGTGGGGCGCGAGGTCGTGGTACTCACCGCGGAACGGGATGATCCGCACGTCGTCGACCGCCTCCGCGTCGCCGAGCCGGCGGGCCAGGGCGTCTGCGTGCAGCCCGGCGCAGTTGACGACGAGGTCGGCCGCGACCTCGCCGGCCGTCGTGTCGAGCAGGACCGGGGCGTCGCCGGAACGCGCCCGTGCCGGGTGACGCGAGAGGACCTGCGCACCGGTGACGAGGGTCGCGCCCGCGGCCGCCAGCTCGACGGTGAGGGCCCGGCACACGCCGGGAAAGTCGACGATCCCGGTCTCGGCGACGTGCAGGGCGGCGAGGCAGCTGACGTGCGGCTCCAGCTCGCGCACCTGCTCGGGGCCGAGCTCGGTGACCGTCAGGCCGCCCGCGCGTCCGCGCTCGGCGAGGCGGGCCAGGCTCGGCAGCTCCTCGGGCGAGGTGGCGACGACGAGCTTGCCGGTCACGGCATACGGGATGTCGTGTGCTTCGGCGAAGGCGATCGTCGCCTCCCGGCCGGTCCGGCACAGCCGCACCTTGAGCGACCCCGGCGGGTAGTAGAGGCCGGAGTGCAGGACGCCGGAGTTGCGTCCCGTCTGGTGCTGAGCCCAGCGAAACTCCTTCTCCAGCACCGTGACTCGCGCGTCGGGTCGGTCGAGCTGGAGCCGTCGGGCGACGCTCAGGCCGACGATCCCGCCACCGATGACGACGATCCGAAGCGCCATGGGTCAGCCCGCCCGGAGGTCGAGGGTCAGGGCCTCGCTGGCCAGGCGCGACGTCAGGTCGCGCCCCTCGGCGCCGCGCGAGAGGACGAGCGACCCGTCGACCGACCACGCGGCGAGCAGCTGACGCAGGAAGGTCGCCGGGTCATCGGTGCTCGTGTGGACCCGGGCATCGGGGGGCAGGTCGGTCGCCGCGCACGCGTCCAGGACGAGGGACCCGTATGCCGTCTCGCCGGCGGCGTCGACCAGTGCCGGGTCCGTGTCGGCCGCGGTCGCCCACGCGTCGAACCGGTCGGCATACGTCGCCAGGGTCGCGGCCTCGTCGAACGCACCCGCGGGAACCGCGACGGGGGCGCGGCGGGCCAGGGCGGCCAGGGTGACCAGGATCCGGTCGCCAGCCGCCGTCTCGATCACGGCAGGGTCGTCGGAGACCGTCACGTCCACGTCGCCGGCGTCCGGGTCGTCCCTCACCGGGGTCAGGACGGCGGTGCCGCCGACCGACCACACGGCATACGCCCAGTAGGCGAGCCGCCAGTGCGGCGGCAGGGCCAGCCGGACCCGCGAACCCGGCCCGACGTCCCACTCGTCCTGCAGGAGGTTGGCCGCCTTGGCCACCCAGTTGGCGAGGACCCGGGCGCTCAGCTCGATCCGCTCACCGCTCGCTGCGGCCGTGTCGTCGTAGGTCGTGAGGCGCGGGCGGGCGGGGTCGGCCCGAACCAGGTCGGCGAGGACGTCGACGGGCGTGCGCATCGGCTCAGCATAGGAGCCGCTAGCGTCAACCGTCGTGAGATCCCCCGCATCCGCACCGTCCGGCCGGGCCGGCGGCGTGCTCCAGGGTCTCGTCATTGCCGCAGGGCTCTGGCTGGTCGCCGTCGTTGCGGTCTGCGTTCCGCTCAGTGGTCTCGGTCTGTGGCACCCCGCCCTCGTCTGGCCGCTCGTCGCCCTCCTCCTCTGGCCGGCGTGGCGGGTCGGGCGCCTGGTCCCGTCGGTGCCGGTCGGCGCTCCCGTCGCGTCGCTGCTCGTCGGTGTCGCCGTCGCCTCGACGGTCTGGCTGGGCGCCACGCACGCCGAGCAGGTCCTGCCCCGTCGAGACGCCGGGAGCAACCTGCAGGCGGCGGTCTCCCTCGCCGAGACGCATCGCAGGGTCGTGCCCGTCGCGGCTGGCTCGGTCGGTGGCGCGGGGGTGCTCCGGACACCCGGGATCACCCTGGCCAGTCCGGCGTTCTACCAGGTGGGCTCGGCCGCGGACCCCGCCGTGCAGCCGCAGTTCGTCCTCGGACCCGCCGCGGTCCTGTCCCTGGGCTACTGGCTCGGTGGGGTCACCGGTGCTCTGCTCGTCCCGGCGCTGCTCACCGGGCTCTTCCTCCTCGGCCTCGGGCTGCTCGTATGCCGGGTGGTCGGCTCCCGCTGGGGCCCCGTCGCCGCCGCGGTGACCGGGCTCGTGCTGCCCGTCGTGCACACCGGTCGGTCGACGCTGTCGGAGTCGCTCGCCGACCTGGCGCTCGTGGGGGCGTTCCTCGCACTCGTCGCGGCTGCCGAGGCCCCGGGCCGGAGCGCGGGTCTGGCGGCGCGGCGGGCCGGTGCGGTCGCCGGGCTGCTCGTCGGTGCCACCATGCTGCTGCGGGTCGACGCGCTCCGGGAGACGGTCCTGCTCACCGTCGTCGGTGCGCTGGCCCTGGTCCAGCGGCGCGCGTTCGCCGGGCCGATGCTGCGCTGGGCCTGGGGGAGCACGGCATACGCGCTGCTCGCCGCGCTCTGGCTGAGCTATCGCTACATCGGGGACATCGCCGGCTCGCTCCTCCCGCTGGCCGCCGGCGCCGTGGTCGTCGGAGCGGGTGCGGCGGTCGCCGTCGCCCTGTCCCGTCGTGGACTGCGGCTCCCGGCGGCGATAGCCCGCCCGCTGCCGACCGTCGCCGCGTTGGGGACCGCGCTGGCCGGCGTGGTCCTCGCGACCCGCCCCCTGTGGCAGACGGTCCGACAGGACCCCGACGACCCCGGAGCCCGGTACGTCGCCGGTCTCCAGCTCCGGCAGGGACTGTCCGTCGACGGCGGCCGGACGTATGCCGAGCACAGCGTCGGGTGGCTGTCCTGGTGGCTCGGCTGGCCGGGGCTGGTCATCGCGCTCGTCGCCCTTACGCTCCTGCTGGGGGGGGCCACGGCCGCGTGGACCGCCGGACGCGCGCTTCCCGCCTGGTCGGGCCCTCTCCTCGTGGGGGCGGGGTCGACGGTGCTCACCCTCTACCGCCCCGGCATCACCCCGGACCACCCGTGGGCCGACCGGCGGCTGCTCATCGCCCTGGTGTTCGTCGTCGTGCTCGTGGTCGCTGCGGCGGGCTGGCTGCTCCGGCGGGCCCGCGACCGGTGGGGGGTCTGGGCCGGTCGCGCGGTCGCCGCCGTGGTCGTCCTCGCCCTCGCCGTCCCCACCGCCCTCGCCACCTGGCCGCACCGGGGCGAGCGGGTCGAGGCCGGGTCGGCACGCGCCGTCGCCGGTGTGTGCGGCGCGCTGAGGCCCGGGGACGTCGTCCTCGCCGTCGACGGACGAGCAGCCAACGAGTGGCCGGAGGTGGTCCGCGGGCAGTGCGGCATACCGGCCCTGTCGACGACCAACGCCCTGCGCAAGGCCCCCGCGTTCGGGGCCACCGTGGCGTCGGTCGCGGCGGCGGTCGCGGCCCATGGTGGGCACCTCGTGCTCCTCGCTGCGGACAGCGACGAGGCGCTGAGAACCCTTGGGGCACAAGGAGTTCGGCAGGTGTCGGCTACTACGGTGCGCGAGGACCAGCGCCTGCTCACGCGCCGACCGGACGGTCTGGTGGACCTACCCGTCGACGTGTGGCTGGGTGCGCCCGCCGCCCCGACTTCCTAGCCTCTGCTAGCAGAGCTTGGGTCACTCAGCAGAGGGTGCAACCTGTGCTGGGTGAACCAACGTCTGCTAGCAGAGGTTAGGTTTTGGGGCCGGGCCGGGCCGGGCCGGGCGGGGAGGGCGGGCTTAGGAGGGGAGGCGGCGGCGGACCGCGCGCAGGGTGGCGGCGTCGGCGGCCGCCACCAGCCGAGGGGTCCTGATCCGCGGCTCGTATGCCGTGCCGTCAGCGAAGCCGACCTCGCCGCCCGCCTCGCGGAGCAGCAGCGCACCGGGCGCGTGGTCCCAGGCGTGGCTGTGCGAGAAGAGGAGATAGTCGGTCGCCCCCTCGATCAGCCGGGGGTAGTCGACCCCACAGCACCGCCACGACGCGGTGGGGGCGGGCAGGTCGTCGAGCGGCTCGCCCCGCATCGCCCAGATCGACGTCACCCCGCGGGGCGGCACGCCGTCGGCGAGCGGCTCGCGGTGGATCCGGACGCCGTCGCGCCAGGTTCCGGCACCGTGCTCGGCGACCCAGGCCACCTCGTGGACGGGCTGCCAGATCCAGGCCCGGACGGTCGCTCCGCCGCGGGTCTCGGCGACCATCACCGCGTGGTCGGGGGAGCCGTGGACGAAGTTCTTCGTCCCGTCGACCGGGTCGACCGTGAACGCGTGGTCCGCGGCGAGATATCGGTCCCAGAGCCGCGGGTCGGCCGCATACGCCTCCTCGCCGAGGACCACCGCCGAGGGGTATGCCGCGTTGAGGGCGGTCGTGATGAGCCCCTCGGCCTCCCGGTCGGCGACGGTGACCAGGTCGCCCGGCGTCTTCTCCATGACCTCCCCGTCGGCCAGGGAGCGGAAGCGGGGGGTGATGACCGACGCCGCAACCTCCTTGAGCAGGTCAAGTACGGCGCTCGTGTCCACAGGTCAACCGTGGCACGTCCGTGCTGGGCGACCAAACCCAGGCCCCGTCGCGTGACGTCTGCGTGGCTGGGCGGGACGGGCCCTCATCGACGCAGACGCAGCCGAGCCGGCACCCCGCTCGCGGGTAGGCTCGCAGGCGATGACCGACACCTCCAGCCCCCGCCCCTCACCGTTCGCTCCCGACCATCCGTATGCCGCGGCCACCGAGGTCCTGCCGACCGCGCCGCCCTCGGTCGGGGAGGCGGCCACCCCCACCGAGGCGTTGCCCGGCCGGGGCGGGTCCGTCCAAGCCGTCGACGTCCGGACCGGCCAGCTCGCCGGGGGTCCGGCCGACCCGGCCCGGCGCGCAGGTGGGCCGACCGCCCGACCCGAGCCCGCGGCATACCCGGTCGAGGGCGAGAGCGGCGGCCCGGCGCCCTACGTGACGATCGTCCTGCCCTGCTACAACGAGGGCGCCCACGTCCTGCGCGAGATCGACCGGATCACCGTGGCGATGAACGCCAGCGAGTTCACCTACGAGCTGCTCTGCATCGACGACGCCTCGACCGACGACACCCTTGAGGTGCTCCGCGACGCCCAGCGCCGCTACGCCAACATCCGGCTGCTGCCGTTCCGCCGCAACGGCGGCTCCGGCACCGCCCGGCGGATCGGCACCCAGCAGGCGCGCGGCGAGATCGTCGTGTGGACCGATGCCGACATGACCTACGAGAATGAGCGGATCCCCGAGCTGGTTCGCGTCCTCGCCGACGACCCCACCTACGACCAGGTCGTCGGCGCCCGGACCACCGAGGAGGGCACCCACAAGTGGGCGCGGGTGCCGGCCAAGTGGTTCATCCGCAAGGTGGCCGAGCGGCTCACCAACCAGAAGATCCCCGACCTCAACTCCGGACTGCGGGCCTTCCGGCGTGAGGTGTCGCTGCCCTACCTGCGGCTGCTGCCGGCGGGCTTCTCGTGCGTCACGACGATCACCATCGCGTTCCTGTCCAACCAGCACGACATCAAGTACATCGAGACGTCGTACGCCAAGCGTGAGGGCACGAGCAAGTTCCACTTCGTCCGCGACGCCTACCGCTACATCCTGCAGGTCCTGCGCATGGTCATGTACTTCGACCCGCTCAAGGTGCTCATGCCACTTGCGTTGTGGCTCATCGGGATCGGTGTCGTCAAGGGGGTCGTGGACATGGTGCGTCACCCGTTCTACTTCCCGGCCAACACCATCCTGCTCGTCGTCACCGGGATGATGATCGGCACCCTGGCGCTGCTCTCCGACCTCGTCGTGCGTTCACGGGACGGCGTGTGACAACGGGCAACCCCGCCGCCCTCCGGGTCGCCGTCGTCGGCCCGTCCCACCCGGCCAAGGGCGGTGTCGCCGCGCACACGACGACCCTCGCCCACGAGCTCGCCGACGCCGGCCACGACGTCGTCCTCGTCTCGTGGGCCTCGATGTTCCCCAAGGTCCTCTACCCGGGCGAGCAGACCGTCCCCGGTGGCGAGCCCGACGTCGAGCCCTATCCGCGCACTGTCCCGGTCCTGCACTGGTCGCGCCCGGAGAGCTGGGTCCGCACCGGGTGGCGGCTGCGCGATGTCGACGTCATCGTCGTCGTCCACGTCATCCCGCAGGTCGTGCCCGCACACCTGGCCATGCTGCGCGCGGCCGGCGCCGGGCGGCCGGGCGGCCCCCGGGCCGTTGCGGTCGTCCACAACGTCCTGCCGCACGAGTCCCGGCCCGGCGACAAGGCGTTCATGCGGCTGCTCTTCGGAGCGGTCGAGGGCGTCGTCGTCCACACCGAGGACGAGGCGAAGGCCGCGATCGAGCTGGGCGCCGCCCGGGTCGCGGTGACCCCCCTTCCGCCGCACCTCCCCGGGGGTCCGCCCGAGGCCCGTATGCCGCACGACGGGCCGACGCGCTTGCTCGCCCTCGGTCTGGTCCGGCCCTACAAGGGCATCGACCTGCTGCTGCGGGCCCTGGCCCGGGTGCCCGGCCCGACGCTCACCGTCGCGGGGGAGATGTGGGGTGACGCCAGCACCGAGCTGCACGCCCTGGCCGCCGACCCGCGGCTGGCCGGTCGGGTCCGGCTGCTCGAGGGGTACGTCCCCGGGGACCGGATCGCCTCGGTCCTGGCCTCGCACGACGTGTTCTGCCTCGCCTACCGGCACGCCACGGCCTCCCAGAACGTCCTGCTCGCCCACGAGCACGGCCTGCCCGTCCTCGCGACGCGGGTCGGGTCCTTCCCCGGCCAGGTCCGCGACGACGTCGACGGGCTGCTCGTGCCGCCGTCGAACGAGGACGCCCTCGTCGCGGCCCTCACCCGCCTCGCCGACCCCGCGTATGCCGCGCAGCTGGCCGACGGTGTCCGGCCCCCTGACCTGCACGGGCCGTGGGCGACGTACGTCGGCACGATCGAGGCGCTCGGCGCGGCGCCGGCCGCCGTGGACATCGACGTCGACCCCTATCCCGGCTCTGCCGGCGGTGCATCGGGCGCGGGTCCGGAGCCGACCGACCGCGGCTCGGGCCCGTCACGTCGTGGACCGCGGGCCCGGCTGGCCGGCGGCCTCGGCGGCGCGCGAGCGGCCGTCGGTGCCGTCGCGGGCCGCGCCAGCCGTGGCCTCGCCGGGCCGGCCGGGTCCGGTGGTCGGGGACGCCACGTCGAGGTGCACCGCGCCGACTTCCCCGTCTGGGTGCGGCCCTCGGACCTGCTCTCCACCGAGGACGAGGCGCAGGAGACGACCCGGCTGGCCCGCGACCTCGGGCTGCCCCGGGCCCGCGACCCCATCGCTGCGTGGGCCGCGCTCGGTGCCCTGGCGGCGGTCGTCCGGCTGCGGACCCGGGAGGGTGCCGATGCCGAGGTCATCGACTGCTCGGGCAATGACTCGCCGTTCGGCGCCTGGTTGCGGGCAACCGGTCACACCCCCGTCGAGTGGACCCTGCCGGCAGCCGATGCTCCCCTGGACTCCGTCGAGCTGGACTCCGGCAGCTGCGACGTCCTCACCATGCTCCATCCGACCGACTGCGACAGCGACGACATCGACCAGCTGCTCACCCAGGCCACCTGGGTGCTCCGCCGGGGCGGGCTGCTCTGCTTCACTCTGGCCGCCGGGTCGGCCGCCGTGCCGGGTGCCGTCGCCCCCGCCGACGTCCGCAGCGTCCTCGCCCGGGCCGACGCGCGAGGCCTCGTGCTGGCCGGCGACCTCGACGGCGACATCACCGAGCGGCTCCGTGGCGCCAGCCTGCGCGGGGAGAGTCTCGACGCGGCATACGGGATCGTCCGGCTCACCTTCCGCCGGAGGTGACCCGGTGCGCTCCCGGCTGTTCGACGTCGTCCGGATCGTCGTCCTCGTCCTCATCCTCGCGGCCGTCGCCGTCGCCCTGTGGCGCAACTGGAGCGAGGTGTCCGGGGAGCTCGGCAGGGCCTCGATTCCCGCCCTCGCGGCGGGGCTCGTCCTCTGCCTCCTCTCCTCGGTGTGCACGATGCTCGGCTGGCGCGTGCTGCTCGCCGACCTCGGCAGCCGGCTCCACTACGCGGAGGCCGCGAGTGTCTTCTTCGTGGGCCAGCTCGGCAAGTACCTCCCGGGATCGGTGTGGACCGTCGTCGCCCAGACCGACATGGCGTCCCGGCTCCGGGTGCCACGGCGGCGCACGGCCGTCGTAGGGGTCGTGTTCCTGGTGATGTCGGTCCTCTGCGGCGCCTTCGTGGGGCTGGCCGCGGTGCCGCTGTTCCTCGACCGGTTCGGGGTCGACCTGCCCAGCTGGATCTTCGTCGGCGCCGCGGTCGTCGCCCTCGGCATGATGGTGCCCGCGGTGCTCAACCGGGCCCTCACCCTCGCCCTGCGGCTGCTCCGTCGAGAGCCGCTGGAGCACGCCTTCACGGTGCCGGCAGTGCTCCTCGCGCTGGCCTGGTTCGTCGGGGCCTGGGTGTTCATGGGCGGGTCGGTCTGGGTGCTCGTCCGCGACGTGGGAACCCCGACCGGAACGGCAGGCCACGTGCTCCTCGTCGCGGTCTGCGGATACGCGCTGGCCGCGATCATCGGCATGCTCGGCTTCGTCGTGCCGGCGGGGGTCGGCATCCGCGACGGCCTGCTCGTCGTTGTCCTGGGGGCCGTCCTGCCCGTACCCACGGCCACCGCGGTGGTCATCCTGTCCCGGTTCCTCAGCGTCGTCGGCGACGTCCTCGTGGCGGGCTTCGGATGGGGCTGGGGTCGGCGGCACGCGCTCATCGGCGACCCGGAGGCCCGGTAGATTGCCCGCCATGCCTGAGCAGTCGCACCCGTCCTCCACCCCTCCGGCCGGGTCCGGTCAGGTCGCCGCCCCACCCGGCGGGCGGGCGCTCGCCGTCGCGAAGCGTGCAGCCGAGCACCTGCTGTGGCTCCGGGTCGGCGTGCAGCGCCGGGCCGAGGCGGCCCTCGCCACCCGTCGCGCCGGGGGAGCCGGCGCCACCCCGCGCCCCGCTCCGACGGGTGTCCCGCTGACGGGCGTGCTGCAGTCGACGGCGGAGTGGAAGCAGGCCCTCGCCGAGGTCAAGGCCCTGCGTCTGCCACCGCACCGTGACCTCCCCAAGAACTGGGACGCCCTCGGCGCCGTCGCGGCCGTGGTCACCCTCGCCGACGACGGGACCCGGTCGGCCCGCATCGTCGACGCCGGCAGCGCCCGGTACTCCTCGGTCCTGCCCTGGCTCCGGCTCTACGGCTTCGGTGGGGCCGCCGGGTCTTTGACCGGGACGAACCTGGAGTTCGCCGGGCTCGTGCGCCGGGACGGGGTCGCCTTCCGCTACGGCGACATTACAGCCACCGACTTCGCCGACGACAGCCTCGACGCCATCACCTGCATGTCCGTGATCGAGCACGGCGTACCGATCAGCCCCTTCCTCCGGGAGAGCGCCCGGGTCCTGCGACCCGGTGGGGTGCTCGTCGTCTCCACCGACTTCAGCCACGACCCGGTCGACACGGCCGGACACACGGCATACGGCGCGGAGGTGCACATCTTCACCCCGGACCAGATCCGCGACCTCGTCGCCGAGGCGGACGCGGCCGGGCTGTCCCTCGTGGGAGACCTGGGCGAGATGACCCACCCCGAGCGACCGGTGCACTGGAAGCGCGTGGGGCTGGACTACACGTTCATCCTGCTGACCTTCCGCAAGCGCTGACCGACCCACGGTTGCCACCGGGCCGACAGCCGGCCGGTCAGCCACCCGGGGCACACTGTCGCCGTGTCGCCCCTCACCCGCGCCGTCCGCCTCGACGGGCCGTACTCACTGGCCCAGACCGTCGGGGTGCTGCGCCACGGCGGCAGCGACCCGACCTGCCGAGTCGTCGGCGGGGTGTGGTGGTTCGGTCAGGCCACACCCGAAGGGCCCTGCTCGTTGTCGCTGCATCACGACCCATCGGCCGGGGAGGTGACCGGGGCGGCGTGGGGCCCCGGTGCGCGCTGGGCGCTCGACCGGCTGCCAGCGCTGCTCGGCGCGCTCGACGACCGGTCGGGGTTCGTCGCCCACGACGAGCTGGTGGCGGCCGGGCTCAGGGCCAACCCGGGCTGGCGGATCCCCGCCTCGGGCCTGGTCGTCCAGTCCCTCGTGGCGGCGGTCATCGAGCAGCGGGTGACCGGCAACGAGGCGTTCGCGTCGCAGGCCCGGCTCGTCCGCCGCTTCGGCGCGCCCGCGCCGGGCGATGGGGCGGCCGTCAGCCTCTACGTGCCGCCCGCCCCGCGGGAGTGGGGCCAGATCCCGTCCTGGGAGTGGCTCGGCGCGGGAGTCGACCGTGCCAGATCCGCTGTCGCCGTGCGGGTCTCGTCGTATGCCGGTCGCCTCGAGGAGTGTGCGTCGCTCCCGCTCGGCGAGGCCCACCGGCGGCTGCGGGCCATCCCCGGCGTGGGGGAGTGGACGGCGGCCGAGGTCGCCCAGCGGGCCCTCGGCGACCCCGACTCGCCGAGCTTCGGCGACTACCACATGGCCAAGAACCTCACCTGGGCCCTGACCGGCGAGATCGGCGACGACGACCTCGCCCGGCAGCTGCTCGAGCCGTATGCCGGTCAGCGGTACCGGGCGAGCGGCTACATTGCGATGGCTGCCGGCATGCGCCCCCGCCGCGGTCCGCGGATGACCCTGCCGACCCACCTGCCCCGGGTTCCGCGTAGCCCGTGAGCGATCCGCCAACTGTTCAGGAGCGCACGCTGTGGCGGGCGGTGGGGTGTTGCCGGGAGCCGGTGTCGGTGGGGTCGGCCAGACTCCAGGTGTGCTCTGGTCCAGCGTTCCTTCGCCCGTGGGCGACCTCGGCGTCGCCGTCGACGGCGAGCACCTCCTCGCGGTGCGGTTCGGCGGGATCCCTGCCGAAGCCGCGGCTGCGGTGGCGGCGAGTGTCGAGGGTGACGACCCCGGGCTGTCCGTGCTGGCCGAGGTGGTGCGGCAGCTCGCCGGCTACTTCGACGGCGACCACCTCGAGTTCGACCTGCCCGTCCTGGTCCGGCACGGCTCGACCTTCGAGCGCAGCGTGTGGGCCGCGATCAGCGCCATCCCACATGGCGAGACGTTGACCTACGGCGAGATCGCCAGGAGTCTCGGGGACCCGCTCGCGGCGCGGGCCGTCGGCGTGGCCTGCAACCGCAACCCGCTGCCGATCGTGGTCCCGTGTCATCGCGTCGTCGGTGCCGGCGGGCGGCTCGTCGGGTTCGGTGGCGGGTTGGAGCGCAAGCGGACCCTGCTCGACCTCGAGGCCAGGATGCGGCTGGTGCGGGACTTCGGTATGCCGTGATGCGTCCCAGGCGGGCAGGAGGCCGCCCGGTCTGGGCAGGTCAGTCGACTGGCGTGGGGGCCAGATCGGTCACGATCAGGCGCACCAGACCGGCTTGGCGCGCGGCCGTCGTCAGCTCCAGGTCCTCGGTCCAGCCGGCGACGACCAACCGGGTCACGACGACACCGAGGTCGAAGTCCTCGGCGGCGCGGACGGTGATGAGGCCGCCCGCCACCTCGATCGAGGTGCTTCCGACAGGGCCGGCCAGGGCGAGTCGGACCACCCGGGCGATGCGGTCGGCTAGCGCTTCCGGATGGAGAGGTCGGATCCCGACCGCCGCCGAGTCCGAGCTCCCGGGCGACACACCGAGGGCGGCCCGGACGGCCTCCAGGTGCCCCAGGTGGAACCAGTCACCGGGGCCGGTCCGCACCAAGGACCCGGCCCCGGGGCGCTCGGTCGGGGAGGACGGGGTCGGGGAGCCAGAGCGCACCGGAAGGAGCAGAGCAGGCAGTCCGCGCACGATGGCCACCGGGACCGCGCTCGCCTTGCCCTTGACCAGGTCGGCGGCCGCAGCCACCTCGTCGGCGACGGCGCGGGCGGTGACGGCCAACGGCCGTCCGTCGGCGTCGACACCGCCGCGCAGGTCGTCCAGGACGACGACGCCGGCGGCGCCGAGCGCGAAGTCGGTCTGGCCGGCGCGCCACGGACGGCCGGCCGTGTCGGTGACCACGACACCGAGCGAACCGGCCGCTAGCCCCGTGACGCGGAGCAGGTCGTCGAGCAGCGATGCGGCGACCGCATCGGGGTCCGACGGAAGCATGAGCACCCGCTCGCTGCCCCCGGTGTTGGAGGCATCCACGCCACCGGCTGCCATGACCGGGCCGGCAACCGACTCGACGACCCGGGTCACACCGTCGAACGTCGCCCGCTCGGCCACCACGCGCCCGGTCGACCGCTCGACCGCGTCGGTGCGGGAGTCGGCCCACAGCCCGGCGGCCTTGGAGAGAACCTTGCTCGAGACGACGACCAGGTCGCCCGGCTCGAGAGCCAAACCCGTTGCTGCACAAGCACTTTGGATCAGCTGAGCGAGGTCGGAGCCGGTAGCGACCTCGGGTATGCCGCGGAGCGGGAGCACGTGGAGGGTTCCCGCGGGAGGCGAGTCACCGGCATACGGGCTGGGCACCATCGCCGGGCTCAGGTGGGTCGGAGCGAGAGGGCCAGGTCGTAGGCAGCCCCCGCGAGCTCGGTGGCCGATGCGACGTCGGGCATGAGGAGCGGTCGGTCCCACGCCGTCAGCCGCAGCCCTCCCGGCGTCCGCGAGCTGCCTGCCGCAGAGCCCGGCGGTGCATCGCCGGGGTCGACGAGCCACCCGTCGAGGAAGTCGGCGAACAGGTCCCCGACGGCACCGGCCGTCGCCTCGACGCCGATGGCGGACAGGCACGCGTCGGCATGCCCGCGCACCGGAGCGCCGCCCACGAGGGGCGACACCCCGACGACCGGAGCCGCCGTCCCGCGCAGCGCGTCGCGCACCCCGGGAACGCCCAGGATGATCCCGAGCGACACGACCGGGTTGCTCGGCGGCAGGATGACGACGTCGGCAGTCCGGATCGCCTCCAGCACCCCCGGAGCAGCCGTCGCCCGGTCCATCCCGACGGCGACGAACCGCGACGCGGGCACCGACGCCTGCATCCGCACCCACCACTCCTGGAAGTGGATGGCTCGCTGCCCGCCGTCGGCCTCGGGGTCGTCGACCACGACGTGGGTCTCCACCGGGTCGTCGCTCATCGGCAGGAGCGTGAGGCCCTGGTCGGGCAGCCCCCAGCGCGACGCGAGCCGGGCAGTCACCTCCGACAGGGTGAGCCCCTGGCCGAGCCACTGCGACCGGACGATGTGGGTGGCCAGGTCGAGGTCACCCAGGCCGAACCACTGGGGTTTGGCGCCGTATGCCGCGAGCTCGGCCTGGATCCGGTGGCTCTCCTCGGCCCGGCCCCAGCCCTGGCCCTCGTGGATGCCGCCGCCGAGGGTGTAGAGCAGGGTGTCGAGGTCGGGGCAGACCCGCAGCCCCCAGAGCGTGATGTCGTCGCCGGTGTTGCCGATGACGGTGACCTCGTGATCGCCGGGACCGCCCGGCAGCCGGTCCAGGTGACGTCGCAGACCGCGGATGAACCGGGCCCCGCCGACGCCCCCGGAGAGGGTGGTGATGCGCATGCCGGGCAGTCTCTCAGGAGCGGTGCAGGATGCCTCATCCACCCCGAGATCCACCCCGCGACACGCCCGAGTGCGTCGCAGCCCGCGAACTTCTAGCAGATCTCGGCTTGACGAACCCCGTATGACACGCGTGTAATTCCATCATTGTCGTACGCGTAACACTGGGTCGAGGAGGGACCATGCACGAGCTTCTGGTGCTGGACAGCACAGTCAACGCATTGTCGGGCAACGCATTCACAGGCAACGCATTCACGGGCAACGCATTCACCGATGCCGCAGCCGAGGAGGCCACGGAGCTGTCGTGGCAGGAGCGCTCGCTCTGCGCACAGACCGACCCCGAGGCGTTCTTCCCCGAGAAGGGCGGGTCGACCCGGGAGGCCAAGAAGGTCTGCGTCGGGTGCGACGTCCGGGCCGAGTGCCTGGAGTACGCCCTGGCCAACGACGAGCGGTTCGGCATCTGGGGTGGACTATCCGAGCGTGAGCGTCGCAAGCTGAAGAAGCGCGCCGTCTGACGGCGCGCGCCCACACTTCATGACCGCACTCACCGATCGTCCGCCGGCCCATCCCTCCGCCTCGGGGCCGGCCGGTCAGGCGGTCGCGGCCCTGCTCTTCGTCGACGCCGTCGGCGACGCGCTCATCACCACCCTCGACGCCCTCGTCACGGGCAGCCTCCTTCCGCAGACCCTCATCGTGCTCGACGCCACCGACGGGCATCGGGCCGGTGCCGTATGCCGGGCGCACCAGGTCGCGCGCGAGGTCACCGTCGTCGTCGACGAGGTCCCGACCGGACTGGGTGCGCGCGCGGCATACGCCCGCACGACCGGACCGCAGCCGGCCACCGAGCTGCCGTCGGGCACCTCGGCGGTCTGGCTGCTGGCCGCCGGCCAGGTCCCCGCACAGGACGCACTGCGCAGTCTCGCGGACGCGTTGCGCCGCTCTCCGTCGACCGGCGTCGTCGGCCCGAAGCTCGTCGACCTCGACGACCCGCGCCAGCTGCGCAGCGTCGGGATCGCGGCCACCCGCACCGGCCGGGTGCTCTCGACGCCCGAGCCGGGACAGCCGGACATGGGCCAGTTCGACGGGCGCGCCGACGTGCTCGGGGTCCCCGCCGCCGGCCTGCTCGCCGAGGCGGACCTGTGGACCCGGCTCGGGGGCCACCAGCCGGCGCTCGGTGACCTCGGCGCCGATCTCGACCTCTCCTGGCGCGCGCACCTGGCTGGCCGACGCGTGCTCACCGTTCCGACCGCCCGCGTGGCAGCCCCGGCGAGCAGCGACCTGGCCGGGGCCCAGGCCGACACCCCGGCCCGCCGACGCGCCGCCCGACGGGTGGCGCTGGCCCGGTGCGCGTGGTGGACCGCACCCTTCCTCGCGCTCTGGCTAGCGCTCACCTCCCTCCTGGGCGGGCTCGCCATGCTTCTGGCCAAACGGCCCCGAGCCGCCGGGGCGGAGGTCGCCGATCTCGGCGCCCTGCTCGACCCGTGGCGCACCCTCGCCGCCCGGTGGCGCGGCCGCCGCGGCACCGTGGTCCGGCGCAGCGACCTGCGGTCACTCTTCGTCGGCCCGGGCGAGGTTGCCCGCCACGTGGGGGACCGGCTCAACCCCGGCCAGGTCACGCCGCAAGCCTCGTTCGACACGGACCCCGAGGCCGACTCCCTCGCCCACGTCGTTCGCGACGACGCGGCGTCGGCCGGCGGGTCGCTCGGCGGCCGGCTGGGTCGCAACCCCGGGCTGTGGTCCGTTCTCGCTGCGGTCGTTGCTGCCGGGTTCGCCTGGCGCGGGGTCGTCGGCGGACACCTCGGGGCGCTGCGTAGCGGCCTGGTCGGTGGCCAGCTGCTCGGCGGGCGGGTGACCTCCGGCACCCTGTTCCATGACTGGTGGGACGGCTGGTCCGGCTCCGGCCTAGGTGCCGACGCACCTGGTGGCCCGGCATCGGCCCTGCTTGCCGGCCCAGCCTGGGTCATCGCCCACGTGCCGTTCCTCGGCGTGACCGCACCCGGCGGTGCTGCCGCCGCCGCACTTGTCGCGGCAACCGTCCCGCTCGCCGCGTGGACGGCATACGTCGCCGGTCGGGTCGTGACGCTCCAGAAATGGCCCCGCGCGCTCGTCGGGCTCGCCTGGGCAGCCAGCCCGGTCGCCGCGGCCGCCGTCCTCGAGGGCCGGCTGGCCGCCCTCGTCGCCCTCGTTCTCCTGCCTCTCGTCGTGGCCGGCACGGCGCGCCTGCTCGGTCGCGGTGGACGCACGACCACGGCCGCCGCCACCGGGCTCGTGGCGGCCGCGCTCGGTGCCTTCGTCCCGGCCCTCCTTGTGGTCCTCCTCGTCGTACTCGTCGCCGGAGTAGTGCTCGCCCCCGGCGCCGCCAAGGGTCGCGCTCTGCTGGCTGCCGCCCTGCCGATCGGGCTGCTCGGACCGTGGGGGGTCGATGTCGCCCACCACCCCGCGGAGCTCCTCACCGGCCCCGGACTGCTGGCGTATGCCGGGTCGGCGCCGTCGCTCTCGCACCTCGCCCTGCTCTCGCCGGGACCGACCGGGCACTACCCGTGGTGGGCCGCAGCGCCGGTTGCCGGGCTCGCCGTCGTGTGCCTCGTCCGCGGTCGACGCCGGGGCCTCTCGCTCACGCTGCTCGGGCTGGTCGGCGTCGTCGGGCTCGCCGGAGCGCTCGCCGTGCCCCGGGTGCGGCTCGGTGTCGTGCCACTCGGCCAGAGCGGGGCCGGCAACGTCCTCGTCCCCTGGTGGGGCACGGCCATGCTCCTCGCACTGGCCGGGCTGCTGGGTGTCGTCCTCGTCGGCCTCTCCGACCTGACCCTGCGCCGCGGACGCGGCGGTTGGGCAGCGGTGGCGCGCTGGCCCGCGGTTGCCGCCCTTGTGGTGGTCGCGGTCGGCGGGCCGGCTCTCTACGGCTGGGGCGGGATCGACGGCCGGCTGCGCGCCTGGACCGACCCACGGCCGGCGATCGCCGCCGACCAGGCCGGTGCACCCCAGGCCAACCGGACCCTCCTGCTGGCTCCCACCCCCGCGGGAATGGGCTATCGGCTGGTGGCCGCCGAGTCCCCGGACCTGTCGGTCGACCTCGGCACCCGCGGACTCGATGCGGGCACCGACGACGGCGCGGGCTCGCCCGCCGCCGCGAGTGCTCCCGCCGGCACGAGCGCGGCCGCCGCCGCGTTCACTGCGCCGTCGCCCGACCTGGCCGCGGCAACGATCCAGCTGCTCCTCGACGGCAGCACGGGGGTGTCGGGCAGCGACTCCTCCGATGCGGCCCCGTCGGCGCGACTGGTCGACCTCGGGGTCGGCTTCGTCGGGCTGGGCACCCGAGCGTCCGCCGCCATGGCGCAGCGCCTCGACGCCACGGCCGGTCTGGTCCGGATGGGCAGCCGCGGCGGCTACGACTACTGGCGGGTGCAACCCCCCATCGCCTCCGCCGACAGCTCGGTCGGTGCGCCTCGCATCCGACTGGTGGCCGGCACCACGACGACCGGCGTGGCCGTGACCGGCGAGCACGGCGCGACGTCGACCCGGGTCCGGGCCGCAGCCACCGGCACCCTGCTGGTGTCCGAGCCGACCGCCTGGGTGCGGCACGCGACGGTGACCGTCGACGGTCGCGAGGTGGCTGCGATCGGTGGGCGACCGGCATACGCGATCCCGGCCGGTGACCACCGGCTGTCCATCACCGTCGACCCCGAGCAGCCCTGGTGGCGGTTCGGGCAGGCGGCGCTGCTCCTCGTGGGGCTCTACCTCGCCCTGCCGACGCGCCGCGCCCGGAGGAGCTCATGAAGCGCCCCACCCGTCCCACCGTGAAGCGCGTCGGGCTCGCCGCGCTCCGCGCCGTCGTCGTCGCCGGAGCCGCCGGGGGTGTCGTCCAGGCCGCCCAGGCGACCAGCTGGTCAGCGGACCTGTCCTCCGCGACGACACGGGCATCCGCGGCCGGCGCACCCACTGCCCTCACCAGCTCGACGGTCATCTGCCCGGGCGCCGAGCTGAGCGGTATCTCGGGGGTCAAGGACGTCGCCGTCCCGGCCAAGGTGGCCGCTGCCGCCGCGCCGGCCGACGCCGTCCAGGCCCTCCTCGGTCGCGCCCCAGGTGCGGGGACCCTCGGGGTCGGCAGCGTCACGGCCGGAGCCCGACCCAGTGCGAGCGGGACCAACCGTGCCGTGGTGGTGGGCGGTGTCCCCGCATCGGGTGCGGTCGGCGTCTCGGGCGCCGGCGGGCTCGCCCCAGGAGTCGTGGCCACTCAGGAGTGGCGCGTCGACAGCAAGGACCTCCGCGGCCTGGTCAGCGTGCCCTGCGGAAGCGCCGTCGACAACGCCTGGATCGTGGCCGGCGGCGGCGACCCAGGCCGCCAGGAACGTCTCGTCCTGGTCAACCCCGGCGCCAACGTCGTCACCGCCGACATCGCCATGTACGGCGCCGCCGGCGCCATCGTCTCCCCGAACGGCAACGACGTCGTCGTCCCCGCGCACGGCCGGGCGACAGTCCTGCTCGATGCGATCTCCAGCGCTGAGAAGACCCCCGTCGTGCACGTGACGACGGCCGGTGGCCTTGTCTATGCGGCGGTCAACGACACCTGGACCGACGGCTCGGTCGCGGCCGGGTCCGACGACGCGTCACCTGTAGCCGCCCCCGCGACCACGCTCGTGATCCCGGCAGTCGCCGTCAACGGGCCGACCAAGGTGCGGGTCGCCGTACCCGGCAACCACGACGCCGTCGTCCAGCTCCGCACCATCGGCCCGGGCGGTGGCTCGCCCCTGCCCAAGGGCGGGGTCGCGACGGTCAAGGCGCACTCGGTGGGCGAGTTCGACCTCGGGGGGCTGCCGGCCGGGACGTATGCCGTGCAGGTGACTGCCGACGAACCCGTCGTCGCCGGGGCGCTGGCCATCCGCCGCGCCTCGGGCGCGCCCGGGGACTTCGCCTGGTCCGGCGCCTCCGCGCCGATCAGCGCGGTGGCCGGGGCCGCGTTCGTGCCGTCGTCCGGGGCGGGAGCGGTGGCCCGCGCGCTCACCCTGGTCAGCTCGGGCGACCCCGCCAGCGCCGAGGTGACGGTCGTCGACGCGTCCGGGACCCCTACGGTTCGCAATGTCGAGGTGCCCGCCGACTCCACCGCCGCGGTCGCGCTGCCGGCGGGGACCAGTCAGGTGTGGGTCCGGCGGACGGCCGGCGAGGGGGCCCTGCGCGGCGCGGTCGTCAGCACCTCCGGTGCGGGTGCGGCCCAGCTGCTGGCGACCGCGAACCTCGCACCGGCGCCGCTCACGACCCTCACGACGCGCGTCCTGGCCCTGCCCTGAGCCTCAGGGGCGACGCGGGGGAGGGTCGATCTCGTCCGGCTCGACGCCGAGCAGGACGGCGACCTGCTCGATGACGACCTCCTGGACGAGCACGGCCAGGTCGGCCTCGTCGCGTGCCTGGGCCTCGACGACCCGGCGGTAGACGACGATCCGGTGCGGGAGACGTCCGTCGGACGGGAACACCCGGCCGAGCGGCGCAACCTGCTCCTCCCAGGGGGCAGGATCGCTCGGCGGGATGTCCTCGACGGCGAACTCCACCTCTGCCCGCTGCGCCTTGAGCACCCTCTCGAGCCGGTCGGCGCTGTCCAGGACGAGGTCGTCGAAGGCCTCGCGCCGGGTCACCATCGCCGGCACCCGCGGCCAGGCCATCGGACCCCGCAGCCCGCGCCCGTGCCGGTCCCGTCGACTCACCGGGCCAGCCTATGCCGCCCCCCGAGGTCGGTATGCCGATTGCACGGGGATTTTGACCGGGCGGTGCAGGCCGGTGCGGCGTGCCGGACGGGCGTTGTCGGTGCGGCCGATTAGCCTGCGGAGCGTGAGCCTGTCCCGCATGTGCACCCGCAACGCCTGCCGCACGTCCGCGGTGGCCACGCTCACCTACGTCTACGCCGACCAGACCGCCGTCGTCGGCCCGCTCGCCACCTATGCCGAGCCGCACACCTACGACCTGTGCGCCGACCATGCCGAGCGGCTCACCGCGCCGCGCGGCTGGGACATCGTGCGTCTGGCGGGCGACTATCCCGAGCCGCAGCCCACCCACGACGACCTCCTCGCTCTCGCCGACGCCGTCCGGGAGGCCGCCCGCCCCCGCCCGGCGGCTCAGCCGACGACCCCCGCGGTGGTCCGCGGCGGTTATGCACGGGGCGTCGGAGCAGCCGGTGCAACGACCGTTCCGGCGGCCGCGACCGGCCAGCCGGCCGGCATCCGCGAGCTCGGCCGCCGCGGGCACCTGCGTGTCATCGCTGACGCCGACACCTGATCCTGCCGGCACTTCCGCGGACCGGGCGTGAGGGTCCCCCTAGGATCGAAGGCCGTCCCACCGTCACCTCCCGGAGGTTCTCCCGTGCCCGCCCGACTGGCCGACTTCGTCAAGGCCTATGACGTCCGCGGCCTCGTGCCCGAGCAGCTCGACGCCGGCGTGGCCCGAGCCATCGGTGCCGCGTTCGCCCAGGTGGTCGCGATCGCCGACGGAGCCCCGGTCGTCGTCATCGGCCACGACATGCGCCCGAGCTCGCCGGACCTCGCGCACGCCTTCGCGGCCGGCGTGACCGACGCCGGCATCGACGCGGTCGTCATCGGCCTGGCCTCGACCGACGGCCTCTACTACGCGAGCGGAGCCCTGGACGCCCCGGGTGCGATGTTCACCGCGAGCCACAACCCCGCGGCATACAACGGGATCAAGCTCTGTCGCGCCGGCGCCCGCCCGATCGGGCAGGACAGTGGGCTGGCCGAGATCCGCGACCTCGCCCAGGCCTTCCTCGACGGTGCGGCCGAGCCCGTCCGGGCGCCGGTGCCGGGAGTCCTCTCCCAGCGGGACGTGCTCGCCGACTACTCGACCTTCCTACGGTCCCTCGTCGACCTGCGTGGCGGTCGCCGGCTCAAGGTCGTCGTCGACGCCGGCAACGGGATGGCAGGGTTCACGGCGCCGGCCGTCCTCGGCACCGCGGCCGGCCTGGAGGGTCTGCCCCTCGACGTCGTCCCGCTCTACTTCGAGCTCGACGGCACCTTCCCCAACCACGAGGCCAACCCGCTGGAGCCGGATAACCTCCGGGACCTGCAGGCCGCCGTCGTCGAGCACGGCGCCGACCTGGGCCTGGCCTTCGACGGCGACGCCGACCGTTGCTTCGTCGTCGACGAGCGCGGCGGCGCGGTCTCACCGAGCGCGGTCACCGCACTCATCGCCGACCGCGAGATCGCCCGAGAGGTCGCCGCCGGCACCGCGCCGTCCGACGTCAGGATCGTCCACAACGTGATCACCTCCCTGGCGGTCCCCGAGCTCGTCGCCGAGCGCGGCGCGACCCCGGTGCGCACGCGGGTGGGCCACTCGTTCATCAAGGGCGAGATGGGGGCATACGGGGCGGTCTTCGGCGGCGAACACAGCGCGCACTACTACTTCCGCGACTTCTGGTTCGCCGACACCGGGATGCTCGCGGCGCTGCACGTCCTCGCCGCCCTGGGGGAGCAGGAACGGCCGCTCAGCGCGCTCATGGCCGGCTACGACCGCTATGCCGCGTCCGGCGAGGTCAACTCGACGGTCTCGGACGTACCGGCCGCGCTCGACCGGATCCGGACGTATGCCGGGGACCTGGGCGCCGCTCTGGACACCCTCGACGGGCTGACCATCACCGCGCCCGAGGGCGGGGGCTGGTGGTTCAACGTCCGCCCGTCCAACACCGAGCCGCTGCTACGCCTCAACGTGGAGGCGGTCGACAGTGACGTCATGGCGCGGGTGCGCGATGATGTCCTTGCCATCATCCGAGCAACTTCCTAGAGGACCACCATGACCAGCACGCCGTCCGCCGGCCACCTCATCGAGCCGTGGCTGCGCGAGATCCTGTGCTGCCCGGCCTGTCGCTCCGAGCTGCGCGACGCCGGCACGGTCGAGGCGCCCGAGCTGGTGTGCACCGACACCAACCAGGACTCTGCGGGCGCGTCCTGCGGGCTGGTCTACCGGATCGACGACGGCATCCCGGTGCTCCTCGTGGACGAGGCACGCAAGCCCTGAGCCGGCGACACCAACCCAGCGAGGATCGGCGATGATCGAGGACTACCGGCTCGACGACGAACGGATCATCGAGCGGGTCGATGCCCGGGGAACGCTGCGCTCGCTGGCGATGGCCGGTGCCAACGTCCGCCGCAGCCGGGTCCTCGCCCACGAGGGTGGCATCGATCGGGTCAACCACGGCGACCGCCCGCGAGCGATCGTCGTGGCCGCTGTGGGGGCCTCGGCCGTCGTCGGCGACGTCCTCGACCTGCTCGCCGAGGCCAGCTCACCGGTGTCGGTGAGTGCGTTGCGCAACCTGCCGCTGCCGGGGTGGGTCGGCCCGCTCGACCTGGTCATCGCCGTCTCCCAGTCCGGCGCCGCCCGCGGCCCACTGGCGGTCGCGGCCGAGGCAGCCCGCCGCGGCGCTTCGCTGCTCACCATCGGCGCCGCGGACTCCCCGCTCGCCGAGGTCTGCGCCCGGGCCCGCGGCATCCACATCGACCCCCGTGGCAGCGGCGACCAGACCTCCCGCGGGTCCCTGTGGTCGCTGCTCACCCCGGTCCTGCTCGGTGCCGCGGCCCTGGGTGTCGTCGGCCCCGTCGACGACGTCCTGGACGCGGTGGCTGATGCCCTCGACGCGCGCGCCGAGGAGTGCCGGCCGGGGTCGGAGTCGTTCGTCAACCCCGCCAAGGTGCTCGCCCTCGACCTCGCCGACCACGTGCCGGTGGTCCTCGGCGACGGCCGGCTCACCGGCGTCGTCGCGTCGCGTGCCGCGGCCATGCTCGCCCGCACTGCGCGCACGCCGGCGTCCTGGGGGCAGCTCCCGGATGCGGCCTCGCAGATCGTGGCCTGTTTCGACGGCCCGTATGCCGGTCATGCGGGTGCGGTTCTCGACGCACCTCTCGCGTCGTTCGACCCCGAGGACGACTCCGGGCACGGAGGAGCCCGGGACATCTTCGCCGACCCGTTCCTCGACGCACCGGCCACACCGCGGCTCGGGCTGCTCATGATCCGCGAGCCACTTCCCGAACCGGTCTCGGGTCAGGTGCCCGAGGCCGACGCGATCCGGCACAACCTGGCCCAAGCCGTCGTCGAGGCCGCCCGCGAGGCGGGGGTGAAGACCTGGGAGCAGCTGACACCTGACGGGGTCCCGCTCGTCCGGGTCGCCGACCAGATCGCGTTCGTCGACTTCACCGCCACCTACCTGGCGATCGGGCTCGGCCTGGACCCGGCCGGCTCGGCCCACGTGGCCGCGCTGCGCGACCGCACCCGCTGACCGATCAGGCGATCGGGCGGCCCAGAGCGAGGGCCTCGGCGCCGGGGAGGGCGAGCAGGTCCGCCGCGTCGAGCAGGATCTTGCTGGCGCGCAGTCCGCTGCCGATGACGACCGGGCCCGCCGCCAGCACCGCCTCGTCGACGAGTACCGGCCAGCCCTCGGGCAGCCCGACGGGGGTGATCCCGCCGTACTCCATGCCCGTCCGGGTCACCGCCTCGTCCATCGGCGCGAACGAGATCCTGCGGACGCCCAGATGCTTGCGGATGGTCGCGTTGACGTCGGCGCGCATCGTCGCGAGGACCATGACGGCGGCATACGTCTCGACCTCACCGCGCCGCCCGGCCACCACGACGCAGTTCGCCGAGCTCTCCGGCGCGACGTCGTATGCCGCGCAGAAGGCGGCTGTGTCGGCGAGGCTCGGGTCGATGGCTGCGACCTGCGCGCTCGGGGTCGAGCCGATGGCCGCGGTCACGACCGGGGCGAGCAGGTCAGGGTGGGTGGCGGCGGGCGACCAGGTGAGCGACCCGTGGGCGGACGGCATACCCGGAAAGGTAGCCGACCCGGCTGGCTAGGCTGGCCCGCATGTCAACCGAGGGTGGAACCAAGGCCGTCGTCGCGGCGCTCATCGCCAACCTGGGGATCGCGGTGACCAAGATGGTCGCGTTCCTCGTCAGTGGGATGAGCTCGATGCTTGCCGAGTCGATCCACTCCTTCGCCGACTCCGGCAACCAGCTGCTCCTCCTCCGGGGCGGCAAGCGGGCTCAGCGCGCGGCGACGCCGCAGCACCCGTTCGGCTTCGGTCGCGAGCGCTACGTCTATGCCTTCATCGTCAGCGTCGTGCTGTTCTCCGTCGGTGGCCTCTTTGCCCTCTACGAGGCCTACCACAAGTGGCACGAGGCGCAGTCGAGCCACGATTACGACCCGTTCTCGAGCCGGTGGTGGTGGCTTCCGGTGGCGGTCCTCGTCGTGTCGATCGGGTTGGAGGGCATGAGCTTTCGCACGGCCATCCGGGAGAGCAACCACACCCGGGGGCAGCGGTCGTGGTCGGAGTTCGTCCGCAGCGCCAAGGCCCCAGAGCTGCCGGTCATCCTGCTCGAGGACCTGGCGGCGCTCATCGGTCTCGTGTTCGCGCTCTTCGGGGTCGGCCTCGCGCTGCTCACGAAGAACCAGGTCTGGGACGCCGTCGGCACCGGCCTGATCGGTGTCCTCCTCGTGACCGTCGCGATCATCCTTGCCGTCGAGATGAAGTCGCTCCTGCTGGGTGAAGCGGCGACGCCGGCGCACCAGGCAGCCATCGAGTCCGCCCTCACCGGTGTCGGCGGGGTGGAGCGGATCATCCACATGAAGACGCTGCACCTCGGCCCCGAGGAGCTGCTCGTCGCCGCCAAGCTCGGCGTGTCGGCGGGTTCGTCGGCGGCGGACGTCGCGGCCACGATCAACGAGGCCGAGGCGCGGGCGCGGGACGCGGCCAATGGTCTGACCCTCGTCATGTACCTCGAGCCGGACATCTACGATGCGGCGGCAGAACGCCACTGACTCAGGGCCGCCGGACGTTCTATAGCCACTCCTTCTTGCGGAAGAAGACGTACAGGACGGCCGCGACGGTGATCATGATGAGGTCCGACGCGATGAAGCCGCTCTGCTTCCCGAACCCGGGGTAGGGCACGTTCTGGCCGAAGAAGCCGGTGACAGCCGTGGGGACTGCCACGATGCCGACCCAGGCCGAGATCCTGCGCATGTCGTCGTTCTGGCGCACCGAGACCTTGGCGAGGTCGTCGGAGGAGACGGTGAGGTGGGTGCTGACCCGGGTCTGGAAGAACTCGATGACGCCGTGGATGGACTCGCGCTGGCCGTCGGCCATGCTCGACACCATCTCGAACCGGTCGGCGAGGTCGGCGATGAGCGGCGCCTGGCCTGCCGGTAGGAACCGGGCCAGGCGCGCCATCCGGTCGTAGGTCGCGGTGCTGTGGACGGCGATGGTGCGGATGGCGAGAAGCTCGTACCAGACGCGGAAGAGCTCGGCCAGGAATCCTTCAGTGTCCTGCATGACCTCGTCGGCCATGACCCGCTGCTCCAGGTGACCGGACTCCTCGGCCAGCAGTGCGATCATGTCGATCTCGCGCCGGGTCATCGAGGCGATGATCGCCGAGGACAGCTCGAATGCCGACTCGGGGCGGATCATCCCGCTGCGCAGCCCCTCCAGAACGGCTCCGGTGTCGAGGAACGCGACCTCCTGCTTGGCCTTGGGGTTCAGCGGTCCGTGGACGGTGACCAGGTACGTGGCCCCGAGGAACTGATCCAGCTCGATGTAGTGGACGTGGCCGCGCTCGCCGACCTCCGGCGTGTGCAGGACGGTGAAGACGTAGTCGTCGTAGGCCTGGATCTTGGACACGTGGTTGCGCTGGACGCAGTCGTGCAGGGCGATCTCGCTGAACCCGAAGATCGACCCCAGCAGGGCGGCCTCCTCGAGGCGACACTGCGGGATGTCGACCCAGATGATGCCGGTGCCATCGGCGAGCAGCCGGGGCAGGTCCTCCCGTCCGTGCTGCGACAGTCCGTACTCGTCGATGCGATAGACATCCATGACCGGCCCTTCCTGCCGACGGGCTGGACAGTAGAGCAGCGGTTGCTGGAAGGACGCTGGATGTCCGGTTCACGGCATACGGGATTCCTCCGTATGCTGCGCAGCCGCCTGACCGGACCGCCGCCGGGGAGCCGGTAGACTCGCAGAACTGCCGGCGCGGGAGATGCCCCGCTCACCTGCCACCTGAGGTGGCGTCGAGTGCCCAGATGGGCTGCGCCGGGTCGTGAAACCCGTCAGTCCACCACCAGGAGCTTTCGCATGTCCTTCGACTACAAGGTTGCCGACCTGAGCCTCGCCGAGGCCGGCCGTCACCAGATCCGACTCGCCGAGCACGAGATGCCCGGCCTCATGTCCCTGCGCGAGGAGTTCGGCAAGACCAAGCCGCTCAAGGGCGCCCGCATCGCCGGCTCGCTGCACATGACCGTGCAGACCGCCGTCCTCATCGAGACCCTCGTCGCGCTCGGTGCGCAGGTCCGCTGGGCCTCCTGCAACATCTACTCGACCCAGGACGAGGCCGCCGCGGCCGTCGTCGTCGGTCCGAAGGGCACCGTCGCCAACCCCAAGGGCGTGCCGGTCTTCGCGTGGAAGGGCGAGTCCCTCGAGGAGTACTGGGACTGCACCGAGCAGATCCTCACCTGGCCCGGTGGCCCCACCAAGGGCGCCAACATGATCCTCGACGACGGTGGCGACGCCACCATGCTCGTCCACAAGGGCAAGGAGTGGGAGGCCGCCGGTCAGGTCCCCAAGACCACCAGGGACGACTCCGAGGAGTACGGCGTCTTCAAGGCGCTCGTGCGCCGCACCCTGGCCGTGGACCCGCAGAAGTGGACCAAGGTCGCCGCCGAGATCAAGGGCGTCACCGAGGAGACCACGACCGGTGTGCACCGGCTCTACGAGCTGGCCAAGGTCGGCGAGCTGCTCTTCCCGGCGATCAACGTCAACGACTCGGTCACCAAGAGCAAGTTCGACAACAAGTACGGCTGCCGTCACTCGGTCATCGACGGTCTCAACCGCGCGACCGACGTCCTCATCGGTGGCAAGGTCGCCGTCGTCGCCGGCTTCGGTGACGTGGGCAAGGGCGTGGCCTCGGCCCTCGCCGGCCAGGGCGCCCGGGTCGTCGTCACCGAGATCGACCCCATCTGCGCGCTCCAGGCCGCGATGGAGGGCTTCCAGGTCGACACGATGGAGAACGCCTGCGAGTACGGCGACATCTTCGTCACGACGACCGGCTGCTACGACGTCATCACCGCCGACCACATGTCGCGGATGAAGAACAAGGCGATCGTCTCCAACATCGGGCACTTCGACAACGAGATCGACATGGCCGGACTGGCCCGGATCAAGGGCATCAAGAAGACCGAGATCAAGCCCCAGGTCCACGAGTGGACGTTCAAGGACGGCCACTCGATCATCGTGCTGTCCGAGGGTCGCCTCATGAACCTCGGCAACGCCACGGGCCACCCGAGCTTCGTCATGTCCAACTCGTTCTCCAACCAGACGATCGCCCAGATCGAGCTGTTCGCCAAGGCAGAGGACTACGTCGACGACGAGGGCCGCCCGACGGTCACGACGCTGCCGAAGCACCTCGACGAGAAGGTCGCCCGCCTGCACCTCGACGCGCTCGGGGTCCAGCTCACCGAGCTGACCAAGCCGCAGGCCGAGTACCTCGGTGTCGACGTCGCCGGTCCGTACAAGCCGGAGCACTACCGGTACTGACGCTCTCGATCGGCAGCTCGATCAGGCACTGCCGCAACGCATTTCGTATGCCGCCCGCTCTATTGAGCGGGCGGCATACGGCGTTCTCACGGGCAGTGGAACGGCCTCTGAGTATCCCGCCGGATCGGTTATCGCGAGGCGCCGGCCTCTGGGGCATGCCGTTGGCCCGATCGGCGGTGGGGTCGTTCGGGGTGGCGGGGCGGGGTCATGGTCGGTCATCCGGCGGCGCGGCGGCGTGGTGTTGTCGGCACCAGGTGGTGGGCGTCGCACCAGGTGGCGGGTCGGGTGCAGCCGGGGAAGGTTCAGGTTGGGCCGACATGCCCTCACCCCTTCCCCACCAACACAGAGCCCAAGGTCTGACAGCCCCTCGAAACCCTTGAAACCACCCTACGAGCAGGGTCAGACAGGCCACTACGACTGCGAGGTCCGGAAGCGCAGGCCATCGGCCGAACGGACGAGCCCGCTCTGGCGATTCGGCGCCGGACCCTTGACCGAATGCTCGATTCGCCCGCCCGCCCCGACTGGCAGGGTTTCGTCCCGCAGCCCGAACCGGGCCGCACCGCCCGGGGCGCCGATGGACCTGCCACCACCGGCGCTCCGGGCCCAGCCAACACCTGAGAAAACCCAACGAAGGGGCTCCTCCCATGCGCAAGACGCTTCACCTCAAGAAGAAGACGGCCGTCATCCTCACCGCCGGTGTCCTGACGGTCGGCACGGCCGCTGGCGCCTTCGCCTACTGGAGCACCACCGGTGCCGGCACGGGCTCGGCGACCAACGCCGGCTCCAACGGCACCGTCGTGCTCCACGCTGCCTTCGCAGGCGGGCTGACGCCCGGCGCCTCCGAGCAGGTCACGTTCACCGGCGACAACGGAGGCACCTCGAGCCTCTACGTCGGCACGATCCACTCCGTCGTCTCGACGAGCAACCCGGCCTGCCTCGCCACTGACTTCACCGTTGCCGACTTCACGTCGAACACGACGCTGGCTCCCGGCGCGTCAGGTGCCGCCCTCGGTGCCGGCTCGATCGCCTTCGCGGACACGGCCGCGAACCAGGACGGATGCAAGGGCGCGACGATCACCCTCACCCTCACGAGCAACTGACCTGATCCACGCCTGGTGGGGTGGCTCCCTCGAGCCGCCCCACCACAGCCAAGTCTGAACACGTCGTCCCCGAACCGGTTGCAGGAGCAGGCATGAGGAGCTCGAAGAGCCGCAGGACCAGCGTCCTGATGCTGCTCGCGGTGCTCATTTCTGCATCGGCACTGCTGCTCACCGTGACCACCGTCGCTGACTCCAAGTCCTCCCTAGCGGCGCCGACGATCACCTCCGCGCCGGGCGCTGCCACCTCCTCGACAAGCGCGACCCTCGCCTTCTCCGGCCCGTCCGGGGCATCGTTCAAGTGCCAGCTGGACACGGCGGCATACGCTGCCTGTTCGAGCCCGACGTCGTATGCCGGTCTCACGGCCGGAACCCACACGTTCGGTGTGAAGGCGGTCAAGGGGGCCGACGAGAGCGCGGTGACGTCGTGGACCTGGACCATCGACGTGACGCCGCCGGCCGCGCCGCAGCTCACGGCGACGCCGACCAACCCCTCCCGGTCGACGAGCCCGTCGTTCTCCTTCACCGACACCGAGACCGGCGTGACGTACCGGTGCAGCCTCGACAGTGCGGCATACGCGACCTGTACCAGCCCCACGTCGTATGCCGGTCTCGGGCAGGGGTCGCACACCTTCGCCGTGGTCGCGGTCGATGCGGCCGGAAACACAAGCAGCGCAACGAGATTCGCGTGGACGTCTGACTCGGTGGCCCCGGCGGCTCCGACCCTCACGACGAGGCCGACCGACCCGACGAGCAATGCGACGAACGGCTTCGCCTGGACCTCCGGTGAGAGAGGCCTGACCTTCCAGTGCTCGCTGGAGAACGGCGCCTGGTTCGGCTGCTCCTCGCCGTACACGTGGGTCATCGGCACGGACAACTACGGGCAGCACCAGTTCGCGGTGCGTGCCGTCGACGCGGCGGGTAACACCTCGGGCGCCACGACCTACGTCTTCAAGTACCAGAAGGGGCTGCCGACCACCGGTGTGCCGTTCCAGATCACCGGGTCAGTGACCGGCCTGACTCTTGGCGGCTGGTCGCCGATCTCGCTGACGGTCACCAACCCCAACTCGGTGGCCATCCACGTGAGTGCCCTGACCGTCGCGGTGGACACCTCCGTGGACCCGGTCGGCTGCGCCAGCGGGACCAACGTCGAGCTGCAGCAGTCCAACGTCTCCGCAAGCCTCACCCTCGTCGTGCCAGCGGGCGCCAGCGTCGCCCTGCCGGCCCAGGGGGTCACTCGCCCGCAGATCCGGCTTCGTGACCTGCCGGTGAACCAGGACGCCTGCAAGGGCAAGAGCTTCCGGCTCGTCTACTCGGGGACGGCGAACAACTGATGAGCCTCCGCCCCGCCTCCGCCCGGTCCGGGCGCCCCACGCTCCGCCGTCGTGTGGTCCTCGTGCTCCTTCTGGCCGCCGGGATGCTGGGGGTCACCAGCGCGGCATACGCCTACTGGACGTCCCACGGCGCGGGGTCTGCTTCGGCCACGACGGGGACGCTGGCTCCTCCCACCGCCGTCGTCGCGACGTCGGTCAGCGGATCCACGACGGTCTCGGCATCGTGGACGGCGTCGACGGGTTCGCCTGTGCCGCAGGGCTATTACGTCGTCCGCACCCGGTTGGGCGACTCGTCCACGGCCCCGGCCTGCGGCACCTCGCCGACCTCGCTGCGGACCACGACATCGTGCAGCGACACCTCGGTGCCTGACGGTGACTTCTCGTATGCCGTGACCGCGGTCTACCGCTCGTGGACGGCGACGAGCGCCTCGAGTGCCTCAGTGCACGTGGGCGTCGCGGCCAGGCTGGCCTTCTCGACGCAGCCGGGCGGCGGCAGTCGAGGGCTGGCTTGGTCGGCGCAGCCTGTCGTCGTCGTCCAGGACGCGTCCGGCGCCACCGTGACCGGGGGCAGCGCGGCGGTGCAGCTCACCCTCACGACGGTCACCGGCGGCCCGGGGGCGCTGACCTGCACGTCGAACCCGCTCAGCGCGACCGGGGGTGTGGCGACGTTCAGTAGTTGCTCGGTGAACACGTCGGGCACCTACCGGCTGACCGCTTCGAGCGGGACCCTGACCACCGCGCTGAGCAGCACGTTCATTGTCACGGCGGGGGCGGCCAACAAGCTGGTCTTCTCGACCCAGCCCAGCGCGAGCAGCTCGAGCCAGGTCGCCCTCGCCCAGCAGCCTGTCGTCACGGTCCAGGACGCGGGCGGCGCCACCGTGACGACCGACACCAGCGCGGTGACCCTCTCACTCACCAGTCCGGGCGGAGCCACCCTCGCCTGCACCGCCAACCCGAAGACTGCCGTCGCCGGCGTCACGGCGTTCGCGGGCTGCAAGGTCGACAAGGCCGGTACCTACACGCTCACGGCGACAGACGGCTCCCTGTCGTCCGCCACGAGCACGTCGTTCGCCATCACGGCTGGTCCTGCCGTCAAGCTGAGCTTCACGACCCCACCCAGCCCCAGCAGCGCCAGCCAAGTCGCCTTCGCCCAGCAGCCGGCCGTCACGATCCAGGACGCGGTTGGCAACACGGTCACGACCGACACGAGCTCCGTCACCCTAGCGCTCACGACCCCCGGCGGAGCCACCCTCGCCTGCACGAACAACCCGAAGGCCGCTCTCTCCGGGATCGTGACCTTCGCCGGTTGCATGGTCGACAAGGCCGGCACCTACACCCTGACCGCAGCCGACGGTTCGCTCACCTCGGCAGCGAGCACAAGCTTCGCTATCACACCTGGAGCCGCGACCAAGCTCATCTTCTCCACGGCGACCGGCACGCCCAGCTGCCCGACGGGTGTGCTCATAGTGGGCCCTGGCGGCTCCCTCACCACCTTTGTGTCCAGGACGGACGCCTTCGGCAACCCGGTCCCGTCGGGGGCGGGTCTCAGCATCAGCGTCACCAAGGATGCCGGTGGCGGCGGAGACAGCCCCACGCCGTCCTCGATGTCCATCGGCCTCAACGCCTCGGTGACGAGCGGCTCCACCCTCCTGAAGCTGCCACAGGGGAACCCGCCCGACACGACCTACCGGGCCACGGCCGCGGGTCTCACGGCCGCAACCTGTCAGCTGAGGAAGAACTGATGCCCGGGCCTCACATCTGGATGCCGCCAGCGCGATCGGAGCAAACCTGATGGACCTTTGGCAGTCGTGCCGCTACGTCGACGAGCGCGCCGCCCCCTCCGATTCGTGGGATGCCTTCGGGATCCTGCTGCAGGGGTCGACCGCCGAACCGAGCCTGGCGGATGCCCGAACGGTCGTGGACGGAGCAGGCGTGCGGCGCTGGTTGGTCGTGCTCGCGAGCACCGCAGTCCTCGGCTCGCTGACCTGGTGGCTGTGCCGCCCGGACGGTGCCGTCGGGGTCCAGTCAGTCCTGGGCGGTCAGAGTGGCGTCTTCCTTCAGGTCCGCCTCATGGAGGTGCTGGGACTCGGGGCGACGCACGGCGCCGAGGTCGGTCGCTGGGCCTCGGTGGCGTACGGCGGCGCGGCCGTGGCCATCGGCTCGGTGGTGGCCCTGGTCACCGTCATCGAGTACAGCCACTTCCTCGGGCGGGGTGCCACTGGAGGGGTGCACCCCGCCCAGGACCCGACGACGTCAGGCGCAGGGGTCGACGGAGACCCCACAAGACCGTATGCCGCCCGCTCGGGGCGAGCGGGCGGCATACGGAATGCCCAGCCGGGCTCAGGACGCGTGGGCGCCCCTCCGGCCGCGTGAAGGGAGCCGAACCCCGGCAGGCGAGCGTCCGGCGAGACTCTCCGACCGCGTGGGGGCGACGAGGGGCGATGACGACGATGCCCGCAGCCAACGAAGGCCACTGGTGTTCGTGCGAGCGCCCGTATCCCGGGCCACCCTGGCCTGCCTGGCCGCGTACGCTCCGGGTGTGCCAGCAGAGGGCCCATCCAGCACTTCCGCGCCGCTCAGGGCGAGGATCGATTCGCTCCTGACGCCGCAGCGACTGTGCGTGTATCCCGTCGTGTTGATCGCGATGTTCTCTCTCGTGTGGCTGGTCGAACGTCTCTCCGGCAGTACGTCCCTGCTGCCCGACTTCGTGGCCCGGTGGACGGCCGGCCGGATTCTGGCATCGGGTCACGCTGCCGCCCTGTACTCGATTCGCGAGCAAGCCGCCATCCAGAGTCACCTCGGGGTTCGGGGCCTGTCCTGGTTCGTCTCGCCGCCCCATGAGGCCGTGCTCCTGCGGCCGCTCGGGTATCTGGGCTACGACGTCGCTGCCGTCATCTGGTCCCTGGCGAGCATCGCCATGCTGGCCGCTTCGTTCGTGTTGTTTCGCGGTGCCTTCGACAAGGGACCACGGGTCGGCTGGGGCAGGTCGCTGGTCCTTGCTTGTGCCAGCCAGCCGCTCCTGGAACTCGTGGGTGGGGGCCAGGACACAGCGATGGTGTTGCTCGGTTTTATGATGGCCTATCGAGCCCTCCGGCGCGAACGCCCTTTGCTTGCAGGCATCGCGCTGTCGGTGGGCCTGGTCAAACCGCAGCTGATGGTCCTCGCCCCTGTCTACTTCCTTGCCCGACGAGAGGGGCGAGTGCTCCTGGGGCTAGGCATGGGGGCGGCCACCGCCTTCGTCGTCGGCCTGGGTGCCGGCGGCCTCCCCGCGTGGGTCCGGTGGGGGCAGGCCGTCACCTCACCGACCTTCCAACAGAGCGTCGGCACCGGACAGGCGTGGAAGTCGACGACCGTCTGGTCCCTGGCTACTGCCCTCGTCCCGGCCCAGCTCCGCGTCGCCGGTCTGGTGATGGCCGGCCTGGTTGCTGCGCTCCTCGTAGGCATCGCCCTCAGGGCATGGACCAGGAGAGGGACTGAGCTGGCCGGCCTGCTCGTGTCGGTACCGCTCACGTCCGTCCTCGTTGCACCGCACGCCATGGTCTACGACCTCGTCCTCGTCATCCCGGGTTGCGTCGTTCTCGTGACCACGCGGGCGACTCCCGAAGTCCGGGTGGGCGTCGCCGCGGCATACGTGGTGTCCTGGTTGTCGCCCACCCTGCACACGGCGACGTTTCGTCTGCCGTGGCCGGGATCCGCCATTGGGGGGCCCTGGGTGGTCGTGCCGCTCTTGGCCCTGTGGTGCCAGTCGGTGGACCGTGAGGAACGGACGCCGTATGCCGTCCGCTCAGGCTGAGCGGACGGCATACGGTGTGGTCGTTGAGGCTCAGAGGCCCTTGTACCGCTCCCACCAGGTGAACGGGACGCGGTAGGCACTCGGGGTGTTGTCGGCCGAGTGCGAGGCGAGGCCGTTGCGGCCGCGCCAGTAGTCGCAGACCTGGTCGCGTGCGGTGTGCGAGCCGTCCTTGCTCCAAAGGTCCGGGTCACTGATCGCGACGGCGTGGATGTGGTACGCGAAGCCCTCGGCGGGCGTCCGCAGCCAGGCCGCGAAGCCGACCGTTCGCAGCGCCTTGACCTCCTCCCACCGCTGGGTGGTCGAGAGCCCGGCGACGCTCACGTCGACGACCCCGCCGCCGTCGTGGGTGCCGGCCGACGCCGAGACGCCTCCGGGGTTGTAGCTGCCCTGGACGAGGCTGAAGTTCCAGCGGGGGAGCAGGTTGTCGGCCGCCTGGAGCATGTTCTTGGTGCGAGTGTTGACCCGCTTGCCGCCGTAGGAGTCGGTGCGGCTGCCGTCGTTGACCTTGTGGGCGACGGTGAAGCGGCCACTGCCGAGCGAGGTGAGCGACGAGACGCCCGGCAGCCCGTTGGCGTCGATGCCGGAGTATCCGAGGTGCTTCTGCCACTTGACGTAGCTGGCGGTCGTGCCGGTCCCGTACCAGCCGTCGGCCGTCGCGCTGTATCCCTTTGCGGTCAAAGCCTTTTGGACGAGGATCGTCGAGGCGTTGTCGGCGAGCCCGGCCGTCTGGCCGCACGCCGGCTCGACCTGGGCGGCTGCGAGTACGCGGGCCATGTCAACGGTCGGCAGGGTCGCCGCGGACGCAGACGGCGTCGCCGCGGCAACGGCCCCCACAAGCCCGACTGAGGCGGCGACCGCCCCGATGGTGGTGCGCTTGAACATCGGTCATCCCTTCGCTGTCCGGCCACCGGCACCCTCCGGCCGGTGGGGCGTCCGCCGCCCCTCGTGCCTGTGGCGGACCTCCGCTGGGACCGTATGCCGGTCGCTCGCCCGGGCGCCATGGGGAGCACTCCCCACAGCACGCAGGTCGGCGACTGCCGGCGTCGGTCAGTCCCGCACGTCCTCGGGCCGCACCAGCCCGATCCGCACGGCGGCCATCACGGCACCAGCCCGCGTTCGTGCCCCGAGCTTGTCGTAGATCCGCTTGATGTGGGTCTTGACGGTGGACTCGCTCAGGTACAGCTGCTTCGCCACCACCGAGACGGCCAGGCCGCGGGCGAGGAGCTCGAGCACGTCGAGCTCGCGCCGGGTGAGCTGAGGTCCGGAGCCGTGTCGTCGCAAGGCCGTCGCGAGGCCGTCGGCCGAGAAGGTCGACGGGGTTTCGGCCGCCCGCCGGATGGCAGTGATGACGGCTTCTGAGGGCGCCGTCTTGACCACGAGGCCCGAGGCGCCGGCCTCGAGGGCGGCGATGAGCGTGTGGTCGTCGGAGTGCATGGTGAGGACGACGATCCCGAGCCGATCGGACCGCGACCGGAGGGCCGTCACGAGTGAGAGGCCATCTCCATCGGGCAACGACACGTCGACCACCACGACGTCCGGGAGTCCCTGCTCGAGCAGGGCGAACGCCTCGGCGGCGCTCCCGGCCTGACCGGCGACCATGAGGCCAGGCTCGTCCTCGATCAGCCGGGCCACCGCTTGCCGCACGAGGGTGTGGTCGTCGACGAGCGCGACGGTGACGGTCATGTGCCGAACTCCCCTCGTCATGGATATGGCCTCGAGGATGACCTCGGGAGCCGGCCTGTCAGGACAGGTTCACGGTGCCCCACCGTGTCGACACGGATGGTCTCCCTGCCCGTACGCGGGAGACAAGTTGAAAGGTACCTGACTTCAGCCCACTCCGACCGCCGTTCCAACGTTAGACCCACATGGCTGGTCGTCGTGCCCGTTGAAGGGGAATGGAGCCGCAATGAGGCCGGCGGTCTCGGCGTCGACGCCGGCAGCCCAATAGTCTGCCGTGATGCGTCGCCCCCGTCCTCCGGTACTCACGAGAGCGCTGCCGCTTCGCGTTCAGCTCCGAGGTCTGGTGCTCCCACTCGCGATCTACGGCGTTGCGAAGGTCGTGGGTGCGATCTTCCTGATCCTGGCGGCCAAGCATCAGGTCGCGTTGGGGCTGGGGGGCCACATCCACATCGAGATTCCCACGCCGGCCTCGCCTTCCTACACGCAGACCGCGATCAACTGGGACGGGCAGTGGTACGCGACGGTGGTGAGGCACGGGTATCCGTCGAAGCTCCCCATCGTTCACGGAATCGTCGCGCAGAACCAGTGGGCGTTCTTCCCTCTGTACCCCACCCTCGTGAAGCTGCTCATGCTGGCCGTCGGGTGGGCCTACCCGCTGGCGGCTGTGGGGGTGAGCACGATCTGCGGAGCGTTCGCGGTGTCGCTGATGCACACGCACCTGGCTCGAACGGCATCGCGTTTCCTCGCAACGGCATGCACTGCCTCCTTGTGTGCCTTCATGTCAGCGCCGATCCTGCAGGTGGCCTACACGGAGTCCTTGGCGTTGCTGCTCATCACCCTCGCCATTCGCTACCTGGACAGCGGACAGCTCCTTCGGCTGGCGGGCGTAGCGGTCCTGATCGCGCTGACCCGTCAGATCGTCATCGCCCTCGGGATCGTGATCGTTGTGCACGCGCTCCTCAGCAGGCGCCACTGGAACCGCACGCGCACGGTGCAGCAGCTGGCCCTGGGCGCCTTCACCATCGCGTTGACGTGGCTGTGGCCCACGATCGCCGGCTTGTACACCGGGCGCTGGGACGCCTACCTGGTTTCGGTGAACGCCTGGCGCAGCGGAAATGCGTCGCCGGAGGTCGGAGCGTGGTTTCGGACACCGGGAGTCTGGGAGAGCAGGGGGCTGCTTGCCTTCCTCGTCATCGTTCTCGTCGTGCAGGCAGCGGTTGTCCTCCAGCGCGATGCCGCCCTCTGGGGACTGGGTTGGCGCCTGTGGGTCGGCGTCTACTCTCTCTTCTTCCTTGTGGCGACGGGGCCTGGCGCCGGCGTCTTCCGGTACCTCCTGTTGTGCGGCCCGGGACTCTGGCCCTTCCCCGGTTTGCCCGGATCTCCGTCACGGTTCGCGCGGCTGCGCGTTCTGATCCTGATCTGTTGGGTTCTGGTGGGTTTTAGCTTGCAATGGCTGTGGGTGCGGGACTTCTTCACCATCACCGGTGACCCCAGCAAGGGCGCCTTTCCCTGAGCCGCGCCCCTTGCCGCTGGATTCCGAACGCTGTCGGACCCACACCCCCAGCGTCGGCGGGAGCATCGCCAAACATTGGTTCGTGCTGAAGCCGAATACGAATACTGGAGTGGCCAGGATGAACGGTACGGGCAGGAGCCACCGCAGGTTGAAGCGGGCAAGAGCTGCGACAAGGATGAGCGACAGGGCGAGACGCACAGTGATGTCCAGCGACGAGCCGGGGGCGTGGTGGCGGAGGAATTGGAACCACTCCGACCAGAGCTGAGGTTCGAAGGCGTACGACCCGCCCGCTAAGACGGCGATGGCAATGAAGCCGCGGACAACGCCGCGGAAGTCGCCTCGAAGCAGCATCCAGACAAGGCCGACGGCGCTTGGCGTGATCTTGGTCAGTGCGACAAAGGCCCACAGTTCGGGCAGTCGTACGCCTGCCACCAGCACGATGCCGAAGAACGCGTTGACGTTCGCCAAGCACAGCTCCGGGACGCAGCTGAGCAGAACCGGAACCCGCCATCGCCATGCCAGGCCCTTCGTCATCCACCAGAACGCGATCAGCTCGGCACCAGCCCAGCATGCATAGAAGGTCGGAAACGACAAGTGGCTCAGCGGGCGGACCCCCTGGATGAACACCGGGGAGTACTCGAAGGCATCCGCGTGACCTGGGGCCTGTAGATACGGCGCCGACGAACGACCGGCCAACCAGTAGGCATGTGCGTCACCCCCGATCAAACCTTGAGAGGCGTAGTGCAGAACAGCGTATGTCGCTAGTCCCGCGGTGCCGATCCATGATCCGACCAAGGCGCCCATCCGAGTGGCGGTTGCCAGCTCGGCGCGGGTGAACGACACGCTCAGACTCTAGCGAGGGCACGTCCCGTGTCGACGTCGACCACCGGACTCGACGTTGGTCGGTCAGGCGCTCTTCATGGCGACGTGTACAGACTCCAGCCCTGGGCTTCTCCTGTGGCACTCCAGGCTGGGTCTGCCGCCACAGCACGGGCGATCGCCGAGTCGGACGGTAGGAGGGCGGCGCTGCAGCCCATCCGAGCGGCATACGCCGGCCATCCGGGTGACGCGCTCGCGAAGGTGAGGTAGCTCCGGACGGCCGCGGCGGTGTACAGCTCGGTGCGACCGTCGATCACCGGCTTGAGGTCGGGATGGGCGAAGAGCAGCCAGGAGCCGACGTCGTAGGCGTTGCACACGACCGTCCGGGCTGGCAGTGCGTCCAGGTTCGGGCTGAGTCCGGTGGGGACGCCCTGCGGCGCGGCGGCGACCGAGGGCGCGAGGGCGGCGGTGAGGGCGAGGCCGGCAGCCCCACCGAGGAGAGCCAGCAGGGTCTCAAGGGTCACTCGCCGCTCGCGTGGACGGGACACCAGCTGCTGGAGCCCCGCTGCCGCGACCGGGGCCACGATCGCGCCGCCGAGGCCGACCGTCCGCCGGCTCTCGATGACCAGGCCGAGGGCCAGCAGCACGAGGACCATAGGGACTACCCGCTCCTTGGGTCGGCGGGCGACCCACAGACCGGCGCCGATGGTCAGAACCAGCCCCGCGAGGAAGGGTGGAGCCGTCACGGGGGACCGCTGCCACTCCTGGATGTATGCCGTGATCGTCGAGACCTGGAAAGGTGCGAGGAGGAGCTTGGGCCCCACCGGAGTCGCTGCGCCGACCGCGAGTGACCCCAGGGCCAACCCGACGAGCCGCAGTCGCTGTCTTCGCTCTGGTGGGTGGCCCGGGACAAGGACGCCGACTCCGGCGACGAGGAGACCGATGAGAGGCGAGAGGATCCAGAAGCCGTGGCAGCAGGCCCAGACCCAGGTCATCGGCAGGAGCCACCAACGGGGTCGGAGATCGCGGGAGGAGTCGAGCCACGCGCCCGCCATCACCGCGGCGAAGCCGAAGGACACGACCTGGGGCCGAAGGGAGAGGGACCCGGTCATCGAGAGGAGCGCGGCCGCAGTCACCACGGCCGACACGAGAACGCCCGCCCGGCTCCGGACCACGGCATACACCGAGCCGGCCACGGCCACCGCCATCGCGGGCAGAAGCCATGCAACGGCCGGCAGGCCGCCGATCCGGTTCGCGCTGCCGAAGGCGAGGTCGAGCAACCACTCGTGGCGGATCCACGTGCGGGTGGCGAAGGTGTGCCAGGGATCCGGGCCGACGAAGGTCCACGTCCTCGCCAGCTCGGCGCCTGATCGGATGTGCCACCACGTGTCGGGGTCATGGACCGGTCCCAGGGTGTGCACGGCGATCCCGAGCAACAGCAGCCCGGGAAGGGGGAGGAGGAGCCACGGCGGCAGCCTTGAGGCACGAGCCGAGTCCTTCGTCGGCGGGGGCACCTCGTGCGGTCGGCCATCACGAGTAGCCTCGCTGGCCTCGCTGTGTCCCTCCTGCGGATGGGCAGCCGTCACGGGGGAGCATTATTGCCTGCGTTCCGGCGCTCCGTCGGGAGATCGAGGCCAGTGAGGTGGACCAGTGACCGGAGTCGACTCCGTGCCCCGCCGGGCCTCCGCGTTGGTCTGTGCGACGGTGGCGGGCTGGTTGGTCGCGATCGGGGCGTTCGTCATCGTCGGCGCCGACTGCCTCTGGGCGGTGGCCCTCGGCGACCGGGTGCGCGCCAGCGGGGACCTCACGCCGCCCCTCGACTTCGCCGCCGCGCCGGTCGCCCATGGCTGGGAGAGTCCGCTCGCCCTGGGTGAGGTGATCCTGAGCTTCGCCCACTCGGCCGGGTCGCGTGGGCTGGTCGGTCTGCAGCTCCTCGTCGTCGGGGTGGTCCTGTCGGTCACGGCAGCCGGGGCCCGCCGGGTTGGGGGCTCGGCCGTTCGTACCGCCCTCCTGGTGTCCCTCGTCGTCGTTGGGGGGCTCCCCGCGCTGGTGGTGACCCGGTTGCCGCTCTTCTCCCTCCTGCTCTTCCCTATCCTGGCCGCGCACCTCCGCCGCCAGTACGCCCATCCGAGTGCCGGGATCTGGTGGGCCGTCGGGCTCCTGACCCTGTGGGCGAACCTTCATGGGGGCGTGCTCGTGGGCGCCGCACTCGTTCTCGTGCACCTCGCCTTCGGCCGGCTGCGGGTGCGGCCGCTGGAGTCGGTCGGCGTGGCGGTAGCCTCGCTTGTCGCGTTGTGCGCCACCCCCGCCGGTCTGTCGACGATCGGCTACTACCTGGGTGTGTTCGGCAACGAGGCTGCCCAGCGGGGCTCAGACCTCTGGGCCAGACCCGACCCCCGGCATCCGCTGGACGCGCTCATGATCGTGTCGGCGCTGGGCCTCCTCGTCCTCCTGGCGCGCAGGCGGCCCCCACTGTGGGAGCTGGTCGTCCTCGTGGGCCTCGTCGGTGGAACGGCGCTCGCTGCGCGCAACGGCATCTGGTTGTTGCTCTTCGCCGCTCCGGCCGCGGGTCGTCCCGTCACCGACGAACGAGAGCGGAGGTCGTCGTATGCCGCAGCCCGACGTCGATGGCGCCCATCGCCCCTTCCGGTGGTGACCGGCGTCGTGACCGCCGGGCTCTGCGTCGGTCTCGTGAGCACCCGCGACTCGGCGGCGGTGCCTGGGGCGTCCCTGGTGCCCAAGATCCGAGCGCTCGCCGCGGGTCGGACCGTCCTGGCCACCGAGCCGGTGGCCGAGACACTCGCCCAGGGCGGCGTGAGGGTCTGGGCGTGCAACCCCATCGACGCGTTCACCCACCCCGTCCAGGCTGCCTATCTGGACTTCCTCGGAGACGGCACGATCGGACCCGTCGTCACCGGAGTGGGGCTCGTCGTCGCCCCGACCGGCAGCGCGGTGGCCGAGGGCCTTGCCGACAACCCCTCGTGGCACAAGGTGTCGGTGGTCGCGGGATATGAGGTCTACGAGCCTGCAGGCTGAATTCGTTGCCAGACAACGTAGTTCGTGTCATGGGCGCGCTGGACCCAGGCCGTGTCGCCCGCGAGGGCGCGTGACAACCGACTCTGTGTCTCGATGACGACAAGCTGCACGTCATGGGCGGTGAGATAGGCCTGCCACCCGGGCTTCGCGGCATACGCCGCCTCGTATGCCGCGCCGACGGCCGGTGAGTAGATCTCGCTGCGGAGGTCCCGCAACGGGATGAGGTTCGGGTGTGTCCAGAGCAGCCAGCCGGAGAGCTCCGGGGCTGTCATGACGTGGGTCTGGCTGGGCGCCGCGCCAAGGTCCGCCGAGACCGCGGTTGCGACGGGCGCGGGTCGGGGCTGAGCCGCGAGGATGCCTCCACCGACGAGTACGGCGACGACCGCGCCAGCCCAGATGAGCCCCTCGGGGCGGGTGACGCGCGGTGTAGTGGTCGCTCGGGGGGTGGCTCGGGACAAGGATTCGGCGAGGACTGGGGCGATGACGATCGCGCCCACGGCGATCAGTCGGACCATCCAGACGGCGAGGACGATCGCGCCGAGACACAGGGCGAGTCGTCCGAGGCTGAGCCGACCGGTGCGCTTCAGACGGACCGCAGCGGCAGCGGCGGCGAGGACCACGAGCCACATGAGGACGTTGCCGGCCGAGGGGTGTTGCCACTCGTTGACCTTGCCCGTCAGTGCCGAGCTCACCTCGAAGGGGTCGAGGAGCAGCCGTGGCCCGAGCGGCGTCGCGGCGGCCGCCGCGACGCTCAGCACGGGAACGGCGGCCATCCGCGGGAGCCGGTCGCGAAGGGGTGGCCGGTCGAGTGCGATGGCTACGACCATGGCCGCACCCAGGCCGACACCCGTGACCCAGGACCCGTGGACGCAGGCCCACACCCAGGTAAGAGGGATGAGCAACCACGGAGGCCGCCCGGACTGCCAGCTGCGCCACCAGGCGACGGAGGTGAGAGCCAGGAAGACGAACCCCAACAGCTGAGGGCGCTCGCCCCAGCCGGCGCTCGTCGCGACGGTTCCTGTCAGGGCAGCCGCCGCAGCCGGCACGGCGCCTCCGCGAAGCCGGCACGCCGCGACGAGGAGCGCGGCGAGAGACACCACGCACCCCAGGCGGAGCCACTCAACGGCCACCAGACCGCCCGCCCCGTAAGTCCAGGCACCCAGGACGTCCGCGAGCCACTGACTCGGCACATAGGGCCGGTCGGCAAGGGCAACGAACGGGTCGGGTCCATGGCCGAATTGGCCGCCCTGGCGCAGGAACTCACCGATTCGAAGGTGCAGCCACAGGTCCACGTCGGGCCGCGACCGCAGCCCGAGCAGCGTGACCACGAGGTATGCCATCACGGCGGCAGCCACAGCGAGATTGACGACCTCGCGCCGGCCGAGGTGTGCCCCGGTCGGCTGTCGAGTGGGACCCGGGTGCGCCATGGAGTGTCCGACGCTATCGCGGCCATCCAGATCGGCAACGATTTGTGCATCGGCCGAACGGCCCGTGTCGAGATCGACCGTTCGGAGCTTCCGGGATCGACTTTTCAGCGTCCACCTTCGGGCTGTGCAGCCGATGTCCGGACAGGTCCCTTGTCGTGAGACTTCTCCCGAACCGGAACACCGGTCCAAACCCTCGTGAAAGGACTTGGTCATGACCAAGGCACTCGTCAAGCTCCAGACCCGCCTCCGCGACGAGCAGGGCGCCACCGCGGTTGAGTACGGCCTCATGGTCGCCCTCATCGCCATCGTCATCATCGCCGCGGTGACCCTCCTGGGAACCAACCTGAGCAACCTGTTCAACCGGGTCGGCACCAGCGTCTGACGCCTCAAACCTTGCGTTCTCCAGTCAACGCAACCCAGCAAGGAGTCAACGTGAGCAAGACAGTCAAGCGCTTCAAAGACACCGAGACCGGCGCCACCGCGGTCGAGTACGGCCTGATGGTGGCGCTCATCGCCATCGTCATCATCGCCGCGGTCACCCTTCTCGGTACCAACCTGAGCAACCTGTTCAACACCGTTGCCGGCTCTGTCTGAGCCTGCGTCGGTATCAGAAGTCCTTGAGGAGGAAGCCGTGAAACCACCCGTCAGCAAGGGGCAGGGCTCCGAGCGGGGGGCTACGGCCGTCGAGTACGGCCTCATGGTCGGGCTCATCGCCCTCGTCATCATCGGCGCGGTCACGCTGTTCGGTCAGGCGGTCCTGACGGGACTGTTCGACGTGGCTGCCACGTCCATCTGAGACTCGTCGACGCGAGCCGCTCCCCAACCCCGGCAGTTGGAGCGGCTCGCGTCGACGCGCTGGAGGCATCGGCACGGAAGGGCGTCTCCGTGCAAAGCAAGGACCTCGACGAGTCGGCCGCGGCGACAAGATCGTGCGGAGACAGATCTTCGTCGGGCGACGATTCGCACATCAAGGGATAAGCAGGAAGGAGGAGGACGTGAAGACAGCGAAACGCAGGCCAAGGCGCAGCCATTTCGAACGAGGTGCGGCCGCCGTAGAGCTGGCTCTCGTGCTCCCCATGGTCCTGCTCCTGATGGGGGGCATCATCGACTGGGGTCGGTTCATGTTCTCGCAGGCGGTGGCCACGAACGCGGCCCGAGAAGGAGCCAGAGCCCTTTCTCTCGGATACGTCCTGGGGCCGGCCGGTACCGCTGGCACAGCCAAGTCGCGCGTGGCCAATAGCACGTTCGGGATGCAGGGAACTCCGTCGACCACCTATTACAAGGTGGCCGGCGGAACAGCCACCGCCATCAGCTCTGACACTGACACGGCCTGCTCCTCCAGCCCGGTGATCGGCGACTCGGCGCGCGTCACGATCGTGATCAACAACTTCACGTGGATCATGTTGGATCCCGCAATGAGACTTCTGGGCGGGAGCATCAGCGTTAAACCCAATGCACAGGCGGAGGTCGGATGCACAGGCTCGTGAAATCGGAGATGCCGTCGCTCCACCGCGAGCGGGGCGCAGTTGCCACAATCCTGGTCATACTCCTGACGACCGGTGTCGCCTTCGGGGCGCTTGCTCTGTCGCTTGATGTCGGCCAGATGATGATGGAGAAGCGCCAGTTGCAGAACGGGGCTGACTCCACCGCCATGTATTTGGCGAGGTCGTGTGCGTCGGGAAGCTGCGACGTGAGCGCGTCGAACGCTGCAACGACGACCATTCTCGGCGACAACACGACAACGCACTCAAACGATTTCCAGACTCGGTGCTACTTCCACAAGCCCGGCGCGGTCTCGGACCCGGGCTGCTCGGGTACGGATGGGAGCGCCACGGGCACCTTCGCGGATTGCTCACCCTTGCCGACGTCCGTTCCAAGTGGCGTTCCCTATGTCCAAGTTGCGACGCGATCGAAGCTAGCTAGTGCAGGCGGACTCCAGAACTGGATTGCGCCCCTGATAGGCGGGTCCAAAGACAGCAATGTAGGAGCGTGTTCCCGCGCCGCATGGGGCCCGCCAAACCTTGCCAGCGGCACATTGCCACTTACGATCTCTGCTTGCGAGTGGTACCACGCGACCAATGACGCCAGTGGCTACCCCAATACCTGGGCTGGCTACTCCGTCACGCCGGAGGTCGGCATCACGCTGAATGACACAACGCATTCCAATGATTGCAAGGCGTGGCAGGGGCACAACTTCCCTGGCGGTTTCGGCTTTTTGCAAATGGAGAGCACCGGTTGCACGGCAACTGTCGACGACAATAATTGGGTAGGCACCGCACCGGGACTTGGAAAGAACAAGTGCATCAATGCGTACGTAGGAAAGATTGTGCTCCTTCCCATATTCGACTGCGTAAGTACGTCAAAGACCTTCTGTGACGACACAGGCAACGGCGGCAATGCGTACTACCACATACTGACTTTCGCGGCGCTTTACCTGACGGCGGTTGACCTGCCCGGGGACAAGGGTAACGTGACCGGCTACCCAGGGGCCACGGCTTCAGCCCAATGCAACAAGAAGTGTTTGTACGGGTGGTTCATAAAGGGGTACACCCCGAGCCAGGGACAGATTGACCCCAACGCGCCGGACTTCGGCGCCGTGCTCGTGATTCCGGCCGGCTAAACAACCACTATCCAGTTCCTTCCGAAAGGAAACCCTCTTTCATGGGTCGTCGTGTTCTAGCCATCATGGTGGCTGCCGTCCTGGCGCTCGTCGGAGCGATCTTGGTGTTCGTCTACGCCAAGAACGCCGACAACCGAGCCGCCGAGGGCCAGCAGCCCCGCAACGTCTATGTGTCGACTGCGGTGATCCCTGCCGGCACCTCGATCAAGGACGCCGTCAACTCCAAGCTGCTCCAGCAGACGGTCGTCGCGGCGAAGTCCGAGCCGGCGGGGGCGCTGGAGACGGTGGACGCCAGCAACACCGCGCTCATCGCCGTCTCCGACATCGCGCCCGGCCAGTACGTCCTCGCGTCGGCCTTCGGGACGACCAAGCTCGGGACCAGGGCGATCACCGTCCCCGACGGGATGCTGGCGATCTCCGTGTCCCTCACGGATCCGCAGCGAGTCGGCAACTTCGTCACGCCGGGAAGCCACATCACGATCTTCCAGACCTACAAGCTGAAGAAGTTCGGCACCGACCCCGCGAGCAAGCAGTTCAACGACCTTGACGTGCACGGCACGAGTGTCCTGCTCCCCGACGTACAAGTGATCGGCATGGGCAACGCCGCTCTCAACGGCGCGTCGGCTCAGCAGGCGTCGACCGGCCAGGACACCAACCAGCAGGCACAGAGTGCCGGTGCCAACTTCCTTGTGACAGTAGCGGTCACGCCCACGGACTCGGTCAAGCTCGTTCACGCCATCAACCAGTACAGCCTGTATGCCGGACTCCGGGGTGGCGACGCCAACGTCCCGCCGCGCCTGTCCGTCGACGACACCAACCAGTTGGCGAAGTGACGACATGAACATCTTGTGGGACATCGACCCGGCGGCGCGCGAGCGGTACCAGATGGCTCTCGGCGCTGACGCCCAGCAGCTCACATCTGTCGCCCTCGTCGGTCGCGCCTTGCAGGACAACCACGACATCAGCCAGGTCGTCATCGGGCCCGATGTCGACCTCGCCCAGGCCTGCACCCTGGCCGAGAGCGTCCGGGTCGACCGACCCAGCCTCGGGGTGATCCTGCTCCGCCACCGGCTTGACGTGACGGCGATGGCGCAGGCCCTGCGTAGCGGCATACGAGAGGTCGTCGCGGCCGACGACCAGACGGCACTGGCCGACGCGGTGCGTCGCTCTCGCGACTTGTCGGCCAAGCTCGCCGGGCACGTCACGAGCGGGCAGGCCAACGAGGGCAAGGTCATCACGGTGTTCTCCGCCAAGGGTGGGGTGGGCAAGACGACCCTGTCGACCAACCTGGCCACCCACCTGGCAAGCTCGGGTCTGCGCACGCTGCTCATCGACCTCGACCTGGCCTTCGGTGACGTCGCCATCAGCCTGCAGCTGTTGCCGACGAGCTCGGTCCACGACGCGGTCGTCATGTCGGGCCACCTCGACGAGCAGGGCCTGAAGTCATTGGTGACGCACCACGGGGCCAGCGGCCTGGACGTCGTGGCGGCGCCACCCGACCCGAGCGACGCCGACCGGATCCCGGTCAACGTCGTGACCGAGCTGATCCGGGTGGCCCGCGGCTACTACGACTACATCATCGTCGACACCCCGCCGTCCTTCACCGAGGGCGTCCTCGCAGCGTGCGACGTGAGCAACCTGCTCGTGCTCATCGCCACGCTCGACATCCCTGCCGTGAAGAACCTGCGGATCGCGCTGGACACACTCGACATGCTCGGCAACCCCCGTGACTCCCGGGTCATCGTGCTCAACCGTGCCGATGCCAAGGTGGGCCTGCGCGCCGAGGACGTCGTCAGCGCCATCAAGCAGCCGATCGCCGTGAGCATCCCCAACAGCACCAACGTCCCCGCGTCGATCAACCGCGGGGTCGCGATCGTCCTGGACGAGCCCAAGCATCCGGTGAGCGTGGCGATCCGCGAGCTCGGGGACGTGCAGATCCGCCAACGCTTCAACGGACACATCGACCAACCCGAGACCCGCCGGGGTCGCGCCCTGTTCGGAGGTAGCCGCAGATGAGTCTCGCCGACCGGATCGACAACCTTCGTCGTGTGACGCCCCCTGGGGACGGCGAGAACGGCTTCGGCACAGGGCAGCTCCGGCGCGTCCTCGACCCGTTCGCCGAAGTCAAGGCGCGCGTCCACCAGGCGCTCCTCGACAGCCTGGGCCCCCGCCTGTACGACCCGCACCTCAAGGAGTCGGACCTGGCCGCGCAGGTCCGCCAGACCCTCCAGGAGGTGATGGCCGCCGAGCAGACGCCCCTCTCGCAGGCCGACCGCACCCGGATCTCCCAGGAGATCAACGACGAGATCCTTGGCCACGGCCCGCTCGAGGCGCTCCTTCGCGACGCAGAGATCACCGAGATAATGGTCAACGGTCCGGACTCGATCTACATCGAGAAGGCAGGAAAGATCCACCCGGTCGACGCCCACTTCAGCGGGGAGTCACACCTGCGGCGGGTCATCGACAAGATCGTCGCCCGCGTCGGGCGGCGGATCGACGAGTCCAGCCCGCTCGTCGACGCGCGCCTGCCCGACGGCAGCCGGGTCAACGCCGTCGTGGCACCCATCGCCCTGGACGGATCCATCCTCACCATCCGCAAGTTCTCCGAGGACCCGTTCACCGACCGAGATCTCATCGCCTTCGGGACGATCAGCGTGCCGGTCCGTGACTTCCTCGAGGCGTGTGTGCGGGGGCGCCGCAACATCGTCATCAGCGGCGGCACCGGCTCCGGCAAGACGACGACCCTGAACGTCATCTCCAGCTTCATCCCGCACGACGAACGAATCGTCACGATCGAGGACGCCGCCGAGCTCCGTCTCCACCAGGACCACGTCCTGCGGATGGAGGCCCGTCCCGCCAACATCGAGGGCCGTGGCGAGGTCGCCATCCGGGACCTCGTCAAGAATGCCCTTCGTATGCGGCCGGACCGGATCGTCGTCGGTGAGGTCCGTGACGGGGCAGCACTCGACATGCTCCAGGCGATGAACACCGGCCACGACGGCTCGATCACCACCGTCCACGCGAACAGCCCTCGGGACGCACTGTCGCGTATGGAGACCATGGTCCTCATGGCCGGGCTCGACCTCCCGATCCGGGCCATCCGCGACCAGGTCAGCAGCGCCGTGAACCTCGTCATCCAGCAGTCCCGCCTCAAGGACGGCACGCGCCGCATCGTGCAGATCGCCGAGGTCCTCGGTATGGAGGGCGAGGTCGTCACCATGCAGGACCTGTTCACCTTCGACTGGTCGGCCGGGCGCGACGAGACCGGGCGCTTCCGCGGGCACCTCGTTCCGACCGGCATACGACCCAAGTTCAGCCAGGACCTCGCCGATCTCGGAGTCGACCTGCCCCTCCAGCTCTTCGCCTTGGGGGCCAGGCCGTGACCGCTCGGGTGCGACCGCTCACCCTCCTCCTTGCGGGTTTCCTTGTCCTGCTTGGTTTTTCAAGCGCGTATGCCGCGCCGCCGCCTGTCCCCGCCACCTTGAGCGGCCTGACGGTCGCCGGCCAGAACCTCACCGGCAACCTCACCCTTCGCCCGGGTCAGTCCACCGTCGACGTCGACACCGCCTCGGTCACGGCGACGATCGGTGGTCGGCCGGTCAAGCAGCTCAGCCTGGTCAAGGCGGCCACCATCAGCCGGACGACGATGCTGGTCATCGACACCAGCGGCTCGATGGGTGCCACCGGCATGGCCACGGTTCGTGCGGCGGTGGCGACCTTCCTCCGGTCCGTCCCGGCGGACGTCAAGGTCGGCGTCCTCTCCTTCGCCAACACCGCGGGCGTCGACCTCCAGCCGACCCTCGACCGGACCAAGGTCCAGGCGACGGTCAACGCCTTGAGGTCGAGCGGTGAGACCGCACTGTTCAGTGGCATGACCAAGGCTGCAGCGGCCCTCGGCAAGGCAGGGGACCGCAGCATCCTCCTGCTCAGCGACGGCGGCGAGACCATCGTCCCCAGGGCCCAGCAGGCTGGCGCGGTCAAGCCGGTCATTGCGGCACTTTCCACATCCGAGACCCGCGTCGAGGTGGTTCGTTTCAAGACCGACGAGACCAACGACGGTGTGCTGCAAGCCTTCGCGACGGCCGGCGGTGGATCGGTGGCCAGAGCCGAGAACGCGGCCGCAGTGTCCGCGGCGTTCGCCGCCGCCGCCAAAGCCCTGGAGTCACAGGTCCGCTGGGCCGCCACGGCAGCCTCGCCGCTCGCCGGTCCGCAGCCGGTCGTCCTGCGGGGAACGGCGAGTGGCCGTCCCTTCTCGGCCCGGGCGACCGTCGACTTCGGCAAGGGCAACCTGCCGAGCTCCCCGCCGCCGACCTCCAATACCCCGACTCCATCGCCGACGGCCACGACCCCGCGGGTCGGCGGGGCCGTCCTCGGGAATGCGGGGGCCGGACCGCACCTCCCGTCCACCCATGTGTCGTTGTGGCTGGCACTGGCAGTCCTCGCGATGTTCCTCGGTCTGTTCGGGCTGGTCGTGGCGTTCGTCGCACCGGTCTTCCGGTCCCGGCGCAAGGAGCGCGTCTCGGCCATCGAGCTCTACACGGCCGGCGGTGCCACCATCCAACAGGCTGCCAAGCAGGCGAACCCGAGTGTGGTCAGTGAGCAGTTGGTCCACCTCGGCGACAAGATGATGGCCGGACGCGAGTCCACCAGCCGCACGATGGAGCTGATGGACCGCGCCGACCTGCCGTGGCGAGCGGGGGAGTGGTTCGTCCTCCGCTGCACCGCCGTCCTCGTCGGCGCGGTTGCCTTCTACCTCCTCCTTGGGAACCTCGGGATCTTTGCCCTGTTGCTCGGCGCGGTCGTCGGGTTCGCTGCACCGGCGGTCGGTCTGCGCTTCCTGGCGCGACGCCGTGCCACCAAGTTCGAGTCGCTCCTCCCGGACGTCCTCATGCTGGTCGCGACGTCGCTGTCCACCGGGTTCTCCCTGCCGCAGGCCCTGGACGCGGTGGCCCGCGACGCGGCCGAGCCGGCCGCCAAGGAGTTCTCCCGGGCCCTGGCCGAGACGAGGATCGGGGCGGACATGCCCGATGCGCTCGACCACATGGCCCTCCGGATGGGCAGCGAGAACCTGCGCTGGACGGTGATGGCGATCCGGATCCAGCGCGAGGTCGGCGGCAACCTCGCCGAGACACTCCGGACAACCGCCAAGACGCTGCGCGAACGTGAGTCCTTGCGCCGCCAGGTCCGGGCCCTGTCGGCCGAAGGTCGGCTCTCGGCATACATCCTGATCGCTCTACCGATCGCGATCTTCCTGTACAGCTACTTCGTCAACTATGACTACGTCTCACTTCTGTGGACCGGTTGGATGGGACGAGCCATGCTGGCCGCGGGCGCGATCGACATGGTCGTCGGCATCTTCTGGATGCGCAAAGTCGTACAGATCGAGGTGTGAGAGATGCTGCTCTACGTAGGCTTGGCGGCCTTCGCCGTCGGGCTCCTCGTCGTCGTCCTGGCGGTGACGCTGGGGGCGGGTGAACCCACCGGCGTCGCGCGTTCGCTCCAGCTCATCGACCAGCGCGCGGCCGTCGCCAGAGAGGTTGGGCGACTGGACCTGCCAGCCAGGGACCGGCTGCTGGGCCCGGTTCTCGACGGGTTCCGCGGCCTCGGCAACCGGCTGTCCCCCGCCGGCGCGAGCGACCGGATCGCTCGACTCCTGGACCGGGCCGGCAACCCCGGGTCGTGGACGACCGAACGGGTCATGGGCGCCAAGGGAGCATCGCTCGTCGTCGGTGCCCTCCTCGGGCTGGTATACGGCGGGCTCTCCGTCAAGGGCTTGTTCTACGGGCTGATCCTCGGCGTGGCCTTCTTCTTCCTGCCCGACCTGCTCGTCTACAACGCGGCCCTCAAACGTCAGAACGACCTGCGCAAGGGGCTCGCCGATGCGCTCGACATGCTGACTGTCTGTGTCGAGGCCGGCCAGGGCTTCGACGCCGCCCTGCTCCAGGTCGCACGGGCGGCAAAGGGACCGATTGCCGGCGAGTTCGCGCGCTCCCTGTCCGAGATCCAGATCGGCAAGACCCGGGGTGAGGCCTTCACCAGCCTGGGGGAGCGGTCGACGGCCCCGGAGGTCAAGAACTTCGTCAGCGCTCTCGTCCAGGCCGACCGTCTCGGCCTGCCCATCGGTGCGGTTCTTCGCGAGCAGTCGCAGAACATGCGGGTGGTTCGTCGTCAGCGGGCAGAGGAGCAGGCGCAGAAGGTGACGGTGAAGATCCTCTTCCCGCTCCTCGTCTGCATCTTCCCAGCACTCTTCATCGTCATCATCGGCCCCGGGGCGATCCGGCTCGTCGCGGCCTTCAGTCATGGCGGGCTCTAGCAAGCGCGGAGTTGCCGTCCCGCGAGGCCTGCACCCTTGGGCAGGCCCGCACGTGCGGGGTTGTTTGGGCCCTTGCGCGTCCGGGGGTATCAGCAGCCCGCACGTGCGGGGTTGTTCAGGGCGTCGTGCGCCTGGGGGCATGACAACCGCGCACGTGCGCGGTTGTCACGGGCGCGGTTCTTGAGAGTGGCTGGTTCCGCGGATGCCAGTTGGGCCCTACTCCCGGACGTCCTCGGGCCGGACCAGGCCGAGCCGTACGGCGGCCATCACGGCTCCGGCGCGGTTCCGGGCGCCGAGCTTGTCGTAGATCTTGGAGATGTGCGTCTTCACGGTCGACTCGCTCATGAACAGCAGCCGCGCCACGTCCGACACCGCCGAACCGACGGCGAGCTTCCGCAGGACCTCGATCTCGCGGGGAGTGAGCTGTGGGCCGGACGACTTGTGCCGCACCGCTGCCGCGAGCCCGTCGGCGAAGAACGAGCCCGGGGACTCGTGCGCCCGTCGGATCGCCGTGATGATGGCCTCCGACGGTGCCGTCTTCAGGACGAGGGCCGATGCTCCTGCGTCGAGCGCGGACAGCAGGGTCCGGTCGTCGGCGTGCATCGTGAGCACGACGAGGCCGACCGACTCGGACCGGGCACGCAGCGACGACACGAGGGTCAGACCGTCCCCGTCCGGCATCGACACGTCAAGAACGATGACGTCGGGGACCGACTGCTCGAACATGGCGGTTGCCTCGCCGACGCTGTTGGCCTGGCCGACGACCTCCAGGTCGCCCTGCGCGGTGATCATGCCGCCCACGGCCTGACGGACGAGCGTGTGGTCGTCGACGAGTCCCACGGTGATGGTCATCGGTCACCTGCCAGGGCGAAGGGTTGGGACGGCGTGTCGTCGCCACCGAGCCGGACGGTCACCGCCGGTTCGCGGTGCCCATCGGTCTCGACGCTGATCTGCGCGCCGCCCCGGGCAAGGGGGCTGTCCTCGAAGGTACTGCTTCGAAGGAGGGTGGAGCCATCATGGCGCAGGATCAGCTCGGCATACGGAGGATGGAGGACTACATCCAGCTCGAAGAACGTGACATCCCGGGCAATTCGGGCGTCCTGCAACACTTCCGTGGCGAGCCGGTGCAGCTGGAGCTCGACGTCGGCCGGGAAGCGCAGCCGGTTCTCGCTGAGTGTCATGGTCGTCCGAACTCCTGTGGTCGAGGCCAGGGACTGGAGCGCGGTGCCGAGCAGCGCGCCGAGTGACCGGTCCGGGCGGTCCACCATCCGCAGGTCCGAGATCTGCGAGCGCATGTCGACGACGACTCCCCGGATCGCTGTGCGCAGCGCCTCGACGGCGGCCTCGGCCCCGGGGTCGTGCCGCTTGACGAGGACCTGGGCGGCGTCGGCCTGGTAGGCGAGTGCGGCCAGGTCCTGGGCCAGGCCGTCGTGCATCTCCCGGGCCAGCCGGGAGCGTTCCTCGAGCGCCGCGCTCTCCCGGAGACGCGCGAAGAGCATCGCGGCCTCCATCGCCGGAGCCACCCGTCGAGCGACTCGGGTGGCGGCGGCGATGTCGGCCCTCCCGTATGCCGTGTCCGTGCGGTCGGCGACGATGAGCCCGAGCAACTCGTCGTTGGCGGCGAGGAGAGGAACGGTGAGCACCTCCCGGATCCGGCCGCCCTGGAAGCGGTCGGTGTGCGGGACCTTCTCGTGCCACGTGCGATACAGGACGGAGTCGCTTCGGCCGGGTTCGCGCCAGGGGAACCGGGTCGCTCCGCTCAGGGAGAGCGGCACGGCCCAACCCTCGTCGGCCACGAGCACTGCGCTGCGGTCGCACTGGACGGCACGCGACAGGTCGTCGAGGGCAACGGCTCCGAGTGAGGGCGCGTCGAATCCCGTTCCCATCGAGGCGGCCAGCTCCTCGAGCCGGCGCAGCAGCTGGCTCGCCTCGTGGGCCGCCGCCTCCTCGACCTGCTCGCCGGCTTTGGAGAGCTGGAACGACCACGCGCCGAGCAGCACGAAGATGATGCCCGCGAGCAGCCAGGGCAATCCACCCCGGCGGCCCAGCTGGTGCAAGCCGTACAGGGTCGTGACGCTCACGGCAGCGGCCACCGCAGCCGAGCCGCAGACGAGGGGCAGCGCGCGGCGACCGACGACGAGACCACCGTGATAGGCCGGGATGAGCAGCAGCGGGCTCGCGGCGTACCCCACGGCGGCGAAGGCGACCCCGGATGCGACGGCAGAGGAGACGACCAGACTCATGGCGTCGGTGACCGAATCCCTGGCACCGGACCTGGCGAGCAGCCAGGTCGCACCGAGGTCGAGGGCGGCGACCAGCGCCACCCACGGCAGCAGGTCCAGCCCACGGTGCATGACGAGGCTCACGAGGAGCGCGACGGCGGCAAGGTAGAGCCGGATCCGCCACGGCGCGGTCAAACCCCCGGTCATCGCGTCACGCATGCGGACAACTGGAGGTCTCGACAAGGCGGCAGGGAGCCTGACAGGGACATCACCGCGAACCGTACACAGTGCAGCCACCCCACGCGCCCGCAGGGCGTCGACTCGCCGAGCTGACCGGCATACGAAGGCAGTTGTGCGAAGATGCACGGCGTGAAGGGCAGCGTTCTCATCGTCGACGACGACCTCGCTCTCGCCGAGATGCTCGGCATCGTCCTGCGCAACGAGGGGCTCGATGTCACCCACGTCGCCAACGGGGCGGCGGCCGTGGGCGTCTTCCGCGAGGTGCGACCCGACCTCGTGCTGCTCGACGTCATGCTCCCGGGCATGGACGGCATGGAGATCTGTCGCCGGATCCGGGCCGAGTCCGGTGTCCCCATTGTCATGCTCACCGCGCGCACCGACACCGTCGACGTCGTCGTGGGCCTGGAGAACGGAGCCGACGACTACGTCGTCAAGCCCTTCAAGCCGCAGGAGCTGATCGCCCGACTCCGCGCGCGCCTGCGCCGCGGCGACGACCAGGAGCCCGAGCGGCTGGAGATCGGCGACCTCGTCATCGACGTGGGCGGCCACTCGGTCAAGCGCGACGGGGTGCCGCTCGGCCTCACGCCCCTGGAGTTCGACCTGCTCGTCGCGCTCGCCCGCAAGCCGCGCCAGGTCTTCTCCCGCGAGGTGCTCCTCGAGCAGGTGTGGGGCTACCGCCACGCCGGCGACACCCGCCTGGTCAACGTCCACGTGCAGCGGCTGCGCTCCAAGATCGAACGCGACCCGGAGCACCCGGAGATCGTTGTGACGGTCCGGGGGGTCGGCTACAAGGCCGGCCCGAGCTGACGTGTCCGAGGTACTCCGGTCCGAGGGCCCGCACCTGGCCGGGCCGGCGGTGCCCGCAGAGGCCGGCGAACCTCCGGCGCTCGTCCGCAGGATCACGTATGCCGTGCTGCGCGCCGCCCGCCGGTTCGGCCACTTCGTGGCCACCAAGTGGCGGACCAGCCTGCAGTTCAAGGTCGTCCTGACCACGATCCTGCTCGGCGTGCTCGTCGTCGGGCTGCTCGGCACCTATCTCTTCCGGGCCATCGGAGCCGGGCTGGAGAACGACCGGATCCGCGCCTCCCAGCTGGACGCCCGCGTGCAGACCACCCAGGCGGTGGCGTCCTTCCAGGAAGCCGCGGCCACCTCGGTCGACAGCCTGACCAACAGCGCCAAGACGATCCTCCACGGGCTGGCCGGACCAGACCAGAACCGCTACGTCGTCTTCACCCCCGGCGTGAAGAACACCAATGCCCGGGTGCTCGGATCCATCGGGCTCGACGACGACATCGTCTCCCAGAGCCTGCGCGTGGCGGTGAGCGCCGACCCGACCCGGCAGCACACCCAGGTCGTCCAGATCGACGACCCGGCAGGGGGCAACAAGGTCCCCGCCGTGATCGTCGGCTCACGGATCAGCCTGAGCCTCGTCGGTCCCTACGACCTGTACTTCGTCTACCCGATGCGCGCCGAGACCCTCACCCTGGAGCGGATCGCCCGGTCGTTCCTCATCGGCGGGTTCATCCTCATCCTGCTCGTGGGTGCCGTCGCGTGGGTCGTGGCGCGGATGGTCGTGCACCCGGTCCGGCGGGCCTCGGTGGTGGCCGAGCGGCTTGCGGCCGGCAACCTGGGAGAGCGGATGTCCTCCCGGGGGCATGACGAGCTGGCGCTGCTCGGCACGTCGTTCAACGCGATGGCCGACGGGCTCCAGACCCAGATCCACCAGCTCGAGGGCCTGTCCCGCGTCCAGCAGCGGTTCGTCTCCGACGTGTCGCACGAGCTGCGGACCCCCCTGACGACCATTCGGATGGCCGCGGACCTCCTCCACGACTCCCGGGCCGGGTTCGAACCCGGCATCGCCCGGTCCACCGAGCTGCTGCACAACGAGCTCGACCGGTTCGAGGACCTGCTCGCCGACCTGCTCGAGATCAGCCGCTTCGACGCCGGGGCGGCTGCCCTCGAGACCGACCCGACGGACCTGCGCGTCGTCGTCGACAAGGTCGTGGCCGCGACTGCTGCGCTCGCCCAGGTTCGGGGCTCGGAGCTGAGGGTCGTGCAGGACGACACCTCGACCGTGGCCGATGTCGACCCGCGGCGGTTCGAGCGGATCCTGCGCAACCTGGTGGTCAACGCCGTCGAGCACGGCGAGGGCCTCCCGGTGACGGTCCACCTGTCCGGCAACAACAGTGCCGTCGCCGTCGTCGTGGAGGACCACGGTGTCGGCCTGCGACCGGGGGAGGCATCCCTGGTGTTCAACCGGTTCTGGCGAGCCGACCCCGCCCGAGCGCGCACGACGGGCGGGACCGGGCTGGGGCTAGCGATCTCCCTGGAGGACGCCCGTCTGCACAACGGCTGGCTCCAGGCCTGGGGCGAGCCCGGTGTCGGCTCCCGCTTCCGGCTCACCCTGCCACGGCACACGGACATCCCCATCGCCAGCTCGCCACTGTCCCTCTCGCCTCCGACCCGCCGGCGCAAGACGTGAACCGTATGCCGCCTACGCGCCGACCGTGGGCGGTCATCGCCTCGCTCGTCGTCACGGTGCTGGCCATCGCGGGCTGTGGTGGGCTGCCGGTCGACACCGCCGTGCAGCCCGGCCTGAACGTCAACGGCGTCAACCCGCCCCAGCTCCAGTACGTCCCTCCGGGTCCGCGGGCCGGTGAGACACCGGATGAGGTGATCCGGGGCTTCCTGGTCGCCGGCACCGCCAGTGGTGGGGTCTACAACGTGGCTCGCGCGTTCCTCACCAGCGCCGCGGCCGGGACGTGGGTCCCGGACGGCGAGGCGGTCATCTACGACAGCAGCTCCCCGCTGGACATCCGCCCGATCACGCCCACGTCATGGCAGCTGACCGCCACCCAGCAGGCCGTCATCGACCCCGGAGGGCGGCTGCTCCCGAGCCGCGCCGACACGGTCGTCCGCGCGACGATCACCCTGCAGCTGGTCAAGGGTCAGTGGCGGATCTCGGGGCTCCCCAAGGGTTTCGGCAGATGGGTCGGCGAGCGCGACCTGGACGGTCTCTTCGCGGCATACGGGGTCGTATACCTAGGGCCGCGGTCCGCACCCACCATCCCGGATGTGCGGTGGTTCCCGCGGGACCACCTGCCGAACCGGTTGACGGCTGCCGTCATCGACCCGTTGCCGGCCTACCTCGACGGTGCGGCCACGACGGTCTTCCCGACCGATGCGGTCCTCAGCTCGGTCCAGGTCAAGGACGGTGTGGCGACCGTAGACCTCGCCGGGTCGTTCCGTACCGACACGGCCAGCCGCAAGGCGATGTGGACCCAGCTCGTGCTCAGCCTCACCGGCCTGCCGGATGTCAACGCCGTCATCCTGCAGAGCAACGGCGTCGTCCTCGACTATGCCGGGCGCCCGGCCAGACCACTCAGCGCCAACGACCTCGAACCGCCGGCCGGTGACCTGACCGGGCCGGTGGCACCGGTGGTCCGGACCGGGGGCAAGGTGTCCACGGTCGACCTGACGAGCCTGCTCGACCCCGGCGCCGCCGGCCGGCAGCCCGCGGTGCCGCGCAAGGCCTACCCGGACGTCGCCTCCGGGTGGGTCCAGCTGGCCCTCTCGGCCGACGGCGCGGAGCTGGCCGCCGTCGACGGCAACCACAACGACCTGTCCCGTTGGCGGAACAACCAGCAGTACGTCGTCCCGGTGGCGGCGGCGAAGATTGCCCGACCGGCATACGACGGGCGTGGCTACCTGTGGTTCGGCGGCGTGGGAAGCGCGGCCGGTGCCAAGGACGTCCGGCTCTGGGTCGTCGACACGCATGCCGCCCCGGGTGACCTCAAGGCCGCCGCAGCGCACGCTGTGGCGGTGCCCTGGCTCGAGGGTCGTGTCGTGACCTCGGCCCGGCCGTCGGCCGACGGGCAGCGGGTGGCCGTCGTGTCCACCGACGCCGCCGGCCGACACCCTCGGCTGGACCTGGCCGGCGTCGTCCGCGACAAGTCCGGACTGCCGGCCTCGCTCGCCGCGTCGGTCCAGCTGGCGCCGACCATGACCCTGATCCGGGACGTTGCGTGGGCCGACGACACCGACCTGGTCGCGATCGGGCAGGTCGGCACGCACGACCCGCTCCGCGTGGTCGGTGTGAGCATCGGCGGGCAGCTGGTGTCCCGACCGCCCACGCCCGGTGCCGAGTCCATCACCGTCCTGCCCGGGCAGCGCGATGTCGTCGTCGTCACGGACCGCAACACGTTCCTGGTCCAGGCCGGGCTGGGGTGGCAGCAGCGCGCACAGGGGACGGATCTGGCAGTGCCGGCCGGCTGAATCCCGCGGTGCCGGCCGGTTACCTGCCCCTGCCCCCCCAACTCCCCCGCACGTGCGGGCTTATTCAGGTCAAGTTGGCCAACCAGCCTGAACAACCCCGCACGTGCGGGGTTGTTCAGGTCGGGTCGCGCAACCAGCCTGAACAACCCCGCACGTGCGGGGAGGAGACGGGGGGCGGGCGGCGCCAGGCCCGGGAGGCTCAGCCCGAGCCGGCCTCGTGCGACGGGTCGGGGTCGACCAGCCCGAGCCGGACGGCCGCCATGATCGCCGCGGCCCGGTTGTGCGCGTCGAGCTTCCCGTAGAGGCGTGCCGTGTGGGTCTTGACCGTGGACTCGCTCATGTAGAGCCGCGCGGCGACAGTGGCGATCGAGGCGCCGGCCGCCAGGTGCCGCAGCACCTCGTGCTCACGTGCGGTGAGATGGACGGTCTCGGCAGGGGCTTCGGGAGCCTGTGGCTCCCGCGTCCGGACGGCCGGAGCGATGAACGTGCCAGGGTGCCGAACCGCCTGTCGCACCGCCTCGATGACCTCCACGGCCGACCCCTGCTTGAGGACGAGGGCACTTGCCCCCGCCTCCTGGGCCGCCTGGAGGGTGCGTTCGTCGTCGTGCATGGTGAGGACGACGATGCCGACGGTGGGCGACGCGACGCGCATCCGCCGGACGAGGGTCAGACCGTTGCCGTCGGGCAGGGACACGTCGATGACCGCAGCATGGATCCTGGTGCCCAGCAGGGCATCGCGTGCCTCCCGGATCGAGGCGGACTGGGCGACGACCTCCATGTCGGGGGTGGTCGCCATGGCCCCCGCCACGGCCTCGCGCAGCATCGCGTGGTCGTCGACGAGCAGCACCCGCAGGCTCATGACCGGGCGGCCTCTCCGGATGCGGGCTTCGGCTCACGTGTCTGTCCGCAGGGCACCTCACCGCGTGGACCACGGTCCTGCGCCTGCCAGCTCAGCGTGAGCCGCGGGCCGTGTCCCTCACCGGGTGGGACGAAGCTGAGGTCGGCCCCGCGCTCGACGAGTGGGTGCTGCTCGAACACCTCGCCCCGCAGCCGGGTGCTCGTCCCGTCATGGCCGACCGCGAGTCGGACCCCGACCTGCCCGGCTTCGAGCTCCAAGTCGATGGCGGTGGCGCCCGTTGCGGACGCGGCATCGCTGATGACATCGAGCGCGAGCCGGTAGACGAGGGCCTCGATGTTGGCCGGCAGCCGCGTCCCGGACTCGCTGAGGTGCACGCGGACCGCGAGCCCGGTGTAGGCGCCGACGATCTGGAGCCGGTCGACGATGAGGGCTCCGACGCTGGTGTCGGGCCGGGTGTCGAGCTTGAGGTCGGAGATGCGTGCCCGCAGGTCGGCGACCATCCGGGTGACGACGTCGCGCAGGCCGTCGAGCATCTCGCGCACGACCGGGTCCTGGCCGGGGGTCCCCAGCCGCAGCGAGTCGATCTGGAAGCCGAGGGCGACGACCTCCTGGGCGATGCCGTTGTGGATCTGGTTGGCCGCCCGGGACCGCTCCTCGGCTCCGGACCGGGTCCGCAGCCAGCTGAACAGCAGTGCGGCGTCGATGAACGGCGCGTAGTTGGTGGCCACGGCGGCGAAGGCGTCGACCTCGTCGGGCTGGAACGGTCGATCCGCCGACCGGTCGGCCACGACGAGCCCGATCCGTCGCCCCTCACCGTTCATCAGGGGATGGCTGAGGACGACCCGCTCGGCACCGGCGACATCGTCGCCGGCGAGGACCGGCCGGTCCAACTCCCACCCCGGGTGGAGGATCGACCCCTCGCCGTCCGGGTCGGGCCAGGGAGTGCGGTCGGCTCCGCGGACGGCGAGGACGACCGGCCGGGTGCCCTCGTAGGCCGAGTACAGCGCGGCCCGGTCGACGTCGACGGCCAGCTCGAGATCGTCCATGGCGGACTCGGCGAGGCTGTGGGCGTCGAACCCGCTCGCCAGCTCGTCGGTGATCCGATGGAGGCGCAACATGATCTGCGACGCCTCGAGGGCAAGGCTGCGCGCCTTGTCCGTGTGCACGGTGACCCCTTCCTCCAGGCTCGGTCGGCTCCAGTGTGGCGGCGTCGGAGGCGCATCGCGGGGGAAATGGACGAATTTGGGATGTATGCCGGGTCGCCCGGGGCCGTTGTCCACAGACCCGTGACACGAGACCGGTCGTCCCCAACCGGTCCGGACCGCGCTTGCCGGGCGGGGATGGCTCGGGCGAGGCTGGTTCGATGCTGCCCTCGATCGTGCGGGTCGTCGCCGACCTGGTCTTGCCGGTCAGCTGCGCCGCGTGCGGGGCGCCGGCCAGGTCCCTGTGCGACGCCTGCTCGACCGACCTTCTCGCCCAGCTCGTGCGCTTCGGTGGGCCGACCTGGGTGACGCCCGACCCGGAGCCGGCCGGGTGGCCCGGCTGCGTCGCGGTCACGGCATACGAAGGGGTGGCTCGCACGCTCGTGGCGACGTTCAAGGACGACGACCGCCGCGACGCCCGTGCGGTCCTGGCCCCGCTCCTGGCTGCCGCTGTCGCGGGGGTGCTCTCCGGCCCGGGCCCGGACGGGGCGGTTCACGACACGCCGACCGCCCTCGTCCCCGCGCCGACCAGCCGGGCGGCCCGCCGCCGCCGTGGCCGGGACAGCCTGGCCGAGCTGACGCGGGCCGCGACCGAGCTGCTCCCCGACCCGGTCCCCGTGGCCCGGGTGCTCGCCCAGTCCCGCCGGGTCAGCGACCAGGCCGGCCTCGGGGCAGCCGCCCGAATGACCAACCTCGCCGGTGCGGTCACGGTGCGCCGAGCCCACCGAGGCCACCTCGCCGGCCTCCGCTGCCTGCTCGTCGACGACGTCGTCACGACCGGCGCCACGCTGGTCGAGTGCGCGCGGGCGCTGGGGCAGGAGGGCGCGGTCGTCATCGGCGCCGTCGCCGTCTGTGCCACCCAACGCAGGGCGCGCCGGCCGGCCGCAGACGGGGCCAGACCACCCGAGACGTCCGGTTCGTCCCGACCAAGGCTGAATGTCGGCGGGGAGTTGGCTGCGTGACCTGTCGCCGTGGGCCAAGGTGGGCTAGCGTCTGGGCATGGGACCCACGCCCCGCCTCCGAGACCGCACGAGCGGATCGCCGGCGGGGGACCGGAGGGGGTGGCGCTCCGCCGAGTGATGAGGATCCGGCCGATCCACCTGCAAGTGATCGCCCATACTCCCGACTCCCCCAGGAGGAACCGTGGACATTGTCGTGACCGGTCGTCACGTGACCATCTCGGATCGCTTCCGGACCCACATCGAGGACAAGCTGGCCAAGGTGTCCCAGCTCGCGCCACGGGTGCAACGGATTGATGTGATGGTCACCCATGAGCCCAATCGCCGGCAGGCCAAGGCCTGCGAACGGGTCGAGATCACCTGTCACGTCAAGGGAGCGGTGATCCGGGCCGAGGCGTGCGTCGAGGACAAGTACGCCGCGCTGGACACGGCCATCGACAAGCTGTCCGAGCGCTTGCGCCGGGCCGGCGACAAGCGGCGGGTCCATCGGGGCCGGCACACTCCGGAGTCGGTCGGCCAGGCCACCGCGCGGGTGGAGCCACAGGCGCCGGTGGGCGCCGAGACGTCGTCCGACGCGGTCGCGGCCGGCGGCAGCACGGTTGCCGAGCGGTTCGGCGCCGTGGGCGACTCGCCGATCGAGGTCCGCGAGAAGGTCCACGCCAGCCCGCCGATGACCCTGGAGCAGGCGCTGCACATGATGGAGCTCGTCGGCCACGACTTCTACCTGTTCCACGACGCCGAGACCGACCGCCCGAGCGTGGTCTATCGGCGTCGGGGGTGGTCCTACGGCGTCCTCCACCTCGAGACGGTCGGGCGTGAGGCCGAGGAGGACATGTCCGCCGCGTCCTGACGACGTGACACGATGACCCCCGTGAGCGACGACGCGACGATGACCGCCCCGCCGGAGACGGTCGTCACGCTCCTTGTGGCCGACGACCATGACCTCTATCGCCGAGGTCTGCAGATGGTGCTCGGTCAGGATGAGCGGATCCGGATCGTCGGCGAGGCCTCCGACGGGCTCGAAGCCCTCGACCTCGCCGTCGAGCTGGTCCCGGACGTGGTGCTGCTCGACGTCCGGATGCCGCGCCTGTCCGGTCTGAAGGCGGCGGCCCGGATCCGCGAGCAGGTGCCGTCGGCGCGCATCCTCATCCTGACGATGTCCGACGACGAGACCGACCTCTTCGAGGCGATCAAGGCCGGCGCCAACGGCTACCTGCTCAAGGACATGCCGGGGGAGGAGGTCGCCGACGGGATCCTCGCCGTCGCCGCGGGCCAGTCGCTCATTCCTCCGTCGATGGCGGCCCAGCTGCTCACCGAGTTCGCCCAGCTGAGCAAGCGTCCGACGAGCTCCGGCCCGGGCGTCCCGCGGCTGACCGACCGCGAGCTGGAGGTGCTGCGCCTCATTGCCCGGGGGCAGGCCAACAAGGACATCGCGCGCGACCTGTTCATCTCGGAGAACACCGTCAAGAACCACGTCCGCAACATCCTGGACAAGCTCCAGCTCCACTCGCGGATGGAAGCCGCCATGTATGCCGTCCGCGAGAAGCTCATCGACGAGGGATGACCGCCGAGCCGTCGCCCGTCACGCCCGCCACCGTCCGCCCGATGGAGCGGTTGACCCGACCGCAGGCACGGCGAGTTGCCTTGGCAGCACAGGGTTTTGGCCGCGCCAGGCCCGAGCCGGGCACTGTCACGACCCGACACCTCCAGCGCGTCGTCGACACCGTGGGCATCGTCCAGATCGACAGCGTCAACGTCCTCACCCGCAGCCAGTACCTGCCGTTCTTCTCCCGCCTCGGGGGCTACGACACCGGCCTGCTGGACGCCATGCGCGACCGGGCGCCACGCCGGGTCGTCGAGTACTGGGCCCACGAGGCGAGCCTGATCCCGCCGTCGACCTGGCCGCTCCTCGACTTCCGTATGCAGCGGGCGCTCGCCGACTCCTGGGGTGGCATGCAGCAGGTGGCCCGCGACCGGCCCGACGTCGTCGCCGCCGTGCGTGCGGAGGTCGAGCGTCGCGGGCCGATGACCTCCCGCCAGGTCGAGCAGGCACTCGCTCATGACGTGCCCCGCGCTCGCGAGGAGTGGGGCTGGAACTGGTCCGTCGTCAAGAACGCCCTGGAGCACCTCTTCTGGGCCGGTGAGATCACCTCGGCGGGTCGGACCTCGCAGTTCGAGCGCCGGTATGCCGGGTTGCAGCGCGTGTTCCCGCGGCACCTGCACGAGGCGGTCGCCCCCGCGGGGAGACCGGCACCTGAGGCGGCATACGTCGAGCTGATCCGGATCGCCGCCGTCGCACACGGGGTGGGGACCGAGCAGTGCCTGCGTGACTACTTCCGGCTCAAGCCCGACCAGGCTCGCCCGGCGCTGGAGACCCTGGTGGCGGAGGGGGAGCTGCGTCCGGTGACGATCGAGGGGTGGAAGCGACCCGCATACCTGCACGTGGATGCTCGACGGCCGCGGCGGGTCGACGCGACCGCGCTGCTCAGCCCGTTCGACTCGCTGGTCTGGCAGCGCGACCGGACCGCGGCGCTCTTCGGGTTCGACTACCGGCTGGAGATCTACGTGCCCGCCGAGCAGCGGGTCCACGGCTACTACGTCCTGCCGTTCCTCTTCGGCGACGCGCTCGTCGCGCGGTGCGACCTCAAGGCCGACCGGGCTGCCGGGGTGCTGCGGGTCCAGGCGATGAGCTGGGAGCCCGGCGCCCCTGACGCGGCCCGGCCCGCCCTGGCCGCCGAGCTGGAGCAGATGGCCGACTGGCTGGGCCTGACCGCCGGCGTCGCCGGAGCTCTGCCGCGCGGTCGACAACCCGCGCCGTCGTCAGCCGGCTGACCGTCCACGTCCGCCGCAGCGCCCAGTCCGCCTCAGTCGACGACGACCGGGACCAGCGAGACGACGAGCGACATCCGGGTCGCACCCTCGGGAGCGTTGCCGGAGTGCCGGTCGGGGAGGTCGTGGACGATGGCGTCGATCCGCTCGAAGAGGTCCCGGCGCTCGTCGTCGGTGAGCCAGGTCTGGCTCGCACTGAGCCCGATCGTGTCCTTGCCGGGCGGGTTGCTGCCCGCGTGTGCGATGACCGCGTCGACGTTGCGGGCCAGCTTGGCCAGCTCGGCCTGGATGACCGTGTTGACGGCGTGGGCGCCGCCGACGCTGCGCGGGGAGAAGTTGAGCTCGGTGACCCGGGACCGCCACGGGCGGGTGCGGGCGTCGCCGCCGTCCTCGGCGCGCTCGGCGATCCCGTACCGCTCGAGCGCCCTGAGGTGGTGGCTGACGGCCGACGGAGTCAGGCCGACCAGCTCGGAGGCCTCGGTCGCGGTCATGACCCGGCCGGCCAGCAGCTCGGCGACGATCCGCTGCCGGGCCGGGTGGGCGAGGGCACGCAGGGCGCGCGGGTCGTCGACCTCGAGGGTGTTGCGGGGGCGGCGGTCGGTGGCCATGACGCCATCGTAGAGGGCAACGTGAAGGGTTGACTTCAGAAAGCGTGAAGGACTATCTTCACGATTCATGAAGGAGCTGCTTCAGATTTGGGACGCGCGAGTCGCCCTGCTGGCGAGGGCCGTCTCCCAGGTCGGGGACGCCATGACGCTCATCGCCCTGTCGGTGCTCGTCGCCAGGACCGGGAGACCGATCGACCTGACCGTCCTGCTCGTCGCGTTCGCCCTCCCGGTCGTCGCGCTCACGTCGTATGCCGGTCGGCTCGTCGACACTCGCGACTCCCGAGTGCTGCTCACCGTGGCCGGGTCGGTCCAGGTGGTCGGGAGTGCCGGCCTGCTCGTCTCGACGGCGCTGCCGTGGCAGGTGACGTGCATCCTGCTCGTCCAGTCCGGTCAGGCAGTCACCGGTCCGGCCTGGGGCGCACTCCTGCCGCGCATCGTCGGCGAGGAGCGGCTGGCGCGGGCGATCGGCGCCCAGCAGGCGCTCGGGTCCGCCGCCTGGCTGGCCGGGACGGCGCTCGGCGGGCTGGCGTATGCCGCGGTCGGCTTCCGGGGCGTCGTCGTGGTCGACACCTTGACCTTCGCCGCCCTCGTCGTGACGGCCCGGGCGGTCCGCGCGCGTCGAACCCCCGTCGTCGGCGACGCCAGCGCCGACCCAGCCGAAGACGGCGACGCTCGGGGAGTCGAGGGGCCACAACATGCCGTCCGCGAGGCGCGCGAGACGGCGCGTCCTGGCCCCTCGACCGGGAGCCTCGATCCTGGGTGGCGGGTCCTGCGCCGTGACCGGGTCTCCACCCTGCTCGTCGTGGGGCTCGTCGTCTTCGTCATGGCGCTCGAGGGCACCAACGTCGTGGAGTCGTTCCTCGTCATCGACGTCCTCGGTGCCGGTCCCGCGGCATACGGTCTGGTCGGTCTGTCCCTCGGTGTCGGGGTCACCGCCGGCTCGCTGCTCTGTGGACGCGTCGAGGATGACCGCCGCCGGGTCACGGTCCTCGCGGGGGCTGCCCTGGGCATGGGCCTGACCATCGGCGGGGCGGGGCTGGTGCCGGACGTCGGCTGGCTGTTCCCGCTGTTCTTCCTGGCCGGGGTCGGCAACGGGCTCCTCAACGGGCTCGGCTTCGGGGTCGTCGTCGGCCGCACCCCTGATGCTGCTCGCGGCCGGGTGATCGCGACGGCCATGGGGGCGACGCGGGCCGGGTCGGTGGTCTCCCTGCTCGCCGCAGGCTTTGCCGGTGGCCTCGTCGGTCCGCGCCCGGTCTTCGTCGTCGGCGGGATCCTGGCCGCAGCGACTGCCGGCCTCGTCCTGCGCGCACGCCGTGCGGTCGCGGACGAGGCCGGCGTCGTGCGCTCAGGCCTCGGCGGCTCGGACCTCGGCGACGGGGAGCGGGCGGCTGGCGATCGACCGGGAGAGCCGGGCGGTCACGGCGAAGGAGACGGCGACGCCGAGCAGGAGCAGACCGCCCCACCCGAGAACCTGCAGGCCGACCTCAGCGGCGCCACCACCGGCCTGCTTGCGCGCTGACCCCGAGAGCAGCCCGACGATGAGGAGCACGCCGGTGGCCAGGCTCGCCTCGATGGCGACCACCCGTCCGAAGTGACCCACGGCGAGGCGGAGCGCGGGCTCGGTGTGTCCGGCGCGGCGAAGTCGGGTGATCCGCGGCATGAGGAGAAGCTGGTTGAACGCTCCGAAGCCCACCAGCCCGGCGAACAGGGTGACCTTGGTGAGCAGGAGCAGGCGGTAGGTCGTGGTCACGAGCTGGCCGAACGTCCCGACGTGCATCCAGGCCAGCCAGGCGCCGGACACCGTCAGCCCCGCAACGCTGGCCATGGCGACCGCGCTGAACCGGGCCCACAGGATCGCCCACACGTGGCGCGAAACCCTTCCTCTGCCACCCCCGCTAACCTCGGCTAGCAGACCTTGGCCCACTCAGCGGATGGTGCAAGCTGTGCTGAGTGACCCAACCTCTGCTGAGTACCCGGGCAGGCGTGACGGAGTGCCCAGCCGGCGACCGGCCACCGGGCTGGTCAGCGCTCCGAGCGGAGCAGCTCCCAGTGGTACGCGTTCTCCCAGGTCCCGTCGGGCAGCAGGTCGGTGGCGTGCTCCACCCCGAACCGGACGAAGCCCAGCCGTTCGAGCACCGAGTTGGACGCCACGTTGTCGGCCGCCGTGATGGCCGACAGGCGCGACAGGCCGAGCCCGTCCTTGGCCCTGGGTGTGAACGCGTGGTCGATGGCCAGGTCGCCGGCGGCGGTGGCGACCCCACGCCCACGCGCCGACGGGAAGAGGAAGTAGCCCAGCTCGGCACCCGGCTGGCTGATCGGCACACCGTGGGCGAAGACCATGACCGCACCCAGCGGCCGGTCGGACGTCGCGTCGGCGATGCACCACGCGATGCCCTCGCCCCGGGCCGAGCGCTCGCGCCGGACGAGGAGCCAGTGCTCGAAGGTGAGGTCGCTCGGTGCTGCTCCGAGCGGCATGTGGTGGCCGGGCCCGTCGAGTGGCTCGGCATGCTCGGCGTCGTCCTCCCGCCACGGCCGCAGCCGGATGCCGTCGCCCTCGATGACCGGGATGTCCAGCCACGGCGTGTGCGGCACCATGGGGGCGGTCGCCGAGAGCGACCCGACCCAGTGGTCGCGGGCGACCGGCTCTCCGGACGGGCCGGCATACGCCGGGCCGCCTTGCTGCGGGATGGTGCCGTGCAGGACGAAGCCGCAGGCCCACGCGACCCGCAATGACGCGAAGTTGCCGACGACCGCCGACCAGTGGATCCGGTCCAGCGGCCCGTCGCCGAGCCCTTCGGCGAAGCCGTATGCCGCTGCCAGACGGACCGCCGCCGCCATGACCCCCTGCCCTCGAGCGGCGGGGTGCAGTCCGTAGCCGATCCCCGCCACCCGGCCCGGGCTCGGCCGCAGGTCCAGCGTCCCGGCGAACCGCGGGCCCGACCCGTCGTCCCACTCGACCGCCCAGAACCGGTTGCCGCCCTGCGTGCCCCAGGACTCCTTGACGTGGGCCAGGAACCGGAGGGCGTCGGCCTTGCGGTACGGGCGCGGGACCGTCGTCCAGCGCACCATCTCCGGGTCCGTGCACTGCTCCACGATCGCGTCGACATCGGCCCGGGCATGGGCGCGCAGGGTGACCGTCCCGTCGGTGAGGACGGGGACGTTGTGCGGGAAACGAGGTGGGGTCTGGATGCGGGTGGAGCGGCTCACGGCGGCGAGCCTGCCGCACGCCAGCGCCCACGTCCACCCTGACCGGTCCACAACTCTCCAATTGCTACGTTGCGCACGGCTTGCGGTTCGCAACGTAGCGATTGGAGAGTTGTGCACCGGACGGAACGTGGGGGCGGTCCGGGCCGTTCGACTACTCTGGACGGGTCCGTGCCCAGGACGTCGTATGCCGTGCCTGCCCGGACCCACACACCTGTCACTTCAAGGAGCTCCACGCGTGTCCAAGATCGTCGAGAGGCTGCTTCGCGCCGGCGAAGGCCGCGTCATCAAGAAGCTCGAGGGCATCGCGGCCCAAGTCAACGCCATCGAGGACGACTTCGAGAAGCTGACCGACGACGAGCTGCGCGAGGAGACGACGAAGTTCAAGGCCCGCCTCGCCGAGGGGGAGACCCTCGACGACCTGCTCCCCGAGGCCTTCGCCGCGGTCCGGGAGGCGTCCAAGCGGACCCTCGGCAAGCGGCACTTCGACGTCCAGATCATGGGTGGTGCGGCACTGCACCTGGGCAACGTGGCGGAGATGAAGACCGGTGAGGGCAAGACCCTCGTGGCAACCCTCCCGTCCTACCTCAATGCGTTGTCCGGCAAGGGCGTTCACGTCGTCACCGTCAACGACTACCTCGCCGAGTACCAGGCCGAGCTGATGGGCCGCATCCACCGCGCCCTCGGCCTCGAGACGGGCGTCATCCTCGCGTCGATGTCTCCTGAGGAGCGGCGGGTCGAGTACGCCAAGGACATCACCTACGGCACCAACAACGAGTTCGGCTTCGACTACCTGCGCGACAACATGGCGTGGACCGTCGATGAGATGGTCCAGCGCGGCCACAACTTCGCCATCGTCGACGAGGTCGACTCGATCCTCATCGACGAGGCCCGGACCCCGCTGATCATCAGCGGGCCGGCCGACCAGCCGACCAAGTGGTACGTCGAGTTCTCCAAGATCGTCCAGCGGCTCACCCGCGGCGAGTACGAGTCCGGCAAGGGCGACTACGAGGTCGACGAGAAGAAGAAGACCGTCGGCGTGCTCGAGACCGGGATCGACAAGGTCGAGGACTACCTCGGCATCGACAACCTCTACGAGTCGGCCAACACCCCGCTCATCGGCTACCTCAACAACGCCATCAAGGCCAAGGAGCTCTTCCACCGCGACAAGGACTACGTCGTCCTCGACGGCGAGATCCTCATCGTCGACGAGCACACCGGTCGCATGCTCAAGGGCCGCCGCTACAACGAGGGCATGCACCAGGCGATCGAGGCCAAGGAGGGGGTGAAGATCCAGAACGAGAACCAGACCCTCGCGACGATCACCCTCCAGAACTACTTCCGCATGTACGACACCCTCTCCGGCATGACCGGTACGGCCATGACCGAGGCAGCCGAGCTCAACTCGATCTACAAGCTCGGTGTCGTACCGATCCGGACCAACAAGCCGATGATCCGGATCGACCAGTCCGACCTCGTCTACCGGACCGAGGAGGCGAAGTATGCCGCGGTCGTCGACGACATCGTCGCGCGCCACGAGGCGGGCCAGCCGGTCCTCGTCGGCACCGTGAGCGTCGAGAAGAGCGAGTACCTCTCCGACCAGCTGCGCCGGCGCGGCATCCGGCACGACGTCCTCAACGCCAAGCAGCACGAGCGCGAGGCGACGGTCGTCGCCGACGCAGGCCGCAAGGGCGCGGTCACCGTCGCGACCAACATGGCCGGCCGAGGCACCGACATCATGCTCGGGGGCAACCCCGAGTTCCGGGCCGTCGCCGCGCTCAAGGCCAAGGGCCTGGACCCGCACGAGACACCCGAGGAGTACGAAGAGGCCTGGGACGACGCGCTCGCGGCGGCCGAGCAGGCCGTTGCCGACGAGCACGACGAGGTCACCGACCTCGGCGGGCTCTACGTCCTGGGCACCGAGCGGCACGAGTCCCGGCGCATCGACAACCAGCTCCGAGGCCGGTCCGGTCGCCAGGGCGACCCCGGTGAGTCGCGCTTCTACCTGTCTCTCGAGGACAACCTGATGCGGCTGTTCAACGCCGGCATGGTCGACCGGGTCATGACGACCGCCGGCCTGGACGACAGCCAGCCGATCGAGTCCAAGCTGGTGTCCCGCTCGATCCAGAGCGCCCAGACCCAGGTCGAGGCCCAGAACTTCGAGATCCGCAAGAACGTCCTCAAGTACGACGACGTCCTCAACCGCCAGCGGCAGGTCATCTACGACCAGCGCAAGCGGGTGTTGGAGGGTGAGGACCTGCACGAGCAGATCCGGTTCTTCGTCAACGACGTCGTCGGCGGCTACATCGACGCCGAGACCGCCGAGGGCTACAGCGAGGACTGGAACCTCGACCGGCTGTGGACCGCGCTCACGACGCTCTACCCCATCTCGCTCACCCAGGAGCAGGTCGTCGAGGCGGCCGGCGGTCGCGCGGGTCTGACCCCCGGCGTGCTTCGCGAGGAGGTCCTCTCCGACGCGCACACGGCATACGACGACCGCGAGGAGGCACTCGGCAGTGAGGTGATGCGCGAGGTCGAGCGCCGGGTCATGCTCTCGGTCCTGGACCGCAAGTGGCGCGAGCACCTCTACGAGATGGACTACCTCCAGGAGGGCATCGGGCTGCGAGCCATGGCCCAGCGCGACCCGCTCGTCGAGTACCAGCGCGAGGGGTTCCTGCTCTGGGAGGCGATGACCGAGTCGGTCAAGGAGGAGGCCGTCGGCCTCATCTACCACGTCGACGTCCAGGTCGAGCAGCCCACCGAGGCCCCCGCCCTGGAGCCGGTGCACGTGTCGGAGATGTTCGGTGCCCTCGGCGGCGGAGCCGGGTCCCCGGCCGTCGGCGAGGAGCTGCCCGCGCTGGAGGCGCCCGGTGACGGCACCGAGCCGGCCCCGGCGGGGGCGTATGCCGCGCGGCAGGTCGAGGTCCACGGCGCCGGTCTGGATCGGCCGCGGGCCGCGCAGCAGCTGCACTACACCGCCCCCGGCGACGACGGCGGCGTCGTCGAGCGTGACGTCGTGGCCGGTCGCGGGCCAGTGGCGTCGACCAACGGGAGCGACCCGTATGCCGGGACGCCGCGCAACGCTCCGTGCCCCTGCGGGTCGGGCAAGAAGTACAAGATGTGCCACGGAGCCGACGACAGGTCCTGAGCCGATGTGCTTCCCGTCCGCCATTGCGGACAGGAAGTGACCGGAGGTGTTCTTAGGCTGGATTCACGGCCTCCACCCGGGAGACCTGCCAGGAAGGGACGAAACCATGGACTTTCGGATCGAGCTCATCCCGATCAGCGTGACCGACGTGGACCGGGCCGTGGCGTTCTACGGCGAGACGGTCGGCTGGAACGTCGACCACGACCAGATCCCCTTCGAGGGAGTGCGGTTCGTCCAGGTGACCCCGCCGGGCTCGGCCTGCTCGTTCTGTTTCGGCGTCGGGCTGCAGATGCTGCCCGAGGGGGCCAGCCAGTTCATCCAGGTCGTCATCGCCGACGCCGACGAGGCGCACGCCTACCTCACCGGCCGCGGCGTCGAGTGCTCCGAGGTCCAGGACCTGGCGTGGGGGCGGTTCGTGAACTTCGAGGACCCCGACGGCAACCGCTGGGCCCTGCAACAGGTCCCCGCCCAGGTGACGAACCCGTAGGGTCGTCGCCCGCCGCGTCGAGCGATCACGACATACGGGGATCGGCCGGGCACATCCCGCGCGTCGTGATCACTCGACCCGAGGCGCGAAGCGGGCCGCCGGTCAGCCGATGCGGGCGACGGTGAGGCGCCAGCGGCCGTCCTGACCGACGAACCGCAGGGCCAGCGCGCGAACCCGGTTGCCGTGGACGACGATGACGGTCGCCTCGGCCACCCCGTCGGCCGGCTCGCAGACGAGCACGCGTCGCACGACCGCCGGCCGGCGGGAGATCGGTCGGGCGTTCGGGGCCTCCGCCAGCCGCCGCTGGACGAGGGCTGCCCGGCGGGCCAGCACGGCATACACGTCCGGCGTCGTCCACCGGACCAGCTGCACCGGGTTGCGGGACCCCGCCAAGACCTCGACCACGGCCTGGCCGACGTGGGCGGCCCACGCCCGTGGCTCCGGGAGGTCCTGACGGGTGGTGTGCTGGGTCCCGAAGAGCTGGTCGTCGGTCTGTCTGGTGAAGTCGACGGCCAGCGCGTCCTGGACGTAGGGGCTGGCGACCTCCTCGGCCATCAGCTCGGCGTGCGACTTGTGGCACTCCGGTGGTCGGGACTCCGGGATCGGCCGGATCCGGATGACAGAGCTCGAGGTCAACGGGTCATCTCCTGGGATGGTCGGACGAGGACCTGACCGGGAAGGACCAGGTCGGGGTCGGGGCCGATGACGGCCCGGTTGGCGGCGTACCAGCGGGGCCAGTGCGCGGCGACCTCGGCGTCGGTGGCGTCGGGGCCGAGGTCGCGGGCAGCGATCGCCCACAGGGTGTCGCCGCGGTGGACGACGACGCCGTGCGGCGCCGGGAGGCCGCCGGCCGGTGCAACGAGGGTGGGTGCCACCACCCGTCGCACGGTCGGGCGGCTGGGTCGGAACCCGGGGTCGGGCGCCTGCGTGGACTGGGCCACGGCGGGGACGGCGGGATCGGCGGTGACGGCGGGGACGGTCGCCGATGGCGCGGGCGAGGGGGCGCTCTGGGTGGGCTGGCGGGTGGCCGTCCAGGTGGCTGAGGGCGCCGCGGAGGACACCGCAGGCTGCGGGGCGAAACCGGGGTCCGGGGCCGTCGCCACGACCCCCGGTCGTGCACCGGAGCCCGTGGTGTCCGCGACTGCCGTCGTCGGCATTGCCGCGGTGACGACGGTCGAGCCGAGCACGAGCGCCGCCACCCGAGTGGCCACGGCCGGGGTCAACCGTTGCGCCGAGCGGGTGGCCCAACGCCCGATCGCGCCGGGGAGAACCGCGAGCGCCTCCAGCAAGACCCCGATGGCGAACCAGACGAGGAGCACCAGGGCCGCGGCGACAAGGAGCAGGGTCAGGACATCGGCGACGCCGGCCGGCCCGGGCGCTGCGACAGCCGCCCACCGCGCGGCCGCGACCACCCACAGGCCAGCCGCGAGCGCCCCGGCGAGCACGGTGGTGCCGACGGCCATGCCCAGCGCGCGCAGCGCGATGAGGCGCTCGATGTGTGCGTTTGCCTGCGTTTGCATGTGGATGACCCTAGCAGCCTTCGTTCGGTTGGCAACCCGGAGCGCGTCATAGACTTCCGCGCATGGAGTGGGAGGGCCTCTTCGCCGACCTCGAGGCGCAGTGGGAGGCCCAGGAGCGCCGGGAGCTGGACGCCGAGGTCGCCGACCGCACCCGCCGCGAGCGCGCCCTCGTCGACCTCACCGCCCGGCTCGCCGCGCACCGCGGGCGCCAGGTGACGGTCCGGACGAGCGCCGGGGACCCCCTCACCGGCCTGATCGTCGACGTCGGCGACGGCTGGCTGGCGCTGGCCCGGTCGCCGCGCTCGGTGCTCGTCCCGCTCGCTGCCGTGGTCGGCGTGGACGGGCTCACCGCCCGCTCGGAGGACGCGACCGCGGCCCGCCGCTTCGGCGTCGGCTACGCCCTGCGCGGCCTGTCCCGCGACCGGGTCACCGTCATTGTCGTCGACGTCGCAGGCGGGATCACGACCGGCACCATCGACGCGGTCGGCGCCGACCATGTCCAGATCGCCCTGCACCACGGCGACGAGCCCCGGCGGGCACCCAACGTCCGGGCCACCCGGGCGATCCCGTTCGCAGCCCTCGTCAGCGTCTCGACCGGCTGACCGCAGCTGCAGGGGAGAGGTGCGCGCCCGGCATACGGAAAACGAGCGCAGGACTCAGTCGGTCTCGGCGCCGAACGGATGCGCCTCGACAAAGGTCCGGGTCTGCGCATACATGCGCTGGATGTAGCCCTCGAGCTCGGTCGCCTCGACCCGCCACTGACCCCGGCCGCCCACCTTGATCGCCGGCAGGTCACCGCTGCGGACGAGCGCATAGGCCTGGGCAGCGGAGATGTCGAGCACCTCGGCGACGTCGGCGAGCTGGAGGAAGCGCTTGGTCACGACCCCAGACTAAAACCCGTCGCGCAGCGGACGCGAAGGTTGTCCACAGGCCCGGTTGTCCACAGCCACGGGAACTCCGACGCGCAATCGTCGCCCCCGTGCGTCAGAATCCTTTCGCTACGCCGATTCACCGTCGACCTGGGGGTCTCTTCGCATGTCCGATCTGCCGGCCCGTCCTGCCAACCGGTTGCGCAAGCCGTCCTGGCGCGACACGCGCCTGCTCGCCGGTGTCCTGCTGGTCCTGCTCTGCACGGTCGCGGGGTCCCTCGTCGTGGCCCATGCCGACGACCGCGCGCCGATGTATGCCGCGCGCGTGCCGCTCGTCCCGGGCGAGGCGCTGGGCCCTGACGCACTGACCCGGGTCGACGTCCAGCTCGGCTCCGACACGAGCGGCTACCTCAGCGCCGCCGAGGCGATGCCAGCCGACCGATACGTCCTGCGCGAGGTCCGCCCCGGTGAGCTCGTGCCCCGGTCGGCGCTCGGCACGCGGGCCGAGGTCACGGTCCAGCCGCTCACGATCAACGTCGACGCGACGTCCGCCTCCAACCTGGTCCGCGGGTCGGTCGTCGACGTCTACGTCAACGCACCCAAGGAGGGTTCGACCGGGTCAGGGGACTTCGCCGGACCGCAGCTGGCGCTGCACAACGTCTCGGTCGCGTCCAAGCCGAACGAGCGCAGCGGCTTCGGGTCGGCGGGAACCGACACCATCGCCATCTCGGTGATGGCTCCGATCGGCACGGTGGCCTCGCTCATCGGCCCGATCGACAACGGCGCCAAGGTGACCCTCGTGCCGGCGCCGGGGGCGGTCACGGGGACCGGCTCGTGACCCGTCAGGCCCTCGTCGCTCTCCACCCCGACGTCGAGAGCGCCCTCGTCCGCGTCGCCGACTCCTCCTCGATGGTGACGGTGGTCCGGCGCTGTGCCGACCTGGCCGACCTGTTGGCCACCGCTGCGGCGGGCGTCGGTGACGTCGCGTTCGTCTCCGCCGGGCTGCGTGCGCTCGACCGGTCGGCGGTGGCGGATCTGGCGAGCCATCACGTCGCCGTCGTCGGCGTGACCCGTGCGGGCGACGAGGCCGAGGAGCGCATGCTCCGCCAGCTCGGGATCGATGCGGTCGTGCGCTCCGACGGCGACGAGGCCGACCTCGACGCCGTCATCGCGGCCCTGCCGGAGGACACCGACGGCGGCGTCTCGGAGCCGGGGACCGACGGTGACGGACGTATGCCGTTCGGTGCGGCCGGTCCCGACGGTTCGCCGACCGGGAGCTCGGGGGGAACGGCGCGAACGGGGTCCGCCGACGAGGAGGACCCGGCCGACGACACCGGGCCCAGCGCCGCGCGGCCCGGCCAGGTGGTGGCCGTCTGGGGCCCGCTCGGGTCACCGGGTGTCACCACGGTCGCGGTCAACCTCGCCGCCGAGCTCGCCGACGCAGGCCGGTCCGTCCTGCTCGTCGACGCCAACACCTGGGGTGCGAGCGTCGCCCAGGCGCTCGCCATCGTCGACGAGGCCCCCGGCATCGCGGCCGCCACCCGAACGGCCGACCACGGAACCCTCGACCGCCTCGTGCTCGCCCGGCTCGCGCCGGTCGTCCGTCCCGGGCTCCGGGTCCTCACCGGTCTGCCCCGCCCGGACCGGTGGCCCGAGCTGCGGGCCGCCTCGGTCGAGGAGGTACTCCGGCAGGCTCGGACGATCGCCGACGTCGTCCTCGTCGACCTCGGGTTCTGCCTGGAGGACGACGAGGAGCTGAGCTACGACACGGCGGCACCCCGCCGCAACGCCGTGGCCCGCACGACGCTGGAGGTGGCGGCCGAAGTCGTCGTCGTCGGGGCCGCCGATCCGGTCGGCCTGCAGCGCCTCGTCCGCGGCGTCCAGGACCTTGCGGTCATCCAGGCGCCGGCACCCACGGTCGTGGTCAACAAGGTCCGGGCAGCTGCCGTGGGTTCTCATCCGGAGCGGGCCATCGGGGAGGCGCTCGAGCGGTTCTCCGGGCTCACCGACCTCACCTTCCTGCCCTGGGCGCCGGAGGTCTGCGACGCCGCGATGCTCGCCGGCGACGTCCTCGCCGCCACGGCACCCAAGTCGCCGCTGCGCCTGGCCCTCGCGGGCCTGGCCGCGCGGTTCGTCCCGGTCACCGTCTGAGGCGAGCACCCGGCATACGGTCGATTGTCGTTCGTCACGCCCGGGGACGCCGGACCCGTGCTGTCTGTCACGATGGGCCCGTGCCCGATCGCCTGTCAGCCCTGGACGCGTCGTTCCTCCACGTCGAGGAGCCGACAACGCCGATGGTCGTGGGGTCGGTCATGGTGTTCGACACACCCAAGGGTGGGTTCGACGTCGACCGGCTCATCGCCCTCATCGACCACCGGATCTCGGAGGTCCCGCGCTATCGGCAACGCGTGGTGGAGGTCCCCGGCCGGATCTCCAACCCGGTGTGGGCCGACGACACCAGCTTCGACATCAGCTACCACGTCCGGCGCTCCGGGCTGCCGCGCCCGGGCACCGACGAGCAGCTGGAGGAGTTCGTCGCTCGGATCGCATCACGGCCGCTGGACCACCAGCGGCCGCTGTGGGAGTGCTATCTCGTCGATGGGCTCGAGCACGGTCGCTTCGCCGTCGTCACCAAGACGCACCACGCGCTCGTCGACGGTGTCAACGCGGTGGACCTGGCCCAGCTCATCCTGTCCGGGGATCCGGAGGAGGGGCTGGAGACGGTCAGCGACGACGCGTGGCGGCCGCGCTCGACTCCTGGCGACCTCCAGCTCATCGGCGACGCACTGGTGGAGATGGTCCGTCGGCCGACCCAGATCGCCGAGACGGTGCGGGGCGGCATCGCCGACGCACAGGCCACCGGGGCCCGGGTTCTCGGCGCGCTCGGGCAGGTCGTCTCCACCGTGGCGCGTGCCTCGGCGCGACCCGCGCCCTCCTCGCCGCTCAACGTCCGTGTCTCCGGCGCCCGCCGATTCGTCATGGTCGGAACCGACCTCGCGGACTACCGCACCGTCCGGGCCCAGCTCATGAAGGGCCGCTTCGCCGAGGACGTCACCGTCAACGACGTCGTCCTCGCCACCATTGCCGGCGCGCTGCGCGCCTGGCTGCTCACCCGCGGCGAGCCGGTCAACCCCGCGACGACCGTCCGGGCGATGGTGCCGATCAGCTTCGAGTCCGACACCGCTTCGACAGCCCTCGGCGGAGGCCTGCGGGCCTGCTTCATCGACCTGCCGGTCGGGGAGCCCGGGCCGTCGATGCGGCTGCACCAGATCGCCTTCGCCATGCGCCAGCAGATGGAGACCGGCGTCGCCGTCGGTGCCGAGACGCTCGCCTCGATCGGCGGGTTCGCGCCACCCACGTTGCACGCCCTCGGCGCCCGGCTCGGCGGAGCGGTGTCCCGGCGCCTCTACAACCTGGTCATCACCAACGTGCCCGGGCCGCAACAGCCGCTGTATGCCGCGGGCGCCATGCTGCTCGCGACCTACCCGGTCATGCCGCTCGGCCGGGGTCAGGGGCTGTCGATCGGGCTCACCTCCTACGACGGCGGGGTCTACTACGGGCTGCTCACCGACCGGGACGCCCTGCCCGACGCCGACGTCCTCGGCCAGTGCATCGTCGACGCCCTCGCTGAGCTGCGCGACAGCCACCGGTCCAAGCGGGTCTGATCCGGCACTCCCGGCAAGCGAGAATGACGTCATGACGCAGACCCGGATCTACCTTCCGCTCACGCCCGCCGACGTGGCCGACCTGGCTCGGTCGGGCGAGGTCTCGCCGAGCAGCGCGTATGCCGTGACGCCGGCTCTGCGCTCGGACCTCCCGGCGGGCGACGAGGAGGAGCGCGAGTACGTCGCCATGGGCGAGGCGATCGTCGCGGCCGGCGAGCTTCGCGACAGTGGGGCCGGGAGTCCGTCGGCGCAGGGAGGTGGCAGGCGGGTGGTTGCGGCCGCCGATGTCGACACGGTCGCGGTCCTGGTGACGCCGGTCCGGCCGGGGGAGGCTCGCTCGTTGGTCGCCCTGGAGGGTCCCGTGCCGCTGCGGCGGGTCGTCTCCTTCCACGTCGACGAGGAGCCCGGTGGCGACGACGACCTGCTCTGGTACGACGTGACCGAGCTCGACGAGGTGGCCCGCCTCCTCGGGTGAGCCAGCCACGGGGCATACGGGATCCGTTATGCCGCAGGCGAACTGGTCATTGCTCCGCAGGGTAGGCGGTCAGTCCGGGCGACGGCGGAGGACGAGCCCCCGGACGTACTCGGCCTGGCCGAGGTGCTTGGCGGCGTCGTCGAAGATCGACACGATCCGGACCGCGACGGTGACCGGAGGGGTCCAGTGCCGGTCGATGACCCGGTCGTGGTCAGCCGGCTCGAGGTCGGCGAGGTAGCGCGTCGTGGCCTCGTGGGTGGCTGCGTAGTAGCCGGTGAGCAGGGCCGGCTCGGTCAGCCGGAAGGCGGCGACCTCGGCAGCCGACATGCCGAAGCCGTGGGCGCCGCTCGGGTAGGGCAGCCCGAAGCCGTACTCCCACCCGTCGCGGTAGACCGACGGTGTGCCCGCCAGGTGGGCGATCTGCTCGTCCTGCTGGCGGGTCAGGTGCCAGACCAGCCAGCCGATCGAGTTGGCGGCGGGGTCGGGCTGCCAGAGCAGCTGCGGCGCGGACAGGCCGTCGATGACGGCCGGGACGCCCTCGGCGATCCGGCCGAAGGCGTCCAGGAGGATGGCGTGGCTGCGGTCGGGACGGTTCGGGTCGTCAGTCATGGCACCAGCATCCACGGTCCGGCTGGTGGCGTGGGACGATGACGGCGAACAGATCGCCGCCCCCCTTCGTCCTCGCGCCCAAGGAGCCCTGACCTCGCATGGATGCCGTCACCCGCGTTCCCGCTCTCGTCAACGAACCCGTTTTCGACTACGCCCCGGGGAGCCCCGAGCGGGCCGCCCTTGAGGTCGCCCTCGTCGAGCTGGGCTCTGCGCCAAGGGATCTGCCGCACACAATCGGCGGCAAGCGGGTCGAGGGCACGGGCAAGGCGATCAAGGTGCGCGAGCCGCACGCGCACCGCAAGGTGCTCGGCACTCTGCGCAACGCCTCGGTCGCCGAGGCCCAGTCGGCCGTGGACGCGGCCAAGGCGGCTGCCCCGTCGTGGCGGTCGCTGTCGTTCGACGACCGGGCCGCGATCCTGCTCAAGGCCGCCGAGCTGCTCTCGGGGCCCTGGCGGGCCAGGCTCAACGCCGCGACGATGCTCGGCCAGTCCAAGACGGCATACCAGGCCGAGATCGACAGCGCGTGCGAGCTGATCGACTTCTGGCGGATCAACGTCCACTTCGCCCGCGACATCATCGCCGAGCAGCCGCCGCTCAACGCCAAGGGTGTCTGGAACCGCAGCGACCACCGCCCGCTGGAGGGGTTCGTCTATGCGATCACCCCGTTCAACTTCACCGCCATCGCGGGCAACCTGCCGACCGCTCCGGCGCTCATGGGCAACACCGTGGTGTGGAAGCCTTCGCCGACCCAGCAGCTGGCCGCCCAGATCACGATGGAGCTGCTCGAGGCCGCCGGCCTGCCGCCGGGCGTCATCAACCTCGTGGGCGGCGACGGGCTGAACGTCTCCAAGGTGGCGCTTGCCGACCCGGACTTCGCCGGCCTCCACTTCACCGGTTCGACCCCGACCTTCCAGCACCTGTGGCAGGAGATCGGGTCCAACCTGGGCCGGTACCGCACCTACCCGCGGATCGTCGGTGAGACCGGGGGCAAGGACTTCATCCTGGCTCACCCCAGCGCCGACCCCGACGTGCTCCGCACGGCACTGGTCCGCGGCGCCTTCGAGTACCAGGGTCAGAAGTGCTCCGCGGCGTCGCGGGCCTATGTGCCCCGGTCGCTGTGGAAGCAGATCAAGGACGACCTGGTCTCCATCACCGACGGTCTCCCTCAGGGCGACGTGACCGACCTGTCCAACTTCATGGGCGCCGTCATCGACGACCGCGCCTTCGCCAAGCACAAGGACGCCATCGACCGGGCCCACGCGACCGACGGGGTGCAGGTCGTCGCCGGCGGCACCTACGACGACTCGGAGGGCTACTTCGTCCGTCCCACCGTGCTGCAGATCGACGACCCGACCGACGAGTCGTTCCGGACCGAGTACTTCGGCCCGATCCTGTCGGTCCACGTCTACAACGACCGCAGCTACGACAAGGTCCTGGACCAGATGGAGTCCTTCGCCCCCTTCGCGCTGACCGGGTCGATCATCGCCCAGGACCGGCACGCGATCGCCGATGCCACCGACCGGCTGCGCTTCGCGGCCGGCAACTTCTACATCAACGACAAGCCGACCGGCGCGGTCGTCGGCCAGCAGCCGTTCGGCGGCGGCCGTGCGTCGGGCACCAACGACAAGGCCGGCGCCGCCCAGAACCTGGTCCGCTGGACGTCGACCCGCTCGATCAAGGAGACCTTCGACCCGCCCACGAACCACGCATACCCCCACATGGGCTGACCCCGCGTCAGCCTCCCCATCCCGGTTCCGCCCACCCCTCCCCGGCCTGTCTGGTTTATCGGGTGACCCGATAAACCAGACAGGCACAGAGTTGGAAACCGTGTACTGGTCGGCTTTCTCGGGTGACCCGATAAACCGAAGCGGGGAGGCGGGTCAGAGGCGCTGGCGGATCGCGGCATACTCCAGCTCGATGCCCTCCTTGAGGGCAGGCGCGGCCGACTGCTCCACCTTGCCGCCGACGAGGGGTATCCGGGCCTTCAGCTCGCCGGTCACCGACTGCTGACTGCCGGTCGCTGTGGGGGTGAGGGCCAGGGCGCCGTCGAGCCGCACCGGCACGCCGTCGATGGTCACGGTCAGGGTTCCGCGACGCGAACCGTCCGCCGCGGCCGGCCCCCAGTCCTGGGTCTCGGTGAGCTTGAGCTGGCTGCCGACGAAGGTCTTCGCGAACTCGGGCAGGACATCGGTCGACAGCACGCGCAGAGAGGTGACGATGGTCCGATCGCCTTGTGTCGCAACGGATGCGCTCGATCCCGGCGTGCTCGCGAGCGCCTTCTGGAAGCCCTCGTCCGCGAGGATCGCGAACACCTGGTCACAGGGTGCGGCGAAGTCGCCGCTCGTGGTGATCTTCATGGGCCCCACTATGGCGTATGCCGGCTACGCACCTCGGTCGCGTGACCCCGGCGCGTCAGCGCGTTCGGAGGGTAGTCGCCGAAGAGCTGAGCCGGTCGGCGGAGGCGGTCAGCTGGCGGCACAGGGTCGCCCGCGCCGTCGCGAGCCGATGCTGGACGTCGTGCCACGCCAGGTCCAGGGCGGCGCGCTCGGCGTCGGTGCGGGCGACCTCTGCGGGGTCGGCCACGCCGCGCAGCCCGGGTGCCAGGGACACCCCGTTCTCGGTGACGACGAAGCCGCTGCCTGTGGCGCGCGTGCGGGTCGTCGCCTCCTCGTCGAGCAGTCCCGCGAGATCGGTGCTGTGCCGCTGGAGGAGGGCGCCGACCTGGGCGGCCTCCTCGGCGACCGTCGACACGGACGCGACGAGCAGGTCGCCCCGACGGCGCGCCGCGACCGAGGCGCGGCCGACCCACTCACCCTGCAGGCCGGCATACGCAGCGCTCGTCCGGCTCGCATCGGACCGGAGCCCGGCCGCGAGCCGTAGGAGCAGGCCGCCGGTGGCCGAGAGCGACCCGGGATCGCCCGAGCCGGTCATCGGATGCCTTCCTGGTCGCGCGCCGTCAGGGATCGCGCGGCGGCGTCGTCGGCCGCGGCACCGTCGACCGCCACGCCGCGCAGGGCCAGTGCCTGCTCGGCCGCCTCGGCCTCCAGGGCGCGCAGCGCATCGACGACGTGGTCCACCCAGCCGTCCAGGTGGTGCTGCAGCACGCCCTCACCGGCGAGGAGGGGCGCCGCCAGCAGGTCGTCCTCGGCACCGGCCACCCGCTCGCGCAGCGGCGTCAGGGCGCGCCCGGCGGCGAGGAGGGCGGCAGGATCGACGCGGTGGGTGGCCACCTCGTCACTGTAACGAGATCCGCGGAACCAACCGGCGAGTTACCCACAGGCGGTCAGGGAGCCAGCCACGCGGCGATAGAGTCGAGCGGGAACACAACGTGGTGTTCCGGGAGACACCGAGACGACGAGGATCGAACCCGACCATGCACGACGCCCTGGCGCGTTCCCGCGATCAGCTGCTCACCGCTGCCGCACAGATCGTTGACGCTGACGGAGGTGAACCACGCGGGGGGCTCGTCGCCCGCTACTTCCAGCACGTCGCGAGCGAGGACCTCTGCACCAAACCCGCCGATGCGCTGGCCGGGATGGTCCGGGACCATCTCAGGCTGGCCGCCGAGCGTGCCGAGGCGCATGCCGCGGTCCACGTCTACCGGCCGACCCTGGACGCCGATGGGTGGACGAGCAGCAACTCGATCGTCCAGGTCGTCGTCGACGACATGCCCTTCCTCGTCGACTCCGTCGCGGCGGCGGTCTCCGAGGGAGTCACCGGGGTACCGGGGACCGGTGCCGGAGTCCACCTCGTGATCCACCCGGTGGTGACGGTGCGGCGCGACGTGCGAGGCACCCTGGAGGAGATCCTCGACGGCTCGCGCGACGAGGGCAGCGACGCCCGGGACGACTCGGTCCCGTTCGGCCAGCTGCGCGAGTCGTGGATGACGCTCGAGATCGACCCGGTCGACGACGCGGAGGCTGCGCGTCTCGCCGAGCGTGTGCGGGCGGTCCTCGTCGATGTCCGCGAGTCGGTCGAGGACTGGCCCAAGATGCGTCAGCGTGCGCTGGACGTCGCGGCGGCCATCGTGGCCGACCCGCCGGTCGCGCATCCGGCGAGCGAGGCGACCGACACCGCGACGTTCCTGCGCTGGATGGCCGACAACCACTTCACCTTCCTCGGCTACCGCGAGTACGCCCTTACCCCCGACTCCGACGGCGACGCGATGCGCGCCGAGCAGGGCACGGGTCTGGGTCTCCTCCGCAACGACCCGACGGCCGACCGCACGACAGTCCGGCTCTCCGCGCGGGCCTCGCTCAAGGCGCGCGAGCCGCGGCTGCTCATGATTACCAAAGCCAACACCCGCTCGACCGTGCACCGCCCCGTCCACCTGGACTACGTCAGCGTCAAGCGCACCGACACCGCGGGCAACGTCGTGGGGGAGTACCGGTTCATCGGCCTGTTCACCTCGACCGCCTACACCGAGTCGGTCCTGAAGATCCCGATCATCGCCGACAAGGTGCGGGGGGTCCTGCGCCGTTCGGGCTTCACCGACGACTCGCACTCCGGCAAGGACCTCGTCGGGATCCTCGAGGACTACCCGCGTGACGAGATCTTCCAGGCCAGCGAGGAGCACCTCTCCGACGTCGCGACCGCCGTCCTTCCGCTCCAGGAGCGGCGTACGACCAAGCTCTTCCTTCGCGACGACGACTTCGGCCGGTTCGTCTCCTGCCTCGTCTACCTCCCGCGCGACCACTACAACACCGCCGTCCGGCTGCGGATGGCCGAGGTCCTGCGCCGCGCGTTCGGGGGCTCGTCGGTCGACTACACCACCCGGGTCTCCGAGAGTGCCCTCTCCCGGTTGCACTTCGTCGTGCGTATGCCGGCCGGCACGCCGATCCCCGACCTCACCGACGAGCAGGTGGCCCGTCTGGAGCGCCGGCTCGTCGACGCCGCGCGCACCTGGGACGAGAAGCTCCAGGCCGCCGCCCGCGACACCTACGACGAGGACCAGGGCGCCCAGCTGCGCATGCAGTACGGCAAGGCCTTCTCCACGGCATACGAGCAGCGGTTCGGGATGGCCTCGACGCTGGCCGACATCCTGCACCTCGAGGCGGTCGCGTCCGACGTCGACGACCCAGAGCGCACCGACCTCACCCTCTACAAGGGTGACAGCCCCAACGGCATGCGGCGGTTCAAGCTGTTCCGCCGGCGGACCATCTCCCTGACCAAGGTGCTGCCCCTCTTCACCCACCTCGGCGTAGAGGTCGTCGACGAGCAGCCCTACGAGGTCACCCGCACAGACGGGACCCAGCTGCACGTCTACGACTTCGGCCTTCGGGTCGCGTCCGAGAACACCTGGGCCCAGCTCCCGCACGAGGAGATGCGCCAGCTCTTCGAGGGCGCCTTCGCCGCGGTGTGGGACGGTCGGGCCGAGTCCGACGGCTTCAACGCGCTCGTCCTCGGGGCCGGGCTGAGCTGGCGACAGGTCGTCATCCTGCGCACCGTCGCCAAGTACCTCCGCCAGACCCGCGGCACCTTCAGCCAGGACTACCTCGAGAGCACCCTGGTCGCCAACGGCGACATCGCGCGGCTCCTCGTCGAGCTGTGGGAGACCCGGTTCGACCCCAGCTCGTATGCCGGACAGGCGAGCTCGGTGCGGGACGCCGCGGTCGAGGCGGTGGCCGGCAAGGTGCTCGCCGCGCTCGACGGGGTGACCTCGCTGGACCAGGACCGGATCATCCGGGCCTTTCTCGCCGTCATCCAGGCCGGACTGCGGACCAACTACTACCAACCCGACGCCGACGGCCGGCCCAAGTCCTATGTCTCGCTCAAGCTCGACCCGCGGGCCATCCCCGACCTGCCGGCCCCCCGGCCGAAGTTCGAGATCTGGGTCTACAGCCCGAGGGTGGAGGGAGTTCACCTGCGCTTCGGGCCGGTCGCCCGCGGCGGGTTGCGCTGGAGCGACCGACGCGAGGACTTCCGCACCGAGGTGCTCGGCCTGGTCAAGGCGCAGATGGTCAAGAACGCCGTCATCGTGCCGACGGGGTCCAAGGGTGGCTTCTTCCCCAAGCAGCTGCCCGATCCCGGCCTCGATCGTGATGCCTGGCTCGGCGAGGGCATCGCGGCATACAAGACCTTCATCTCCGGCCTTCTCGACGTGACCGACAACCGGGTCGGTGGCGCGGTCGACGCGCCCCGCGACGTGGTGCGGCACGACGGCGACGACCCATACCTCGTCGTCGCGGCGGACAAGGGGACGGCCACGTTCTCCGACATCGCCAACGGGGTCGCGCAGTCCTACGGGTTCTGGCTCGACGACGCGTTTGCCTCCGGGGGGTCGGCCGGCTACGACCACAAGGCGATGGGGATCACCGCCCGCGGCGCGTGGGAGTCGGTCAAGCGGCACTTCCGTGAGATGGGCGTCGACAGCCAGACCGAGGACTTCACGGTTGTCGGTGTCGGTGACATGAGTGGCGACGTCTTCGGCAACGGCATGCTGCTCTCCGAGCACATCCGGCTCGTGGCGGCGTTCGACCACCGGCACATCTTCATCGACCCCAATCCCGTTGCGGCACAGTCGTTCCCGGAGCGCCAGCGGCTCTTCGACCTGCCCCGTTCGTCGTGGGCCGACTACGACACCTCGCTCATCAGCGAGGGTGGCGGGGTCTTCCCGCGGTCGCTCAAGTCGATCCCCGTCTCCCCGCAGATGGCCGAGGCGCTCGGCCTGAAGAACGTCACTTCGCTCACCCCTGCCGAGCTCATGAAGGCGATCCTGCTCGCCCCCGTCGACCTCCTGTGGAACGGCGGCATCGGCACCTACGTCAAGGCGTCGACCGAGTCCGATGCCGAGGTGGGCGACCGGGCCAACGATGCCATCCGCGTGGACGGAAAGGCGTTGCGCAGCAAGGTGGTCGGTGAGGGCGGCAACCTGGGCCTCACCCAGCTGGGGCGCATCGAGGCGGCCTTGCACGGGGTCCGCGTCAACACCGACGCCATCGACAACTCGGCCGGCGTCGACACCTCCGACCACGAGGTCAACATCAAGATCTGCCTCGGCGACGTCGTCCGCGACGGCGGCCTGGACACCGAGTCGCGCAACGTCTTCCTCGCCTCCATGACCGACGAGGTGGCCCACCAGGTGCTGCGGGACAACTACGAGCAGAACGTCCTCCTCGGCAACGCCCGGGCGCAGGAGGCCCCGATGCTCTCGGTCCACCAGCGGCTCATCCACTGGCTGGAGGACCGCGGTGACCTGGACCGCGCGCTGGAGTTCCTGCCCAGTGACGCCGAGCTCGCGGGTCGAGCGCGCGAGGGCCTCGGGCTGAAGTCTCCGGAGTTCTCCGTCCTCGTCGCCTACGCCAAGCTCGCCCTCAAGCACGACCTGCTGCCGACCGACCTGCCCGACGACCCGTGGTTCCGGCAGACCCTGGCCGACTACTTCCCGACACCGATGCGTGAGCGTTACGCCGGCAAGCTGGCCGAGCACCCGCTGCGCCGCGAGATCGTCACCAACGCCGTCGCCAACTCCATGGTCAACCGGGGCGGCATCACCTTCGTCTTCCGGGCGATGGAGGAGACCGGCGCGACGCCCGAGCAGATCGCCCGTGCCTTCGTCGTATGCCGCGAGGTCTTCGGTCTGTCCTCGTTCGTCGCCGCCGTCGAGGCACTGGACAACGTCGTCCCCACCGCGGCGCAGACCCAGCTCTACCTGGAGTTCCGGCGGCTGCTCGACAGGTCCGTCCGGTGGTTCCTCGCTTCCCGGCCCGCACACCTGGACATCGCCGCCGAGATCGGCCGGTTCGGGCCGGTCGTCGCTGACCTCGGGCCGCGGATTCCCGAGCTGCTCAGGGGCGTCGAGCTCAAGCGGCTCGAGCGCCGTGCCAAGGAGCTGGAGAAGCAGGGCACACCCGCCGACCTCGCGCTCCGGGCTGCCTGCCTGCTCGATCAGTACTCCCTGCTCGACGTCGTCGACATCGCCTCCGACACCGGTGAGTCGGCAGCGGAGGTGGCCCGGCTCTACTACGTCGTGTCGGAGAAGTTCGGCATCGACGCCATGCTCACCCGGGTCACCAAGCTCCCCCGCGAGGACCAGTGGGACGCCCTGGCTCGCGGGGCGATGCGCGACGACCTGTATGCCGTGTGCGAGTCACTGACCCGGGCCGTGATGGAGGCGGCCCCGGTGGAGAAGCCTGACGCGGACCCGGCGGCGCGCTTCGAGGCGTGGGCCAAGACCAACCACGACACCCTGACCCGGGCAAGGCGCTCGCTGGCCGCGATCACCCGGCTCGACTCGCCCAACCTGGCGGCCCTGTCGGTGGCCCTGCGGACCCTCCGCTCGGTCGTTCGGAGCGGCTCGGCCGGCTGACGGCGGAGGCCGGATGGTCCACCCGGGTCACCTGGCACGCTTCACTAGGCTGGACAGGTGCCGACGCTCAACGCCCACCTGCGCACGTCCACCAACATGACCGACGCACAGGTCGACTGGCTGCACCTTCTCGTCGGTGACTGGCAGCTCGTGTCCGACCTGGCGTTCGCTGACCTCACCCTGCTGGTCCCGACGTCGGCCGGGAGCTGGCAGGTCGTCGCGCACGTCCGCCCCAACACTGGGCCGATGGTGTTCTACGACGACGTCGTCGGCACGGTGCTCGAGAGCTCGACCAACCCGGCCATCGGGATGGCCTACCGCACCGGCCGGATCATCCGCGACGACGCTCCGGTGATGCGTGGCGACACCGAGGTCATCGAGGAGGCGATCCCGGTGGTGCACCGCGGCATACCGCTGGCCGTGATGACCCGCCATGCCGCGACCTCGAGCCGCCGCGACCCCAGCCGGATGGAGGACACCTATCGGTCGCTCGCCGACGCGCTGATCGGGATGATCACCGTCGGGGACTTCCCCAGCGCCTCCTCACCGACCGGGATGCGTCGTGGAGCGCCACGCGTGGGAGACGGCGTCATCCGGCTCGACGTCGAGGGCACCGTGACGTATGCCAGCCCGAACGCCATCTCCGCGCTGCACCGGCTGGGCCACCACGAGACGGTCATGGACCGGAACCTGGCGAGGATCGTCACCGACCTGGTCCAGCGCAGCGAGTCGCCCGTCGACGAGTCGCTGGCCCTCGTCGTGACCGGCCGGGCGCCGTGGCGCTCGGAGGTGACCTCGCGCGGTGCGACGGTGTCGATGCGTGCCCTCCCGCTGACCCGGGCGGGAGTCCGCATCGGCGCCCTCCTGGTGCTGCGTGACGTGAGTGAGCTGCGACGTCGCGAACGCGAGCTGATGACCAAGGACGCGACCATCCGCGAGATCCATCATCGGGTCAAGAACAACCTGCAGACCGTCGCCGCACTCCTGCGGCTGCAGGCGCGGCGGATCGAGACGCCCGAAGGCCGTGCGGCGTTGGAGGAGGCCGTTCGCCGGGTCGGCGTCATCGCGCTGGTGCACGAGACCCTGAGCGAGGGGTTCCAGGACACGGTGAACTTCGACGACATCGCGGTCCGCGGCCTGCAGGCCGTCGTCGAGGTCGCCACGGGGGAGCACCGGGTCGACTCGACAGTGCTCGGCAGCTTCGGCCGGATGGCGGCCGAGGATGCCACCGCGCTGGCCATGATCATCTCCGAGCTGGTCCAGAACGCGGCCGAGCACGGGCTCGCCGACCGCGACGGCCACATCGTCGTCACCGCCGAACGCACGGTAGTCGACGGCGAGGAGCGTCTGGACGTGACGATCACCGATGACGGGCACGGCCTGCCCAGCGGCTTCCGCCCGGGGACCTCCGGTCTGGGGACCCAGATCATCCAGTCGCTCGTGCAGGATCTTCGCGGCCGGATCGAATGGTCGGCGGCCGAGCCGACCGGGACGCGGGTGCATTTCTTCGGCCGGTTGCGGCCGATGCCGGCCGACGGTGCCTGACGGGCCGGCTCCGGTGATGCCGGCGGAGCATCGGCCTCTCCGGTCTCCCCCGCCTCCCCGCACGTGCGGGGTTTTTCAGGTCAAGCTGGCCTTGGGACGCCAACAACCCCGCACGTGCGGGGAAGGCCCAGGCGGGCACGCGCGGGTGCGGGGGATGGCCCGGCGGACGTGCGCACTTGCGGGGGAGGGCCCGGCGGACGTGCGCACGTGCGGGGTTGTTCAGGGCAGGGCGGCGCTGGGACCCTAACAACCCCGCACGTGCGGGGTTGTGCGGCGGGCGGGGTTGGTCAGCGGGCCTGGTGGGTCGATCGGGCCTGGGGCCGGTGGGCCTGGCTCGCGTCCGGTCAGCCGGCGCGGCGGGCGCGGGCGTTGCGCCGCTTGAGGGCGCGGCGCTCGTCCTCGGACATGCCACCCCACACCCCGGAGTCCTGGCCGGACTCGATCGCCCACTTCAGGCACGTGTCGACGACCTCACACCGGCGGCAGACAGCCTTGGCCTCCTCGATCTGGAGGATCGCCGGGCCGGTGTTCCCGATGGGGAAGAACAGCTCGGGGTCCTCGTCGAGGCAGGCAGCGCGGTCGCGCCAGTCCATGAAGATCGGCTCCTAGGGTGGGGTCAACGGACCACCGACGGGTGCCCTTGGGACCGGGCACAGTCATGATGTCCGTGCAGCATTGCGGTCGGATCAGGTTCTTGCAGGTTGGGCGTACTCGTCCGGGCACGCAGTTATGCCGGCGCAGACACGGCCGACCTGCAATCCTAGACGATGAGGTGGGTTATGGCGAGGGGCGGGGTGGGTGGCAGCCCGGTGGAAGCACCCTGACCGCCTCAGTCACCAACCTGCCAACGGCCGCCAGCCGTGAAATGTTCCTCAGTAGGCTTGGCAGGTGATCCGCGCCGACGTTTCCGCAGGTGAGCTGCCGACGCCTTCGGGAGGGCCAGCAGCCGCCGTTGCCGGCACGGTCTGCGCGGTCCACGCCCTCGGCCTGCTCGGTGTCGGGGCGTTCTACGTCTGGGAGATCGCCAAGGGCGAGCAGGACAGTGTCGCGCGCGCCTTGACGAGCGCAGTGCTCATCGTCGTCGTGGCCGTCGGGCTGGCTGTCCTGGCCCGTGGCTGGTTCGGCTCGGCGGGCTGGGCACGGACGCCCACCCTGGTGTGGAATGCGCTGCTGCTGCCCGTCGCGTGGAGCCTGGTCCAGTCCGGTCATGCCGGGATCGCTGCCGTCGTCGGGGGCACGGCGCTGGTGGCGCTGGCCGCCGCGTGGCGCGCCGGGCCGCCGGACCGCCCCTGACCACTGTCGCGGGCCGGCTGCGGGCGATGGCCGCTGCCGGGTCCCGGCTCCGTCGACGCCTCGGCAACGGCCAGCTGGATGTCGGTCACCCCGCCCCGGGAGACCAGGTGGCCCCGGCCCGGCAGGATCGGTCCGGACGCCCTGGCGACGCGCACGCCGAGAGCGTCACCGTCTGCGATGCCGGTCGGGGCGAGCAGCACGCCCGTCCGGCGGCTGGCGACCTCGACGGCGACCCCCCGCACGAGTCGGGCCAGGCCGTGCGGCTCGACGGCCGCCATGACCACGCCCCCATCACGGTCGAGCAGCCCGACGATCTCGAGCAGCGCCGGTTCGACGGCCGCCCCGGCCAGCTGGTCCGCGTCGTCGATGAGGACCACGAGGTCGGGATGCGCGCGACGCTCGGCGACCAGGGCGTGGTGGTCGTCCGGTCCGATCATGCAGAACCTGTCGACGAGGGTGCACGGGGCGATGCCCGCAGGGCGGTCCTTGGTCACGAGGACGACAGGACGGCCGGCCGCCGCGCAGCGTTCGGCCACGGCGCGTAGCGCAGAGCTGCGCCCGGACCCGCGGGGACCGACGACGAGCAGTCGCCGGCCGTCGATGTCCGGGTCGAAGCCACGCGGGATACCGTCGGCATCGAGGCCGACCAGAAACGGCGATCCCGCCGGCAGGTCACCGACGAGGACCCGGGGGGGCAGCTGTCCGACCGTGAACGGACGGTGGGGCGAAGATCCTGATGCGCCGTGGCGAGCCGGCCGGGCACTGGCGGCGACGACAAGGGACTGGGCGGCGCCGGCGGGGTCGGCGCCGAGGTGCGCGACCTGAACCGTCGCCCCGTCGCTTCGACGGGTGCCGCGCCCCGGCACCGGCTCCGGCGACCCGGTTTGGCGAACGGGTAGGCCCGCGAGGACAGCATCTGTCGGGTCCAGCCGACCGAGGACGACGGTCTCGGCACAGAGTCGGGCGCCGCGCCCGAGCAGGAGCCCGCGGCCGCCGGTGAGGACAGTCCGGAGGCCGGCCGCGCCGCCGGTCTCGATGAGTGCGCGGAGGTCGTCGGCGAGGGCCATGCTCTCCAGGTCAGGACCCACACCGCTGGACGCCTCGGCGACGGCGTCCCAGCCGTCGACGACGAGCAGGAGTGATGGGGGTGCGTCGGCCGGGGCTGCCTGGTGCCATTCGGGAAGGGTGGTCAGCCCCCGACGCGTGAGGTCGTCGGTGCGGCGCCGGACCTCCTCGCGGAGGCGGTCCACGAGGCGGCGCAGGCGGAGGCGGTCTGCTTCGGGAACCACGGCTCCGACCCATGGGAGACGCGCCAGCGGTCCCAGGGCGCCACCGCCGTCGACGACGTAGGCGTGCACTGGAGCGTCCAGTGCGCCCAGCCCGGTGACGAGGGTCCGGACGAGCGTCGAGCGGCCGGACCCTGAGGCACCGACGACGCCGATCGTTGTCGGGCCGGTCGGCGACCACTCCCACACCGGCTGGGACTGACGCTCGGGCAAGTCGAGCAGACCGAGCGCGACACGGTCGACGACCGGGTCGGGCCGGCGTGGCAGGGCATCGACCGCCACGGCCAGGGGGAGGGCGGGCAGCCACGGCGCTCGTGGCATGAGGTGCCCGTCGCGCTCGGCCGTGACCCGCGCAAGGTCGACGAACAGGGCGAGCTCGCTGACCTCGTCCGGCGATCGGTTCGGCCCGGCCGCTGTCTCGCCGACCGGGTCGAGACCGAGACGAACGCGCAACGGTTCCTCGTCGTCGCGCGGCCGGGAGCCGACGTGCGTCGTCTGGAAGGCGACGAGCCGGCCACCACCGGTGCTGAGCAGCGCCCGCCCGGGGACGGACTCGGGCAGCAGCGCGGCGTCGGGAGCCTCGATGACACCCTCGGAGTCCTGTCGGTCGCGGACCCGCAGAGCGATGCGGAGGTTCACGTTGGCCTGGATGTCGGCCGTGATGGCCCCGGCCGGCCGCTGGGTGGCGAGCACGAGGTGAACCCCGAGCGAGCGACCGATGGCGGCCAGGCGCACCACGCCCTCGACGAACTCGGGCAGCTCCTCGATGAGCATCTTGAACTCGTCGACGACGATGACCAGACGGGGGAGTCGCTCGTCCCCGGGGCCTCGGAGCCGCTCGTGGTCGTCGAGATTCGACGCGCCTACCGCGGCGAGGAGCGCCTCCCGGCGACGGATCTCGGCGGTGAGGCTGGTCAGCGCGCGGCGAGCCAGGTCGGCGTCGAGGTCGGTGACGACGCCGACTGTGTGCGGCAGCCGGGCACAGTCACGGAAGGCCGCGCCGCCCTTGTAGTCGAGGAGCAGGAAGGTGACCGACTCCGGCGGGTAGGCGGCGGCGAGACCGGTCACGAGGGCGCGGAGCAGCTCGGACTTGCCGGCCCCGGTCGTGCCCCCGACGAGGGCGTGCGGACCGTCACGGACCAGATCCACGACGAGGAGGCCGTCGGCGCCGACGCCGAGTCGGGCTTGCAACCCCGGCGGTGGTTCCGACCAGCGGGCGGCGAGCGCCGCCGGCGCCCACCCGGCTGCGAGGTCGGGGTGAGTGGTCGCGAGCGTCACCTCCGCCGGGAAGACCCCGACGGCGCCGCCGGTGTCCCGCAACGGCGCAAGGCGACGGGCGAGCCGCTCGGCCCAGGCGCCGGACACGCCGTCGACGACGACTCCCGTGCGAGGGTCGTCGCCCGGCAGGGAGAGCACAGTCCGGGCCGGGTCAGGGCCGAGCTCCACCACAGCCGAGCAGGCTGCGGGCAGGTCCTCGCGGTGCTCCGCGACGACGATGACGACCTGCCGCTCGTCACCCGCTGCCGCTCGCAACGCTGCGGCGCCCTGGTCGCGAGCGGCGCCCGGGCCGAGCGCGAGAACGGTCACGGTCCAGGGGCTGGCCGTCGCGTCGGCAGCCGCTCTCGGCCGCAGGCCCGACCCCGGGGGCCGGGCCGACCCGGGGGCCGGGGCCGACCCTGGGATCGGATCCGACCCGGAGCCGGCGCGGGCGTGGGGCAGCCACCGGGCCCAGGACCAGGAGCTGGACCCGGGGTCGGACGACCGGTCACGGTCGTCCTGCTCGTCCGAGGCGACGACTCGGACGACGAGGTCATCGGGGCTGTGGAGGGTCACCAGCTGGGAGAGCAGACTCCGGGCAACGGCGGTGGATCGAGGAGGCGGGCCGGCCACCCCGAGCACTCGGGTGACCGACAGGTCCACCGACACAGGCGCATCGGGCAGCACCTCCGGGGTACTCGGCTCGGCGGCATCAGGGTCGATGACGATGACCCGCGAGGTCACCGGCCCGAGCCCCAGCCGGACCACCGGCGGGTCGGTGGCTCGCCGCTCCCACAGCCGTTGGCTCCGCTCGCGGGCCGTCCTGGCCACCTCGGCCGGGTCCGGGTGCTCGCGGTGCCGCGCGGCGAGGTCGGCTGCGAGCGCCCGTTCGGCGGAGGCGACCACTGCGGCCCGTGACGCCGCATGGTCAGCCAGCTCCGCGGCATACCGTCGCCGTCCCGAGCGGCGCTCGGCGAGGGCCGAACCGCCACCGACGAGGGGTCCGAGCAGGGCGAAGGCGAGCAGCTGCGGTCCCCAGAGCAGGGCAAGTAGGGCACAGACCGGGATCGGTAGTAGGAGGGCCAGCCATTGGACCCGGGTCGGGATCGGGGCCACCGGCCGGCGCGGCAGCTCGAGTCGAGCACCCACTGGAGCACCGGGCACGTGCGGACTGCGATGGAGGACCAGCGTGCCGTCGCCAGGTGCTGTGGTGACGAGCGGACGGGTGGCGCTGGTACGGGCCCGCAGGCGGGTGTCGCCCAGCTGGAGCTCATCGTTGGGTGCGAGGGGGCGACCCAGAGCGCCGCCCCCGAGCAGCCTGACCGGGTTGGTGGATCCGAGGTCGGTGACGCGGACGCCGTCGGGGGAGACCTCGACGACAGCGTGTTGCCGGGAGATGGAGGGATCGGCGATGTCCAGGGAACAGCCGGCGTCACGGCCGATGACGTGCCGGCCCGGGGTGAGGGAGAGGCTGTGACCGCAGTCGGGGCCGGACACCACATCGAGCACGAGCGCGGCTCGGGGAGCTGCGGGCGTGCTCGGCACGGTGCCCGAGCCGTGGATGGTGAGGCTCGCCCCGTCGAGGAGGGGCGGTATGCCGACCGGCCGGTCCGGGGGGATGGGTCGGCCGCCGCTGGTCAGACCGCTGCCGGCGACGCCGAGGCAGTCGACCAGCCCGTGCAGCAGGTCACTGGCGGTGTGCGCCGCCGTTGCGGTGACCGTGACGTCGTCCGACCGGGCGCCGCCGGTACGGGTGATGGTGAGCCGGAGGTCCATGCCCGCGGACGGTACGCCGATCGCGCACACCGGCCGTCGAGTTTTCCACAGGCCGCCACGTCAGGCCCGGTCAGACGCCTTCCTGCACCTCGAAGATCGAGTCGGCCACGAGGCCATGTGCCTCGCGGTGGACGGTGTTGGCGGCCTCGGCGTCGGGGGCCTCTACGAGACAGAAGATCTGCCCTTTGCCCTCGTCGACCCAGTAGCGGAGGTAGCTGACGTCGTGGCTGCCCTGGGTGGCCAGGTCGGCCTGGTGGGCCTTGGCTACGTCGTCCATGGTGACGCCGTCGCCGAGTGAGTGCACGTCCATGAAGAGTGGCATGTCGAGTCCTTTCGTGGATCCGGCCCTGGTGGATCCGGATGGTGTGTATGCAGCCTGCCCACCGGATCGGTGCCGGGTCATGGGTGGCGGCTACCCATCTGTGACGGGGTACCTACCCAGGCGGCCGCCGAGGTCCCGCCGGCTGGAGACCCCGAGCTTGGCGAGGATCGCAGCGACGTGGTGCTCGGCCGTCCGACTGGAGATGAACAGGCGTGCGGCTATGGCCGCGTCGGTCAGACCGTCCTCGACCAGGGTCAACACTTCCGCCTCACGCGGCGTCAGGCCGGCCGGGTTGGCGCGGGTCGAGGGACGCGTGGCTCGTGGCGCAGCCCAGCCGTGCGCCCGCAGCAGGGCCCGCGCACGATCGGCTGCCCCGTGGGCGCCGATCCGCTCGAAGATGCTGGTCGCCTCGGTGATCAGGTCGCGCTCGCCGCTGCGGGCGAGCGCCAACCCGCTTTCGAAGGGACAGCCGAGGGCGCCCCAGAGGTCGGCCGCCTCGCGCCACCGGCCGGCGGACTCCGCGGCGAACGGCGCCGCCACCGGGCGCCCTCCGTCGTCGATCCCCACGCACCAACGCGCAATGGCCCCGCGGTTCCAGGTGCAGTCCGCATCGGCGATGCCGGGCCACGCCTCGGTGGCGATCTCCTGTGCCCGCTCCGGATGCCCGGACACCCACGCCACCTCGCATCGCGCGGCGATGACCGGCGCGATCCGTTGGACCTCTCGCATGTCCTTGGCCAGCTCGGCAGCACGGTCGGTGAACCGCTCGGGATCAGGCTCTCCGAGGCGAGCGGTGAGCTGTGCCAGGGTTACCAGTGGCTCGATGACGCCGATCGACGCCAGGTCGCCGCGGCGCAGCACCGTCTCGGCCATCCGCCTCGACGCCTCGTGCTCACCGCGGTCGAGGTGATGGGTCGCCTTCCAGCCCTGCAGGTAGAGGGTCCACGTGTCCAGGTCCCGGTCGATGCAGTAGTCGATGCCCTCCACGAGGTATCGGTCCGCGTCGTCGTGACGGCGCTGGAGCACGGCGGTCGACGCCAGGTTGCAGTACGCGCGAGCGGCATGCTCGTGCAGGTCCGCCCGACGCGCACCGCTCAGGCTCTCGAGGAGGAGCGCGGCACCTGCGTCAGGGTCCCCGACGGCCAGCTCGATGGTGCCGAGGTTGTTGAGTGCGTGGACCCGCACCTCGGTGCGACCGGCGCCGTCATCGAGCTCGTCGACGAGCTCGAGGGTGCGCTGCCCCCATTCGCGGGTGCCGGCCAGGTCGCTTGCCAGCATGCGCAGCTGGGCGCGGTTGCTGTAGGCGAGAGCCAGCTCGACGGTGGCTGCGGCCGAGGGCGTGGACTCCAGGACCTCGATGGCCGTGCGGGCCTGGTCCTCGGCGGTGTCATTGCGTCCGGCGAACCAGCTCAGGCGCGACAGGCACCGCCAGGCGTCGCCTACGCGCACCGGGTCGCCAGTCGCCTCCCAGATCAGGCGGGCCTGCGAAACGGTGTCGATCGCTTCCTCGATGCGGTCGGTGAGGTAGAGCTCGTAGCCCAGCGACCAGAGCAGCTGGGCCCGACTCGACGCCGGGACTCGCTCGTCGCCGAGCGTCCGGGCGTGCCGCACCGCTCGCCGGTACTGGTCGACAGCCTCTCGGTGGGCGCCGAGGCTCGAGGCGCGAGCCCCCGCCGCGGGAGCGAACTCGAGGACCGCCTCGGAGTCCCCGGCCGCATCTGCGTGGTGGGCGAGTCGCGCGGGGTCGGCCCCTCGACGCCGGAGCTCGGCCAGGAGTCGGCGATGGAGGTGGATCCGTCGACCGGCAGGGACCGAGTCCGCGACGGCCAACCTCCCCAGCTCGTGCCTGAACGTGACGTGGGAGGCATTCATGCGCAGCAGGCCGCGGTCGATCGCCTCGTCGAACGTCGTCAACCCGTCGCGCAACAGGTCTTCCAGCAGGCCTGTCTCCGCTCGAGAGCCGGCCAGCGCGACGACTTCGAGCGCTCGCTGCCCGGACTCGTCGAGACGTGCGACCCGAGCCATCACGGCGTCGCGGACCGTGGCCGGCGCGCGGGACCCACCCGCGGACAGCACCTCGGTGACGAAGAAGGCGTTGCCACCGGTGAGGTCGTGCAGGTGGGCGGCATCCACGGGCGCAGCCTCAGGGGTGGCTCGGGCGTGGTCGGCCACGAGCTCGACGACGGCCGCACGTGACAGCGGTGGCAGGTCGATCCGGCGGATGCCGGCCGCCGAGGCCGTGTCGCCGAGCAGGACCCGCAGTCCGCTGGCGGGCCGGGCGTCCTCCGGTCGGTAGGTGACCAGGATCAGGGCTCGGCAGTGGTCCACCCGCCGCGCCAGGTGCCGGATCAGGTCGAGGGTGGCCTCGTCGGCCCAGTGCGCATCCTCGATCACCAACAGATAGGGCTCGATCTGCTTCGGCGCCCGCAGGGCGTCCACGAGCAATGAGAAGACCGTATGCCGGGTCGCGCCCGCCGGCCAGACCTCGGCCGGCAGCTGCGCCAGCATTTCGGTCAGGGGTCCGAGTGGCGCCGGCGTCGCCGACCCGTCGCAGGCCCCGATCGCCACTTTCGCGTGTCCGGCCGCGTCGGCGATGGCCTGGGTGACGAAGGTCGTCTTGCCGATGCCTGCCTCGCCGGCCACGAAGGTGAGGCGGCCATGGCCCGCGCGGGCCTCCTCGAGGTAGCCGGCGACGGCCCGCAGCGGTTCGACCCGTTCGAGGATCGGCATCTCTCGATGCTACGAGCGCCGTGCGCGTGGTACGCGTGGAATCGCGACACCCGTACGTCGCGCCAGCCGGTGCTGGTGTGGTTGCCGAGGGGTCAGTCGGACCCGGAGGTCGCTGCTCCGGTCAGCCGGTCCTGGACGTGGACGGGCACCGCGGCATACCGCAGGGGCGCGCGGGTGAACGACCCGGACCCATGCCCGAGCGAGCGCAGAGTCGTCGTGTAGCGGACCAGCTCGAGGGCCGGAATCTCGGCCAGGACCTTGGTGAGTCCCTCGCTGCTGGCAGCCTCGGTGCCCCGGACGCGAGCGCGGCGCGAGGCGAGGTCGGACAGAACTGCTCCGACGAAGTCGTCGCCGACGATGATCTCCACCTCGTCGACCGGCTCCAGCAGCTGCACTCCGGCCGCCGCGGCGGCCTCGCGGAGGGCCAGCGCCCCGGCCGTCTGGAAGGCCGCGTCGGAGGAGTCGACCGAGTGCGCCTTGCCGTCGACCAGCCGGACCCGGACGTCGACCATCGGATAGCCCGAGACGCCCTTCTCCAGCTGGGCGCGAACGCCCTTCTCGACGCTGGGGATGAACTGGCGCGGCACCGACCCGCCGACCACCTCGTCGACGAACTCGAAGCCCTCCCCGACGCCCAGGGGCTCGACGACGATGTGGCAGATGGCGAACTGGCCGTGGCCGCCGGACTGCTTGACGTGTCGCCCGGTGCCCTTGGCGACGGCCCGGACGGTCTCGTGCACGGCGACCAGAACCGGCTCGATGTCGACCTCGATCCCGGCGCGGGTGCGGAGTCCGTCGAGGAGCAGCTCGAGCTGTTGGTCGCCCATCGTCCACAGCACCAGCTGGTGGGTGTCTGGGTCGACGACGACCATGGCAGAAGGGTTTTCGGCCTGCAGCCGGGCTAGCCCCCTGACCAGTTTGTCCTCGTCGCTGCTGCTCCTCGCGCGGATGGCGACGGGCAGGAGCGGGTGCGGGAAGTCCCAGGGCTCGACGACGACGGGGTGAGTGGCGTCGGAGATCGTGTCGCCGGTCTCGGCGTGGGCGAGGTGTGCGACCGCGACGATGTCGCCGGCGCGTGCCTCGGCAACAGGCGTGAGGCCGGCGCCGAGCATCGTCGAGATGGCGCCGGATCGCTCGTCCTCGTCGTGGTCGGCGTGCCAGGCGGCGTCCTCGTCGCGGCCGCTGAACTGGGCGAGGTGCCCGCTCACGTGCACCGTGCTGTCCGGCCGGAGCGTGCCGGCGAAGACCCGGACGACCGAGATCCGGCCGACGTAGGCGTCGCTGCTCGTCTTGACGACCTCGGCGACGAGCGGGGCGTCGGGGGAAGGTTCCAGGGGTGGCTGGGTGCCGCCGTTCGTCCCGTATGCCGCGGGCCCGCCCCCGGCCGCGGGGCTGGGGAAGGCGCGGCATACGAGCTCGAGCAGCTCGGCCGTCCCGGACCCGTCGAGCGGGCTCACCGGGACGACGGGGTGGAAGGCGCCGCGGGCGACGGCCTGCTCGAGATCGGCCACGATGGCGTCGAAGGTGACCTCCTCGCCGCCGAGGTAGCGCTCGAGGAGCCCCTCGTCCTCGCTCTCGGTGATGATCGCCTCGACGAGGCCGTCCCGGGCGTCCGCCGTTGCCGCAGAACCGGACTCGTCGAGGGCCACGACGGTCCGGGCTCCCGACCCGCCGCTGCGGAAGGTCTGGGAGAGGAGGGCGACGATGCCGTCGTCCCGGGGGACATACAGGGGCTGGAGCCCGGCACCGAAGGCGGACTGGAGCTCGTCGAGGGTCGTCGCGAAGTCGGCCCGCGGCTGGTCCAGGTGGGTGACGACGACCGCGCGCGGCATACCGACGGCGGAGCACTCGCTCCACAGGATGCGGGTGCCGGCGTCGATGCCGTCGGTGGCGGCGATGACGAAGAGGGCCGCGTCGGCGGCCCGCAGTCCGGCGCGCAGCTCGCCGACGAAGTCCGGCATTCCCGGGGTGTCCAGGAGCGTGAGTCGCACTGGCCCCCTGCCCCCCGTCGCCTCGGCGTCGGTGACCTCTGTCGTCGCGACGGAGAGGTGGACCGAGTGCCCGAGGCGCTTCTCGACGTCGGTGTGGTCCGAGACCGTCGAGCCGTCCTCCACCCGCCCGAGGCGCGTGATCGCCTTGTTCTCCAACAGGATTGCCTCGGTCAGGGCGGTCTTGCCCGATGCCCGCGGTCCGACGAGGACGATATTTCGGACCCGGGCCTGATCGACCCCGTCGTTGTTCGGACCTCCAGCCATGGCTGACCACCCACTCGTGTCGAGGCGTCCGGGCTCGTCATCGAACCGCTCTTGCGACGCTACTCCCGATCCGGGCGGCGGCGCAGCCGTCCGGGAGGGGTGGACCCGGGCCGCGGGTCAGGTGGTCGGCGCGAGCCGTGAGTCGTCGAAGACGGTGATCGAGCCGCTGTAGGCGGACACCCAGACGGCCTTGCGGGTCGGCTCGTAGGTGATGCCGATCGGCAGGGAGTCGGTGGGCACGGTCTGGAGGATCTTCAGGTCGCTCGCCCGGATCTTCATCATCGTCGAGGACGCGTAGTTGACGACGTAGAGGGCGCCGCCGTCGCTGCTGATCGCCATCGAGCGCGGTTGGGCGCCGACCTTGACCGTACGGAGCACGCGACCGGTGGCGCGGTCGACCTCGGTCACCGTGCCGGAGTCGTTGTTGGTCACGTAGAGGAGGCGCGCGTCGGGAGACATGACGATGTGCCGCGGGCCCTGGCCGGTGTGGGCGAAGACGCGAACGTCCTTTGTCTTCAGGTCAACTGACACGACCTTGTCCGAGCCCATGACGGCCACGTATGCCGTGCGGCTGTCCGGCGAGACGACGATCCCGCGCGGATGGAGGCCGCCGACCGGGATGGTGGCCACGACCTTGGTCGTCGCCGCATCCACGACGGTGAGGTCCATCGAGCACCAGTTGGTGACGAGGACCTGCTTGCCGTCCGGGGTGACGGCGACGTACTTGGGGACCGTGCCGACCTGGACGACCGAGCGCACGGCATACGTCGTGGTGTCGACGGCGTAGAGGAAGCTGCGCGAGGCGCCGGCCGGACCCGTGCACGCGTCGCGACCCTCGGGGAGGAAGTCCTTGCCGTACATGGAGTAGTTCGAGACCCAGGCGGTCCGCCCGTCCGGGCTGAACGCGGCCTCGACGGGTGCGCCCTTGCTCGTCCCGGGATGACCGGAGACGCCGTATGCCGCGAGGTCGACCTTGTCGGGAATGGTCGCCAGGTGCGCGCCGTCGGCGCCGAAGACGGCCATCGTGTGCTGGTACATCATGTTCTGGGCGAAGACCTGGCCGTGGCCGGACGCCACGACCGACTTGGACGACAGGTCACCCGTGAGCCGGAGGATCCGGACCAGCCTGGTGTCGGCCGACGGCCCCGGCTTGCCCTGGGTGGCGGCCGGCGATGGTGTGGGGGTCGTGGGCTTGGCGACGGCGTTGGTCGCGGTGGGCCTGGGCGAGCGGTCGGCGACCGGCTGGGCATGGAGTGAGGTGGCGGTCGACCCCGCTGTGTGCACGGTGTGCGCGGTGGGGGCTGCGGTCTCGGGACCGCCGAACAGGTGGCTGACGCCGACCGCTCCGAGGCCGAGAGTGGCCGCGAGCCCGGCTGCGGCCACCCGGCGACGGCGCACGAAGACCGGGTCCTGTTTGACGATCACGGTGTCGATCCCTCCAGACGCGCGTCATGGTCCTTCTCCGTTGCCTGCTCCCGGCACGCTAGACGCGGCCGCTCGTGGTGCGGGTGAGGCACACCGTGGTTGGCGAGATTTGTGGGGCTGGTGATGCAGATGGAGCCGACGGAACGGCATACGGCAAGGGGTTGGTCAAGGTTCCTCAAAGGATTGGTAAAACGCTGCCTCTGGCCTGTGGACAACCGTTTTCGGGGGTGACACGGCTGCTTTGATGCGGGGACACGCAACTGCTGGAGGGCAGGGGGACGCACATGGACGCCGTGGCGACGGTCGAGACCGAGGTTCGCGAGCTCATCCGCCGATCCGGGCTGGACCCCGCTCGCGAGCCGCTCGCCGTGCGGCGGCTGGTCGACGAGGCGGTGGCCGACTACGACGAGCGGTCGATGCACGGAGGGCTGCCGACGCTGGCCAACCCCGACGAGGCGGCCAAGGCGGTCTGGGACCAGGTGGCCGGCTTCGGGCCGCTCCAGAAGTACTTCGACGACCCGGGCATCGAGGAGATCTGGGTCAACGAGCCGAGCCGGGTGTTCGTGGCCCGCGGCGGCATCGCCGAGCTCACCACGACCATGCTGACCGCCGACGAGGTCCGCGACCTGGTCGAGCGGATGCTGAAGTCCTCCGGCCGTCGGGTCGACCTGTCCAGCCCGTTCGTCGACGCCGTGCTGCCCGACGGGTCGCGCCTGCACGTCGTCATCCCCGACATCACCCGCCAGGACTGGTTCGTCAACATTCGCAAGTTCGTCGTCCGGGCCGACCACCTCGACGACCTCGTCAAGCTCGGCACACTGACGCGTGGGGCGGCCCGTTTCCTCGAAGCCGCCGTCGTCGCCGGGCTGAACATCCTGGTCTCCGGCGGGACCCAGGCGGGCAGGAAACAACATGGTTATTGGGTAAGCCCATGAGGCCGGAGGTCTCCATGCCACGCCCACGTCGAACGCTTGGTCGAATTGGTTGGACGGAATTTTCGCTGGTCAGGGCCTCGTTCGGCGTCACGCGGTCCTTCTGACCTGCAGGTATCGGTTATTACCGATACTTGGTGGTGTAGTCTGATCTCAGACATGAAAAGACCCCGGATGCGGGCGTCTTGGCCCGGACCGGGATCCTCTCTGCTGTGGTTAGCGAGTCGACCCTACAGGTTACGTACTTGGTGGGCGATTCACCAAGGCCCCACCGTCCGGACCCAGTCTGGGAAGGAGGGATGAGCCATGGCTGACAAGCGTCTGACGCCCGGCACCAAGGCTCCGTCGTCCGGGCAGTATCGCCCGGCCCGCGGTGGCAATGAGGTGACCGTGCCCAAGGGTCACCGCCTTCCGCCTGGTCCCAAGGGGACCACGTGGAAGATCGTGGATCGCACCAAGAATCAGTCCGGTCGCTGACCGGCCGGGCCGGAACCCCAATCGCCAGGGGCTCCGGCCCGTTCTTTGGTTGCCGTTCTTCTCGCGCCTTTGCGCTACCGCTGATGCGCTCGGCCGGGATACTCTCAGCCTTCTGACCGTCAAGTCACAGCCATGTAGTTATCCATTTACTTTCCGGAGCCCGGGGATGCCCGACAGGGGTCGAAGAACTCGTCCAGCGAAGCGGACCGCCAAGCCCGCCGCAGGATCGAGCGAGCCCGGCAACTCGGGCGCTTCGCCCACTGGCTGTGTGGGCTGGTTGTGGTGGCGTGCCAATGCGACAGCGCGGCCGAAGCCCAAAGAGGACTACGAGAACGAGCGTAAGGTCCCGAAGGCCGTCCGCGCCGAGTTTGACGTCATGCGCCGGCGATACAAGTCGGGTGAGCTGCGCGACGGGGCGAACATCAAGTTCATCGGCGATGGTGTCTACGAGTTCAGGTACTCACACATCGGCAACACGCCTTATCGGCTGCTCTTCATGCGTTGGGGCAAGTGGGCTGTTGCCCTCGACGTCTTCAAGAAGACCACAGACGCAACCCCGAAGGATCTGGCCGTAACGCGGCGCAAGGCCTGGCTCAAGACGTTCGGTACAGAGCCCCCGACCTGAGCTTCGAGCCATCCCGCAACGTATCTTCTTCATCACAGATCCCTCCATACCGGTTGTATGCACTCGACGCTGGGCACTAGTATCGGTTGCAACCGATAACTCAGGATCGGTCTCTCGCTGCACCCGTATGGCACTCGGACCGGGTACGCAACTCCCGCCAATATTGCATCTGTCGAAGGACAAGGACTCATGAGCACGACTCACAGGGGTGTGTCTTCCCCTACCCAGGACCTGTTCGTTGACTCCCTGGAGTCTGAGATCGAGGAGTCTCTCAAGGATCCTCAGTACCGTGCCGCGTTTGAGGACAGCAATCAGAGGCACGAGATCATTGACGCTCTCATTGAGCGTCGGAAGGATCGCAGTCTCACTCAGAAGCAGGTCGCAGAGCGCATCGGCGTCGGACAGTCGACTGTCGCAGGCTTCGAGAACGAGGGCAGTGACCCGCGCCTCTCCACGGTTCAGCGATACGCGCGCGCTGTTGAGGCGCGTTGCGTCGTCTCCATCCAGTACTCCATCGCGTGCGATTGGGTCCAGCCCGTCGCCAAGTACCACGAGAGCGGCAACTCGGGTCGAACGACCCGAGTTGACTCGTCTACCCCGTCCGACGGGTCGGTCGCTTGGGCGGCGGCCTACGCGAACCGCACGAACTTCGGTCTGGCTGCCTGACCAACATGAGCCTTGATGCGGCCCGCAAGGAGGCGGCCAGGGTTGCGGCCCACGTCGACCTTCGGGATGTCCGCCTTTGGGGTGTCCAGGCAGACTTGGACTCCGTCCCAGACCAGGGAGACAGCCAATTCTCGTTTCGATTCAATGCAGACGTTCAGGTGCAGCACAGCAGCGAACACGAGGTCGTGCTGGTGCTAGGCACGTACTCGCTCGCGGTGACATCCGACGTCGTCCCCCCAAGCGACGAGGATGAATCTGAAGACGTAGCGGCAACCCTTGGCGACTCTGAAAGTCGACAGTCTGTACCCAAGGACATCGCCTCCATTGACTTCAGGCTCAACGCGTTGTTTCGGGTGGAGCGGCAGCCGGATGACCCCTTCACGGAATCGGAACTAACGGCATTTGGCCAGACGACAGGCCAGTTCGCTCTCTACCCGTACGCGCGGGAGTTCATCGCCGATATGACCGGTCGTATGGGCCTTCCACCTCTCCACGTAGGAGTTATGCGTCTGCACCTCGAGAGCCGAGACGACTAGCTCCCAAGACAGAGCGGCAATCGCCCTTACTCATGAGCGGTGGCTGGTGTGTCGTCGAGGGACGCCGCCGTGCAGCATCCATTGCTTGTCCCAAGCGTGGCTCATCGTAGGCGTGTGCATGGGGCAGGCATGGGGGTCTGGGCCGCGCCAGGGGCAGCCCTTGACGATGCACGCGAGCAGGGTCCCGAGGCTCATGCCGCCTCGGTCCAGCCGGTGTGCCCGGTGGCCTTCTGGTGGATGCCCAGCCCAGCCACGGTCGAGACAAGGCTGCACTGGTCGCAGCGGCGACGCCGGGTGTTGTTCAGGGCGGCGATCCGACGACCGTTCTCCTGGGTGCGGCACTCGGCTGAGTGCTCGTCCAATCCGTCGAATGTGAAGAACCGCCAGCCACAGACCGGGCAGGCCTTGTGGGTGTAGCCAGCCGACCGGAGAGTCAGGGACGCCACGGGATGCCCAGCCGGTCCAGGTCGTCGCGGATGTGCTTCGGCGGCAGCGTCGTGTTGTGCTCGCCGTCCGATATCGCCCTCGGCGGGATGACGGGTCGAGCCCGCACGGGCTCCTCCACAACCTCGGCGTCCACGATGTCGGATGGGTAGTCGTCCTCGCGGGCGGCTCGGTTGTACTCCTCAAACTCCGGGTCGAGCGGGGGAGGCGCAGCGCTTATCTGCATGAGCCCGTCCGGGTCAGCGAGGATCTGCTTAAAAAGCTTCTCCACAGGGTCTTGGGTGACGACCCCGACCAGGTGCTTGGAGGTCGCGCCGAGCCCTCCCCGGTCGAGCAAGTCGTGCAGGATCTTGGCCTTGACGGCGTGCGGTGCCTGCGGGTCGTCCAGCATCTCGTGGAGCCGCTTGACGGCGTCGTCTACCGACATCTGGATGCGACGAGCAGCGGCCTCCCTCACCGCTGGGATGAGCGCCCCGTGCTGGTTGCAGACGTTGGTGCCCGGCGTGGCCTGGACGCCGCACTGCTTCCCGTTCGACTTGTAGTGAGCCGTGCAGCGCAGGACGTCCGGGTGGCTGTCCCACCACTCCTCGGCGCGACGTTGGCGAGCCATGGTGGGGCTCAGGTCCGACCGGGACGGACGCCCCATCCGGCGTCGGTCGCTCGCTGGAGGTGGCCTGCGGGTGGATTGGTCCCCCACACGAGTGGGGTGTATTCGTCGTTGAGGACGAGTTGACAGAACCGGCAAGAGCGGAACACGACCACGGAGCCACCCATCGGCACCAGCAGCGTCCAGCCACCGCCGCGTTCCTCCACGTCGCCGTCGCAGCGGTCGCATTGCGTGACCAGGTGGTCAACCGTGCCACGGAGGACCAGGTCCAGCAGCGGCACGGCGGGCACGTCTGGGTTGCAGTGCCGCAGCAGCGGTGTGCGGCACGCCAGTTCGGGGTCGACCTGCCCGGCGAGGGCAGCGACTAGACGTGCCTCGATTTGGGGATCGTTGAGGACGAGGCTGTTGGACTCGATCCAGGGGAGGAGCCGGGTTGCGTCCTCGATTGCGGAGGTAGTCATGGCGAATCTCCTTGTGCTGCAGCCCTTGCAGCCTTGGACCGGCTCGGCGGGAGGTAAGGGCTGCAAAACCCTCCCGCCGAGCCGGGGATCAGGCGGTGTACAGCGCCGGGGCGGTGTACGAGGCGGAGGCCGTGATCTGCATGACCATGCCCGCCAGGCGGTGCCGGACGCCGGTGCCAAAGCCGCGCACCCAGTAGGAGTTGACGAGCGGGTAGTCGGCGTTCTGGCCCGCGACCAGTTGCAGGCCCTTCAGCCGCTTGTGCTCTCGCAGCATGATCGGGTTGCTCGGCAGGTTGGACCCGCCGGAGACCAGGGCGGCCACGTACCCAGCCGGGATGCGGCTGGACTCCACGATCAGCGCCTCGTCGTAGGCACCCTTGACCTGGAAGCCCGCGAACGTGGCAGCCGGCTGGTCACCCACCAACTGGTTGGAGGAGTAGAACCGAGCACCCTGCGCCGGGATGAAGTCGGCCTTGGCTCCGGTCGCCACGCGGAAGGTCGACACGACTTCGCCCTCCTGTGCGTTGACGAACAGGACGATCTGCGAGCCGTTCTCAGCCGAGTACCCGTGGGACTTGAAGTCCGCGATGATCTCGTCCATGTCGCCACTGGTGATGGTGGCTGCGCCGGACGTCCGGTAGTGGGTGTGCGTGCCGGAGAACGTGTTGGCCGCGTAGGTCGGGGGAACCCAACCATCCCCGTTGGCGAACGCGTGGACCGTGAAGGTCTGGTTCTTGTCGGTGACGGTGCGGTTGGAGTCGCGGAACAGCGTCCCCATGACCTTGCCGAACACCAGGTCCGCGTCGGCGTTGATGACGGCGTTGGTACTCGCCTCCAACTCGGCAGCCGTGGCGTCTGCGAGGTACTGCCAGGTCCACCCCACCCGGCTGTCATACCAGCGGAACGTGGCGCCCATGTCGAGCGTCGAGGGGTTGATGCGCTTGGCCTGGGGAACGCCGAACTCGCTGGCCTCCTCGAAGGCGAAGTCACCGGTCCCGAGCGTCTGGAGAACCGAGACGACGGGGGCAGAGGTCGAGTAGGTGAGCAGGTCGACGAAGCGCTGCTGCTGCTCGTTGGCGAGGGTGGCCGCAGCCACGAACTCGTCGTAGAGAGCGTTGAAGTCGCGACCGTCCGCGGTGGTCCGCAGGACGTCGGCGAAAGAGTTGTATCCGCGAGCCATGGTGGCTGGTCTCCTTGCGAGAAGTGAGTTGGGGGCAGTTGCTCGACACATCGGCCGACTGGCCGGTCGTTCGATGTGGAGCAACTGCCCCCGTCACTCGGAGAGGGTGACCTTGCGTGTTCGGTCCGTCTGGACCCCGCGCGCTACGCGGCTTCGTCTGTCGACCAGGAGGGAGGTTGACGGTTCAACTATAGCCTGTGTCTGGAACGGTGGCGGGGTTCTCCCTCCTCCGGCGCGCCGAGCGCCTCGGGTTGGGCTTGCCCATGGCAGTAGGAGATCGGGCTGGAGAAGCCGTTCTCGGGCCGTCCTCAGGTGGTCGACTGCTGTAGGGCACGGAGCCCTACGCGCTGCACGGCGGCGAGCACCTGCTTGTGGTGCCATGTCTTGGCCGAGCCCGGGCGAGGGATGCCGTCCTCGTCCAGTCTGCGAGCGATGGCCGAGGCCGACAGTCCCTTGCTGTGGAGCCTGGCGATGTAGTCGTCTACCTGCGTGGGGACCGACGACTTGGGACCGGGGACGATGCCCTTCTCCCGCTTCTTGTGCGCCAGCACGGAGGCGGTCCGCTCGCCGAGCTGGAGCCTCTCGTGTTCCGCGATCACCGCGAACATCGCCGCAGCCAGCCAGCCGCCCGCCGACGATGTGTCGATGCTCTGCTCGGTCGCGGCGATGGACCACTTGTAGCGGCCCTTCTTCATGAGGCCAAGGAGGACGTCGGCCTCCCGGCTGATGCGGTCTAGTCGAACCACCACGAGCCGGTCGGCCTTGCCCCCGTTGAGCAGGGACAGGGCAGCTGTGTAGCCGCTACGGTCCTCGTTCGCCCCGGTCTTGGCGAAGTCCTCGTGAACGACGAGCAGCTCCCAGCCGTGGTCCTCGCAGTAGCGGCGGATAGAGGCCTCCTGCGTCCGCAGGGAGACGCGCTGTTCCTCGTCGGTCTTCTGCTCGTCGGCCCGGCTGATCCGCACGTAGCCGATCGCTCGGATTGGTCTGCTAGCCATGTCTCCTCCAGGTAGTCGCGGCTGATCGAACGAACCAGCGCGAACGAAAGTTACCTCGGACACACGTTCGACACCTAGCCGTCAGATTGGTCCTGCTCTGCTCGATTCGGGGATCTCAGGCTCAGGCGCATGAGAGATGCCGATGCACAGACGTCGGGTCCGATCCAGAGGTCGCCAACCATCAGCGACGCTCGGCTTCTGGGCTTCCGAGACTCCCGAATACGTGGGCATGCCGACGGGCCTGAGTACTTGAGTACTTGAGGTACTTGAGTGGCCCGGTAGGTTCGCCACCCTCCCGACGATTTCTGAGAACCGGGCCGATACGTACGCGGATCAGCGGTTTTCATATATTCAAGGTGGATTTTCTTGATGTCATTCCGGCCGGAAACAAGCCACCCTCTGGGTACTGGAGGCCCCAGTACCCAGAGGTGATGAGCTACCTGCCCCGCTTTGGGTGTGTGTCCGCTGGCTGTGATCCGCCGGGGAACCACCGCCCGCGCTTTTCCTCGATCCAGTTCCACTCGAACGCCTGCTGGGTGGCGGGCACGCGAATCTCCTTGCGTGATGAGAAGTTCCGCAGCGCCCGGCTCACGCATCGGTCGGTGCAGCCATCGCCCGGCTCGTGCGTCTGGTCGTTGCCGTCCTTCGGGGTGTTGGCGTGCTTGTTCACCGTGCGCCAGATAGCCACCGCTCCCTGAATCTCCTTCTCGTCCCGGTATTCAGCTGCGCCCTCCTGTCGCACAGCGTCCAGTCGCCCGGCGTTCCGGCGCTGCTGCACGGTCTGCTCAGCGACCGCTTGGCGACACTCGGCCTGCACAGCCATAGAGGCGGCGACCACCAGCCCGGCGAGTCGCCACCACTGGTCTGTGATCGCGACATCCCCGTGCAGGAGAGCGACCGCACTTGCGACCTTGAGACGGGTCAGCAGCATGTGACCCTCTGTCGAGTCCGAACCAGTTCCGCCTCGCGCCTGACGAAGCCTCGCAGTCCGGACCTCGTCCTTGATGTGGTCGGGATATTCAATGCTGTCTGGGAGGTCCGGCATGTGCTCGCTCGCGTCGAAGATCGGACCTGGCCAGTCCACACGTGTGGACGGGATAGTCGGATCTGTCGCCTTCACCCATACGAGCCGCTGCGGCGTACCGGCATCGGAGTCGTTGAGCAGAGTCCCCGACCGAGTGGGCTGCACGCCGATCAGAAGGATGAGCCGATATGACCCCGCCCCCACATGACGCTTGCGTTCGGCCGTGGCGTTTTCTTGCCCGAGGGCACCACCCGACACCGCCGTTCGGATCGTCGGCGCGATGGTCGAACCGTTGCGGCCTTGTGTCGCACCGAGGGCATCAACCTCGTCGACCGTGAGAATACGGCGCGGGTCGGAGATGAGGTCGTTCCGCTTCAAGGTCGAGTTCCAGACAAGGAACGACTGCACCAAACCTTCGCCCGATCCGACCGCCCGTTCGATGTCCTCTTGGAACGCCCCTTCCAGACCGAGCAATTCGCGTGAGACGGATAGGAGCGCGCTCTTGCCGGCTCCGGACCCGCCCACGACAGCTATGCCGAGATTGAGAGCAGCCTTGCTGCCGATCACCGGGGGAAGTTGGACTCTCGGGTCGACTTCAGCCAGTACCCGACCCAGCACGTAGCAGAGCAAGGCCGGAGCGCTGACCATGCGTGAGTGCGCGGCCTGCCGGATGTGGGCCAGGACGGGAGTCGCGTCGAAGAGAGGGTCGGGCTCCGTCTCTAGCGGCTCGGCGAAGTCCTCCTCCGGGGTCGAGAGGGGACGGCGACCGCCTCCGTCGACACGGTTGAGGGCTGACGCCCATTTGGCCTCGTGCTGGTCCGGGCCGAACGTCCCGTCTTGGGGCGCGTGGCTCAGGAAGGCGTCGTGCAGGTCGTCCAGGTCGTACCCGGACCAGTTGCTGTTGCCGATCTCGATCAGGTTGCAGGCCACGGCGTAGGTGGTGTTGTCCCAGCCGTCGCCCTCCCACCCGAGCAGGTCGCAGTCATCCAGCCGGGAGAGCTCACCCTCCACGGCGCGGGCGGCATACGGATGTGGCCCGAGTGCAGGGTCGCGGTCCGGGCTGTCGTCCACGTAGCGGTCGGCAGGCTGCTCGCGTGCTCCTCCGGCGTTCTCCAGGGCTCCGATGAGGTCGGGGTCAGGATCGGCCGCGAGGCACTCTCCGATCCTCCAGGGGATCTCCTCCGCGTACCCACCCTCTGGGTACTTGGTGCGGGTGGAGCCTGGCAAGAACGCGAGCAGGCGTCCGGTGCCGTCCGGGCGTCCGCCGATGTAGTCGCCCACGTAGCCCTGGGCCGTGCGTAGCGGGCTGACCTTCCCGAGTCCCGAGGACGGCACGACGTAGTGCGCACCACCGCTCGGGGTCCTCGTCATGCCGTAGGACTTGAACGGCGGCAGGTGATCGACCGACCCGGCCTTGCCGTCCTTGGTGTCTACGTCCACCAGGTCGATGCCGTGGCCACCCACCAGGGCGAGAGCATCCCTGCCGGGGCGGAAGCCGGACAGGTCGCATTGCTCGGCGGTGAGGCTCTGCCAGCCAGCCGGAGGGTGGTCCCCAGGCTTCACGACGACAACGGGGATGCCTGCGGCCAGGAGCCGCTCGGCCAGGGCAATGCTCATTTGGTCTTCTCCTCGCCGGTCGCGCGAGGGGAAGACTTGCGCTCCGCCGCTCGGTGTCCGTACTTGTCTAGGTGGCCAGGGCGGCGAGCAGCCTGCTTGGCCCGCTTGCGCTCCAGGTGGGACAGGTATCCCTTGCGGTCGCTCATCGCCGACCACCCGGCAGGAAGCCCATGGCAGTGCTGACGAGGATGCCAGCGAGCAGCACCCAGACTGTGGCGTCCGTAAGGCTCACTTGGACTCACCGACCTGTGCAGCCTCGACAGCGTCGCGGGCGATGCGCTCGATGGGAGTTGCGACGTCGTACTTGACGCCACAGGCGCTCAGCAACAGGCCGACCAGGTGGGCCACCTGGGCACCGTCGAGGCCGCCGAGACCCAACGTGCCCAGGTTGCGGAGTTCGCGGTCCAGGCGAGCCGTGGCGAGGGAGCGACGAGCGGTCAGCTCGACGTCGGGGGTGGGGGTGCGTCCGTGGGCGAACAGCCCACTCAGGCGGGCAGCCTCAGCGTGGACACTGCGGGGGAGGGGTGGAATGGTGCGGTCAGACATGGAGAAACTCCGATCAATTGGTCTTTTCAGACCCGCAATCGGAGTGTCGGTTTGTCGGTTTGCGTGGTGTCGTTGTGTTCCGCGGGGGTGCCGGTGTTCGGCTGCGCCCAACCTTACCGTGTCCATCCAGGAGATAGACCGTCTGCTCTGCATCTGAATTGGCGACTCGGTTGCTGTGTGCCCCGAAAACTCCCCCGAGAACGTGCGACCGCCCACGACCGGCGGATGGCCCGGGGGCAGTCAGTTCGCTTGGGAGAGCGGCGTTCTCGGCCTACTGAGCCCAACTCGCGAGCGTCGCGTCGTCGGGTACCTCGACCGGACCAAGGTCGTCCGGGATCTTCCATTCGAAGGTGAGTCGGGCCAGTACCTGCGCGTCCGTCCTGCGACCCGAGCGGGCCGGACGGCCGACCCAGATCCGCTCGACGGCATCCCCGAGGATGGCGCGCCGGTCCTCGTCGTTGTCGGCCTCGGCCCAGTCCTCCCCGAACATCTGAGTGCCCCGGGTCGGCACGTACCTCACGACGGGAGCCTCGGCACGCTTCTCGGCGCGGAGATCCAGCAGGTTGGACTGCTCGTTTTGGAGGTGCTGCCGGGTCGCGCGGTCGGGTGCCTGCCGGATCAGGTCGTCCAACTCATCGAGCCGCAACTCGATCTCTGGCAGCAGCGCGGCTCCACCCTCGTGTATCTCCTCCACGACCGACCATCGGACGCGCTCGCCCTTCTGACGCAAGAACTCGTCCACTACGACATGCTCGAAGTTGCTGATCGCGTGATGGCAGGTGGGGCAGTAGTAGCCGGGTCGTCCTTGGATCGTGCCGCGCCACATGCGGACTGCCTCACCGTCGTGCTCGCCGCAGAGGACCAGGCCGGACAGCATGCCGGAGGTCTTGGCTCGCAACGCGGCAGGCTTGGACTGGGCGGTGTCGCGCTCGTCGAGGAGCCGAACCATCCGCCGCCACTCCTGAACCGACATGATCGCGAGGGACTCGTCTACCACCGGCAGTCCGTCCTCGTCGCGGAGGACTTCCGCACCTCGGCGCTTGTCCTTGTTGCCGGGGTTGAATGGCGTCATGCCTGCGAGCACTGGGTGTCGGAGGATGCGCTCGCAGGTGGAGTAGGCCCAGGTGCCCTTGCCTGTCGGGGTGGGAGCGCCGATCTCGTCCAACCACTGCACGGTGCTGTAGATCGACCGCCCAGCGAGAGCCCGGTCGGCCATGCCTCGCACATAGTCGATTCGGTCGGGGTCTTGCACGAGCACGTAGCCCGGCCCGTCAGGGTTCGAGACGGACTGCCAGCCGTAGGGCATGGTCCCACCCACCACACGACCCGAGCGGATCAGGTGCCTACGGGCAGCCTTGACGCGGGCGGAGATCGCGTCGGCCTCGTACTCAGCGAACTGTGCAAGGACGCCTGCAACCAGTCGACCGTCCGGTGTCGCCATGTCGATGGCGTTCTCGACTGCGACCAGACCAGCGCCGCGCTCCTTCAGCGCCTCATTGGCGAGGTGGAAGTCGATGACGCGCCGGGCCAATCGGTCGAGTTTCCAGATAATCACAGCGTCGAACTTCTCGGACGACGCGAGGAGTGCCCTCCACCCGGCCCGGTCCTCGGGCTTGTTGTGGGTGGCGGACACTCCGTCGTCCTTGAAGGTGGCGGCGACGGTCCACCCACGGGCGGAGGCGTACTGCCGAGCGGACTCGATCTGCCGTTCGAGGGAGACGGACTCCTCGGAGGAGACCGAGATACGAGCGTAGATGACGGCCCGTCGGGCAGCGTTCGTGGTCATGGGATCCCAAGCGTACCCGTGAAAGTACTTGGAACCTAGCGGTCTGTACCCAGGCAGGCAAGACCACCCTGCTCAACTGCCTCGCCTCGGCGATCCCGCCCCGCGACCGGGTCGTCACCTGTGAAGAGGTGTTCGAGCTCAAGATCCCCCTTCGCGACGTGGCGGCGATGCAGTGTCGCCAGCCCAGCCTCGAGGGCACCGGTGAGGTTCCGCTGCGACGCCTGGTCAAGGAGGCGCTGCGGATGCGGCCCAGCCGGATCATCGTCGGCGAGGTGCGGCAGGCCGAGAGCCTCGACCTGCTCATCGCCCTCAACTCCGGGCTGCCGGGCATGTGCACGATCCACGCCAACAGCGCCCGCGAGGCGGTCACCAAGATGTGTACCTTGCCCCTGCTGGCCGGCGAGAACGTCGGCAGCCGCTTCGTCGTCCCGACGGTGGCCGGGTCGATCGACATCGTCGTCCATGCCGTTCTCGAGCACGACGGGTCCAGGCGGGTCCGCGAGATCGCCGCCGTCCCCGGTCGGATCGAGGGCGACGTCGTCGAGATCGCCGACCTGTTCGTCACCTCCGGTGGGCGGCTCGTCCGGGGGAGCGGCTTCCCGCCGCACGAGGACCGGTTCCGACGCTCCGGTTTCGACCTGGCCGCGCTGCTCGCGGGGGCCGAGGAATGAGGGCCGCGGGGTGATCGGGCTGCTGCTGGGGCTCGGTGTCGGCGCCGGTCTCTTCCTCATCTGGTGGTCCTGCTGGGTGCCGCAACCACCCGTGCCGGGGTCCGACCGGCGACCTGCCGTCATCCGCCGACTCTCCGACGACCTCGCCCAGGCCGGCTACGAGTCGATGTCGCCGCGCATGCTCCTCGGCGCCTGCGCCTCGGCCTTCGTCCTCGTCTTCCTCATCGCCTTCGCGGTGTCCGCCGTGCCGATGATCGCAGTGTGCTTCGCCGTCATGGCCGCGTGGGCGCCAGTTGCCTTGGTACGTATGCGCGCTCGCAAGCGGCGGGGCCGGCTGCGCGACCTGTGGCCCGATGTCGTCGACAACGTCACCTCGGCCGTGCGGGCCGGGATGGCGTTGCCCGAGGCGTTGGCACAGCTGGCGATACGGGGTCCGGAGGAGCTCCGCCCGGCGTTCGCCGCCTTCGCCCACGACTACCGCACGACCGGCCGGTTCAACGACTGTCTCAACCTCCTCAAGGCCCGGCTCGGCGACCCGGTCGGCGACCGCCTCGTGGAGTCGCTGCGCATCGCCCGCGAGGTCGGCGGCTCCGATCTCGGCCAGCTCCTGCGCACCCTGTCCACCTTCCTGCGCGAGGATGCCCGCACCCGCGCCGAGCTGGAAGCCCGGCAGTCCTGGACCGTCAACGCCGCCAAGCTCGCGGTCTCGGCCCCCTGGGTGGTCCTCGCGATGTTGTCCACCCGGCCGGAGTCGGTGTCGGCCTACTCCAGCCGGCTCGGCGGGCTCATCCTCCTGATCGGCGCCGGCATCACCGTGGTCGCCTACCGACTCATGATGCGCCTCGGCCGGCTGCCCCTCGAAGGGCGCGTCCTCCGATGAGCGGGCTGTCCCGCAGCGGCGCGCTGCTCGGCTTCCTCATCGGGGCCGGGTTGCTCCTCACGTATGCCGGTCTGCCGGCTCGTCGTCGACCCGGGCTCGTCGCCCGGCTCGAGCCGTACCTCAGGGACACGCCGCGACCGTCGCGCCTGCTGGCCGCGCCGGTTCAGGTGCGCGGTTTCGTGGCCACCCTGCTCGCGCCGGTGGCCAAGGACCTGTCGGCACTCGTCGAGCGGCTCCTCGGGGGCGCGCCGTCGGTCCGACGGCGGCTGCTACGAGCCGGGCTGGCCCCCGACCTGGACAAGTTCCGGGCCGAGCAGGTCCTGTGGGCCGTGCCGGGTGGAGCGATCGGCGCGCTCGCTGGGGTGCTGACCGGCATCGCCAGGGGCAGTGCCGTGCCGGTCGTCCTGCTGACCGTCGTCGGCGTGGGCCTGGGGCTGGTCGGCAAGGACCAGTACCTCAGCCAGCTCGCCAACCGGCGCGAGCAGCGGATGCTCTCGGAGTTTCCCACGATCGCCGAGCTGCTCGCCCTGGCGGTGGCCGCCGGCGAGGGTGCGGTCGGTGCCCTCGAGCGGGTGACCCGACTGTCCAAGGGTGAGCTGTCCGGCGAGCTGGCCCGCTGCCTCGCCGACGCCCGGGCCGGGGCCAACCTACCGACCGCCCTGCAAGGGCTCGCCGACCGGACCGGGCTGGTCAGCCTGGCCCGGTTCGTCGACGGCATCGTCGTCGCGGTCGAGCGGGGCACGCCCCTTGCCGAGGTGCTCCGCGCCCAGGCCCAGGACGTGCGTGAGGACGGCCGCCGTCTCCTCATGGAGGCCGGCGGCAGGAAGGAGATCACCATGATGATCCCCGTCGTCTTCCTCATCCTCCCCGTCACCGTCCTGTTCGCCGTCTTCCCAGGATTCACCTTCCTGCAGTTCTCGCTGTGACCCGGGGGGTCACACCATCGGAAAGGAAACGACCATGACCGAAGCCTTGATGAGGACCGTCGTCCGAAGTCAGCTGGCCGTCCGACGGGCCTTCACGGCGCGCGCCGACGGCGAGCGGGGCGACGTCCCGGGCTGGGTGCTCGTCACCCTCATGACGGCCGGCCTCGTGACCGTGCTCTGGGCCCTGGCGAGCAACCGGCTCCAGGCCCTGTTCAACAATGCGCTCAACTCGGTCACCGGGCCCTGACTCGGTGCCGGTCCTGCCGACATCGGGGCGGCCGCACTCCGAGAGCGGCGCTGCCATCGCTGACTTCGTCATGGTCGCGGGGCTGTTGTCGCTGCTCTTCGTCGCTGTCCTCCAGCTCGGCGTGGCCCTGCACGTCCGCAACACGTTGACCTTCTGCGCAGCGGAGGGCGCACGGGCAGGGGCCCGCTCGGGCGCTTCGCCCGCGGATGCCGTCGTCCGGACCCAGTCGCTCATCAGCACGTCGATCTCGTCGCGCTATGCCCAGCAGGTCACGGCCGACGTCGAGACCGTCGACGGGGTGCAGGTCGTGGCCGTCCATGTGGCGGCGCCGCTTCCGGTGATCGCCTTCCTCGGTCCGTCGGGGGCCATGCGGGTGACCGGCCGGGCCTTCGAGGAGGACCAGTGAAGGGACCGGCGACGAGGGCACGGCACGACGAGTCGGGTTCGGCCGTGGTCGAGTTCATCGTCCTTGCTGTCGTCATGCTCCTCCCGCTCGTCTATCTCGTCCTGTTCATGGCACGGATCCAGGCGGGGACGTATGCCGTGAGCGTCGCGGCCCGTGAGGCCGGCCGGGCCTATGTCAGCTCGCCATCGGGAGCCGAAGCCCCGGGTCGGGCCCGGGCTGCCGCCGACCTCGCCTTCGCCGACCAGGGCTTCACCAGCGGTGGGAGCCTCACGATCTCGTGCGACGGCAGCCCGTGCCTGCGCCCCGAGGGGCGGGTCTCGACGACCTCGCGCGTGATCGTCCCGCTCCCGCTCGTCCCGGCCTTCGCCCGGGGGGTCATCCCGCTGCAGGTCCCGGTCAGCGCGACCCACGTCGCAACCGTCGACCGGTTCCGGGGCTCGCCGTGAGTCGCCCTCGGGAGCTCGAGTCCCGCGAGGAGTCGGGGATGATCACCCCGCTCATCCTCGGGTTCGCGGTCATCCTCATCTCGCTCATCGTGGGCGGGGTCGCCGTGACGAGCGCTCAAGTGGCCCGGATGCAGCTCTACGACGTGTCCGATGCGGCCGCCCTCGACGCTGCCGACGCCATCGACTCGGGGGCCTACACCGGTGGGGTGGGCGACACCGTCCCGATCGCCAGCCGCACCGTGGCCCAGACGGCCGCGGCATACGTCGCGAGGACCGAGCGGCCGCGAGAGATGATCTCGTGGACGATCGCACCCGGGACCGGCTCGCCCGACGGCCGCACGGCGGTGGTCCGGATGAGCTGCCAGGCCCGCCTTCCGCTCGTGGGCGGACTCATCTCAGCCCTCGGCGGGTCGGTCACCGTCCACGCCGAGTCTCGCGCCCGGGCCGGACTCGACCTGACGCCATAGATAGCTGCCCACTGTTGGCCGTGCGCGGCATACCTCCCCGCCGCCGCCTGCGCGACGACGGTGGGGAGGCTGACCCGAGAGACGCGACGGTGCCGCTACAGGCGCAGCCCGGGGGCGAGCGCCTTGACGAACTTCGTCACATCGACCGTGCCCCAGCCGGAGGACAGGTCGTAGCCGGTCTTGGCAGGGTATCCGGTCACCCCTGCGAAGGAGTTGTCGCCGGAGGTCACGTCGACCAGGCCGGTGCGCGACCCGAGGGCCCGTTGTAGCGCACCGTCGAGGTACAGGGGCGCGTTGAGCAGTCCCATCCGGTGGCCGGCCGCCTGGTCAGCGAGGGCGACGACGCCGGAGAAGATCGGCGAGGACTCACTCGTCCCGCCGAAGATGTGCCACGGCGAGGTGGGGGCGACGAAGGTGTAGTAGACCCAGGCCCCGCCGTCGACGGCCGCCGACATGGAGATGTCGGGGGTGCCGCGGTGGCTCCCGACGACGTTCTTGACACCGATCTGGTAGATCGGCCGGTCGAAGACCTGCGAGAGCCCGCCTCCGGTGGCGCCGAACCCGTCGTTCCAGACGGTGTCCGGGGAGACCCGCGCGCCGTTGTCGTCCAGGTGCAGCTGGGTGCCGCCGAGGCTGGTCACCAGCGGGTCGCTGGAGGGCCACGAGTTCACCGGGTGGTCGTAGAGGCTCGCCCCGTCGGCCTGGTAGTCGGTGGCCCCGGCGTCGCCGGCGCTGGCCAGCACGGTCGTCCCGTGAAGCAGGGCGTCCTTGAAGGCATAGCGCAGGTTCTCGATGCTGGTGAAGCTGCCCTGGTCGACACCGGGGAAGGTGTTCTCCGTCGCCCCGAAGCTCTGGGTGATGACATCGACCCGGTTGCTGTCGATGAGCTGCTTCTCGACGTTCATCATCTCCGGCAGGCCGGTGACGCCCTCGGTCTCGGCGACGGGGGTCTCGGCCAGGATGATGTGCGCACCCGGAGCGATCGCGTGGGCGTACTCGACGTCCAGCGAGGTCTCCTGGGCCCAGCCGACCATCGTCGGGTCACCCGGGTCGAACGGCGGGACGTTGCCGTACTTGACGACCTCCACGGTCGTGTCGGGAATGCCGTACTGCGCGTCGAAGGCCTCCAGGTCGTTCTGGATCGTCGGCGAGCCGTATGAGTCGACGATGAGGATCGTCCGGCCCTTGCCGGTGATACCGGCGGAGTACAACGGTTGGATGTCGTATGCCGCGCGCATCTGGATCGGGCTGTAGCAGGCGATGCCGATCTGGGCCTCGCACTGCGACGTCGGCAGCGGCGAGGTCCTCGAGGCGACCTGCACGTGGCCGGCCGAGAACGGCTTGACGTGCACCGACGGTGCGGCATGGGCGACGGCTGCGCCGGCACCTCCGGCCGTGGCCGTGGCCGCGGCCAACAATGCCCCGGCGGCTGCGATGGCGATCAGTCTCGGTGGGCCGAAGCCGGCCCGCGCGGCGTGACGATCCTGAGCTGGAATGAACATCGATGACACCAGATCTCCTCCCGCCCGGCACGGTGGCCGGGGGTGCGGTGGACCCCGGCCAGTAGTTGGCTGTGTCGGGTGGCAGGACTCTGCCAACCCATCAATGTAGACCCGCGGCAGGGCTCCTGTCAGCGGCTCGGATCGCCCGGTCAGGCCTACCGGTCGGGCCTACCGATCGGGCGCGCCGACCCGGGTAATCCGGGTAATAGGGCTCCCGGGCGGCACAATCGGCTTCGTGACCGGACCCAGGCCAGCCGAACCCTCCGAGGCGACCCCGCGGCCGCGGCTCTGGCACCTCGTGACCGCCGCGGTTGCCTGGTTCGCGCTGGCGCTCCAGCTGGTCCTCGTCATCCGTGGGGGACATGTCCTCGACGAGACCGCGGTCCCGCCGCTCGCCACCCGGCTGGCCCGCTTCGTCTCCTACTTCACCATCCTCAGCAACCTGCTCGTCGCGCTGACCGCCACGCCGCTCGCCCTAGGTCGGCCCACCTCGAGCCGGCTGTGGCGGGTGCTCCGGCTCGACGCGGTCGTCGGCATCGCCGTCACCGGGCTCGTGCACTGGTTCTTCCTGCGCCCGCTGCTCCACCTGCACGGCGCCGACAACCTGGCCGACAAGCTGCTCCATGTCGTCGTCCCCCTCCTCGCCGTCCTCGGCTGGGTCGCCTTCGGGCCGCGCGGACGGGTCGACCGGTCGCTGCTCCTGCCCTCGCTCATCTACCCGCTGGCCTGGCTGGGCCTCACCCTGGTCCGTGGCGGCATCACCGGGTGGTACCCGTACCCCTTCCTCAACGTGGGTGTCCACGGCTACGGGACCGTGCTCGTCAACTGCCTCCTCGTCGCGGTGCTCCTCCTCGCCCTCTCCGCGGGAGCCGTCGCCCTCGACCCGCGGCTGCCCGGCCGACCGCCCCAGGACCACGACGCGGAGGGAGCACGGCATACGGGCAAGTAGGCTTGACACTTGTGGCTGTCGACTTCACCCAGGAAATCAAGGACCTTCGCGCGACGATGACGTCGGTGCGTGAGGTCACCGACCTGTCCACGCTGAAGACCAGGATCGACGACCTCGAGGCGCAGGCCAGCGTGCCCGACCTGTGGGACGACCCCGACGCGGCGCAGAAGATCACCTCGGACCTGTCGCGGGCCAAGACCGAGTACGACCGGGTCGTCGACATGGACGCCCGGATCGACGACCTGGAGGCCCTCGTCGAGATGGGCACCGAGGACGGCGGCGACGCCGCGACCATGGTCGAGGCGGAGACCGAGCTGGCCTCGGTCAAGAAGGCCGTCGGCGAGCTGGAGGTCCGCACCCTGCTGTCCGGCGAGTACGACGAGCGCGCGGCCGTCGTCACCATCCGCTCGGGGGCCGGTGGTGTCGACGCCGCCGACTTCGCCGAGATGCTCATGCGGATGTACCTCCGGTGGGCCGAGCGGCACGGCTACCCGACCAAGGTCATGGACACCTCGTATGCCGAGGAGGCGGGCCTGAAGTCGGCGACCTTCGAGGTCAACATCCCGTACGCCTTCGGCAACCTGTCGGTCGAGGGCGGCACCCACCGTCTGGTCCGGATCAGCCCGTTCGACAACCAGGGCCGCCGCCAGACGTCTTTCGCCGCGGTCGAGGTCATCCCGCTCATCGAGCAGACCGACTCCATCGAGATCCCCGACAACGAGATCAAGGTCGACGTCTTCCGCTCCAGCGGCCCCGGCGGCCAGTCGGTCAACACGACCGACTCGGCGGTCCGGATGACCCACATCCCCACCGGCATCGTCGTGTCGATGCAGAACGAGAAGTCCCAGATCCAGAACCGCGCCGCGGCGCTGCGCGTCCTCCAGTCCCGCCTCCTCCTGCAGAAGAAGGCCGAGGAGGCCGCGACGAAGAAGGAGATGGCCGGCGACGTCAAGGCCAGCTGGGGCGACCAGATGCGCTCCTACGTCCTCAACCCCTACCAGATGGTCAAGGACCTGCGGACGGAGTTCGAGACGGGCAACCCGACGGCCGTCTTCGACGGCGACATCGACGGCTTCATCGAGGCCGGAATCCGCTGGCAGATCGCCCAGAAGAAGGCCGCCGACTGAGCCCGAGCCAGTCGCCCCGGTCCGGCTGACACGGGGGAGCGGCGCCGGCGCAACGGCCGTGTGCTGGTCGGCGAGGGTCGCTCGGCTGCGACTGGCATCCTTGGGTCCTACCCGGACGTCGACTGGAGGAGGTCGCCGATGCCCAAGGTGGTCAGCCACCCGGAGCGTCGCGAGCAGTTGGCCGATGCCGTGCTGCGGGTGGCCGCACGTCACGGCGTCGGGTCGGTGACCACGCGGGCGGTGGCCGAGGAGAGCGGCTGGTCGACCGGGGTCCTCAACTACTACTTCAGCTCCCGGCACGACCTGCTCCTCGCCGGGCTGCACCGGGCTGCCGAGATCCAGGGCCAGCACTACGAGGCCATTCGGGCCGATCCCGGGCTGGACGCCCGGGCGAGGCTCGTCGAGCTCACCGCGAGCGTGTTGCCGCTCGACGAGCGGCGCCTGGCCATGACCCGCGTCTTCCTCTTCTTCTATGCCGAGGGCCTGTCCCAGGAGCCCGCCCGTGAGGCCATCGCCGGGTACCTCGCCAGATGGCGCGCCGTGGTCACCCAGTCACTCGCCGCGGCTGTCGACGAGGGGGCGCTCCCGCGCGAGCTGGACATCGAGGACGCCGCGCTCCGGCTGACGGCGACGACCGACGGGTTGGCGGTGCAGGCGGTGCTGGACCCCCGGGTGATGGCGGCCATCGGCGTCGGGGGGGCTGTCCCGGAGATCGTGCGAGGGGCCCTTCCGTTTATTTATATCAAGTGATATAGTTAAGCTCGTTGAGCTGACCGTCGAACAAGGAGAGACCCAGCGTGAGCGCCTCGGCCCTCAAAGCTCCGATCGCCACCGCTACCCCGCAGAAGACTGAGTGGGAGCTGCGCTGCGAGCTGGCCGCCGTCTACCGGCTGCTCGACCACTACCGGATGACCGACCTGATCTTCACGCACGTCTCGGTCCGCCTGCCCGGACCCGAGCACCATTTCCTCATCAACCCCTACGGCCTGATGTTCGACGAGATCACGGCGTCGCGCCTGGTCAAGATCGGCCTGGACGGTGAGCTGGTGGAGCCGTCGGAGTACCGGGTGAACCCCGCCGGCTTCGTCATCCACGGCGCCGTCCACGCGGCCCGCGAGGACGCCCAGTGCGTCCTGCACACCCATACCCGCAGCGGCTGCGCAGTGGCCGCGCAGGAGCACGGGTTGCTCCCGGTCAACCAGGTGTCGCTGGAGTTCTACAACCGGGTCGGCTACCACGACTACGAGGGCATCGCGCTCAACACAGCCGAGCGCGAGCGCCTCGTCGCCGACCTCGGCCCGCACCACGCGTTGATCCTGCGCAACCACGGGCTGCTCACCGTGGGTCAGTCGGCCGCCGACGCCTTCCTGCGGATGTTCTACCTGGACCGGGCCTGCGAGATCCAGGTCGCGGCCCTGTCCTCCGGCGCGCTCCGACTCCCGGACCCGGCCGTGGCCGAGCACACGGCTCAGCAGTTCGCCGGCGAGGCGTCCGACGAGCTCTCAGACGACGATGCCTACCCGATGGCGTGGGCTGCCCTGCTGCGCAGACTGGACCGGATCGCCCCGGACTACCGGGACTGACCGGCATCCCGATGGGCCCGGCATACGGTCGTATGCCGGACCCATCGGGTCGGGTCGGTCGGGTCACGCCGTGACCGGCGTGCGCCCGGGTCAGTGGACCTCGTCGGACTCCAGGGCGTGCTGCGGGTCGTCGGCGTGGGCCACGTCCTGCCCGGAGAGCCGCCCGTACCAGACCTTGAGGACAGCTTCGGACGTGGGCGGCGTGGCCAGGCTCGCGGCGACGTAGGCGACGACACTGGCGGCCAGGCCGAAGTAGATCGGCTCGTTGGCCAGCACATCGGTCGCTGCCATGGTCGCCAGCGTGACGACGGTGCCCGCACCCATCGCGGCCAGGGCGCCCGGGCCGGTGGCCCGCTTCCACAGGAACCCGCCGAGGATGGGGACGAGGAGCCCGCCGACGAGGATGTCGTAGGCGATGGTGAGGGCCGAGACCACGTCGCTGAGCAGCATGGCGATCACCGTCGCGACGAGGCCGAGGACGACGACGTACATGCGGTTGGACTGCACGTCGTGCTCGGGGTTGCCGTCACCGGCTCCGGCGTCCGGCCGGCCCACGAGGCGGCCGAGCAGCGGCACGACGTCGGCACGGGCCACCGTGGCGGTGGCGATGAGGGCCCCGGAGGCGGTGGACATCATGGCGGCGACTGCGGCGGCCAGCACGATCCCGGAGAGCCCCATCGGCAGCACCTT
>JAJPIW010000070.1 GCA_021324575.1 Intrasporangiaceae bacterium | reverse complement strand
CGCAAACGCCACGCCTGGGCCACCCCCGCCCAACGCCTCGATACCCTCCTGGCACAAGCAGAACCACCAGGTGTTGCACTAGCACCCTGAATCCGCCCTAGTCCGAGGACCCGATAATTTCGCGAGGTGGGAAGCTCAGGTGAGGCGCTGCTTGACCTCGTGGACGGAGGGGTTCGTGGCGGCGCTGCCATCGGGGAAGAGCAGCGTGGGCACGGTCTGGTTGCCCGCGTTGACCTCCATGACGAAGTCGGCTGCCTCCGGTCGCCGCTCGATGTCGACCTCGGTGAACGGGATCCCCTCGCGCTCCATCTGCGCCTTGAGCCGCCGGCAGTAGCCGCACCACGTGGTGGTGAACATCGTGACGGTGCCACGCGCTGGCGCCTTGATCGACACGGGGACTCCTTGGGAAACAATGGGTGCGTCAGCGTTCGACTGCTCACGACATGAACTGAGGGTTCCCGTGTCCAACCCGATGGGCGCAGTGATGATTCCCGGGCCCGGTCGGGACACGGACGGGGCCGCCGACGCGTCGGTCAAGGAGCCGTTGCGTCGCGTCCTCACCTGGTGGCTGGCGTCCAGGGTCCTGGTCCTCGGTCTCGTGGTCGCCTTTGCGGCGGCCGCCCGGATGCCGCTCGGGACGCACGCCCTGCGGGACGGGTCCTGGCTGCTCAACCGGTTCGCCTTCTGGGACAGCTACCACCTGGGCCGGATCGCGGAGCACGGCTACTTCGACGGGGGCAGAACCTGCTGTGAGCAGGCATTCCTTCCCGGCTACCCGTTCCTCGTCCGGGCCGTGAGCCCGCTCGTGCTCGGGCACACGATCGTCGCCGGGGTCCTGGTGTCCGTGCTCGCCTCGACCGTTGCGGCGTGGGCCCTGTGGGGCATCGTCCTCGACGCAGCGGGGCGGACCCCGGTGGGCCTGGCTCGTGCCCGCCGCGCGGTGCTGCTGTTGGCCGTCGCCCCGTTCGGCGTCTTCCTCGTCAGCTTCTTCAGCGAGTCCCTGTGGCTCGCCGGCGCACTCGTCGCCTGGTGGGCCGGGTCGCAACGGCGCTGGTGGGTGGCCGGGCTGGGCGCCGCCGTGGCCTGCGCGACCCGGATCAACGGCGTCTTCCTCGTCCTCGCCCTCGTGGTCATGTATGCCGTGCAGCTGCGCGCCGACCGCCGCCTCCGACCTCGGGTGGACGTCCTCGCCTTCGGTGTCCCGACAGCCGTGCTCGCTGCCTATGTCACGTATCTGCACGCGCAGACCGGATCGTGGACGGCGTACCGGGATGCGCAGGTCACCGGGTGGGGGCGCGGCTTCTCGTGGCCGTGGCAGTCGATCCCGCACCAGTGGGACTTCATCTGGGCCGCCCCGACGTCGTGGCTGTCGGTGTCGCGGGGCATCGACCTCGCCGTCGTCCTCGGCGGGCTGGTCCTCACGTGTGCCGTGCTCTGGATGCGCAGGTGGGCCGAGGCGGCATACCTCGTCCTCAGCGTCGGTGTCATCCTCACCTCGCCGACCTTCGGGTCGTCGGGCCGCTATGCGCTCACCTGGTTCCCGGCCTACCTCGTCCTGGCGGAGGTGTGGGAACGACCACGATGGAGGTGGCTGCCTCGCCTCGCCGTTGCGGTCGCTCTGCCCCTCGGCGCCGTCGTCCTCCTCTTCTTCGCGACCCGGCACTGGGTAGCTTGACCCGCCTCCCGGTCACTGGCCGGTCGGGGTGTCGGGGCCGGGTGAGAGGATCGGCGACGTCATGACCAAGCCCGCCCTGCCCGTCGCGCACCCCTCGGCCGACGCCGTCCTCGACGCGCTCGACCCAGAGCAGCGCGAGGTTGCCGCCCACCCGACCGGGCCGATGTGCGTACTGGCCGGGGCGGGGACGGGCAAGACCCGGGCCATCACCCACCGGATCGCCTTCGGCGTCCTCTCCGGTGCCTACCAGCCGCAGCGGGTCCTCGCGGTGACGTTCACCGCGCGGGCGGCCGGCGAGATGCGTACTCGCCTGCGGGACCTCGGCGTCGGTGGCGCGCAGGCCCGCACCTTCCATGCCGCGGCCCTGCGTCAGCTGCACTACTTCTGGCCGCAGGCGATCGGCGGAGCGGCCCCCGAGGTCATGCCGCAGAAGGCGTCGGCCGTGGCCGAGGCGTGCGGCCGGCTCCGGCTCCAGTTCGACCGCACCGGCATCCGCGACCTCGCCGCGGAGATCGAGTGGGCCAAGGTCTCGATGCTCACCCCCGATTCGTATGCCGCGGCGGCCCGGGCCGCGCGCCGGGAGCCGCCCGGGCTCGACGCGACGGCCATGGCTCGTCTCCTCGCGGCATACGAGGAGGTCAAGGGGGCGCGGCACGTCATCGACTTCGAGGACGTCCTCCTGCTCACGGTCGGCATCCTGGAGGAGCGCGACGACATCGCCCGTGCGGTGCACGACCAGTACCGGCACTTCGTCGTCGACGAGTACCAGGACGTCAACGCCCTCCAGCAGCGACTCCTCGACGCCTGGCTCGGCGGCCGCGAGGAGGTGTGCGTGGTCGGCGACCCGGCACAGACGATCTACTCCTTCACCGGCGCGTCACCGCGGCACCTCCTGGACTTTCCCTCCGCCCACAAGGGCGCCCGGACCGTCCGGCTCGTGCGCAACTACCGGAGCACGCCGGAGGTGGTCCGGCTCGCCAACCTGGTCCTCTCCGGCCCGAGCGGCTCCCGTCGCAGCGGAAGCGTCGAGCTGCAGAGCCAGCAGCCCCCGGGTGCCCAGCCGCGACTCACCGCCTATCCCGACGACCCGGCCGAGGCCGCCGGTGTGGCCGAGGCGGTCGCCCGGCTGGTCAGGGCAGGGCGGGCACCTGCCGAGGTCGCCGTCCTGTTCCGGACCAACGCCCAGAGCGAGGCCTTCGAGGACGCCCTCTCGGCGCGTGACATCCCCTACCTCGTCCGCGGCGGCGAGCGGTTCTTCGCCCGGCGTGAGGTCCGTGAGGCAGTCCTCCTCCTCCGTGGCCAGGCCCGCTCCGACGACGGGTCCCAGCCATTGCCCGACCTCGTGCGTGACGTACTCGTCGGGGCGGGCTGGACGCGTCAGGCACCGACCAGCGGTGGCGCCAGCCGCGAGCGATGGGAGTCGCTCGCCGCGCTCGCGGTGCTCGCCGACGACCTCGTCGCCGCGACCCCGGAGGCGCGGCTGCCCGACCTCGTCCGCGAGCTCGACGAACGGGCCGCGGCCCAGCACGCCCCGTCGGTCAACGGCGTGACGCTTGCCTCGCTGCACGCCGCCAAGGGGCTGGAGTGGCCGGTCGTCTTCCTCGCCGGCTGCTCCGACGGCCTCCTGCCGATCACCATGGCCGACACCGCCGAGACGATCGAGGAGGAGCGGCGCCTCCTCTATGTCGGCCTCACCCGCGCGCGCGACCAGCTCGAGATCTCGTATGCCGCGTCGCGGACCCCGGGCGGCCGGGCCACCCGCCGCCCGTCGCGCTTCCTCGACGGTGCCGCCGCAGTCCTCGGCGACGTCGCCCGTAGCAACCCGCGCAGTACCAAACGGGTGGGTGGTGCGACCGGTCCGGCGGGCGGGAGCAGCACGCCGCGCAAGCCCGTCGTGTGCCGCGTGTGCGGCGGCCCGCTCGGCGCCGCGAGCCAGGTCATCACCGGGCGCTGCGCCGCCTGTCCGCCCACCTATGACGAGCCGACGTTCGACCGGCTGAAGGCCTGGCGCCTCGCCGAGGCCCAGCGCGCCAAGGTCCCGGCATACGTCGTCTTCACCGACGCGACGCTCACCGCGATCGCCGAGCAGACCCCCTCCTCGATCCCGCAGCTGCTCTCGATCCGCGGAGTCGGGACCCACAAGGTCGACAAGTACGCCGCGCAGGTGTTGGTCCTCCTCGGCGGTGGATCGGTCGACGAGGCGCTCGAAATCAGTTCTGTCACAACGGAATCCGAAGAATAGCCGGTGTCCGCGGCAGTACCGCGAAAATTCTTCGATAAATAGTTTGCCCCGCCGCGACGGCGGCGCCTATCCTGAACGCACACCGGGATCCATCCCCGCGCACCCGGGCGCGACGAGCACAGACGAGGAGGGTTGGCCCTGATGGACAAGACCATGACGACGTGGAACACCGAGATCTTCGGTGCTCTTGCCATGTGCGCGCTGCCGACCCACTCCATCGTCGCCGCCGGCCGTGGCAAGACGCAGGGGATCACTGTGTCCGCCGCCAAGAGCGCTCTCGTCGACCCGGCATACGACGGTTCCGCCGTCGTCTTCGGCTTCGGTGACCGCCTCGGCCGGGCCGTCGACCCCACCCAGACCATCGATGTCGCGACTCCTCGCCTCCAGGGCTCACCCGTCTAGCACCACCAGACAGGGCCTACAGGCCGCGGATCCCGACATCGGGACCCGCGGCCTTTTTGTTGTCCGGCCGCCCGACCCCCAAGGCCACCACAGATGAACAGCACGTCAACGCACCGAACACCGGTCACCGCCCCACCAGGCACCGACCGCCGACACAAGGCCCCCACGAGGGGCAGGGACAAGGAGGTGAGCACCATGGCGCTAACCGAACTCATCGACGCAATCGCGCCGACCGAGGGTGACGAGCTGATTCCGTGCCGTGAGAACGACGCGGAGATCTGGTTCGCCGAGCTGCCGCAGGACGTCGAGTTCGCCAAGGCACTCTGCGGGACGTGCCCGGCCCGGTCTCAGTGCCTCGCCGGGGCGCTCGACCGCCGGGAGCCCTGGGGCGTCTGGGGCGGCGAGCTCTTCGTCGCCGGCGTGATCGTCGCCCGCAAGCGGCCCCGTGGCCGTCCGCGCAAGAACCCGGTCGCCGCCTAGGCGCCCGACCAGACCATGACCAACCTCTTGACCCAAGGAGTACCCGATGTACAACCGCAGGAAGCACAAGCTGCGGCGCATCGAGCACACCCGCGTCCAGCACGAGCAGCGCACGGCGCGCCAGGAACACCTGGAACGCCACGTGATGCAGATGCACCTGGCGCGGATCACTCGATGACCGCCGTCCACCACCCAGCAGGTTCCCCGACCCGCGTCAGCCCCCGAGCCGACGCGGGTCGGGTGCTTGGGCGGCGGTTCGCCATACAGTGATCGGTATGCCGCGCACGCCCGCCTCTCCCTCGATCCGGATCGCCCAGGACGCCCACGCCGACGAGGTCCTCAGCAGTGACCCGTTCGCCCTGCTCGTCGGCATGCTGCTCGACCAGCAGTACCCGATGGAGCATGCGTTCCGTGGACCGGCCAAGATCCTCGACCGCTTCGGGACCCTCGACCCCGCGGCCATCGCCGCCGCCGACCCCGAGGCGTTCGCGGACCTCGCCTCGACGCCGCCGGCGATCCACCGCTACGGCCGCTCGATGGGCGGTCGGGTCCAGCAGCTCGCCGCGACGGTCGTCGGGACCTACGGCGGCGACGCCGCGGCGATCTGGACCACGGCCTCCTCCACCGCTGATCTCCTCGCCCGGCTCAAGGCCCTGCCCGGCTACGGCGACCAGAAGGCCAGGATCTTCGCCGCCCTGCTCGGCAAGCGGCTGGGGGTGCAACCCAGTGGGTGGCGCGAGGCGATCGGACCGTATGCCGAGGAGGGCTCCTACCGCTCGGTGGCCGATGTCGTCGATGCCGAGTCCCTCGCCAAGGTCCGCGACTTCAAGAAGTCGGCGAAGGCGGCAGCCAAGGCAGCCGCTGCATCGTGAGCACCGAACCCGTTGCGCCGCAACCGAGCCCGGTCTGCGTGACCTGCGGCGGCATCCCGGCCAGTGCCGACGCTGCGGATCGCGCTCGGCTCACCTGGAGCCGGGGCACCGAGAACGGACGCGACGTCTGGACGTGCGACCGGTGCAGCCGCGAGCACCTGCGCAGCATCGAGGGCAAGCTCGACTCTGCCTGGTGGTGACCCCAGCGTCTGCGGATCTGAGGGTTCCCCCCGCACGGCGACGCAGACGCAAGCCGGGCGGCCTACCGTTGCGTCTGCGTCGGTGAGCGACGAGAGCCCTCAGATCCGCAGACGCAAGAGGTCAGGGGACAGGTGCCGGGAGGATCTCGGGGATCACGCCGGGCAGGCTGGCCAGGATGATGTCGCGGGCCCGGACCGTACCGCCGATCTGACACAGCACGCCGATGCCGCCGAGCCAGACCCGGTGGATGAGCACGTATGCCGGGGGCAGGTTGAGCTTGAGCCCGACGAGGAACTCCGGGCGCCGCATGTCCTGCAGGTTGGCCGCCATCCCACGCAGCCAGGGCCGGCTGAAGGTGAACTCCTCGTGCCGCAGCGGGTCGATGAAGGGGGAGAGGTAGCCGAGCAGTGCCTCGGGGTCGATGTGCACCGTGGGCTTGATGAAACCCTCGCGCCGTAGCCCGTCGGCCATCTCAGCGGCCTGCCCGGCCAACGCATAGGAGATGAAGGTGCCCATCTCCGGGGGCAGCCCATGGGGGAGCCGGTTGACCAGGCCGTAGTCGAGCACGGCCAGCCTGCCCTCCGGTGTGATCCGGAAGTTGCCCGGGTGCGGGTCGGCGTGGAGCAGCCGGGCGCGGGTGGGCGCCGTGAGGAGGAACTCCAGGTAGAGCTCGGCCGCCCGGTTGCGCTCGGCGGGGGTCCCGGAGGCGATGATCCGCGACAGCGGCGTCCCCTCCACCCATTCGGAGACGATGACGTGCTCGGAGTGGACGAGCACGTCGGGCACGGTGAAGTGCGCGTCACCGGCGAAGCCGCGGACGAAGGCACGCTGGTTCTTGGCCTCGAGGTCGTAGTCGAGCTCCTCGCCCATCCGGGACCGCAGCTCGTCGGTGATCGGCTTGATGTCCAGGCCGGGGATCCAGGCCGTCGCCACCCGGGCGACGCGGGCCAGCTGGGCCAGGTCGCTCATCAACGCCTCGCCCGCACCGGGGTACTGGACCTTGACGGCGACCTCCCGTCCGTCACGCCAGACGGCTCGGTGCACCTGCCCGATCGAGGCGGCCGCCGCCGGGGTGTCCTCGAACGACAGGAACTTGCTCGTCCGCCAGCGCGGCCCCAGCTCGGTGGCCAGGACGTTGTGCACGGCCCGGCTCGGCATCGGCGGGGCGGCCTCCTGGAGCTTGGTGAGGGTGGCCCGGTAGGGGCCGGCCAGCTCCTCGGGCATGGCCGCCTCCATGACCGAGAGCGCCTGCCCGACCTTCATCGCGCCACCCTTGAGCTCGCCGAGCACGGCGAACAGCTGGGCCGCGGTGCGGGCCTGCAGCTCGGCCGCGACGGCCTCGGCCGGCTTGCCGCCGAGCCGCTTGCCGATGCCCCACGCGGTCCGGCCCGCGAACCCGATCGGGAGCGCGGCCAGCTTGGCCGTGCGGATCACGGCTCCCCGCGGAAGGTCACTCACGCCGTCCATTGTCTCCCGAGCCGCTCCTCACCGGAGCGTCCCGCTCCGCAGCCGCACGCCGGGTGTGCCGACCACTGGCGCTGGACGACCCGCGGCCAGGGCAGGCCGACCTCGAGCGTCACCCCACCCGGGCACTGGCCCTGGAGTGCCGCAACGGTCACCGCCACCGCCAGACCGGTGGCCAGGGCGGCGAGAGTCGGCTCGCACGCGACCGCCTCCGGGGCGCCGACGGCCAGCCCCTCGAGCGCAGCCGGCCAGCCCGCGTCGCGGTCGGCCCGTTGTCGGTCGAGGCACTCCAGGCACGGCGACCGTCCGGGTGTGACCAACGGACCGAGGACCGCGCTGGCCTCGGCGATGGCGACGACCAGGTGTCGTATGCCGCGCGCCCGGAGCGGCTGGACCCGTCCCGGTGCGACCGGGGCGGGTCCCACGACCAGGACCAGGTCGGGGCGGGCACCGGTCGCGTCGGCGGCGTCGACGGCATACGGCCCGGACCGGATCGCGCCGACTCCGATGTCGGACAGCTGAGCGGCGAGCGCGCGGGCGACGGGGCCGGCGCCGTCGACGAGCACGACCCGCTGCCGCATCGCCGACGGCGGTGAGGGGTCGGTCACCAGGCCGGCCGCTCCGAGCAGGTCGAGCAGCTGCTCGGCCCGCGGCGAAACCAGGCCGGCGCGAGAGGGGTGGGCGGTGAGGTCGTCGCGGGTCGACCGGCCGTCGATCCGGGCGAGGAGCTGGACGTCGTCGTGGGTGAGGCCGTCCAGGACCAGCCCGCCCGATGCGTCGGTGCCGAGCTGGATTCCCCCATCGGGGCGCCGGCGAGGGGCATGCCCGGTGAGGAGGCGCGGTGCGGTCCGGGCTGCGGCGGGAGGTGGGTCGGCGTCCATCCCAGCACCTTGGCACAGTCTCCGGATCCGCCCGGCCGGTCATCCACAGGGGCCCTACCGGATCGATCCGGTAGGGCCCCTGGAGGTCGAGCTACGGCGGCAGGCGTCAGGCCTTGCCGAGGATGCGGTTGAGGTTCGTGCCGCACACGGGGCACTGACCCTTGGCCATCCGTCGGCCGTTCTCGGACACGACGACCTTCCCCTCGGCCTCGCGCTTCTCCTTGCACTTGACGCAGTAGAACTCGCCCTTGTAGGTCTCGTCAGCCATCTGGCTCTCCTTGTCGTTTCGGGCCGCGATCTGCGGCTGGACCACGGATCACCCTAGACCAGGCTGAGCACGAAATCGTGCAGGGCCGTGCTCAGCGTGCCCGGTCCGAGGTCCTGCCGAGGGCCCGCCGGGCTGCCTCGACGAGCGACCGCAGCGAGGTGTCGGTGGCCTCCGGAAGAGCAGCGACGGGCCACCACCGGACGTCGAGGGACTCCTCGCTGACGACGGGTTCGGAACCGGGTTCGGCCACCGCGACGAAGCGGATGTCCAGGTGCTCGCGGCACCGCCCGAAGTCGCCGACCAGGGCGTGCCGGTCGAGCTGGACCGGGCCGGGAAGCGGCACCAGGGCCGGCAGACCGGACTCCTCCCGAGCCTCCCGCCGGGCCGCGGCCCGGATGCCGGTGTCGGCCGGCTCGAGGTGGCCGCCGAACTGGAACCACTGGCGCGCCCGCCGGTGGTGGGTCAACAGCACCCGCTCGACATCGGGGTCGACGACCAGGCAGGACGCCGTGAAGTGCGCGGGTGGCCCGGCCTTCGCGACCGCGTCCGGGTGGGCCCGCAGGTGGGCGGCGTATGCCGTGCGCAGCCTCTGCTGGTCCGGCTCGGTGGGTGCGTAGGAGTCCAGGAGCGCTGACAGGTCGACGGCCAGGTGGTCGAAGCCGACCAACCGGGCGTCTGCGCTCACGCGCTCGGCTCGCTGCCGGACGGTCCGGTGGACGGGTGCCCGTCGTCGCCGCTGAGCAGAGCATCGAGGGCGGCGTCCATGTCGTCGGGGACGTCTCCGGCGGCGGCCCGGTCGACGTAGCCGAGGATGTCGTCGAGGTCTGCTGCCGACGGGGCCAGGTCGGGGTGGCGCCACACGGCGTCGCGCCCCTCGGAACCGAGCCGGTCCTCCAGTGCCTTGAACAGGTTGGCCGCATCGCGCAGCCGTCGGGGGCGCAGCTCCAGCCCGACGAGCGAGGCGAACGTCTTCTCGGCCGGACCGCCGGTCGCGCGTCGGCGGCGGACGGCCTCCCCGAGCGCGTCGGCGTGGGGGAGCTTGCCGGCGGTGGCCCGCTCGGTGACCACGTCGACCCAGCCCTCGACGAGGGCGAGCAGGGTCTCCAGCCGGCTCAGGGCGGCCCGCTGGGCGGGGCTCTGGTCGGGCGTGAAGAGGTTGTCCTGCAGCGCGTTCTGGAGCGAGGCCGGGTCGGACAGGTCGGCCCCGGCGAGCGAGGACTCGATGGCGTCGGTGTCGATCGTGATGTCGCCGGCGTAGTCACGGACCGCTGCCATGACCCCCGCGGCGAGCCACGGGACGGCGCCGAACAGGCGAGTGCGGGCCGACTCGCGCAGCGCGAGGTAGAGGCGCACCTCGTCGGTCGGGACGTCCAGTCCCTCGGCGAAGGCGTCGACGTTGGCCGGCAGCATGGCCACCTGCGGGGCGGGGACCAGCGGCAGTGCCACCTCGGTACCCGAGACGACCTCACCCGCCAGCGCGCCGACGGCCTGGCCCAGCTGCATCGAGAACATGGCGCTGCTCATCTTGTCCATCATCGGGGCCATCGCCGCCGAGGGGTCGACCCCGGCCGGGAGGATGCCCTCGGGGACGGGCATCTCGCCGAGCCGGTCGAGCTGGCCCTTCATCGCCCGGCCGACGGCGGCGGAGACGCCCGCAGCGACGGGAGCGACGAGCTCGACCCAGAGCGGCATGGTCGCCTCGATCCACTCTGCCCGGCTCCACGCCGAACCGGTGAGGTCGTGGGCGGCGAACGAGGTGACATCGTCCAGCCAGAGTCGCGCCACGCCCAGGGCATCGGCGACGGTCCTGCTCTGGGACGCCGTCACGCTCGGGTCGCCGGCAGCGGCGGCGGTCTTGCGAGCCAGGTCGGTGGCGGTCGACAAGGACACCGGTCCGTCGGACGGGGCGGCGAACATCTCCCGCATCTGGGCCCCGACCATCTGCAGCATGGCCGGGTCGACCTGGTCCAGGCCCATTCCGCGGAGCATCTCGACCATCTGCGGGTCGAGGTTCCCGCCGGTCAGGCTGCGCAGGGCCTCGACCAGCTCCGGAGGCATCCCCTCAAAAGGGTCGTCGCCGGACGGGTCATCGCCGGAGGGCTGCAACGGGCGGTCGGACACGGTGTGCTCCAGAGGGTTCGGACGGTCGGGGCCGCCGACGGAGACGGTCCTCATGGCACAACCATGCACCCGGTCGTTTGGTTCCCGCAGCAGTCCCTCCGGCCCCGCCGGGCGTCCGGATGCCATGCGCCGCGACGGCCGCCCGGCTGGTTTGGCATGATGACCCGAGCCGCCCCCGCGCCGTTCCAAGCCTGAAGGACACCTCATGCCGACGCCCGCCACGAGCCCCCGCGTGCTCATCGCCGACGTCCGCGACGCCGTCCTGTCGGTCGACGAGGTCATCGAGGCGGTCCGCACGCCGCACAGCGGTGGCCTGGTCGCCTTCCTCGGCATCGTCCGTGACCACGACCACGGCCAGGACGTCGTGAGCCTGGACTACACCGCGCATCCGATGGCGGTGGAGCGGCTCCGTGGCGTGTGTGACGCGGTCGCGGCCGCACACCCAGACACCCGGCTGGCCACCGTCCATCGCGTGGGCACCCTCGTGGTCGGCGACCTCGCCGTCGTCGTGGCCGCCTCCGCCCCCCACCGCGGTCAGGCCTTCGACGCGTGCCGCGAGCTGATCGACACCCTCAAGCGCGAGGTGCCGATCTGGAAGCACCAGAACTTCGTCGGCGGCGGCGAGGAGTGGGTCGGGATCGCGTGACCGACGGCGATCCGGCATACGCCTGGGTCCAGGATCCCGGTGCCGATCCGCACAAGGTGGGCCTGTGGGGCAAGCTGCTCATCGGGCTGGCCGCGGCGGCGCTCGTCATCCCCAGCGTCGCGGCCTTCGTCAGCGTCCCGTATGCCGTGCTCAGCCCCGGACCGATCACCAACACCCTGGGCGAGGTCGCCAAGGGCAAGCCGCTCATCGAGATCTCGGGCACGCCGAGCTATCCCACGACCGGTGAGCTGAACTTCACGACCGTCTCGGTGCAGGGCGGCCCCGGCGACCGGGTCAGCGCCCTGGACTGGGCGATCGCCAAGCTACGGTCGAGCGATGCGATCTACCCGGTCGACGAGCTCTTCCCGCCCGGTTCGAGCGCCAAGGACGTCCTGGACGAGAACGCCGCCGAGATGGTCGACTCCCAGCAGGAGGCGATCGCCGTCGCCATGACCAAGCTGGGCATCAAGGTCACCCAGCGAGTGGCGGTGGCCGACTTCCCGAAGGACTCGGCGGCGCAGCGCGCGGGGATCGCCAAGGGCGACTACATCGTGGCCGTCGACGGCACCCCGGTCGTCACGGTCGACGACATCCGCCCGGCCATCGCCAAGCACAAGGTCGGTGAGAAGGTCGCCGTGACCGTCGACCGCGGGGGCAAGCGCCAGACACTCGACGTCGTGACGACCGAGAACAAGACCGACAAAGGGCGGCCCGCGATCGGCGTCTACCTCGCCGTCAGCTTCGTCCACCCCTACGTCGTGGACATCAAGGCCGGCGACGTCGGCGGTCCGTCGGCCGGGCTCATGTTCAGCCTCGGCGTCTACGACCGGCTCACCCCCGGAGCGCTCACCGGCGGCGCCGACATCGCCGGCACCGGCACCATGTACTACACCGGCGCGGTCGGGCCGATCGGCGGCATCCGGCAGAAGCTCGTCGGCGCCCGTGATGGCGGCGCCAACTGGTTCCTCGCACCGGCCGACAACTGCAACGAGGTCGTCGGGCACATCCCCGACGGGCTGCACGTGGTGCGCGTCGCCACCTTCGACGAGGCACTGACCGCGGTCAACGCCATCGCCGCGAAGAAGACCGCGGACCTTCCGACCTGCACGGGCCCGGCCGCGAAGTAGCCCTACGCGTCGAACGTCGCACGCAGCGCGTGCACCAGCCCCGGGGCGATGTCGGCCCCCGAGGCGACCTGGTCGTCACTGTCGTTGGCCCGCTGGCGGAGCAGGCAGATCGCGCCGCCCGCACGCGTGACGGCGACAAGCAGCCGCACGTCCTGGCGGTCCGGGTGGGCCGCCAGTGCGTCGACGGCCCGGCGCGGGTCGCTCGGCAGGTCCCGCTCGGCCGCCGGCGGGACGACGACCCGCTCGACGGCGATGGCGCACCCGATGACACTGTCCGGCCAGGCGATCCGCCCGAGCAGCGACTCCAGGTCGGAGGTCTTTGGGAGCCCCTCCTGCTCGACAGCGGTCAGGGCGCCGGGCAGCAGGTCGGTCGGCCCGAGGCTGCCCCGGATCGACGGCTCGGCGACGACGAGCTCGGCCGTGTCGACGAGCGCGAACAGCCGCGGGTTCTGGTCCCAGCCGGCCGCCGCGACGTGGCGTTCGGTGTCGAGCGCGGCGAGGGCGAGCGGGTCGGTCACGGGGGTGCTGGGGTTGGCCACGGCGACCATCGTGCCGTATGCCGGTCGCTCACCGATCCCGTCGGCGCACCGGGACGGGGGAACCTCAGGGCCGCTGGGTAAGTTGTCCATCAAGAGGAGGCGCCAGCGAGAGGCTGTCGCCCGCCCCCGCGAACAGGTGGTCGAGCAACGTGAGTCAGTCCCCGTGGCACGAGGGCGAGGACGCCAACGGCGCCGGCGACGGTGCGCCCCCTCCCGCGCCGACCGCCCGCCGGCGTCCGCGCCGACCGGCCGGCCCGCTCGTGCCGACCCTGCTCGTGCTCGTCGTCCTCGCGGCGCTGGTCAGCATGCTCGCCGGCTTCTGGACCGACCTGCTCTGGTACCGCTCGGTGGGCTTCGGCTCGGTCTTCACGACCCGGCTCGGCACCCAGATCCTGCTGTTCTTCGTCGGTCTCGCGGTGGCAGGGGGACTGGTCTGGGGGAGTCTGCACACGGCATACCGGACCCGGCCGTTCTACATCCCCTCGACGCCGGCCCAGCAGAGCCTGGAGCAGTACCGGTCGGCCATCGAGCCGATCCGCAAGATCGCGATGATCGTCATCCCGCTCTTCCTCGGGGGACTTGCCGCCCTGACCATGGCCGGCAACTGGAAGGCCTACCTGCTGTGGCGCAACGGGGGCTCGTTCGGGGTGACGGACCCGCAGTTCGGCAAGGACGCCGGCTTCTACGTCTTCACGCTGCCGTGGATCCAGCTGGTCATCGGCTTCCTCACGATGGTCCTCATCATGGCGCTGCTCGCCGGGGTGTTCGTCCACTACGTCTACGGCGGGTTGCAGCTGCCCGGGCGGGGGCCGACGACGCGGGCCACGTTCGTGCACCTCGGGATCCTCGGTGCGGCGCTGTTCCTCGTGCGCGGGGCGGCCTACTGGTTCGGTCGCTACGCCGAGTCCTCCGCGGACGGGGGCATCGTCACCGGCATCACCTACACGGCCGCCCACGCGGTGCTGCCGACCAAGGCCATCCTGGCCGTCGCCTCGGTCATCTGCGCGATGCTGTTCCTCTCGGCCATCTGGACCCGCACCTGGCGGCTGCCGCTCGTCGCGGTCGGCCTGCTCACCGTGCTGTCGATCGTCGTGGGCGGGATCTACCCCGGCGTCATCCAGTCGCTCAAGGTCAAGCCGTCGGAGAAGAGCCTGGAGGCCAAGTACATCCAGCGCAACATCGACGCGACCCGCGCGGCATACGGGCTGACCGGCGTCCAGACGCAGGTCTACTCCGCCCGCACCGACGTCGCCGCCGGCCAGCTCCACCAGGACGCCGAGACCATCCCGGGCATCCGGATCATGGACCCCAACGTCATCTCCAGCTCGTTCCGCCAGTCCCAGGCGCCGCGGTCGTTCTACACCTTTCCCGACACCCTCGACGTCGACCGCTACACGATCGGCGCCAAGAGCCAGGACGCGGTCGTCGCCGTCCGCGAGCTCACCCTCGACGGGCTGCCGCCCGGTCAGCGGAACTGGGTCAACGACCACACCGTCTACACCCACGGCTACGGCTTCGTCGCGGCATACGGCAACCAGCGGACCAGCAAGGGCGACCCGGTCTTCTTCCAGCAGGGCTTCTCGACCGTTGGCCCCGACGGCAAGGACTACGAGCCGCGGATCTACTTCGGTGAGACCTCCGACCAGTACTCGATCGTCGGCGGGCCCAGCGGCGGGCAGAAGCGCGAGTTCGACTACCCGGCCGGCACCGGGCAGATCAACAACACCTACACCGGGACCGGGGGTGTCGCGATCGGGTCCTTCCTCCGTCGGGTGGCGTATGCCGTCCACTACCGCGAGCCCAAGTTCCTCCTCTCCGACCAGGTCACCGCCCAGTCCCGGCTGCTCGACCACCGCACGCCCACCGAGCGGGTCGAGCGGGTCGCGCCGTGGCTCACGGTCGACGGCAACATCTACCCCGCGGTCGTCGACGGCCGGGTCGTGTGGGTCGTCGACGGCTACACGACGACGTCGCACTACCCGAACGCCGACAAGGTCAACCTCGCCGACGCGACCTCGGACTCGGTGACCGAGACCTCCTCGACGGTCACCACGGCGGTGGGTGGCCAGGTCAACTACATCCGCAACTCGGTCAAGGCCACGGTCGACGCCTACGACGGCTCGGTCCACCTGTACGCCTGGGACACGAGCGACCCGATCCTCAAGGCGTGGAGCAAGGCGTTCGGCAACACCGTGCAGCCGGTCAGTGACATCTCCGCGGACCTGATGGCCCACCTGCGCTACCCCCAGGACCTGCTCAAGGTCCAGCGCGGCGAGCTGGCCAAGTACCACGTGACCGACGCGGCCTCGTTCTACGGCGGCGGCGACTTCTGGGAGGTCCCCAAGGACCCGACGCACGCTACCCAGGACCAGCCGACCTACTTCCAGAGCCTGGCCATGCCCGGGCAGAAGGACCCGTCGTTCTCGCTGACGACGACCTTCGTGCCCAGTGGTGGGACGCGCGAGATCCTGCGCGGCTTCCTCGCGGCCGACGGTGATGCAGGCACGACGGCCGGTCAACCGGCGGCGGGCTACGGCGCCCTGCGGCTCCTCGAGCTCCCGTCGGCGCCGGTCGTCAACGGGCCCGGCCAGGTCGAGAACCAGATCGAGAACTCGACCGCGCCCTCGTCCTCCCAGACCGAGAACCTCAACCTGTCCCAGTTCATCGCCCAGAGCCGACAGTCCGGCAAGCAGCTCACCTTCGGCAACCTGCTCACCCTGCCGGTCGGGGGCGGCCTGCTCTACGTCCAGCCGCTGTTCGTCCAGCAGTCCAAGGAGGCCGGCTCCTACCCCCAGAACGTCGCGACGATCGCGGTGTTCGGCAACACCGTCGGCTGGGGCGACACCCTGGCCCAGGCGCTCGACGGCGTGTTCGGCGGCAACTCCGGCGCGACCATCGGCGGCGGCACGACGCCCCCGAGCGGCGGCACCAAGCCGCCGACGACGCCGGGCACCGGCGGCAACGCGGCGCTGGCCGCAGCGATCGCCAAGATCCAGGCGGCCTACGACAAGGGCCAGGCGGCGCTCAAGGCCGGTGACTTCGCGGCATACGGCCAGGCCCAGAAGGAGCTCCAGGCGGCCATCAGCGAAGCCCAACAGGCGGTGCCTTCCGGAGCCAGTGGCACCCCGACCTCGACGGCCACGCCGACCGGAACCGCCACCGGCTGACGCCGCCCAGACCTCTGCCGGCCGGTTACCCGACTGGTTACCGAACCGAAGTGGCTGTTCCGACAACCACTCCGGTTCGGTAACCAGCTCGGTAACCGGCGCACCGCCCGCCCGTCGCGCCGCCGCGGTCACCCGGCGATGCACTGGTGGCTGGTGGGTAGCGCTGGCCACCGGAGGGATCGCTGACCAGTCGCGGGGATGGCACTGGTCGATGCTGGCCACCACTGGTCGGTCGCCGGGATGGCACTGGTCGATGTCGGGTAGCACTGGCCACCGGTGGCTCTGCTGGCCAGTGGCCCGGGGGGTCGACCTGTGGTCAATGCGGCCTATCGTCGGCACATGCGCCCGGCACGTGCGCGCTTTCGCGGTGGATGGGGTTGCTCGCACGGGTTACCCGACTGGTTACCGAACCGAAGTGGCTGTTGCGGCAACCACTCCGGTTCGGTAACCAGCTCGGTAACCGGCGCACCGCCCGCCCGTGAGCACCGCCCGCCCGCGAGCACCGCCTGCGCACAACCCACCCACCCGCCCACCCGAGGACGTCAGCCGGCTGACGACCGCACGCGCTGTTGACGGCGGCGGCGGCGATTTGGTCGTATGCCGGGTGCTCCCGTAGGGTTGTGTCTACCGACGCGGGGTGGAGCAGCTCGGTAGCTCGCCGGGCTCATAACCCGGAGGTCGCAGGTTCAAATCCTGCCCCCGCTACCAACGCGTCACCGACCGAGCCCCCTCCTTCGGGAGGGGGTTTGGTCGTGCACACGCCCCGCACGCGGCCGACAGCCGTCGACCGCGCCCCGAGCGCCGCTCCGGCGGCGTCATTGGCTCTCGGCGGTCCCCGCCGTGGGCATCTGGAGGGTTTCTTGGCTCGACGAGGCCAGCGCCAGTCAGGCGTCGCGCACGCTGCTCGCACGCAGCGGCGGGCCGCCGACGTCGAAGGCGTCATCCCGCAGCTCGCCCGTGCCGTCCGCGAGGTCGAGGCCGCGGCCCAGCGCGGGCCGTTGCGGCCCTCGGCGCGGACGAAGTTCCAGGTCGTCGCGCTGCTGCTTCGTGAGGAGCGAGCACGGGTCAAGGCCGATCCCACCAGCTCGGAGGCCAAGCGCGCCGAAGAGCTCAAGCGGCTCGACGGGGTCGCCACCATTCTGGCCAAGACGGCCGCGCGAGACACCTCGCTCATCATCCTGCTCGGCGACGACGCGACCATCTCGGACGCCGCGGAGGACCTGAAGCGGGAGATGCTACGGGCCGCGGGCTTCGAGCCTGCTCCCGAGCCGGTACCTGCCGTCGAGGAGGTGGTCGCCACCGCGCGGCCCGAGCGCGGAGTCGTTCCGCAGTCGGTCATCTCGCGGCACCTCGCCAACCCGTTCCTTGCTCCCGACTTCTCCGCGGTCACCCGTCAGGCACCGCGGACCCACCGGCTCGCCACCTGGGAGCTGCTCGGACCGCTGTTCCGGTCCTTCGAGCTCGGCGGTGGGTCGTCCTGCATGGACCTCCCCGAGCCGGCTTCGCTGGCGGCGCCGGGCGGCCTGGAGCTGATGCACCACCAGGGGCAGGTGGTCGCGGCAGCCGCTGACGGTCACCGGACCTTCCTCCTCGCCGACGAGCCGGGTCTGGGCAAGACCGCACAGGCGTTGCTAGCCGCCCAGGCCGCCGATGCCTACCCTCTGCTCGTCGTCGTCCCGAACGTCGTCAAGACCAACTGGGCACGCGAGGCCGCGCTGTGGACGCCGAGCCATCCGGCCACCGTCATCCATGGCAACGGCGAGACCATCGACGGCTTCGCCGACATCGTCATCGTCAACTACGAGGTGCTCGACCGGCACGTCGGCTGGCTCGGCAGCTTCGGGTTCCGCGGCATGATCGTCGACGAGGCCCACCTCATCAAGAACAAGCGGTCGCAGCGGTCCCAGCACGTGGTCCAGCTCTCCGAGAAGGTGCGGTCGCGCGCCGCCCGGCCGCTCCTCATGGCACTCACCGGAACCCCGCTCATCAACGACATCGAGGACTTCAAGGCCATCTGGCAGTTCCTCGGCTGGATCGACGACAAGAAGCCCCGGGCCGCCCTGATGGAGGCCCTCGAGGAGACGGGGCTGACCCCGGCCGAGAACGGCTTCTACGCCGGCGCGCGCGCGGCGGTCATCGACCAGGGAATCGTCCGCCGCCGCAAGATCGACGTCGCCGCCGACATCCCGGCCCGCCGGATCGCCGACCTCCCGGTCGAGCTCGACGACGACGCCGGGCGTTCGATCCGGGCTGCCGAGCAGGAGCTCGCCGCCCGGCTGGTGCGGCGCTACGAGATGGCGCTCGCGGCCCGCGGAGAGACCGAACCCGTCGAGGGGATCGACCACGACCTCGTGCGCCGGATCGCCATCTCAGAGCGCGAGGACACCTCCTCCGAGACCGACGACAACGTCTTCCGGTTGATGCGGCGGATCGGCCAGGCCAAGGCCGGGCTGGCCGCCGACTACGCCGCCCAGCTGGCCAACAGCGTGGGCAAGGTCGTGTTCTTCGCCAAGCACATCGACGTCATGGACCTGGCCGAGGCGACCTTCGCCGAGCGGGGGCTGAAGTATGTCTCGATCCGCGGCGACCAGACCGCCCGCGTCCGGCAGGCCAATATCGACGCGTTCATGAACGATCCCGAGGTCGCCATCGCGGTCTGCTCGCTCACGGCCGCCGGGGTCGGGATCAACCTGCAGGCCGCGTCGAACCTCGTCCTCGCCGAGCTGTCATGGACCGACGCCGAGCAGACCCAGGCCATCGACCGGGTCCACCGGATCGGCCAGTCCGAGCCGGTGACCGCGTGGCGGATCATCGCCGCCCAGACGATCGACAGCCGGATCGCCCAGCTCATCGACAGCAAGGCCGGACTCGCCGCGCGAGCACTCGACGGCTCCGACGAGGACGTCTCCTCCTCGGTCGACGTGCAGCTCGAGGCCCTCATCGCCCTGCTCACCGACGCCCTGACCGCCTAGCTCGGGCCACCTCCCGACCCCGCAGGGGTGACGTACGCCACGCTCGCAGCATGACGGCATACGTGATGTGCGCCCGAACTTGGCACAATGGATGTTGGTCACTGCGGACGGCACCCACCCGGGGTGGCCGTCCGTTTCGCGTCTGGAGAGGACGGCGTCGTGAGCAACACGGACACCAACAGCACGGGTCGGCAACGGGTCGTCATCATCGGATCCGGGTTCGGCGGGCTCTTCGGAGCCCAGGCTCTCAAGCACGCGAACGTCGAGGTCACCCTCATCGCGCGCACCAGCCACCACCTCTTCCAGCCGCTGCTCTACCAAGTGGCGACCGGGATCCTCTCCGAGGGCGAGATCGCGCCCGCCACCCGCGAGATCCTCGCCAAGCAGCACAACGCCCGGGTCCTGCTCGGCAACGTCACCACGATCGACGTGGAGGCCCGGACCGTGACCTCGGAGGTCCTCGGCCGCGAGACGGTCACGGCATACGACACGCTCCTCGTCGCGGCCGGTGCCGGCCAGTCCTACTTCGGCAACGACCAGTTCGCCGAGTTCGCGCCGGGCATGAAGTCGATCGACGACGCGCTGGAGCTGCGCGGCCGGATCTTCAACGCCTTCGAGTGGGCCGAGCTGGCCACCACGCCCAAGGAGGTCGAGCGGCTCATGACGTTCGTCGTCGTGGGGGCCGGGCCGACCGGGGTGGAGATGGCCGGCCAGATCGCCGAGCTGTCCCGCCGCACCCTTCCGCGCGACTTCCACAACATCGACACCCGGAACGCCCGGATCATCCTGCTCGACGGCGCGGACCAGGTGCTGCCGGCCTTCGGCGACCACCTCGGGACCAAGACGCAGACCCGGTTGGAGCAGATGGGCGTCGAGGTCCAGCTCGGCAGCATCGTCACCGACGTCGACGCCACCGGTGTGACCGTCCGGGACAACAAGGGCCGAACCCGCCGGATCGAGTCGTTCACCAAGGTCTGGGCTGCCGGAGTGCAGGCCTCCCCGCTCGCCCAGCAGCTGGCCGACCAGACCGGGGCGAGCGTCGACCGCGCCGGCCGGATCGCGACCCTGCCCGACCTCACACTGCCGGGCCACCCCGAGATCTTCGTCGTCGGCGACATGGCCGCCCTCAACAACCTTCCCGGTGTGGCGCAGGTGGCGATCCAGGGCTCCCGGTATGCCGCGAAGACCATCCAGCGTCGGCTCGACGGGAAGCCCTCACTGCCGCCGTTCGCGTACTTCGACAAGGGGTCGATGGCCACCATCTCGCGGTTCAGCGCGGTCGCCAGCGTCGGCAAGCTCAACCTCTCGGGGTTCCTCGCCTGGGTCATGTGGCTGGCGGTCCACCTCGTCTACATCATCGGCTTCAAGAACCGGCTCACGACCATGCTGCACTGGGCCGTCAGCTTCCTCGGCAGCGCTCGCTCCGAGCGGACCGTCACCGAGCAGCAGACCTTCGCCCGCAACGCCATCGAGTCCCTCGGCGACGGCTATGCACCGACCCTGCCGCGGGTTCCGTCCGACAAGAAGCCGCCGCCGCAGTCACCCGTGCAGGCCCGTTCCGAGCTGGACAAGATCGGCTGAACCGGACCCGTATGCCGGCCGCCCGGCCGAGCGCCGCGCCCCCGACACCAGGGCGGCAAAGGCGAGAACCAGCGCAAGGTTGACCAGCACGGCGAGCCAGCCGATGTTCGCTATGTGGGCGACCGGCCACGCGATGGAGGCCGCGCCGAGGAGAGGGGGCACCCAGCGGGGCGATGCCCCGACCCGGTGGAGGGCGATAGCGGCGAGCAGGAGGGTGAGGGGGAAGCACAGGCCGAGCGGCTTGATCAGGTCTGCCGCCCCTGTCGCGTCCACCAGGTCGGTGTCGCCGAGGGAGACGTGGATCGTGTTGAACCCGTAGGCGACGTTGCCGGCCGCCCCGACCAGGCCGACGACGAGGAGGGCGAGCGCCCAGGCCGGACGACCTCCGAACCACGTCACGAGGCGGAGGACCACGAAGGAGTAGGCGATGGCGCCGACCACGTGCACGACGGCGGCGATCGGGTCGGCCCAGCCGCGGGCGGCATACAGGCAGTCGGCAGCCAGGTAGACGACTGGCGCCAGAAGCGTCAGGGTCGTGAGGAACCGGTCGATGAGGGATCCGGGGAGGACGAACACGTGGACTCCTTGAGAGAATGGGCCGACATCTGCAATATTGCACTCACTCTGCAATATTGCAGTCAGTATGAACCGTTCTGGAGAGGACCGTCAAGGCATATGTCGGACCAGCGCCGAGCCCGCAGCGCGCGGACGGAGGAGGCGATCATCGCTGCCGCGACCGCCCTCCTCCTCGAGCGCGGGTATGCCGGTACGAGTCTTTCCGAGGTGGCCCGCAGGGCCGGGGTGAGCGATCGGACCGTCTACGTGCGGTTCGCCGGCAAGGCTGAGCTCCTCAAGCGGGTCATCGACGTCGCAGTGGTCGGCGACACGGCAGGGGACCCTCTCGCCGATCGCGACTGGATGGTCCGGTCGATGAGCGCGCCGACGCTCGATGAGCGGATCGGCGCCTTCGCCGGCGGCGTCGCTGGGATGCAGACGCGACTCGTGCCGCTCGTGGCGGTCGGAGTCGAGGTGGAGGGCGCTGAGCCGCTCATCGCCGAGCAGGCGCGCTCGGCGCGACTCGGCAACCACCGCACCGTGCTGGCGTTCTGGCAGTCCCTCGTTCGCGACGGCCTTGTCGCGCGCGACCTCGATGTCGCCTGGGTCGCCGAGACGACGATGCTGATGTCGGCGTCGGAGACCGCCCTGCTGCGCGGCCGGACCTTCGGCCAGACCGGGTATGCCGCGTGGCTGAACCGTCTGCTCCACCTGTTGGCGAGGGGCGAGGGCGGCGTCTCGCGGCCGGGCTAGGCTCGCGGGCATGCCTTTGGACTACCCCATCCACGACCGACGGCTCCCCAACGGGTTGCGGGTCATCGTGTCCCCCGACCACAGCGTTCCCAACGTGACCGTCAACCTCTGGGTGGGGGTCGGCTCGCGGCACGAGGAGCCGGGTCGGACCGGCTTCGCGCACCTCTTCGAGCACCTCATGTTCCAGGGGTCGCGCAACGTCGCGAGCGGCGAGCACTTCGCGGCGCTCATGGCGCAGGGCGGGCGGCTCAACGCGACGACCTGGTTCGACCGCACCAACTACTTCGAGACGGTGCCCAAGGGCGCCATGGACCTGGCCCTGTGGCTCGAGGCGGACCGGCACGGGCACCTCCTGGACGCGGTCAACCAGGAGAACCTCGACAACCAGCGCGACGTCGTCAAGGAGGAGAAACGCCAGCGCTACGACAACGCGCCCTACGGCACCGCCCTCATCGAGGTGTATGCCGCGGTCTTCCCTGACGGGCACCCGTACCACCACCCGACCATAGGCTCGATGGCGGATCTGGACGCGGCGTCGGTGGACGATGTGCATGCCTTCTTCCAGCGGTACTACGGCCCGAACAACTCGGTCCTCACTCTGTGCGGAGACGTGAGCCCCGAGGACGGGTTCGCAGCTGTGGAGCGGTATTTCGGCGACCTGGCGGCCTCGGCGGAGACGCCGCGCGGCCCGGGTCCGCAGCTGCCGCCCCTCGCATCGCCGGTGCGGGTCGACGTGACCGGCGAGGTCCCCAACGACCGACTGCACCTCGCCTTCCGGCTGCCGGTCGACCCGACGCCGGACTTCGTCGCTGCAGGCTTCGCCCTCGACATCCTCGGTGGCCTGTCCACATCGCGGCTCACCAGGCGCCTCGTCCGTGAGGAGCAGGTCGCCCATCACGTCGACGCGCACGCGATGGGCTTCATCGACGGGTCCTCGCTCGGGCTGATCACCCTCGACGTGGCCGATGGGCAGGACGCCGACGTCATCGAGGCCCGCGCTATGGAGGAGCTCGAGCGGTTTGCCGAGTCCGGCCCGACGGCCGTGGAGATGGAGGCCGTCATGGCCCAGGCCGAACGAGCCTGGCTGTCGGCGCTCGCGGGCCAGGAGGAGCGGGCCGACCTGATCAGCCATGCGACGCTGCTCCACGACGACCCGGGCTTCATCAACACCTACCTCGACCGGCTGGCCGCCGTGACGCCCGAGCAGGTCACCGAGGTGGCCCGCGCCTGGCTCCGTCCCGCCAACCGGGCCACGGTCGCCTTCCTGCGCGCACAGGAGGTCGCCGCATGACCACCGCACGACCTGACATCGCCCCGGCAGAGCCGTGGGCCTTCCCCATCCCGCGGGAGACGTTGCTGGACAACGGGATCCGCCTGCTCACCTACGACATTCCCGGTCAGTACGTCGTCTCGGTCCGAGTGGCCGTGCCGACTCCGCTGACCGCAGAGCCTCGCCAGCTCGAAGGCATTGCGACGATCATGGCGCGACTTCTCGACGAGGGGACGGCACGGCATACGCCCGAAGAGTTCGCAGAGCTGTTGGAGCGCAAGGGGATCGGCCTCGGCGCCGGGATGACCGAGTCGGCGGTCATCGCTGAGCTGGACGTCGCCGCCCGACACCTCGGTGACGCTCTCGACCTGCTGCGCCAGATGCTCGCCGAGCCCGCGTTCCCCGAGGCCGAGGTCCGGCGGGCCGTCGCGACCCGCAAGGCGGAGATCGAGCAGGAGCGGGCAAGCGCACCGCACCGGGCCGGTCGCGAGTTCGTCGCGACCTTCTACGACTCGGCGGAGCGGGCTTCCCGGCCAACCGGCGGACGCGTGGACACGGTCGCGGCCATCACCCGTGACGACGTCGTGGCGTTCCATGCTGCCCACATCGGCCCTCGGGGCTCGACCGTTGTCGTGGCCGGCGACTTCACGGGTCTCGACGTCCCGGCGCTGGTGGAGGAGACCCTGGGCGCGTGGTCGGTGCCGGACCAGGCACCGGCCGCGGCTCCGGTGCGTGCACGCCGGGCCGTCGACGCGGCCCGGGTCGTCGCCGTCGACCGACCCGGCTCGGTCCAGAGTGAGTTCGCGATCGGCTGGAGCGGGCCGGACCGACACACCGACCTCGGCTGGGCGGCATACCAGGTCCTGTCCTTCGTCATCGGTGGGTCACCGACGGCGAGGGTCGACGCCGTCCTGCGTGAGGACAAGGGCTACACCTACGGGATCCGCTCGGCGTTCCGGCCGCGGCGGGTCGGAGGCACCTTCGTCACCTCCGGGTCGGTGCGCACCGAGGTCACCGTCGATGCCCTGCGGCTGCTCCTCGACATCCTCGACCGGACCCGGGAGGGCTTCACGGTCGAGGAGGTCCGCGACGGTGTCGACTTCATCAGCAAGACGGCGCCCGGGCGCTACGCCACGGCCGACGCGGTGGCGGGCGAGGCGGCGACCCTCGCCCTGGACGGCCTCCCGCTCGACTTCACGACGACCAACCTCCAGCGGATGGCGGAGCTGACGCCGGAGGACCTGCACGCGGCGGTCAACGCCGTGGTGACGGGGGAGTGGACGGTGGTCGTGGTGGGTGATGCGACGGCTTGGCTGGACGGCATACGGGACCTCGACAGGGGCGAGGTGACCGTCGTCCCGAACTGAGTGACGTCGGCCGGTTCACAACTCCACAATTGCTACGTCCCGAAGGTAGGAATTGTGGAGCTGTGAACGAGATCAGGCGAGGGGAGCGTCGCCCAGGCGGGCGAGGACCTCGTCGTGGAGCAGTCCGTTCGTGGCTACCGCGTTGCCGCCGAACGGCCCGGGCTTGCCGGCGAGGGAGGTGAACCGGCCCCCGGCCTCGGTGACGATGGGCACCAGCGCGGCCATGTCATATACCGCCAGCGACGGCTCGGTCGCGATGTCCACGGCGCCCTCGGCGAGGAGCATGTAGGACCAGAAGTCGCCGTAGGCGCGGGTCCGCCAGCAGTCGTCGAGCAGGGTCATGAACGCCTCGCCCTTGCCGCGCTCCCGCCACCCCGAGAACGACGCGTACGAGATCGAGGCGTCCTCGATCCGGGACACCTTGGAGACGCTGATCTGCTTGGCGGAGGTGAGCGACCGACCTGCCCAGGCTCCCGACCCGAGCGCCGCCCACCAGCGGCGGCCGAGGGCCGGTGCGGCGACCAGGCCGAGCACGACCTCCTCGTTGTCGACGAGGGAGATGAGGGTCGCCCAGACCGGCACGCCGCGGACGAAGTTGTGGGTGCCGTCGATCGGGTCGATGACCCAGCGGCGCGGACTGTGGCCCGTCGTCTCGAACTCCTCGCCCTCGACGGCGTCCCGCGGCCGGGTTCGCTTGAGCTGGCTGCGGATGAGCTCCTCGGCGGCGGTGTCGGCGTCGCTGACGAGGCTCAGGTCGGGCTTGGTCGACACGTCGAGGTCGACCGCCTTGAACCGGGCCGTCGTGACCCGCTCCACCGCGTCAGCGAGGACGTGGGCGAGGCGGAGGTCGTCGTCGTATCCGGGCACCATCCGAACCTAGCGCTCGTATGCCGCGTGGTCCGGGAGGCTGAGGCCCGCACGAGGACCGGACTTGGGGTCGAACCGTGGACGTGAGGACCTGACTCGGGGTCGGCTACTGGTCGTCGGGGGTGGTCGAGCGCGCGCGCAGCAGCCGGCGGAGCGACTCCAGCCGGGACGGGCCGGCGGACCCGGCCTGACCCGAGGCGACCCAGGCGTCCAAGGCGCACTCCTCCTCGTCGTGGGTGCAGCCGCGCGGGCAGTCGGCCGTTCCGGCCTCGAGGTCGGGGAAGTTGTGGATGATCCGGCTCGGGTCGACGTGGGCCAGACCGAAGGAGCGCACGCCCGGAGTGTCGACGACCCAGCCGGACTGGTCGGGCAGCTCCAGGGCGATCGCCGAGGACGACGTGTGCCGGCCGCGCCCGGTCACGTCGTTGACTCCGCCGACGGCCCGCAGCGCCGTCGGCACGAGCGCGTTGACGAGCGTCGACTTGCCAACGCCGGAGTGTCCGACGAGGACCGACACCCTGCCATGGAGTGCGCCCATCAGCTCCTCGAGCCCGGCGAAGTCGTCGACCGACGACGTGACGATCACCGGCACCTCCAGGGGTGCGTAGTGCGCGAGGAAGTCGTCGGGCGCCAACAGGTCGGCCTTGGTCAGCACGATGAGGGGGTCCATCCCTGCGTCGTATGCCGCGACGAGACAGCGGTCGATCATGCGCGGCCGCGGCTCGGGGTTGGCCAGCGCCGTCACGACGACGAGCTGGTCGGCGTTGGCGACGATGACCCGCTCGACGGGGTCGGTGTCGTCGGCGGTCCGTCGCAGGACGCTCCGCCTGGGCTGCACGCGCACGATCCTGGCCAACGCGTCGGGCCCACCGCCGATGTCACCGACGAGGTCGACGACGTCGCCGACGACGATGCCCTTGCGGCCCAGCTCCCGGGCCTTCATCGCGTTGACCACGCGCGCGAGGGCCTTGCGGCCGCCGACTCCCGCGTCGACGTGCACCCGGTAGCGGCCGCGGTCGACGGCGAAGACGACGCCGGGGATGGCTTCCTCGTGGGCCGGTCGGTCCTTGGACCGTGGCCGAGAACCCCTGCGGCCCGGGCGGATTCGGACGTCGGACTCGTCGTAGTCGTCGGCGCTTCGCGTCATCGGGCGCTCAGGTCACTGTCACTGCGCACAACTCTCCAATTGGAGAGTTGCGAACGGGAAGGGCTCGCAACGTAGCAATTGGAGAGTTGGGAACGGGTCACGTCGCGGTGCCGACCAGGTCGTCCCAGAGGGTGGTGAACGTCGGCAGGGTCTTGGCCACCGTCTCGACGTCCTCGACGACGATGCCCGGAACGGCCAGGCCGAGGACCGCCCCGGCCATCACCATCCGGTGGTCGGCGTAGGTGTGCCACACGCCGGCGCGCAAGGGAGACGGGTGGATCTTCAGACCGTCCTCGGTCTCGGACACCTGGCCGCCGAGTGCGGTGAGCTCTCGGGCCAGGGCCGCCAGCCGGTCGGTCTCGTGCCCCCGGATGTGGGCGACCCCGCGGATGACCGACGGCGAGTCGGCCAGGGCGGCGAGGGCCGCGACGACGGGAGTGAGCTCCGAGGCGTCGTGCAGGTCGGCGTCGATCCCGGTCACGCCCGATCCGCCGCTGACCGTGAGCCCCTCCCGCGACAGGACGACGTCGGCGCCCATCGCATCGAGGATGTCGCGCATCGCGTCGCCGGCCTGGGTCGTGTGCTGAGGCCATCCCGGGACCGTCACCCGGCCGCCGGTCACCAGCGCGGCCGCGAGGAACGGGCCGGCGTTGGACAGGTCGGGCTCGACCGCCACGTCGAGCCCACTCAGCTCGGAGGGCTCGACGACCCAGGTGTTGGCCTCGGTGTCGTCGACGATCGCCCCGGCGTCCCGCAGCACCTCCATCGTCATGTCGATGTGCGGCTGGCTGGGGATCGGCTTGCCGTCATGGTGGACCGTCACCCCCTGCTCGTAGCGGGCACCGGAGAGGAGCAGGGCCGAGACGTACTGGGAGGACGCGGAGGCGTCCATGACGACCGAGCCACCCGGCATACGGCCGGTTCCGTCGATGGCGAACGGGAGGGTGCCGCGCCCCCCGGAGTCGACCGACGCGCCGAGGGCGGACAGGGCGTCGAGCAGCCGGCCCATCGGCCGGACGCGTGCCTGCGCGTCGCCGTCGAAGGCCACCCGGCCCTGGTTGAGGGCGGCGACAGCGGGGAGGAACCGCATGACGGTTCCCGCCAGGCCGCAGTCGACCGCCGCGGGGGCGTCGAGGGTGGCGGGGGCGACCCACCAGTCGGCGCCGTTGTCGCCCACCTCGTCGATCGTGGCACCGAGTGCGCGCAGGGCCGCCGCCATGAGCAGGGTGTCCCGGGACCGCAGCGGGCGGTGGATGAGCGACGGGCCGCTGGCGAGAGCCGCGACGACGAGGTAGCGGTTGGTCAGCGACTTGCTGCCCGGGAGTGGAACCGTGGCATCGACGCCCCCGGAGACCGGGGGCGCGGGCCAGTCAGCTGACGGCATCTTTGGCCTGGAAGGCCACGAGCTTGGCCTCACGGCGAGCCGTCTTGGCAAGGTGCCGGGCTTCGCGGCGACCGCTGCGGGCTGCCCGGCCGGCGGCGTCGCTGGCCAGCCCGGCGCGGTAGGCGAGGCCGGGCTTGCCGTCGGTGTCGACGGCGGCGAGGAGAACACCGCCGAGCATGCTGAGGTTCTTGAGGAACTGGGTCAGCTGCTGCTTGCGCGCGGCCGGGTCGGTCTCGTCCCAGAACGCGTGCCCGGCCACGGTCGTCGGCACGAGCGAGGCGGCAAGCACGACCGATGCGAGCCGGGGAACCCGACCGAGGGCGAGGAGGGTGCCTCCGCCGGCCATCGCCAGACCGTTGGCGCGGACGAGCAGGTCGGGGTCGTTGGGCAGTCCGAGCGGACCGGCCAGCCTGTTGATGAGCGGGGCCGCCATGGCCGCACGTCCACCCGGCGTCATGAACGCGTCGTAGCCCCCCTTGATGAAAATCGCGGCGAGCAACGGGCGGGCAACCTTGCGGACCAAGCTCATACGGCGGTACTCCTTCGTCGATCGGGTCAGCGGGCGGCATACGGCGCCGGTCGGCGCGAACACGCCCGCCTGCCTCTCCTACGGTAGTTGCTCCCTCCGACGCTTTGTAGCCTTGGTCCATGTGCGGTCGCTATGCAGCAAGCGCCAGCCCGGAGGACCTCGTCGAGGAGTTCGAGGTCGACGTGGACCGCATGGACGACCCCGGACGGAGCATCCTGGTCAACCCGCAGAACCCGCCGCCCGGCACCCCCGACTACAACATGGCCCCCAGCAAGCAGGCGCCCGTCGTTCTCACCCGCGCGCTCCGGGAGACCGATGAGTCGTATGCCGCGCAGTCCGGTCCGCAGCGCCAGCTGCGCCTGCTCACGTGGGGCCTCGTGCCGAGCTGGGCCAAGGACGTCAAGGTCGGGATGCGGATGATCAACGCCCGCGCCGACTCGGTAGTGGAGAAGGCGGCGTTCAAGCGCGCGGCGGCGACCCGCCGGTGCCTGGTCCCGGCGGCCGGCTGGTACGAGTGGCAGGTCTCGCCGACCGCGGTCGACGCCAAGGGCAAGCCGCGCAAGCAGCCGTTCTGGGTGCACCGGGCCGACGGTGCCGACTGCGCCTTCGCCGGGCTCTACGAGTTCTGGCGCGACCCGTCCGTCGCCGACAAGGACGACCCGATGGCGTGGCTGACGACGTTCACGATCATCACGACCGACGCCGAACCGGGCCTGGACCGGATCCACGACCGGCAGCCGCTCGTCCTGGAGAAGGACCAGTGGGCCGACTGGCTCGACCCCTCGCTGACGGATCTGGGACACGTCCAGGAGATGCTGGACTTCTCCGTGCCCGGCCGGTTCGAGGCGTATGCCGTGTCGCGTGCGGTCTCCTCGAACCGCAACAACGGACCCCAGCTCATCGAGCCGGCGCCGGTCGCCGAGCTGGAGGGCGTCGTCGACCCGACGACCGGCGAGATCATCGGAGGCCCCCAGTGACCCCGGAGACCCGTCAGGAGCCCGCGCAGTCGTCAGCTGCCCGACGCCCCGCAACGGACGCGAAGGTTGTCGAGCGACTGGTCGAGGTCGCCACTCCACTCGGTCCCGCCGAGGTATCCGTACGTCGTCCGGTCGGGGCGGTCGGGACCTTGTTGCTGACGCACGGTGCCAACGGCGCGATCGGCACGGCCGACCTCCGCGCCCTGGCCGTCGCCGTGCCCGAGCACGGCTGGGCCTTCGCGCTGGCGCGGCAGGCGTGGGCCGTCGCCGGACGTCGGATGCCGCCCCCACCGGCCGCTCAGGACGAGGCGTGGCGCCCGATCGTCGCCGCCCTGATGACGGGACGCGGCAAGCTCCCGACGCCGCTCGTCGTCGGCGGCCGGAGCAACGGCGCCCGAGTGGCCTGCCGCACGGCCTACGACACCGGCGCCGACGGCGTCGTCTGCCTCGCCTTCCCGCTGCACCCTCCCGGGCGGCCCGACCGGTTGCGAGCCGACGAGCTCAACCTCCCGCTGGCACGAGCGATCCCCACGCGTGTCGTGCAGGGCGTCACGGACGCCTTCGGGTCACCGGCCGAGGTGCGCGCGCACGTCCCGGACCCGACGATCGTCACCGAGGTGGGCGGCGGGCACGGCTTCACCAAGCGGCCGAGTGATGTGGTGGCAGCGGTGCTGGCCCACCTCGACGCGGTGCGCGCCCGGCATACGGCCTGACCCCGGTCGGCCGGCATCCGACCGCCGCCGCCCGGCATCTGTTCCCTCCCCGCACGTGCGGGGTTGTTCAGGCCGGTGGGCCAGCTTGACCTGAATAACCCCGCACGTGCGGGCGTGTGCGGGGCGGTGGGCCAGCTTGACCTGAATAACCCCGCACGTGCGGGCGTGTGTGGGCCGGTGGGCCAGCTTGACCTGAATAACCCCGCACGTGCGGGCGTGTGCGGGGCGGTGGGCCAGCTTGACCTGAATAACCCCGCACGTGCGGGCGTGTGCGGGCCCGGACACGCCCCCCGGCCGCCCGTATGCCGGAAGCGCCCGGCATACGGGGACGCCTAGAGCGCGCCCCCAGCGGCCGCGGGTGCCGAGGCGTCGCCGCCGGAGTCGCCCACCGTCTCGCGGGCCAGGTGGTCCTCGATCTGGAACCAGTCGTCCCCGGCCCGGCCGGCGATGGTGAGCAGCGAGTTCATCGCCGACACCTCCTCGACCTGCTCCTTGAGGAACCACAGCATGAACTGCTCGGAGAGGACGTCACCTTCGGCCCGGGCGGCCCGGAAGAGCGACTCGATCTGGCCGGTGACCGCCTTCTCCTGGGCGAGCGCGAGCTCGATGACCGTGATCGGTGCGACGAAGTCGTTGCGCACCGCGTCGACGCCCGGGACCTCGACGGCCCAGTCCCGGTCCATGAGGTACTGGACCATCATCATGGCGTGGTTGCGCTCCTCGACACTCTGGGCGTAGAAGTGCGCGGCGAGCCGGGGGAGGTCCTGCTGGTCGAACCACACGGCGATGGCGATGTACTGCTGGTGCGCCGTGAACTCGTGCCGGATCTGGTCGCGCAGGAGGGTGACGAACGTGGATTCCTTGACCATGGCAGGCAATCTATCCCGGGAATGGATCGCGCCCGCGACGGTGTTCCACCATCGATGCCATCGGGTCCCCACCCGCGGTGGCCCGCCCTGACCGACCAGACCGATCGACCTGCAGCGAGGAGGCCTCGTGCTCGTACTCCACGCGCCGAGCCACACGGATGCGCCACTAGGGTGGAGCACGATGACTGACTCCGTGGCGCCCCAGACGACCGACTCCGAGATCACCCCAGAGGTGGTCGTTCCGGAGGTCGACGTCGCGACCGAGACCGAGGCCGAGCGGCTCGCCCGCTTCGAGGCAGAGGCCCTGCCTCTCCTGGACCAGCTCTACTCGGCGGCCCTGCGCACGACGCGCAACCCCGCTGATGCCGAGGACCTCGTCCAGGAGACGTTCGCCAAGGCGTATGCCGCGTTCCACCAGTACAAGCCGGGCACCAACCTCAAGGCCTGGATGTACCGCATCCTCACCAACTCCTACATCAACACCTACCGCAAGAAGCAGCGCGAGCCGCTCCAGTCCGATGCGTCCGACATCGAGGACTACCAGTTGGCGCGCGCCGAGTCGCACCAGTCCAGTGGGCTGAAGTCGGCCGAGACCCAGGCGCTGGACCATCTGCCCGACAGCGAGGTCAAGCGCGCGCTGCAGGCGCTCCCCGAGGAGTTCCGGATGGCGGTCTACCTCGCCGACGTCGAGGGCTTCGCCTACAAGGAGATCGCCGAGATCATGCAGACGCCGATCGGCACAGTCATGTCGCGACTGCACCGTGGCCGGCGCCAGCTGCGCGAGCTGCTCACGGACTATGCCCGGGACCGCGGCATCAAGGTCAAGGCGGGAGACGCGTCATGAGCACCGACGCCCACGGCCACACCGCGGCCGACCACTCCGGGGCCGACTGCTCCGAGACCCTGCACCGGCTCTATGAGTACCTCGACGGGGAGATGACCGCCACGGACACGCACAAGATCGCCCTGCATCTGGCTGCCTGCGCGCCGTGCATGGAGCAGCACGACATCGAGCAGGCGGTCAAGGCAATCGTCCGCCGGTCGTGCGCGACCGAGTGCGCGCCCCCCGCGCTGCGGACCTCGATCGTGCAGCGAATCACGACCATTCGGGTCGAGTACACCGACTGAGGCCGCGGACCGGCATACGCCGAAGGCCCCCTGAACCGTGTGGTTCCGGGGGCCTTCGGCGTATGCCGGGTGGCTGGCTCAGGCGTTGGGCTTGCGGCCGTGGTTGGCGGCGTTGCCCTTGCGCGAGCGACGCTTGCGAGCGCGCTTGCTCATCGTGGTGCTCCTGTCGAGGGGGATCGCTCGGCGCTCGGGGCGCCGAAGAACCTCCATAGTCTGCCACACCTCCGAGTGGGCCGCCGCACGGGTGATCGCCGCGGGTGCCCGAACATGGCAGAATTCGCCCTGCTGGCGGCCGCCCCGAGCCGAGACCACTCAGCTCGCTGCCAGCAAAAGAGAGGATTCATCATGAACACGTTCAAGAAGGTTGCTGCCCTCATCGCCCTGACGGTCGCCGGACTCGGCCTCGTCGCCCCCTCGGCTCAGGCTGCCGGCTCCACGGCCAAGACTGCAGTTGTGGTTCCGGCGTCCTCCGTCGGTGCTGGGCAGATGTCCCACTTGAACTCCTGGGACTGGAACTGACATAACGTTGCGTTCGGGTAGCCACGCCCGAACGTGATCCGGTTGGAGGTGACCGCCCTCGCGGTGCCATGAAGGTTAACGCAAGTAGCAAGGGTCGTCCCGGCACGTCCACAGACCTGGTGATCGGCGCCGTTTGGGCAGTCGCTCTCCTGACGGTCGCGTGGACGATTGTGGCTGCCGGGCTTCCCGAGCGGTGGCTTGCGGTCTGCGTTCTTGGCGCCCTTGGGCTGCTCAGCAAGGGGATCCCGAAGCGGTTCGTCCGCAGTGGGATCACCCTGACCCTCAGCAGCATCGTGTTGCTCACGGCCATCCCGCTCGTCGGGCCAGCCGGTGCAGCCCTTGTCGGCGCGGTTTCGGTCGTTGGGCAGATCGGCCGAACCCGCCGGCAAGCGCTCGTCTTCAACATGGCGATGCACGCCATCATGGGCGGGCTGAGTGGCCTGGCCTATCTGTGGGCCGGTGGTGCACCCGGCCCGCTGCAGAACATCAACCCCATGTCCCTCCTGCTCGACGTCGGCCTGCCGTTGCTCATCGCCGACCTCGTGCAGTGCCTGATCAACGCCGTGCTGCTGGCCCTGATCCTGCGGGTGTCGACCGGGACGCCGTTCGGTGCCCAGGTTCGGTTCCTCGTCGGGAGCACCGGGGCCGGCTACATCGGCTACGGCCTGCTGTCCTTCCTGCTCTTCGTACTGTGGGTGCCGGCTGGCGTCGGCCCGTTCGGCACCGTCCTCATCCTCGCGCCCCTGCTCGTCGCGCGCTGGGCCCTGGGCCAGTACAGCGAGGAGATGCAGGCACACAACCGCACGCTGACCGCTCTGGTGGCGGCGATCGAGATCAAGAGCCCGAGCCTGACCGGCCACAGTGCTGCCGTCGCCACGGTCTCTGGGTGGATCGGCGACGAGCTGCACCTGCCCAGTGCCGACGTCGAGGCAGCCGAGACGGCCGGCATGCTCCATGACATCGGGTTGCTCGGCCTGCCGTCGGAGCTCCTGCGACCCGATCACGTGCTGACCCCCGCGGAGGCGGACCTGCTCAAGGAGCACTCGGGCGCCGCCGCGCGGATGCTCGCTGGCATCTCCTTCCTCGACCGCGCCGTCGTCGGAGTGGTCAACCACCACGAACGGTTCGACGGGACGGGCTATCCGGCCGGGCTGTTGGCCGAGGGCATACCCCTCATCGGGCGGGTCGTCGCCGTCGCCGACGGGTTCGTCGCCCTCCTGTCGCCCCGGCTGGACCGCCCGGCCTTCACCACCGCCCAGGCCCTGGAGGTCATGCAGGCCCTGGGCCGCTCGGCATACGACCCGGTTGTCGTGAGCGCGCTCGCCCGAGCCATGTCCCGGCACGAGGCGCCGAGCCTGCCCGATGCCGGGAGCCCGGCCGTGGTCGGAAGCGCGGTCGCCCATGACGAGCCGGTGCCGTTCACGACCTGGGGGGTCTCCCGTGAGGTCGAGCCCGCGCCGACCGACGTGGTGCACCAATGAACCGGCGCCGGGTGAACCTGACGGCCGTCGCTGCGGCGGTGGTCATCTGCTGTGCCATGTGGTCCTACCTCGCGGCCGGCGCGAGCATCGCCCCTGGGATGCTGCTGTTCACCGTCGTGGCCGGGTTGGCCATCACGCTGGGGGAGGGGATCCGGACCACCCTCGACAACAGCTCGAGCGCCCCGATCAGCCTGGCCGCCGGCATCGCTCTGGCCATGGCGCCGGTGCTCAGCGTCGGCGAGTTCATGGTGGCGACGGCCGACGTCGTCCTCGTCACCGGCGCCGCCATGATGGTCGCCGGGGCCGCCCGGGTGCTCGCCGGGCGACGCCTTGCCCTCGGAGACATGATGGCCCGCCTGCTCGCCGTCGCGCTGACGTCGGTCCTGGCGCACGACGTCGGCAACCCCAACCAGGTGGTGTGGACCTCCAACCCGGCGCACCCGCGTTGGCTGGTGGCCATGGCCCTCGTCGCCACCGCCATCCCCGGAGTTGCCCTGGAAGCGGCGCTGCGAGCATGGTCCCGTGCCCGCGCCGCGCACCTTCCGCTGCCCTTCGTCCTGCGGGAGGAGTTCGCGAGCGGCGGCGGTCTGGCCCTCGCCGTCGTCACCGCCGGCCCGATCATCGTCCTCACCCGGCCCGCGCTCGGCGCCGTCGGGATTCCGCTGAGCCTGGGCCCCCTGGTGCTGGCCCAGTTCGCCGTGCGCCGTCACGCTGCGGTCCGCAGCACCTATCGGCAGACCATCGCCGCCCTGTCTCGGCTCACCGACCTCACCGGCTATACCGCGTCCGGGCACGCCGCCCGCGTCGCCGACCTGTCGGTCAGGGTCGGTCGCGAGCTGACGATGGGCACCGAGGAGCTCACCCGGCTGGAGTATGCCGCGTTGCTGCACGACCTCGGGCAGATCGCCCTACGCGTGCCGATCCCCCAAGGGGCGACGGTGCTCGCCGCGCCGTCGGACCAGCAGCGGATCGCCGACGACGGTGCGCGGATCGTCCGCGGCACCGGTGTCCTGGACGACGTGGCCCACACCCTGGAGTTCCAGACGACTCCGTATCGGCAGGTCCGGGAGTTCGGCGAGAACCTGCCGCGCAACGCCCGGGTGATCAAGGTGGTCAACGCCTTCGACGACCTCACCGAGGGGTCGCCGGCCAAGGATGCCGTGGCGGCCGCCATGGAGCGGATCCACCTCGGTCTCGGCTACGAGTACGACCCCGCGGTCGTCGACGCACTGCAGACGGTGCTTACCCGTCGCGCAAGCACCGTCTGACCCAGCGCTGGTTACGGCCGTCCGAGCCGCCCGCTCGGGTGGCCGGCCTGCACGCCTCCACCCCACCTGCCCCCGCCCGTCCGTCCGCACCCCACCCGTCCCCGCACGTGCGGGGTTATTCAGGTCCAGCTGGCCCCAGCCTGAACAACCCCGCACGTGCAGGGTTGTTCGGGTCACGTTGGCCTAACCAGCCTGAACAACCCCGCACGTGCGGGGAGCCGGACGGCCGTATGCCGGCCCTCAGGGGGTTCCGGTCACCTCGTGAACCCCGACGTTGGCCGGCTGGACGCGCGGGTCGCCGGCATCGGCGAAGTAGTCGCCCTTGATCGTGGCATCGACGCCGTTGCTCACCTTGGCCGCGCGGAGCACGACCGTGAGGACGGCGGCAATGAGCACGTTGATGACGAAGGCGGTCAGGGCGATGTAGCCCAGCTCGCCGATCACCGGGATGAGCGACGTGGAGCCGCCGAAGTGCTTGCCGGTCGCCGGGTTGATCACCTGGTAGGCCTTCATCGTCCCGTACACCATCGCGACCGCCCAGCCGACGAGCAGACCCCAGCGGTGGAACCACTTGGTGTACAGGCTGAACACGACGGCCGGGAAGGTCTGGAGGATCCAGATGCCACCGAGGAGCTGGAAGTTGATCGCGTTCTGCTTGTCCAGGGTGAGGACGAAGACGAGCGCGACCGCCTTGACGAGCAGGGAGACCAGCTTGGAGACCTTGGCCTCCTCGGCGGGGCTCGCGGTCGGCTTGATCCACTCCTTGTAGATGTTGCGGGTGAAGGTGTTCGCCGCCGCGATGGACATGATGGCGGCCGGCACGAGCGCGCCGATGGCGACGGCCGCGAACGCGACCCCGGTGAACCACGACGGGAACGCGTCCTCGAACAGCTGGGGGATGACCAGCTGGGCGTTGGGCTTGCCGTCCAGCCCGATCGGCTTGGTGCCGGCGGCGATGGCGACCCAGCCGAGCAGCGCGAGCAGCGCCAGCACGAAGGAGTACGCCGGCAGGATCGCGGCGTTGCGCCGGATCGTGTTGCGGTTCTTGGAGGACAGCACCGCGGTCACCGAGTGCGGGTACATGAACAGCGCCATCGCCGAGCCGAGGCCGAGGGTGGCGAACGCCCAGTACTGCTTGGCCCCGGGGATGAAGACCCCGTTGGGCTTCTTGGTCACCGCGTTCGTCGCGGCCATCTTGGTCTGCGCCGCGTCGAAGATGTGGCTCCACCCGCCGAACTTGTGGGGCAGGTAGATGATCGCCACGATGATGACGAGGTAGACGAGCAGGTCCTTGACGAACGCGATGACGGCCGGGGCACGCAACCCACTGGCATACGTGTATGCCGCGAGCAGGGCGAAGGCGATGAACAGCGGCGCGTCCTTGGCCAGCCAGTTGCCGGCACCACCGACGCCGGCGACCTCGAGCACCGCCTGGATGCCGACGAGCTGCAGGGCGATGTAGGGCATCGTCGCCAGGAAGCCGGTCACCGCGATGGCGAGCGACAGCGGCTTGGAGCTGTAGCGGCCCTGCACGAAGTCGGCCGTCGTCACGTAGCCGTGGCGGTGGCTCACCGACCACAGCCGCGACATGAAGACGAAGATGATCGGGTAGGCGATGATCGTGTAGGGGACCGCGAAGAACCCCGCGACCGCACCGGACGCGAACATCGCGGCCGGCACGGCGACGAACGTGTATGCCGTGTAGAGGTCGCCTCCCAGCAGGAACCACGTGATCCAGGTGCCGAACGAGCGACCACCGAGGCCCCATTCGTCGAGTGACTCCATCGACTCGGCTCGCCGGAAGCGCGTCGCCATGAAGCCCATGACGGTGACGATGGCGAAGAGCACGATGAGGACGGTGAGGGCGACTCCGTTGACACCTTTGGTGGCGGTCGCGGGGACAGCGGTGACCAGGCCGGAGGCGGCGTATGCCGCAGTCGCGCTCATCGGGTGGCCTCGGTGGTGCCGGTCATCGCCCGGTGCGGGCGAGCCTTGCGGACAAGGACGAACGCGGTCCAGGTGAATGCCGGGGTGATGAGGACCCAGAGGAACTGGTACCAGTAGAAGAACGGGAAGCCGGCCAGCTCCGGGCCCTTCTTGGCGTAGCTGCTCACCCACATGAGGGCGATGATCGGGACGGCGAGCAGGATGCCGGCGGCGACCAGCATTCCGGTGTTGGCCGGCGGCACGGTGTCATGGTCGACAGCCGGCGCCGGATTGTTAGCACTCATCGCACGGAATCCTTCCTCCCGGCGCCACCCCACTGTGGCGCGCGGTGACAAAGTTACTCCTGAGGCAAGTGGTACTGGTGGGATGCACGCCGCCCTATCCACTGAACGACCCCCAAATCGAGACCGGAGACTCCACCAACGACGAGCCGGCTCTGGAGTCCACTGGCCATCGGACGCTGCCCTGGCCAGTGGGACGGCGCGTCGACCAGCCGCCGCCAGGCCGCCGCCAGCGACTGGTTACTCGACTGGTTACCGGACCGGAGGTGTTGTGGTCACAACACTTCCGGTCCGGTAACCAGTCGAGTAACCGGCAACAGCGCCCGCGTCGCCTAGCAGCCGGCAACAGCGCCCGCGTCGCCCAGCAGCCGGCAACAGAGCCCGCGTCGCCCAGCAGCCGGCAACAGCGCCCGCGCCGCCCAGCAGCCGGCAACAGAGCCCGACGGAGGCCACGCGCCCGGAGCGCTTCCGCGCGGCGCGCGGCACCGCGGCCGCGTCAGGAGCGCTTCCGCCCGGGCATCAGGATCGGGATCCCCCGGTCAGGCCGCAGTCACGCGGCGTGATGCCAGGGGTAACGGGGCGTGGCGACCACGTCCGGCCTCGGGCGACTCCGGGCCATCGCGTAGGTGCGTTCCAGGCGCTCCAGCACGGTGGCGGGCTCGGTGCGGATCCGTCGTGGCGTGACTCCGGCGACGATCACTCCGGCCTCGACCAAGCCGCCGTCTCGCTCGACGGTGCTGTCCCATTGCTCACCCTGGCTGTGGTGGGTGTGTGAGTGGACCATCACGGCCATGGCCACGTCATCGAGCCAGACGTCCGGGCTGAGGAGAGGCTGGCCTCCGGCGTCAACGAGGTGGGGGTTGGCGAGGGGTTGGGAAAGCACCGGGGAGCTGGCGATCAGCTCGAGGAGCTCAGCCTCCGGTAGTGACCACGCCCCACTCGCTGCCTCCGCGAGAGCCGGGTGGAGGGCGACGGCGTCGCGCGGGCGGAGTCGAAGCACCCACTCGGTCAGGTCGTCCAGCGTCGCGATATCGCGTTGCACCGCCTCGATGAGGATGGCGGAGCGTTCGCCGGCCGTTCGCGCGGAATGGGCGGCATCGACGCACGCTCGCGCTGGTGAGGCGATCCGGATGACCCCGCGGGTCACGACGTCGGGGTCGTGCAGGGCGCTGCTCCGGCACGAGGCAAAGGCCTTGGTCCGAGATCGCTGGGTCGCTGGAACCAGCAGGTGCACGGCCTGGTCGTCGGGAAGGCCGCGTATGCCGTGCAGGCGCGCCGCCGTGGGCCCAGCCAGGACCGACGCCGGCCCGGCCCACAGTAGGCCGGCAATGTTCCGTTGTCGCTGGGTGGGCTCGGCTCGCGTCATCAGGTAGACGAAGGGAAGGACGACGCGCCAGTTGCGCCCTGCATTCCAGCGAACCGCAGCAGTGCTCACGCCGTTCGTGATGAGCTGCTGTCGCGTGACGAGGCTGTCCTGGCGACTCAGCACGTCGCGAACCTCGGGGGGGAAGCTGTCCACATCGACCAGCCTGCCTACATCGACCGGCCCGAGCCAGCCCCTTGCGGATCTCGGGGCGGATCTGTGGATGGCTGACCGCCGGCTGCACGGGCTGTGGACGACAGTCGGAGATGGTCGCGCACCCGTTACCCGGCGGCCTTCCGAACCGTAGGCGTTGTGACCACAACGACTACGGTTCGGTAGGCCGCTCGGTAACAGGCAAGCCGCCGGATCCGGATGCAACCGGGGTGTGGCGAAGGCCGGCGGGAAGGGGTGAGTGGCCGCAGCGCCGCGCCGACGGGGGCGAAGGGGCGGCGGCGGAGGGGTGAGCGGCCGCAGCGCCGCGCCGACGGGGGCGAAGGGGCGGCGGCGGGGAAGGGCCTCTGCGCAGTGCCGCTCACAGGGCGGGCCGGAAGCCGGCGGGGGAGAGGTGAGTGGGTGCGGCATACGACGAAGGGCGCCTCCCACATGAGGAAGGCGCCCTTCGTATGCCGCAGCAGGCCTGGCTCAGGCCTTCTTGGTCTCGGCGAAGATCTCGGCGATCTTGTCGATCTTGGCGAGCAGCTCGTCGGCGACGGACTCGTCGAAGGAACCCTTGGTGCCGGCAGCGCCGGCGAGCTTGGTGGCCTCGTTGACGAGGGAGTTCAGCTCGGGGTACTTCTCGAAGTGCGGGGGCTTGAAGTAGTCGGTCCACAGCACCCACAGGTGGTGCTTGACCAGCTCGGAGCGCTGCTCCTTGATGATCGCCGCGCGGACCCGGAAGTCGGGGTCGGTGCTGTCGGCGACCTTCTTGTCGATCGCCTTGATCGACTCGGCCTCGATCCGGGCCTGGGCCGGGTCGTAGACGCCGCACGGCAGGTCGCAGTGCGCGCTGACGGTCGGAACGGTGAACATCGTGCTCAAACGCATGGGTGAATCCCTTCGGTCGGACGTGCGATCCGGTGCATTCTCAACCTACCCCGCCGCCCCCACGGCCCAAACGTCGGCCCGACCGGCGGGACACGCCGATCAGCCAGGAACGCCGGGGGAGCCGCCACAGGACGACGGCCCGGATGTCCGAGCGTGCCAGCGACCCGACCAGCCAGGAGTCGACGCCCTCGTGCGGGTTGTCCCGCTCCACCCACCACCGCGCCGGGTCGGCCGGGTCGGGGCCGGTCACCCGCTTGACGGCGAGTGGGCGCGGCGCACCCGACGGCTCGGGAGGCAGCCGGCATACGGCCAGGGAACCGGTCCGAGGCCGTATGCCGCGCGCCACGAGCAGGAGGTCGCCCGCCAGCAGCGTCGGCTCCATGGACGGCCCGGTCACCCGGACCAGCCCGAGCCGGATCACGAGGTGGGCGGCACCGCGCCGTCCGGACCACCATCGTCGATGGCCCGGGTCGGGTCCACAGTGACGTCGTCATCGGTCGTGTCGTCGAGCGGGATGTCGGCGAGCGCGAGGTGACCGGTGGCTGCCGCGAGCTGCTCCTCCTCCTGCCGCATCCGGCGCAGGAAGTTCTTGGTCCGCTGCTGCTTGGGGTTGACGATGACCTCATCGGGCGGGCCCTGCTCGACGACGACGCCGCCGTCCATGAAGACGACCTCGTCGGCGACCTCGCGGGCGAAGCCCATCTCGTGGGTCACGACGATCATCGTCATCCCGGACTGGGCCAGCTCCTTCATCACCGCCAGGACCTCACCGACGAGCTCCGGGTCGAGCGCGGAGGTGGGCTCGTCGAAGAGCATCAGCTTGGGGTCCATGGCCAGAGCCCGGGCGATGGCGACGCGCTGCTGCTGGCCGCCGGAGAGCTGGGCCGGGTAGGCGGCGGGCTTGTCCTTGAGCCCGACCCGCTCGAGCAGCTCCAGGCCGCGGGACCGGGCCTGGTCCTTGCTCACGCCCTTGACCTGGGTCGGTGCCTCCATGACGTTCTGGAGGACCGTCTTGTGCGGGAACAGGTTGAACCGTTGGAAGCACATCCCGATGTCGCGACGCTGGGCGGCGATCGCCTTGTCGGTGAGCCGGTGCAGGGTGCCGCCCTTGTCCACGTAGCCCATCAGGTCGCCGTCGACCCAGATCCGGCCGCCGTCGATGGTCTCAAGCTGGTTGATGCAGCGCAGGAAGGTCGTCTTGCCCGAGCCGCTCGGCCCCAGCAGGACGACGACCTGGCCCCGGTTGACGCTGAGGTCGATGCCCTTGAGCACCTGGTTGCCGTGGAAGGCCTTGGTCACGTTGACCGCACGGACGAGCGGTTCGCCGCTCTTGTCGTATGCCGGTGTGCTGGCTGTCGTCGTCATGTCAGTGGTCCGCCGCAACCTTGGTGAGTTCCTGCTTGGCCTTCTTGGAGGGGGTGCCGAAGCCGCGACCGAAGTACCGCTCGAGGTAGGACTGGCCGACCATGAGGATCGAGCAGACGATGATGTACCAGAGGCTGGCGGCCACCAGGCTGGGGACGATCTGGAAGTCCCGGTTGCCGATCGTCTGGGCCTGGTAGAACAGCTCGGCGGTGATCGGCACGGCCGACAACAGCGAGGTGTCCTTGACCATCGAGATGGTCTCGTTGCCGGTCGGCGGCACGATGACCCGCATCGCCTGGGGAAGGATGATCCGCATCATCGCCTTGCCCGGCCCCATGCCGAGTGCCTGGGCGGCCTCGCTCTGGCCCTTGTCGACCGACAGGATGCCGGCCCGGGCGATCTCGGCCATGTAGGCGGCCTCGGAGAGCCCGAGGCCGAGGATCCCGATGGCGAGCGAGCTGCTCAGGGCGTTCATGTCGATCGACGTGAACGCCGGGCCGAACGGAATGCCGATCTCCAGCTTCGCGTAGAGGACGCCGAGGCTGCCACAGAAGATGAGCAGCACGTAGCGCGGCATGGACCGGAAGAACCAGACGTAGGCGAAGGCCACTCCGCGCAGCACCGGGTTCCCGGACAGCCGCATGACCGCCATGATCACGCCGAGCACCACGCCGATGACCATCGCGCCGACCGTGCCGATGAGCGTTCCCTTGAAGAGTCCGTTCAGCACCGGGTTGAAGTTCATGACCTTGAACACCCGCGGGAAGTTCCAGACCGGGTTGGTGACCAGCGAGCTGATCATCATGGCGACGAGAACGACGATGACAACGATCGCCAGCCAGCGCCCGGGGTGGCGGACCGGCCGGGCGTGGATGGCGCCCGGCCGGTCGGAGGTCTCGGTCGTCATGAGGTCAGGACGACGCAGGCGGGTTGACGGTGAAGGTGCTGATCGCTCCGCTGGCGTTGCCCCACTTGGCGAGCGCCGCCTTGTAGGAGCCGTCGGCGTTTATCGCGGTGAGCGCGTCGGCGATGGCCTGGGAGAAGTCGGTCTCGGTCTTGGGCAGGACGAAGCCGTACGGGGCCGAGTCGTAGATGTCGCCGAGGGACGCGAGCTGACCGTTGGTCTGCTTCACGGCATACAGGCAGACGGGGGAGTCGGCGAGCATGGCGGTGGCCTTGCCGGACACGACGTCGGCGGTCACCTTGGCCTGCGACTCCTCGATGATCTGCTGGATCGGCTTCTTGCCGGCATCGGTGCACTTCTTGGAGCGGGCGGTCAGGTCGTCGATCTGGACGGTGCCCTTCTGGACGCCGATGGCCAGGCCGCAGGCGTCGTCGGGGTGGACCTTGCCCGGGTTGCCGGCCTTGGTGGCCCACTGGGTGCCGGCCGAGAAGTAGCTGACCATGTTGGCCTTGGCCTCGCGGGTCTTGTTGATGGTGAACGAGGAGACGCCGATGTCGTACTTGCCGCTGTTGACGCCGAGGATGATCGAGTCGAAGGAGGCGGTCACCCACTCGGTCTTCATGCCGAACTTCGCAGCGACCGCGTCGAAGATGTCGACGTCCATGCCGATGACGGTCTTGCCGTCGGTGTCCAGGAACTCGTTGGGCGCGTAGGAGGAGTCGACGCCGATCTTGATGGTGCCCTTGGCCTTCACGGCGGCCGGCAGCTTGGCGACAAGTGCCGCGTCAGCGGCAGCCGTGGTCGAGGAGGACGACGTCGTCGAGGTGGTCGTCCCGCCGCCAGAGTCGAGGCTGTTGGAGCCGCACGCGGTGAGGGCGAGGGCGGTCGTGGCGAGTGTCGCGAGGGCGACAGCGCGGGTGCGCAGCATGGAATGGGTCCTTTCGGCCTGCCTACAGGCTCCGGCCGGGGGTGGCCGGACCTGCCAATGGGGTGATCCTGCCAGCCGCGGACGCGATACGGGTCACAGCGGGGAAACACTCGCGTTTCGGACGTGTGTGGAATCATGACGGGACCGGGCAACCCCCGGTCCGCAGTGGCCCCAAGGCCGCCACCCGCCGCGTGCGCGGCCACTGCCCCCCTTCCCCTCTTCGCAAGGTGACCTTCCATGTCCGCGCACCCCGCGCAGCCGGCATACGACGCATTCGACCCGATCTTCGTGGCGCACGAGGGCGGCAAGCTCACCGTGGAGGCGACCAAGCCGCTGCGGGACCGCGCCGACCTCTCGTTGCTCTACACCCCCGGTGTTGCCGACGTATGCCGTGCGATCGCCGCGGACCCCAGCCTCGCCACCCGCTACACCACGCGGGGCAACACCGTCGCCGTCGTGTCGGACGGGACGGCCGTGCTCGGGCTGGGCGACATCGGTCCGCTCGCCGCGATGCCGGTCATGGAGGGCAAGGCGATCCTGTTCAAGCACTTCGGCGGGGTAGACGCGGTGCCGGTGTGCCTCGAGACCGGGACCGTCGACGAGCTCGTCGACGCGATCGCCCGGTTGGCGCCGACCTACGGTGGGATCAACCTGGAGGACATCTCGGCGCCGCGCTGCTTCGAGATCGAGGAGCGGCTCAAGGAGCGGCTGGACATCCCGGTCTTCCACGACGACCAGCACGGCACGGCGATCGTGGTGCTCGCCGGGCTGATCAATGCCGCGATCGTGGTGGGCCGCGAGCTCCCGTCGCTGCGCGTCGTCGTCTCCGGCGCGGGCGCGGCCGGGGTGGCCGTCACCAAGCTGCTGCAGCGGGCCGGCATACGCGATGTCATCGTGTGTGACTCGCGGGGGATCGTGCACCCGGGCCGGACGGACCTGACTCACCACAAGTCGCACCTCGCTGCGACGACGAACCCGCGGTCGGTGTCCGGGTCGTTGACCGAGGCGATGCGTGGTGCTGACGTCTACATCGGGGTGTCCGGCGGCAAGGTTCCCGAGGCCGACCTGGCGCTCATGGCGTCCGACGCGATCATCTTCGCGCTCGCGAACCCCGACCCCGAGGTGCACCCGACGCTGGCCGCGAAGTATGCCGCGGTCGTCGCGACCGGGCGCTCGGACTTCCCGAACCAGATCAACAACGTGCTGGCGTTCCCCGGGATCTTCCGCGGGGCGCTCGACTCGGGCGCTCGCGCGATCACCGAGGAGATGAAGCTCGCCGCAGCGCGGGCCATCGCCGCTCTCGTCCCGTCACCGACGGCCGAGGAGATCGTCCCGTCCGTCTTCGCCCCAGGGGTGTCCGACGTCGTGGCGCGTGCGGTGGCCTCGCTAGCCTGACCGGGCGCCGGCGAACCTCGGCCCGCGGGATTGCATGAAGAGTGCATGCGCGCTCGGCCCGGGTCAGGCATCACGACCTGGACAGCATTGTCGAGCTGACGGGCTCAGGCCACGGCTTCCTTCCAGGTGGACAAGCCGTCGGTCGACAGGAAGGTGCGACTGCCGACCCGCAGCCAGGCGGTCGTCCCGACGATCGAGCCGCTCACCGTGCCCGGGGGAGCCGGATCCGCCAAGGTCACGCAGGAGGACGATGCCCCTCCGGTAGCCCCCGTGACCCGAAGCCCCTGACAGGACGCGCTGGCCGAGGGCGTGACGGCATACGTCCCATTGCTACTCGAAAGGACGGCGACCGCGCCCTTGATGCGCTTCGCGACCGGCCAGGTCTGTCCGGAGTCGGAGGTGGTCCGCAGCGCGACGTCGGAGCACAGGACGGCGGCGTGGGTGGCATCGGCGCGGGAGAAGTCGAGGACGTCTGCCTTGCCGCAGGGATGGCGCGAGCCGACGCCAGGTGCGTGCAGGACGGTGGGCGACTTCAGGTCCCGCGCCCATGCTTGAGCAGTCGATCCCTCGGCTGACCAGGAGGCCCCACCGTCAGAGGTCGAGCGCACTCCGAGTCCGCAACCAGTGTCTGCTGAGCCGACGACGAAGGCGTCAGTCGCCGACGTGGGTTGGACGCGGACCAGCCGAGTGTACGGAGTGGGGACGGTCTTCCAGTTGCGGCCGCCGGTCGTCGTCACCTCCAGGGTGGCGCCTCCGTCGGCGCACGTCCCGGTCGTGATCCGCCAGGCGGTCGTCGTGCTGACGGCAGCCACGGAGTCGGTGACGACAGCCGGGGTGGGGGCGGGCTCCTGCGACGCCGTCCCAGCGGAGGTTTCATTGCCAGCGTTGGTGCTGCTTCCCGCGGTCGGCGTTCCCGGAGAACTCGTCCCCGCAGCAGCCGGCGGCAGACTCGTCGTCGCGGCGAGTGCTTCGCTACTGGAAGTCGACGACCGCAGGGCGAATATCGAGAGCACCAAGGTGACAACGCCCAAGACGGCTAGCGCGACATTGGGCAAGCGGGTGATGCGGCTCAGCATCCTGGGTTCGCCTCCTTTGGCTGGGATGGGCATCGTGCACCCTACTGCGCGGCTGCTCGGCTGCGCCGAGCCCGATCGCCTATGATGCTCCGGGCACGGGGGTGATCCCAGCCGATCGACCCGTTCTCACCGTGGAGAGGCACCTCGTGGACCTGCAGGCATATGTACGACTCCTCCGCAAAGGGTGGCGCCTCGTCGTAGCGGTGACACTCCTTGTCGTGGCGGTGGCGGCCCTGCTCACTGTGCTCACGCCCAAGCAGTACCAGTCGACGCTGCAGTTCTTCGTCTCCACTGCCGACTCCACTGACACCAGCCAGCTGGCCCAGGGCAGCACCTTCACCCAGCAACGGGTCAAGTCCTACCAGCAGCTGCTCACGACGCCCAAAGTCCTCGCGCCCGTGATCAGCGCACTGCACCTCACGACGACGCCGGAAGCGTTGAGCCAGCGGGTCACGGCAACGGTCCCGCCCGACACCGTCCTCATCAACGTCGTCGTGCGCGATGCCAGCCCTGCGGGAGCTGCGGCGATCGCCGGCAAGATTGCCACGGAGTTCCCCAAGAGCGTCGCCGAGATCGAGCGGGTCTCCGACAAGTCGCCCAGCCCGGTCAAAATCACTGTCGTCCAGCCGGCGTTGGTTGACCTCGCGCCGATCGCGCCACGCCCGACGCGGAACCTGGGCCTGGGCCTGGTCCTTGGCCTTCTCCTCGGCGGTGGCCTCGCGGTTCTGCGGGCAACCCTTGACAACCGGGTTCGTGACAAGAGCGACGTCGAAGCAGTCACCGATGCACCGGTCGTCGGCGCCATCCCCTTCGACTCCGACGCGCCGAAGCACCCCCTCATCGTCCAGGCCGACCCGCACTCGACCCGCGCCGAGGCCTTCAGGTCGCTACGGACGAACCTGCAGTTCCTCGACGTCGCCAATCACCCCCGGGTCATTGTCGTCACCTCCTCGCTGGCGGGGGAGGGCAAGACCACGACCACAGCGAACCTGGCCCTCACCTTGGCCCAGTCCGGTGCCCGGGTGTGCCTCATCGAGGGCGACCTGCGCCGCCCCCGGCTGCTGGACTACCTCGGCCTCGAGGGCGCAGTCGGGATCACCGACGTGCTGATCGGCCGGGTGGCGCTGCGCGACGTCATCCAGCCGTTCGGGTCGGAGAGTCTCTCCGTCATCGGAGCCGGCGCGCTCCCGCCCAACCCGAGCGAGCTGCTCGGGTCGACGGCGATGCGCGATGTCGTGCAGCAGCTGCAGGGTCTGTTCGACTATGTGCTCGTCGATGCGCCGCCTTTGCTACCCGTGACGGACGCGGCGATCCTGTCGACCTTCACCGGCGGAGCCGTGATGGTCGCCGGCTCGGGGATCGTCACCCGCGACCAGCTCGCCACCGCCATCGGCTCGCTCGAGTCGGTCAACGGTCGGGTTCTCGGGGTCGTCCTGAACCGGATCCCGCGGTCGGCCGCCGGCGGCTACTACGACTACTCGTACCAGACCGACGCGCAGAAGGCATTGGAGGCCGATGCGCCGCGTCGACGTCGCGACCGCGTGGATGCCCCGACCCGTCGTGAGCGGACCTCGGCCGAGGTCTGACCGCCGCGTATGCCGCCAGTGGGCCGCGCATCGGAGCCTGCGGGTCAAGCGTCAGGCGTTGCGGTGGACCAGGTGCGAAAGGTGTCGATGACGGCCGGCAGCACATGGCCGACTTGGCTTGCCATGTCCTCGAAGACGGCACGGGACTGCCGATAGGGGTCGACGATGTCGGCATCCTTGGCGGCCCGGAGGTGGTGCAGCCCCCGCCTGGACGAAGCGCCGTCGACGACCCTCGTGACGATGCTGTCCTCCGGCGTTGCAAATGGGGAGGCCCCGGTTCCCGCAGGCATCCCAGCCACCAAGTCGTGGAAGTCGGTCAGCGCGAACGTGTAGCGCAGCGCCTTGGGCTGCAGCTGGACTACCTGTGCCCGATGCGCGCGGGTGGCGGTGAGCACCAGGTCCGCATCTGCCGCGATCGTGCTGGTGAGCTGCCGGGCGACGAAGCCGTCGGGGTCACCTCCGGCAGCCATGAGACGCGCCGCGGCTTCGGGATCCATCGGATGCCCAGCGAGAGCTCCAGTGCCTGCGCTGGTGACCTCGATCCCGGTGCCCGCCAACCCGCTGCGCAACAGGCGTTCGATGAACGGTGAGCGGCAGATGTTGCCCGTGCAGACGACAAGGATGTTTCCCGGAGAGGACATGGCGTCCACCCTAATAAGGCCGCATGAAGACTCGGGTGGGTGCAGACCCCCTGCCGGTAGTCCGTTAGCCTTGGGCGCTGCTGTCCACCCAATTCAGGAGTTCTAAGTGGATATTACGGTCGTCGGTCTGGGGAAGATCGGCCTCCCTCTGGCTGTTCAGTTCGCGCGCTCGGGCCATCGGGTTCGAGGAGCCGACGTCAACCCGGCCGTGGTGGACATCGTGAACGCTGGCAGCGAGCCCTTCCCGGGCGAGGCGCATCTCGCGGACTACCTTGCCCAGGCTGTGGCCTCCGGTGCCCTGACGGCGACGACCGACACGAGCGATGCTGTCCGACACAGTGACGCCGTCGTCGTCGTCGTGCCGCTCGTCGTCGACGACGAGGCGCGCCCCGACTTCGGCTGGATGGACTCCGCTACCGACGACATCGCCCGGGGGCTTGACCCCGAGCGGCGGACCCTCGTGATCTACGAGACGACGCTGCCGGTGGGCACCACCCGTAACCGGTGGAAGCCGCAGATCGAGGAGAAGTCCGGGCTGGTTGAAGGCAACGACTTCCACCTGGTGTTCTCCCCTGAGCGGGTACTCACCGGGCGGGTGTTCGAGGACCTGCGCAAGTATCCGAAGCTGATCGGCGGACTCAGTGCCGCGGGCGCGCGCCAGGCGACCGCCTTTTACCAGCAGGTGCTCCAGTTCGACGAGCGGCCCGACCTGCCCCGCGGCAACGGGGTCTGGGACCTCGGCAGCGCCGAGGCGGCAGAGCTGGCCAAACTGGCCGAGACCACCTACCGCGACGTCAACATCGGCCTCGCCAACCAGTTCGGTGTCTTCGCAGCAAAGCATGGCATCGACGTCTTCCAGGTCATCGAGGCGAGCAACTCCCAGCCGTACAGCCACATCCACCGGCCCGGGATCGCGGTCGGCGGGCACTGCATCCCTGTCTACCCTCGGCTCTACCTGTGGAACGACCCCGATGCCACGGTCGTGCGCGCCGCTCGGGAAGCGAATGCCGGTATGCCGGCCTACACAGTTGGGCTCGCGACGGCAGCTGCAGGCGGGTCACTGGCGGGGAAGCGGGTCGTCGTACTCGGTGCTGCCTACCGCGGGGCCGTCAAGGAGACGGCCTTCTCGGGTGCCTTTCCCACGGTTGAGGCTCTTCGTTCCGGGGGCGCCGTCGTCACGGTGCATGACCCGATGTACGACGACGACGAGCTCGCAGCATACGGATGGACCGCTCACCACCTGGGTGAGGCCGTCGACGTGGCGATCGTGCAGACCGACCATGCGGCATACGCCGCGCTCGGCCCGGACGCCCTGCCGGGAGTGTCCGTCGTCGTCGACGGGCGCGGCATCCTGGATGCCGACCGCTTCGCCGGGGTGACCTATCTCAGGGTCGGCGACGGATCGCGGGCGGCGACCGGCCAATGACCAACCGAATTCTCATGGAGGCCCAGCAGTGACCGACTTCATTCCGCCCGCCAAGCCGCTCATCGGTGACGAGGAGCGGGCCGCCGTCGACCGAGTGCTCCGTTCCGGCATGCTCGCCCAGGGCCCAGAGGTCAAAGCGTTCGAGGAGGAGTTCTCGGCCCACTTCGGTCTGGGCCGCGCCTGCGTCGCAGTCAACTCGGGCACCTCCGGCCAACACCTCGGTCTGCTCTCGAGCGGGGTCACGGCGGGTGACGAGGTCATCGTCCCCTCCTTCACCTTCGCGGCGACGTGCAACTCGGTGGCCCTCACGGGTGCCACCCCCGTGTTCGCCGACATCGACGCCGACGACTTCTGCCTTTCCCCGGCCGCGGTCGAGGCGAGCATCACCGAGCGGACCGTCGGCATCATGCCGGTGCACCTCTACGGCCACCCGGCCAAGATGGATGCTCTGATGGCGATCGCAGACGTCCACGGGCTGCAGGTCTACGAGGACGCGGCCCAGGCTCACGGCGCCAGCCTGAACGGCACCCCGGTCGGCGCGTTCGGCGCGTTCGGGATGTTCTCGCTCTACCCCACGAAGAACATGACCTCAGGCGAGGGCGGCATGGTCTCGGTCGCAACGGCAGAGATCGAGCGGCTGCTGCGGCTGTACCGCAACCAGGGGATGGAGCAGCAGTACCACAATGAAGTTGTGGGATTCAACATGCGGATGACCGACATCCACGCCGCCATCGGGCGCGAGCAGCTCAAGAAGGTCGACGCCTGGACTGCGAAGCGGCAGTCCAACGCAGCGTTCCTGTCGGCCAACCTTGCCGGGGTCACGACCCCGCCGGTCGGCGAGGGAGCGGTTCACGTCTACCACCAGTACACGGTCCGTGTGCCGCAGGACCGGGACGGCTTCGCCAAGGCGCTGCGCGAGGAGTACAACGTGGGATCCGGCATGTTCTACCCGGTGCCCAACCACGAGCTCAAGCCGTTCCAGGTCGACATCGAGCTCCCCGAGACGGCTCGAGCTGCCGCTGAGTGCTTGTCCCTCCCGGTCCATCCCTCACTGTCCGAAGGCGACCTCGAGCGGATCGTCGTGGCGGTCAACGCCCTTGCGGCGGCTGGCTCCTGATGGCTGATCTGCGCGCCGGCCTGATCGGTCTGGGAATGATGGGGCGCCACCACGCCCGTGTCCTCGCTTCGCTGCCCGGCGTCGACCTGGTCGCCGTTGCCGACCCCGGTGGCGACCGGTTCGACGTCGCAGCCAGCCGGCCGTTGGAGGCGACGGCCGCCGACTTGGTTAGGCACAACCTGGACTACTGCGTCGTCGCGGTGCCCACCGCCTTCCACGAGGAGGCCGCCTTGGTCTTGGCCGAGGCGGGCGTGCACACCCTGGTGGAGAAGCCGCTAGGGCATGACGTGCAGTCTTCGGAGCGCATCGCCTCGGCCTTCGAAAGCCGTGGCCTCGTCGGGGGAGTGGGCCACATCGAGCGCTACAACCCAGCGTTGCAGCAGGCGCGCCAGCGGATCGCCGATGGGCAGCTGGGCGCCATCCACCAAGTCGCCACCCGACGCCAGGGACCCTTTCCTGGGCGGATCGCCGACGTGGGTGTCGTGAAGGACCTCGGCACACACGACATCGACCTCACGGCGTGGGTTACCCAGCAGTCCTTCGTCCAGGTGTCGGCCCAGGTAGCCCACAAGTCCGGGCGCGACCACGAGGACCTCGTGGCCGTTGTCGGGCGCCTCGCGGACGGCGCCGTCACCAGCCATCTCGTCAACTGGCTGTCGCCGCTCAAGGAGCGCACGACGATCATCACCGGTGAGCTGGGCACCCTCGTTGCCGACACCCTGAACGCCGACCTTACCTTCTACGTAAACGGCAGCGTGACGACAACCTGGGACGACATCTCACATTTCCGCGGCGTGAGCGAGGGTGACGTGACACGCTACGCGTTCGCCAAAGCCGAGCCGCTGCGAACCGAGCACGAACAATTCCGCAACGCCGTCCTCGGCGAGGCCGCAGACATCGTCACTATGCACCAGGGCCTGGCTACGGTGCGTGTGGCGGAGGCGTGCCTGGAATCGGCTGCGACCGGACGCACCATCAGCCTCTGATCGTGCGCGTCGCTCACTTCTTCAGGTGGGCTCGTAGCGCTTCGACGGACGCTGCGGCCGCGTGGCCGTCGCCGTAGGGCGTGGCGTTGGTGGGGGCCGGCGCCGGACGGTCAACCAGATCGGGCAGGAGGCTCAAGTCCAGGGCCAGGGCGTTCCAGCCGAGGTCGACGGTCTCGGTCCATTCGGTCTCGGTGCGGACTGTCGTGCACGGGGTACGGAGGATGAATGCCTCCTTCTGCAGGCCGCCGGAGTCCGTCACCACGGCCCTGGCAGCCGCAACGGCACCCACCATTGTCGGGTAGTCCATCGGGGGAACCGTGTGCAGGCTGCCCTGACGGAGGCCCAGCCCATATGCCGCGGCTCGGGTCACCAAGCGCGGGTGGGCAGTAAGGACCACGGCGTGGGCGAGCCCGGCGAGCCGGTCGAGGATCGCTCGGAGCCGGTTCGGGTCGTCGGTGTTCTCGGCGCGGTGGATCGTGGCCAACACGAAATTTCCAGGGTCGACTCCGTCTGGCAGTGAGATCGGGTGGTCGGCGTTCTGCGCGGCCGTCATGAGGCAGATGTCGGTCATCACGTCGCCGGTCAAGACCGTGCGCGCGGCCAGTCCCTCGTTCACGAGATGCTGTCGCGCCACCTCGGTCGGGGCGAGGCACAGGTCGGCCGCGTGATCGGTCAGCACCCGGTTGTGCTCTTCGGGCATGGCCCGGTTGAAGGACCGCAGACCGGCTTCCAGGTGCGCGAGCGGGATGTGCAGTTTGACGGCCGACAGGGCTCCGGCGATCGTCGAGTTGGTGTCGCCGTAGACCAGCACCCAGTCCGGTTGATGCTCCTCGAGGACCGCATCCATCGCCGAGAGCATGGCGCCGGTTTGAACGCCGTGGCTGCCCGATCCCACGCCGAGATGCACATCGGGCGTTGGGATCTGCAGGTCCTCGAAGAAGACGTCCGACATGTTTGCGTCATAGTGCTGACCAGTGTGCACAATGACGTGATCATCACCTGAGGCTTTGAGGGCGTGGGCAATGGCTGCCAACTTGACGAACTGCGGGCGGGCGCCGACGACAGACAGGATCTTCACGCAGGCAACTCTCTCAGGCTGAGGACGGTTGGGGCCCACCGTACCCTTTGCCCGGTCGTTCTCCGACTACCGGCATGCGTGGTGATCGGTCCCAATTTCTAAGTCGCGGCATCCTATGGCCATGGAAGCTGCAGCGGCGCCAGACAAACATGCATGTATCGCGAACCTCCTGAGATCGGCCGTGTCTACTGCCCGGGGCTCTCGCCAAGCCGGCCCTCCAGAGGCGTCTCCCAAACGTCGTGGCGATGCTTCGTCTTGGTGTGTTTCGCCAGCTGCCTCCCGCTGCGTGCCCCGCCTTTGATTTCTGAGCGGCGTGCCACTTAGGCCCACGACGTCTCCCGTAGCCATTGAATGGCGAGTCAATTCTTGCTCACGAGGATTGCACCATTCATTGGTCCGAGCGTGATTTGGTTGCGAACGACCCCGAACGCGTCGGTGAATCTCCCGTCAAGATTGGCTGTGCGAGGAGTGGTGCTTGACGGATTGACCAGTACCAGGCCCGCCGAGTAATCGCGCCATTGCAGTCCTTGGGCCTTGTATCGACGCGACGTCGGGCGGCCGATAGGTATATGGTATTGGGCGAGATCCACATAAGAGCTAGCTAGTCGATCCACATATGTATACGTGTTGCCCCCCCTAACGATCAGGTAGTTGGCGAGCACCCAGTTCACGGTGCGCTGGACATCTAGATGAGTCAACTCTGATGACCCTGCCGGCTTTGCGTAGGCGACCAGGATCAGGGCTCTGCCAGCTTCAGCGATATCCTCGGCCCCTTGCACCTCCTGTTCCCAGGCGGCGTCCGACAGCCACCCCCGACCAAAGCCCGTGAAACCCCTCTCATCGAGGAAGCCGTCGAACAACGAGGTGAGAGCCGAAATGGGGATGCCGGTTGCCACCAGATTGGTGTTGGCCGTAAGACTTTTCTCCGGGTAGGCGCGGCGGAGCCCGGTGGCCATGTAACGGAAGTAGCTCAGGAGGTCCGACTGTATGCGGGCGTTGGTGGTCGGTGTATGCGGGTAGCCGAAGGAGTGCCACTGCAGACTTCTAACTCCGCTTCTGTTGCTCCATCGGTATGCTCCGCAAAGTCGCTGGAAGTTATTGAAGACAACGTTGTCGAAGGCCAGGCCGTCATATCTCCCACGGACCTGCATTTCTGCCCCTGAAAGCATATATCGCTGAACTTCAGGATTCGAGTAGTCAAGGGGCACTCGGTTTAGTTGGTTGGCAGTGCCGAAAGCGTACCAAGCAGGCGTGTGGGTAGGACGACCTGAATCGTCGCAGCGGTAGGCTATCCAATCTGGGTGGTGGGCTTGGAACCAAGCGAGGGAGTGGTTTATGCGGTCAGTGCTGGAATAGTCATTCCAAGTAGGAGCGAAATAGGCATCCATGTGGGTATCCGAGTGCCCCGGAAACAAGGCGTGCCCAGGCGGTTGAGTGGACCAGATATAGTCGACTCGGGGAACGTCTGCGCTGGGCCCTCGCCCAAGGGCCCAGGGTTTCAGTAGGTTAGAAGTCACGATCCCAATATGGATTCCGTCCTCGGTGCGCGGGTATCCGTCCTCGAAGGTGTTTTCAGGGGGAGCCGGGGGTTCATGTGTCGGGGTATATGCACTAGCGCCGAGAAGAAGTGCGGTTGCGATGATCCAGATACAGAGGAAATGGCGCGCGAAACTCCGTCGGGCCACCGAAATTCGCTCGGTCAGGGGTTGTCGGCCCATCAGGAAGCGCCTCCTGGGGAGAGTTGCGTCTGCGATTTGGGCCAAGAACACTGTACCTTGGCGCGCTTGTTCAGAGACCAGAGGTAGAACATCGATCCCACGGCTGGGGTGCCAGACGGACGTCTTGAGTTTCCCACCGCATTGTGGATCTCCGCTTGTCCTTGTCCGTCATGATTTGAGTTGGGCGGCGTCGATGTAGCTCGGTCTGGCGTTGTCGAACCTGTCGTAGTGGATCCGTAAGGGTTGCTGGCCATCTGCTTCGTCGACAGTCGTGATTCCGAGGGTGAAGGTTGGGTCGGTTGTCCATCGTAGGCGCGGGCCAGTCCTCCGCGACGCTTAGTGTCGCGCTCCATGCAAGGCTTCGGTGGTGAGGCAAGCTGCTGTCAGCCCGGCCACCCAGAGGCGTAGATGCCCCACGATTCTGAAGGGATCGTCGCGCGTCCAACTAGAGGCCGCCGGGCAATTCGGACGTACTCACTAGTGCCGCTATGGCTGGCAGCTTTGGCCCTGTTGCTTCGCTGGCGCTACACGGATGGGGAGTGCCGGGGCCGGCTCAGTCGCCGTGTCGAAGATGTCGGTCAGGCCGAGCCAACCAATGCAAGCCTGGTTCGAGTCAACTAGGGTTCCTCCAATGAGGAAGATGCAGAGGGTGCTCTGGTTCGTCCTGATCCGGGCGGCTTCGCTCGTCGCGCCACCGGTAGGGACCAGACTCGCCATCCGGTTCTACGAAAGAGCCGGCATGAATTTCGATGGCCACCCCACGTACATCGGCAGGAATGTCTGGTTCGACAGCACCGAAGGTTACCGGCTCATAACCCTGAGCGAGGGCGTCACCATCAGCAGCGACGTCCGCGTGCTCACCCACGACTGGGCGCCGTCGCGCACCCTGTGGAGCCTTGGCCGCCTCGACCGGACCCCGATCGGGCGACGTGAACCTGTCGCAGTCGGTCCGTGGGCGTTCATAGGCCTCGGCTCGATCCTTATGCCCGGGGCACAGGTCGGCCGGGGAGCCATCATCGGCGCAGGGTCGGTGGTACGCGGCGCAGTGCCGGACTACGCGATCGTGATGGGAAACCCAGGGACGATCGTCGGCGATGCCCGGGAGTACGTACAGCGCAAGTTTCCGGAGGAGTGGGCCAAGCTCCCACCATCTAGCGAACGGACACCGGCAGGTGGATTTTGAATCCAAGGACGGCCAGCGCCCAGGGCTCTAGGAACGCAGAAACAGCCGATCCCCGGTAGTCGCAGGAGCCAACCACGCCATATGGGCATCGGACGGAGCCCCCTCAAGGCGTCCTGTCAGGTCGACGCTCAACCACGGCAGTCAGATGTATCGGGATGGCGGGCGTGCGACGGGTGCGGTCCTCCGTGCGCGAAAGCAGCGACCGAGTCGGTACTGTCTACCCGACAACTGACAAGGAGGTCGTCGAGCCTGTGATCGACTTGAGTGGCGCCTTTGGGGGCTTCCGCATTCGACCGGTGCGCGGTACTGGGGCTGCCGACCGCCCTCGGGTTGGCCGCAATCGGTGCACGGCAAACATAGTTCGTGCAACAAGCGCACTCGGTCTACCTTGTGGCTGCCCCTCTGCCGGCGTTGATCGAGGGCGGTCGTGACCTGGATCCTAGTTTTATATCTTCCTTTCCTGCTCGCCTTCGTGCTCGCAACGCGGAAACCGGGCGCGAGAAGTACCCCGCTCAGCCTCTTTGTCTTCTTCAATTCGGTCCAGCTGGCGGGAACCGCGATTGTCGCGGATTCGGCACAACCCCTCGACGTCCGCTATTGCTGGTTGATATTCGGTATGACCGTGCTGACCTGCGTGGCGGGCACCGTCTTGATGGTCAGCCACGGCCGCCTTAGGCCATCCTTGGCCCCCTCGGCACCAGGGCGAACTCCATGGACGGTTGAGCTCGTCTGCCTTTATGTTCTGAGCGCGCTCGTAACGGTCGTCTACTACCGGGCAGTCGGGCATGTAACTGTTCTCGATGCCATTACCGCAAATCCGGGCTACGACGCCGCTACGGCCAGGCTCAACTCCTATTCGGGCGTCAATTATGTAGCCCCGGGGTATGCCAATCAGTTCAAGAATGCCATCTTTCCGACGCTGAGCGTCGTGTTGATCAATGAATTGTGGATGCGCAAGTTGCCTGGTCGGCTTGTCGTCTCGGGTCTGATCGGCGTGGCAGTGTTCATTGCTCTCGCTGGCACGGGCCAGCGCGGGGCATTGGTCATTTTCATGCTTGCCGCTCTCGTCGCTGCCCGTGCGTCGGGAAAGCTCACCGGACGATCGTTTGTCCTCTTGGGGGGTACGGTCTTCGCGCTCTTCTCGATAGTGACGGTTCTGATCGGTCGGGGGCAGGCGCAGTACGTGCAAACGCAAGGGCTTATGGGCCATGTCCAGTTCTTCGTTGGTGCGCTGCTGAAGAGAGTCTTCGTTGAGCAGTCAGACTCCGGACTTGCCGGCTTCCGATACACGCAGGGACTCCCGACTGCCAATGGGCGTGAGTGGCTAAGCGATTTCATGGGGATATTGCCCGGGCAGCCAGGGAGCGATCTCGCCAATCGCATCTACGCGACAGTTTTCGGAACTTTACGCGGCACTGATCCGCCATCGAACTGGGGTAGTGTCCAGTACAACTTTGGCATCGTCGGACTCGTTGCGGTGGGCGCTGTCATAGTCTTCATCTACTATGTGGTTTCACGCAATCTGTTCTTCCGGCGGGATGGAGACCGCAGTCTCAATTTCTTGCAGATTCTAGCCCTGAGCGGGTTCACCGTTTCAACCGGTTCTTGGATTGCAGGGTCGCCAATGACCATTCTGAACCAAGGCGCCTTGGCATACTTACTGCTCTACTGGCTTGGATCGCGCGCGAGTAGATTTGGCGCGGGACCCCAGGAGGCAAAGGCCTCAGCGCACGAGCCCGGGGTTGGTCGGCCCAGGGGTCGCAAACAGGTTGCCAGCTCTGGACGGGAGCTCTGAAGAATGTCGCAACCCAGGACTCTCCACTCCGTGGCTGTCATTGCCGGCAGCAGTGCGGTTGGACAACTTGCGGCCTTTGCCGGAACGCCCGTTATCGCTCGGATCTACTCACCCGCGGAATTCGGTCGATTCGCGGTCGTTACCGCCGCCGCTGCGGTTATCGGCAGCGTAGGCGCATTACGCCTGGATACGGCTATTCCGCTGCCCGAGAAGGACTCGGAGGCGCAGGAACTCGCGGAGACGGGTCTGATGTTCGCGCTGACCCTGATGGTCTTGGGCGCCGTCGCCGTGGTCGCCGGCTTGGTTGCACGCTTGGACACGCTGGCAACGTGTGGGAGCGTGGTGACGGCCGGTGGCGCCATGACGTTTTACCAGGTGACGAACCAGTACGCCATTCGGCAGCTCAGGTTTAAGGCGATGGCGCGTCGAAATGCGCTTCAACCGCTCGTGATGATCGGGGTGCAACTGTTACTAGGGGTTCTGGGGTTGTTGTCGTGGGGGCTAATTCTTGGCTTCACACTGGCCTACGCAGTCTCAGGTATCAGCCTGTTGTCATCTGCGGGACTAAGACTGCGCCTCAGATTTCGGTGGTCCCTCCTCGTGAAATATCGCAAATTCCCCTTGTACCTGGTTCCCTCAGGTCTGTTGAACACGTTCGGGCAACAGATGCCGGTCCTGATCGTGGCGTACGTGTACACGTCGACGGTTGCGGGTTGGTTCGGACTCACCCAGAAGTCGCTGGCTGTGCCGGTCGCGTTGATGGGCACAGCGGTGGCGCAGGTCTACTTGGCGAACGCCAGCAGGGTTTGGCGGGACACTCCTAGCCAGCTGAGCGGACTGTTCGACGCTGCCTCCAAGCGGCTGGCGCTAGCCGGGTCGGGCCTTCTGATTCTGGTCGTGGCTACGGCTCCTTGGCTCTTTCCAACGATCATGGGTCGACGGTGGGCAGAGAGTGGCATCTATGCGGCAATCCTTGCTCCAGCCATCGTTGGGCAGCTGGTCGCCTCCACCCTCTCCCAGACCTTGATCATTGTCGGCAGGCAGCGAACCCAGTTGGCGTGGGACGCCGGCCGAGTTGTCTGCCTCTGCGTAGCCGGGCTGTTGAGTCGCCTTTGGTTGGGGCCAACTGCTTGCGTCGTGGCGGTGAGTGTTGTCTTGACTGCGAGCTACGCCGTCCTTTGGTGGCTCAACACCCGCGCGGTCCACCAAAGCCGGCGGCGATTCCCTCAAACACGGTTGACGGTCTGAGTTAGTGTTGTTCGCGGACAGGGCCAGCCATTGGCGGTCTGATTCTCAGCCGAGCCCACTCCAGGACCGGCGAGAATTCGCTGTCCCAGGTCAGCTCCAGGTCGCCGAGGGCTCGACATCTCGCCGAGACGCTCTCGAATCCGCTCGTCTGCATGGCTAGGTCCGCCAGATGTGAGGCCAAGTCCTCCGTGGTGAGATCCGTGAGCCAGCCGACGGCATGCTTTGTCACGAAGGCGGAGTTCTCTGGCAGGTCTGCGGCCAGCACGGGGCGCCCACTCGAAACGCATTCAAGGATCTTGTTCGATAGGCCATCGTTTCCTGAGACGTTGGGTTCGTAGAGGACGAGACCGACATGACCGCTTAGGTAGGTGCTGGAAACGCTCTCTGGAGGAATAGCGCCCATCCAGTGCACACGGTCGTCAACCCCGCGTGCGACAGATTGGTTCTTGAGGTCCTGGATGTATTCATCCCGGCCTGTGCCGAATACACGCACCTCGAGGTCTTTGTCGGCGTCGACTTGGGACACTGCGTCCAAGAGAAGTTCAAAGCCACGGCCCTCGAAGATGCTCCCGACGAGAATGACCCGGAGGGGTCCCGAAGGGGGGTCGATGTATGGCGCTCGCCACTGGGCTCTGGGTGCATTACGGACCAGATGGACTTCGCGAAAGCCCATCTGCATAAGCGCGGGCAAATCGCCTGGGACAACGGCTAAAGCGACGCTGACGACGCGGCCAAATACAGCCATGACCAGCGTCTCCACCCTGGCGAATACCGCAAATGCAGATCCCTTAGTCCCGACGGCCCCTGGACGTTCGGTGACGTCGAGGAGGATTCTGGAGCGATGTCGAAGCCTATGTAGGGCACCCAAAGGGATGAGCGGTGTGGAGCCAACATGGACCACATCGGCCTGCGTCTTCCAGAGGGTGCGAGACATCCGGATCAGGGCCGGCACGTAGGTCAAACAAACGTTCCGAAGCACGCTCCGCCTGCTAGGGGAGGTGGCGGGGGTGCGCATCGGGACCAGTTGGACGTCCACCCCTTCGTATGTGTAGCGGCCAGCAGGCTCCCACCGTTTGGTGCGGCCCGCGGCGCTCATGCCTAGAAATTGCGTCGCGAACGACGCCTCGGCGTAGGTCAGGGCGGCCTTTCGGGCACGGGTTGAATGCTTGAACGAGTCCATTGTCACCACGATGACACTCGGGTGAGCGGGGGTCGCGTTCACGTTTGCAGTCTCCATCAGTGTTCTCGAATGCCGGCCCAGGCACGGTGGCGATGCGCCGTGCTAGCAATGAAACGGACGACTCGGTCGCTCGTGTTGTCGATGAGGTAGTCGTCAGGCGCCAGTCGTCGATCCTGCCAATCGGCCCGGGCCGACATGGCCATGCCGACGGCCATGACGACGTCATCGGCATCCAGCCCCGTCATGAGGATCCCCCCGGTGTCGAGGGCTTCCGGTCGTTCGATCGAGTCGCGCAAGGTGACGGCGGGGAAGCCGAGCAGGGTCGCCTCCTCAGCGATCGTGCCCGAGTCGGAAAGGCAACAGGCCGCACCCAACTGAAGCCGGTTGTAGTCATGAAACCCAAGTGGTTCGCTGAAGGTAATGCCTTGCGGGGCGGTCCAGTCCGGAAGCGCTTCCAAGCGTTTGCGAGTACGTGGGTGTGTCGAAACGAATACGGGCAGGCCAAAGGCCGTGCGTACTGACACTAGGCAATCGAGCAACTTTCGGAGGCGCTCGGGCGAGTCCACGTTCTCCTCCCTATGTGCGCTCACCAGGAAGTAGCCGCCTTCGACGAGGCCACGGTCTTGCAGGACGGTAGAGACGAGGATCTGTTCGCGGTACGCGTTGAGAACCTCGCGCATCGGCGATCCGGTCTTGAGAATCCGGCGTGGGTGGAGGCCCTCAGCCAGGAGGTTGCGCCTGGCGTGCTCTGTATAGACCAGGTTGAAGTCCGCCACGTGGTCCACGAGCCGACGGTTTGTCTCTTCGGGGACGTTCTCGTCGAAGCAGCGGTTGCCTGCCTCCATGTGGTAAACGGGGATCCGAAGGCGTTTGGCCATTACAGCGGCAATGCAGCTGTTCGTATCGCCCAGGACGAGCACCGCGTCGGGACGTTCGGCGAGCATGACCTCTTCGGATCGGATGAGTGTCTCGCCCAGAACATGCCCAAGGGTGGACGTGTTCACACCTAGAAGGTGATCCGGCCGCCGGATGCCGAGATCGTTGAAGAAGACCTCGTTGAGGGTGAAGTCGTAGTTCTGTCCGGTGTGAACCAGCACGTGGTCAACGGTCTCGTCGAGACGGTGGATGACACGAGAAAGCCGGATCAGCTCGGGCCGGGTCCCGACGATGGTCATGACCTTCATTGCGAACCTCCTGCAGGGCGGACGGGCTCTGGGAATGTGTCGGGGACGTCGGAGCGGAAGAGCTCATGTGACCAGAACTGGGTCAGCAACGTCTCGTCCGCGGTGTTGGTGATGTTGTGGACCCACCCGGTTGGCATGTCGATCGCACACGGAGCAGTGCCGTCCACGAAGAAGTCGATCACCTCGTCGGTGAACATCCGGCGTAGCGAGATCGTGGCCCGTCCGTCGATGACTGCGAAGCGCTCCACCTTGCGCAAGTGATAGTGCTCGCCCCTCGTGACACCCGGGACCGTCGTGGAGAACGATGTCTGTCCCTCGCCCCCGCGGCACCGAACGGTCTCGACAAACCGTCCGCGTGCGTCGGTATGCGGAGTGAGGGCAATCGGGTAGACCGCCGGAAACAAGGCCGATCGATAGGTGTTGAACAGGTCGATTCGGAAGTCGCTGGAGAGATCGGGAAACTCACCGGTGTCGTATGACGCCTTGAACTCGCGAAGGAGGTCGAGGACCCCTTGCACCGTGACCTCCGCGCCGCGGGGATCCAGGCGCCGTGTTGTGGCGGTCAGGGCGTCGATGAGGGCCTGGGCGGCTCCTTGCACATGCAAGAGTTCGACCGGCCGATCGATGATGGTGGGCTCGATTCCCTCGATCACGGCTCGCACGAACGTCGCAACGAAGCTGTTGTATGACGGGCGACCGTGCTCACCGAAAAGGTTCGGCAGGCGGACGTCGACGAAGCGGCCACCGCGACGCTCAACGGCTGCTTCCAGCCGGGCGGCCGCTTCTGCCTTGCCCGTACCGTATGGGGTTCCGTTGCCGTGCTGCACCGAGTTCGCAAATACGAATCTCAGCGGGCGATCGGACTCCATCACGGCCGCGACGAGGTCGTCCGCGAGCCGGACATTTCCCTCAGCCACGTCGGGGCCGCGATTAACCCCAGCAATGTGGATGACGCTATCGACGTGCTCCATGAGCGCGGGCAACTCTGACCAGTTCTCTCGGGTTACCGAAGTAATCACGTGATCGGTGAGCGCGTGGAGTCGCAGCCGCGTATGCCAGCCGAGAAAGCCGTCCGCGCCGGTCAGGAGAACATTCACGACGTCGAGTCCCCGAGCAGGGCTCGGATCTCAGGGAGCCTCCGCAGGAGCGCCACGGTCTGCTCGACGTCGAGTCGATCAGTGTTGTCGGAGTCGTAGTCGATCAAGCCTGGGCGAGGCTCCTCGCCCTCCTCGACATACAGCTCGTACTCAAGCGATCGCGCGTCGAGGGGCGTCCGGAAGTAGTCGCCCTGATCGCTGGACTTCATCAACTCCTCTCGGGTCAGCAACGTCTCAAACATCTTTTCGCCGTGCCGGATGCCGATCCTCCGGACCTCAGGATCACCATGACCCAAGACAATGGAGACAGCCCGGGCGAGCGTCTCGACCGTGCACGCCGGCGCCTTCTTGACGAATAGGTCCCCAGGCGCAGCGTTGAGGAAGGCGTGTTCCACGAGGTCCACCGATTCCTGCAACGACATGAGGAACCGCGTCATCCCGGGTTCGGTGACCGTTAGTGGCTTGCCCTCCTGCAACTGCCGGACAAACAGCGGGATCACCGAACCGCGTGAGTACATCACATTGCCATAGCGGGTGACAGACACCGTAGTGGGCGACTTTGGATGATTGCGAGCGAACGCCTGCGCGGTCTTCTCCATGAGGGCCTTGGACATACCCATGGCGTTGACCGGATAGACGGCCTTGTCCGTGCTGAGACAGACCACTGACCGGACCCCGTTGTAGTGTGCCGCCTCGATGACGTTCTGGCTCCCGAGGACGTTGGTCTTGACGGCCTGGTCGGGAAAGAATTCGCAGGACGGAACCTGCTTGAGGGCGGCCGCGTGGAAGGCGAAGTCAGCCCCTGTGAAGGCATTTGAGACAGATGCGAGATCGCGGACATCGCCTAGGAAGAACTTGACTCGTGCGTCGCCTAGACGCTGTCTCATCTCGTCCTGCTTCGCCTCATCGCGGCTCAGGACATGGACGCTGGCAACCCCCTTATCGAGGAGGTGTCGGAGCATGGTGGATCCGAAGGAGCCAGTGCCCCCCGTAATGGCAACGGTAGAGCCGCTCATGGATGGCATTGGACTACTTTCGGGTTGCGAACGACAGTGGTCGGCGATGTTCGGAGGCAGTCGCCACAAGAAGGGATTCCAGGGCGTCGACACTGACCGCCTCGCCAAACTTGGTTAGGTAGGTCTTGCGGGCAGATTGGCCCATGATGGCGCGCTCGGAAATGGAGAGCGCCGCCAGATCGCGTATGGACCCTGCCAAAGCTGCGCCATCACCAGGCGGACTGATGAATCCAGCCCCGGCATCCCGAACGACGGCGGCGACATCTCCGGCCGCGCTCACGACCATCGGCTTGCCGATGGCCAGGTTGGCCTGGAGCTTACTGGGAAGCGTGGTACGCATCAGGGGAACATCCTTCAGCGTCACCAGTTGGGCGTCAGAGACGGCGAGCAGTTCGGCAATCCGCGATGGACCTTGTGGGGCGACGAACTGGACATTGTCCAGCCCTTCTTGTCGAACTCGGGTGCGCAGGTGTTCTTCAGCGACACCTCCCCCCATCAGCACAATGCCGACCTCAGGGCGGTCCCGGAGGAGCGCGGCGGCATCCAGCACGGTATCGAGGCTCTGCATCTCGCCAAGATTGCCGGCATACATGATGGTGATGGGCCGTGAGGCGCCAATGACTGACCTTGCCCATTCAGTTGGCTCCGCCGGGTGGAACGCCCGCTCGTCGGGCCAGTTCGGTATAAACGTGATCTTTTCGGCAGGTACCCCACGCGACTCAATCAGGCTGGCCATTCCTGGGCTGGACACGGCGATCCGGGACGCTCCACGGTAAGTCAGATCACAGAAGCGATGAAGAATGCGTTCGGCTCTTGCATTGGCAGGGGCATCGAGGAAGCCGCTCGAGGTAACGGTCTGTGGCCAGAGGTCTTGGATCCAAAGGGCATAGGGAGTGCCATGCACGGCCCGAACGCCCATGGCCGGTAGGGCCACCGTCGCAGGAGTCGAGTGGACGAGCACCACGTCAACCTCGCGAAGGCAACGCGACACAGACGCTGCAGTGGCGGCCGCGGCAAAACTCGCATACGTAGCCAAGCGAGGGATCATGCGCGTGCTGTGGCTCGGGTACATCGCGACGCGATGCACGTCAATTCCCTCAACAAATTCCCGAGCGTGGGGACGCAACGAGTATCCGTCATAGATCTCGCCGATCGGGTAGGAAGGAAAGCCGGTCACTACCCGGACGTCGTGACCGCGCTCCTTGAGGGCTAGGGCAGCAACGCTTGAGGCGGCGGCTCCGCCAGGCTCCGGGGCATACCACTGCGTGACGATCCCGATCTTCACGGCAGCACCATCCTGGAGGACGACCTCGCCCTCGTCGCCCACGAGGGACTTGAGAGGTAGACAAGCACAGCAGCGACAGTTACCACGAGCGCGAGCCAGCGGGGGCCGAACCACCAGGCCACCGCGATGGCTGCGTTCACCGTGGTCACAGCCAGGGCCACCGTGGTGTGCGACAAGCCGCATTCGTTGCTGAGCAACTGGTAAACGTGTTCACGGTGGGCCTGCAGGAGGGGCTTGTGTTGAACGGCACGGCGACTGAGCACGGCCGCCGTATCTGCGAGATACAGCGTCAGCGGGGCCACCACGACCCAACCGTTCGTGGGGTGATGGGGTCCGACCGACAGGAGCAGGCCGCCGCCGATCAACCCGCCGAGAAGGTAGCTTCCACTATCCCCGAGGAAGAGCTTGGCCCTGGGCGCATTCCAAGGCAGGAACCCGAGCAAGGACCCCGCTGTAACGGCGCCGAGGGTGGCCAACTGGCTGTGCCCGTGCCACCCGCCGATCGCCAGGGCCGCCAGCCCCCACAGCGTCCCGTGCAAGGCGCTGATGCCGTTGATGCCGTCCATGAAGTTGACCACGTTGACGGCTGCTGGGATGACCACGGCTCCGAGGACGGCGTCCTGAACCCCACCGATCGAGGCCCCGACGAGAGCTCCAACGACTACCTGAACGGCCAGTCGGGCTAGTGGCGGGACACTGGCGCGATCGTCCGCCAACCCGAGGACGGCCAGTGCGCAAGCGCCGGCAATGACCCCCCAAGGAATGGCCGATCCCAGGACGACAGCAGCGGCGGTGGCGCAGCAGACACCCGCGAGCACGGCTAGGCCGCCACCGCGAGGGGTGACCTGCGTGTGCGAGGAGCGGGCATTGGGAGAGTCGAGAATCCCGACGGAGAGCATGACCCTCCGCACAACGGGCGCGAACGTCAAGGTGACGACGAACCCGACGAGCAGCAGCGTCACCGGCTGGTCGCTTCGGTTGCCGTCAGAGGGGCAGCGGCTCCGGACTCCTTGCGCATCCAAGCAGCGCTGTGCTCGGGCGATACGTGGTGCGTCAAGTGGACCAGGTCGGGGTCGATCGGCGGCACATTGACGCGGCTGACCAGGGAGTGCGAGGTCTTGTGTCGCGCCTCGTTCTCGGAGAAGAGCTCCT
>JAJPIW010000027.1 GCA_021324575.1 Intrasporangiaceae bacterium | reverse complement strand
GCTGCGCTGCGTGGCGGGTGGCCTCGCCGGCGGAGGCGGTGAGGCAGATGCAGCGGCCGGTGGGGCCTGCGTGGTGGGGGCGGCGCTCGCTGGTGGGGGGGGGGTAGCCTGAGGGGCTCTTACCAACCGTGCGCTTGAACCCCGTCAGAGGCGGCTTCTTGCGTTTCGCCGCGGGGTCCGGGTAGTCAAGGCATCTGCGAAACTACGCTGGTGGGAGGGCCCCTCTGGTTCCCGAAGCTCGATGAAAGGATACCTGAGGTGAGTAGCGGCCACGCTGATCCGCGCAAGGTCTTCGTGATCCACGGGCGCAATGAACTCGCCCGGAGGGCCACGTTCGAGTTTCTCCGGTCGCTAGGCCTGCAGCCAATCGAGTGGTCGCAAGCCATCGACATGACCGGCCAAGGGTCCCCATACATTGGCGACGTTCTCGATGCCGCATTCGGCGCGGCTCAGGCGGTTCTTGTCCTGCAGACTCCTGATGATGTCGCCTATCTGCATGAGTCGTTGACCTACCCCGGTGATCCCGAATCGCAAGCCCAAATGCAGCCACGCCCGAATGTCCTGTTCGAGGCCGGGATGGCCATGGGCCGAGACCCAGACCGCACGATTATCGTGGAGTTGGGTGCAGTTAAGTCGTTCAGCGACATTCACGGTCGCCACGTGGTTCGTCTAGACAACTCTGTGGGAAAGCGCCAATCCTTGGCCCAACGGCTCATGGCGACCGGGTGCGCCGTCGACCTCAGCGGTACAGACTGGCACGTCGCCGGCGACCTGACGCCGCCAGCAGCGCCGGGAGTCGGCCTTTCGACAGGCCAGGAGCCGTCGGACGACAACGCCGGCGCAGACCTTCTACGGAGGCGGCGCGAGGCTGGCCTCTCCCGGACTGAGGTCGCATTGTCCGTTGGCGTTTCGCCCGCCACTGTCGCTCGTTGGGAATCTGGCGGGTCCGCACCAAAAGCCGCGTTGCGGGCAAAAGCCCTCGCGTTCTTCCAGTCGGTTGAGTCCGGCAGCGAATCTGCCCGCCACAACGAGCGCCGGGAGGAATAGCCCGCCGCAAACTGGACCGAGTCTGGCCGGCCGCCGATCCTGCAGGGCCGTCCCTAGCAGCCGCGTGTGGGGCGCCAAGGGAGGGTGTGGGTATCACGGGAACTTCAAGGGTTTGTCATCATCCTGGCGTCCGTGTTGAAGAGCGATTCTTCGATGGCCGTCGCCCTCTGTCGGACCACGAAACTGCGCTGGCCGACGCGCCAAAGGCCTTCTCCTCGTTGAAGATCGGGCAGTTGGTCGCGTTCGGCGGTGGACAGTCCGAGGACGGCTGCGCTGGCGGGGGCTTCGCTGGTTTCCTGCTGGTAGATGATCTTGGTCGAGCAGTCGGCGAGCAGGCCGCGGGCCAGGGCACGGGCTTCGGAGCCGGCGTCGCCGACGGCGTCGAGGTCGGACAGGCGATGAACGATGAGCAGGTTGGCAATGCCCAACCCACGGGAGAGCTTCCACTGGGACTGCATCCTCGCCAGGAGCGCGGGCTGGCGCATCAGTCGCCACGCCTCGTCGTAGATGACCCAGCGTTGCCCACCGTCGTCGGCGGCGAGCGCGGCTTCCATCCACGCTGACGCGCAGGTCATGACCATGGCGATCAGCTGATCGGATCCCTGGATCGCGGACAGGTCGAGGGAGACCATCGGCAGGCTCGGGTCGAAGGCGACGGTCGACTGGCCGTCGAAGAGCCCGGCGAGGTCGCCGGCGACGAGGCGGCGCAGGGCGTGGCCGAGGTCCCGTCCGTCGCGGGTTAGCTCGAGGATGCTGGCGCCGGGCAAGGTGTCGCGCGGTTCCAACAAGGCATCGACGACCCCGGGCAGTGTCGGAACGACTGCGCCGGAGATCGCCGAGCGCAGAGCGACATCGAGGGCGGTGTGCTCGACCGCGACGAGCGGTCGCCCGAGTGCCGCTGATGCGAGCGACCCGACAAGGACGCGTCGCCGGGTCGCGACCAGTTGCTCCCAAGCGTGCTCGGGCAACGACGGGTCGCGGGGGCCAGGGTCCAAGGGGTTGAGCCGGTTGGCTGACCCGCCGCCGAGCTGGATGGCCACGCCGCCGACCGCGTGAGCGACGGCACTCCATTCGCCCTTGGGGTCGCCCGGAACGTAAACCCGCCGGCCGAACGCGATCGAGCGCATGGCCATCGACTTGGCCAGGAACGACTTGCCCTTGCCGACGACCCCGGCGAGCAGGCAGTTGGGGTTGGTGATGACGCCCTTGCCGTAGAGCACCCACGGGTCGAAGCAGAAGCCGCCGCCGGACCAGGCGTCCTGGCCGATGAACACCCCGTCGGAGCCCAGGCCGGCTTCGGCGAGGAAGGGGTAGGCACCGGCCACGACGTCGGAGGTGGCCCGGTGGGGCGGGACGTGCAGTCGTCGCCAGGACCGGCCGGCCTCGGGTCCGTCCTCGCCGCCCGCCGGTAGGTACGCCGTCCGATCCTCGTCCGCCGCGGTGGCCGGGGCGGAGTCAACCGAAGGGCCCACCCGATGAGGCCGCGGAAGTCGAGGCACCGGCATACGGCGTCGTTGTCCGGCGGGGGAGTAGAAGGCGGCGTCGGAACGCGAGCGGGCCATCTCAGTGCAGCTTCCGGGCGAGGGGGAGCGCGCCGGCGGTGAACGCGCGTGCCTGTTGTCCGTTGAGGCGGCGGGTCTCGCAGCCGCACTGGATCGCGGCCCGGCTGACCTCGGCGACGGCACCTTCGAGCTCTTCCCGGGTGGGAGCGGTGATGGTGAGCAGTCCGGTGAACCGGATGTCGGCGTGGCCGGCGATGAGGGCCCGTTCGCGGTCGGCTACATCCTCGCGTTCGACGCTGTCGGACAGGTCGGCGATGGCGCCGATCTTGGCCTTCTGCGCGGCCTCGGTGGCGTACTCGACCTTGGCTTTGCGGATGTCGCGCATAGCGGCGTCGACCGCGACCGGTTCCATGGTGAGGGAGAGGGTCTTGCGGATGCCGGGCTGGAAGACCAGGGCGTGGAGGAAGAACGTCGGCGCCCCGACCCGGGGCCATTCGCTGACCCACAGGACGGCGGAGTAGGCGGTGTCGTGGCGCAGATGGTCCCAGTGTTCGTCGACGGCGACGGGTCCGGCGGTGGCCAGGTTCGCGGTCGGGGGCGGGTCCTGCAGGCCGAAGCCGGGGTCGTATGCCGTGCGCAGCGTCGCGGCGAGGTCGCTCTCATCGAGCCAGGTCCCGACGCAGAGTTCGGCGGCGCGCATCCCGGCCTCGAGCGAGGCCATCTCCTGCCGCAGGAACGCGACGGCGCCCTGCAGGCCACGCCCGGTTTGCCGGATCCAGTGCCGGCTCTTGCGCAGGTCGAGGGACAGTGCAATCAGCGTGCGGTGCGAGGCGGTGCCCACGACGCAGGTCCGCATCAGCTCCTCGTAGGCGACGGCGGCGAAGGTCCCGTCGGCGCTGACCCGGTGACTGTCCCACCAGCCGGTGATGCCGCGGCCGGCGTCGGGCAGGGTCAGCTCGAGGATCTGCAGGCGGGTGCCGGTCCCGGAGCCAGCGACTGCGGCGAGGGCCCGTCCCCAGGCGTGGACGCGGCGGGCCTGCTCGTCGGAGGACAGCAGCACGTATGCCGGGTGGGAGACGATCCCGGCGACGGTTAGGGTTTGCGCGTGCGGGTCGTGCAGGATCGCCGGGCCGCCTTCGCCGTCGGTGAGGAACCGGACCGCAGCTGCGTCACCGGGCAGGGCGAGAGTGCCGGCGGGTCGCGGCTTGCCTGGCCGGACCCGATAGCGGGTCTGGCCAGTGACCCGGCGAAGTAGATAGTGGGCGGCCGTTGGCGCAGCCTCGACGGCGACGCGGCCGCCGACCCGGATGAAGACGGCCGCGATCAGCCCGCCCCAGACGGGGAGGGTGATCGCTGCGCCGATCGCGCCGGTCGTGAACAACGCCGGGATGAGGATGGCGAGCGCCAGGGCGAGGCAGACGACGCGGGGCGCCGACAGGCCGAGGAGGAGCCCGCGGCGGGGTCGCCGGGCGAAGCGGACGGTCAACGGGGTGGTCGTGTCGGTCATGACTGTGGTCCTCTGGTGGGCGGCTGGCTGGGTTGCGGCCGAGCCGGTTGGGTCGGCGCAGTGGCCCCGGTCGCGGACTGGGTCGCATCGGCGGCCTTGTCCACCGCCGCCTTCGCGGCGGTGGCGGCTGCGGCTCCGGCCGCGATGGCTGGGACGGCCGGCCCGGTGGCGGCTGCGGCGCTCCCGGTGCTCCCGACCGTCCCAGCGGTTCCCTGCCCGGCCGCCGACGTGGTTCCGACGCCTCCGGTGGGCCGGGAGGTCTTGACGTTCTCAGCGGTCGGCTGGTTCGCGCTCGCGCGAGGCGGGGCGGGAAACGAGGTCCCAGACCTGGCGGTCATGGCCGTGGCCTGCCGGTGCAGGGCGGCGACCTTCTGTGGGGCGGCGATCGCGGCCTGTCCGCCGGCCTTGGCGTGCCCGACGGCCGCGTGCGCGGCATACAGGCTCTCGCCGGCGAACGTGAACATCTTGATCGAGGCCCAGGGGGCGAACCCCCCGAGCATCAGGATCAGCGACCCGGCGGCGAGCTGGGTGGTGGCTTGCCCGGCCCCGGTGCCGTTCTGGCCGGCGCCGTCGAGGGCGGCCACCCCGATGCTCAGGATGATGACGAGCAGCAGCTTGGACGCGACGAGGGCGCAGACCAGCTCGACCCATTTGCGGACCCAGCTGCGGGTGATGTCGGCGGTGGCGCCGGAGAACGCCAGCGGGGCGAGGACGGCCGCGATGATCAGGGTCATCTTGCGGATCATCAAGGCTGCCCAGACCACGACCACAGCGGCGATGATGACGACCGAGAACAGCAGGATCGCGGCCGGGTTCTCCACACCGTTGAGCGCGACGAACGAGAGTTTGCTGCCCAGGCCGGCGATGTTGGTGCCGGCGGTGTACTGGACGAAGCCGGCACTGAGGGAGTCGACCGCGCCCAGGCCAACGCGGGTGATGGCCAGGGCCAGGGCGGAGCCGACGAAACTGACGATCAGGCCGCTAAAGGCCCGGCCGAGGGCGCCCGGGTCGCGACGCAGGGCTCCGGTGATGACCTGGATGAGGAACAAGGCCGTGCACAGCACGACGGCGATGGAGCCGGTGGCGGCGATTTCCCTGAGCAGGCCGGGGGAGGACAGGTTCAGGCTGGTTGCCTCGTCGAGCTGCTGCCACAGCCAGGACGCGGCGTTGGCTGCCGCGACGCCGAACTGGCCCGCGATGTGCGAGAACGCGCTGTCGGCAATGGAGGACCCCACGGAGGCGCCGGTCACGTCCAGGGCGAGACACACCGGGCTCATGGCGAAGATCGGGGGGCAGCTCATGAGGCCCCCATCGGCAGGGTGGTGACGTCGATGATGGCGACGAAACCCCAGGAGGCGCGGGTTGGTGGTCCTTCGATAGCGAGGGTGACCGACACGCTGGTCTGCGCCGTGGTCGCCTTGCCGTTGACCTGTTCGTGCCGGGTGACGGTGGCACCGACGATCCTACAGGTGACGCCCGGGTCGATGATCCGGCCGGCGGCGACGGCATTGCGCCAGGGCAGTGGCTCGATCACCTGCTCGACGGTGGTGGCGTCGTTTGCCGCGTGTCCGGCGAGCCCTGTCCAGGTCGCCGCTGCCGGGACGAGGGCCGGATGGTCGGCATCGTCAGTAACGGTGAAGGCGGCGAGGCGATCACGCAGGTCGGAGGGGACAAGGCCCACGACCAGCGGCTCGGTCGACTTGGCTGACTCGGACTGAACCCACGCCAGGTGACGGTCCCGAGGTGTGCGGAAGTCCTGCGTCAGGAGCCGGCGGACGAACTCAGCGGCATACAGGTCGGGTTGGGTGGTCGCGTCGCCGGTGATCGAGGGCTCGGGCTCGGAGGGCGGGCTCACGGCAGGGAGGTGTCGCATCCGGTTCAGCTGGGCCATGACCGCGGCATCGCTGCCCGTGGCGGGTTGCGGATCGGTGGAGGGGATGGGGCCTTGCGCTCGTGGCGTTGTCGGCTGGGAGGGGCCGGCCGGAGGCGGCGAGGCGGAGGCGTGGCCGAATGCCGCGTGTCTCGTGACCGTCGCGGTGGCGGCGACGAGCAGGCCAACGATCAGCACGATCGTCATCGCCCAGCGAGCCCGGTGGGGCATTGCGAAGACGCCCATGGTCAGTGGACCGACTGGCCGACGTTGCTGAAGAAGGTGACCAAGGCGTTGGCCGCACCGATCAGCAGTGCCGCGCCGCCGGCCACGAGGACGCCCGTCTTGCCCTTGCCTGCGACGTGCGGGTTCGACGAATGCGAGCCGATCGCCCACGCGATCGCCGAGATGGCGACGCCCGCGACGGCAGCGACCAGGCCGAAGGTCAGCAGTGCGCCGACCATGTTCTCGAGGGCGCCCAGACCGGGTAGACCGTTGGTGTTGGGTTGGATATCGATGGTTGGTGCTGACATGGCGAGGACCTTCCGCAACTCGCGCGAGCCTGCCCCGCGCGTGTCAGAAGTGACGCTGCCCTCGGGGCACCATCTGACTTCCACCAGTTGCCATCGCGCTTGCGGAGGGCAGTCGATGGTGGCGACCACTTGAACAGGTAGCGGTCAAGGGGTACATGTGCCGCTTCGAGGTCGGGTCGTGGGATCGCGCTACGCGTGGCCGCAGTCGTTGCATTGCAACGTCAGCTTCAGCCGCACGCGTCGCCGGCTGTCGGCGCCGTCGCACCCTCGCGTGAGATGCTGCCTCGCACCGGATCACATGGCAAAGGGGAAGACGTGGGCTTTTTCAAGTCCGACGGAGGAGAGCCCGCGACAGTACACTTGCGAAAGGCAGGTCTGGCCGCGATGTCGCGGGTCCACAAACTGGGTTCGCGGCCCTTGGAGCTCCACCACACGACGACGCCGGTGGGGCGGGCCGAGGGCGCCCCACCGGCGGAGCGATTCTCGCTTCCTGGCGGAGCTACCGCTGGACCAATACACCGGGCGGACCTTGGACGAGATCGAGGCCGTCGACTGGGAGCTTGAGGAATCTGGCCACAACAAGGTCGACGGGACGACGACGGGTGTGTACCGGTTCGCTCGTGCGCAGCAACGCCAGACGGAGTGACCGACAGCCCGTTGCCGAGGTGGGTGACTTCGGCCGCGTTCCCAACTCGCACGCGCCCTGGTGATTGTGATGGCTCAGATCGTTGACGCTGAGCGGGCGATGTCACGCGAGTGCCTTCGGCCGGGGTGTTGGAGTAGAGCATCGGCGGATCCTTCGGAGTCCGGACGGTCACGACTCATGTGCTTGCGCCCAACCACCAAGCGGGTAGGGCGGATTCCTCGACGAACTCTCGCCAGTCGCGGATAGCGTTCATCTGTGCGCAGAGCCGTCGCGATCTTCAAGGGCCTCCGAGGCAGGGGTTTCTCCTGCACGGTTACCTCGCCCAGGGGCCGCACCTTGGAGGTGCGGGGAGTGCTTGACGATGTCGATCCCGAGATTCACGGACCCGAGGTCCTCGCAAACAACCCAGCGCTCGTACGCAACCTGTGGGCATACGCGAAGCAGGAGAAGTTGGCGCGGCTTACCCGCAGCGCCGAGAAGGGTGGAACATACGAGAAGGCCGCCAAGAGGTTCAAGGCGACGGCGGAGGCGCTGGCAAGCGACGTCGAGTTGCTGACTGAGAAGGCTCGAGACGGTTGGTGTTCCGAATGCATGTCGTTCTCGACTCACACAAAGGTCGGTGGCCCGATCTACGTCACGGACGTCTACCTGTGCAGCGCATGCGGCTCCCGCACCGGGGTATGCCCCGCGCCCGGGTGCAGCAATATGGCGAGCCGAGGGATCCGTGACGTCAGGGTTCCGAAGTACTGCGCGGAGCACCGCCATGACATTCCAGGCTTCGAGAAGGCGTTCACCTTCGTTCACGACCTCGCGGACTACGAACAACTTCTTGCATTCGAGAAGCGGAACTTCGCTGCCGTCACCAAGGTCGGTACTGTCGCCGCCGTCGTCACGGCCGGAGCGGCCGTCACGATTGCGTCCGGGGGGACGGGACTTCCCGCTGCCGTCGGCGGTGCAATTGGATCCTTGCAAGGCCTATCTGGTGCTGCGGCTGTCAGCAGCGGCCTAGCAACGCTCGGTGGCGGCTCGCTCGCGGCCGGCGGACTCGGTATGGCCGGTGGCACTCTCGTTGTCGCCGCTGGAGGTAGCGCACTGGCCGGTGGGCTGGGCGCCAGTGTCATGTCGGCATACGTTGGCGACGACAAGTCCTTCGGAATCGAAAGGGTTCGCGACGGTGGAGGAGTTCCAGTCGTCGTCGCGAACGGCTTCCTGACGGAGGGCAAGACGCAAGCCCACAACTGGACAGACGTGATTGCTGCCCGCTACCCGGACTCGCCTGTCTACCTCGTCCATTGGGGCAGCAAGGACCTCAAGAAGTTGGCCATGTTCATCGCCCCCAGACAAGCAATGCTCATGGCCGGGAAGGAGGGTGGCAAAACACTTGCCAAGAAGGGTGCCAAGGCTGCAGTGAAGAACGCAGACCTGTGGCTCACGGCTCCCACGGTCCTCGCGGGCTTGATCAAGAACCCTTGGCACACCGCCAAGAATCGTGCCGACAAGACCGGTGTCGCTCTGGCTAGCCTCCTCGCGCGGACGGAGTCGTCGTCCTTCATTCTCGCCGGCCATAGTTTGGGGGCGCGGGTCATGGCCGTAGCGGCCGAGACGCTGGGCACAAGCAGTACGGCTCCGAAGGTCCGAGAGATTCATCTCCTGGGCGCGGCGATTGGTAGCGATGGGGATTGGCGGGCTCTCAGTAACGCCGTCGAGGGCGCTGTCTTCAACTACTACTCCTCGAACGACCGCGTCTTGAGGTATCTCTACCGGGCCGCTCAGGCTGGTAGCACGGCCGTTGGCAACCGAGGGTTCAAGTCCTCGTTCGCCAACATCAAGGACATCAAGATGTCGGCGCGTGTCAGTGCCCACGGGGATTACTGGGGTGTAGTCAAACTGAGGTAGCCGGCTTGGGGAGTCGGGGCGACATGCGATGGTGGGTCTGGATCGGTCCCCTCGCGGAGGCCTAGCCAACGTGGCGAAGTGCAGAGATTCCTCGGGCTGTGAAGCCGTTCAGGGTGACTACCTTGACGAAGTCGCCGGTCTGTGGCGCCTCGGCCACGAGGCCCTCACCGATGAACATTCCGACGTGCCCAGGCAACGCGAGGCTGCCGTCGCTGCCGGGCGTCAAGACCAGATCGCCGGGAAGAAGTCGTGCGACGTCCGTAGCCGTCCCGTCATTCATCTGCGTGTAGGTGGTTCGGCTGATGGCCACCCCGGCGCGCGACCACGCGGACTGCATCAGTCCGGAGCAGTCGTATGCCGCTGGGCCGGTGGCGCCCCATTGATATGGCTTCCCTAGTTGCGTCAACGCGAAGGAGACAGCGATCCGCGCTCGGGGACTCGTCGTGGCGGGAATCGTGTAGGTAACCGGCAGCCCGTGAGTCCCGGTGGCGCTGCGAGGCACGGTTCCGGCCCCGCAGTCGAGCCGTGAGGCGTCCTCCGTGATTGTCGTGAGCAGGCTGACGGCGAGCGGCTGCTGGGCGAGGTAGTTGCCGCCGACAACGGACGAGTCGCCGTTGGACGCGTCCGGGATGCTGGTGAAGGCGGACCGCTGGACGAGCTGCGCGGCATACGAGGGTTGAAGGCCTCTCCAGTTCGGCACGGCGAGAAGCGCGTCGACGAACAGGTCTGTGGCTGCGGTCGGGTCCATGCGTTGTGCGGCGGTTCCCCAGCTCGGGCGTTGCTGGAAGATGCCGAGGGAGTCGTGGTCGTGGCCGATGCCGTCGTGGGCGTATGCCGCGCCGCTGGGGTCGTTGGGGTTGGCTAGCACCCGGAGGCCGGACTCGGCGAGACCGACCATGAGGGCAACCAGGGCAGCAGGGGCGCCGCCTCGCGCAGACGCCGCCGCGGCGACGAGACGGGCGTTGGTCGCCTGCGCCGGCGACAACCCAGCCAACGGACCGGTCGTGACACACAGCGGCCCAGGGCTCGGCGCGTCGCTACCGAGCGTCGCCGCCGCAGCGGACCCGACGACCAGGATCAGCGCGGCGATCGAGGCTCCGGCGGCTGCCGCGAGGGGTTTGATGGTCATGTCCGAGGTAGGGGCAGGTCGGGGGCACGATGCGTCCAGCCGTTGCAATGTCGTGCCCCCGCGCGACAGTGTTGTCATGGACAGCGACGTGAGGGAGAGACGGGTGCGGCTCCGCAAGCACGACCAAGCCCCGCCGGCGGTTGGGCCGGCGGAGGCGGCTGACGCGCGCGCCCTGGCCCTGGAACTGGCCGGGCTCCACCCCCAGGAGCCGATCGACCCGATGTGGCTGGGCCTGGTGCTGGAGCCGGGGGAGACGCCGTGGCGGGTGGCGCAGGCCTGGCTACGCGTCCGGTCCGACGGCATGTGGAGCGAGGCGTCCTGGTCGCAGGTGCTCATCACTGATCGCCGGCTTCTGATCCGGCTCGCCTCTGGCGAGGTCGCCTCGTTGTGGTGGGGTTCGATGGTCGGCTTCGAGCCGGACTTGGCAGCCGGCCACGTCGTCGTCGACTTCGGCGACGGGCGGCCACGATCGCTGTCCGGTCCAGCGGCAGCGGTGATTGCCGTCGCGGGGGTGGCGCGGCTGTACGGCATACCGGCGCTCGCAACGCATCCGAGCCTGGCATCGATCAGGACCTGACCGGGTGCCGCGCGTACACCGGAGCCTCGGGTGGGTTGTCGCGGATCAGCAGGAACTGGCGGCGGGCGTACTGACGGTGCCGTGCGTCCAGGTCGACGCCCTGGACGTAGAGCCGCAAAAGTCCTGGCCACCACCGCCCGGTCTGGCCCATGAGCCGGTGCATGGCCCGGCGCTGGGTCGGGGTGTAGTGGAGGTGCCCAAGCATCCGCTGGGTGACCCGGCGCGAGTTGCCGCCCGCGCGTTTGCTGGTGATCGTCATCAGCGGGTCTGCCGCTCCGTTCTCGGCAGCGCCCTCCGCGCGGTTGGTGAAGATGTCGAAGGCCGGGGCGAGCTTGATGGCCTCGACCTCGTCGGTGGTCATGCCGACCTGGCTGGCGGCCCATTCGGTGAACCCGACGGCGTTCATGACGCCACCCCGGCGTCCAGATGGGTCCACCGGACGGGGTTGCCAGGGGACACGTGGGTCAGGCCGTGGAGCTGGTCGGACTGCCGCCGTCGGGCCGACCCGTTGGCTCCGCGGGTGGCGACACCGCGGAGCATCTTGTAGAGGTCGTCGGCGTCCAGGGCACGAGCGCGGGCCTCGTTGTCGTACAACCACGACATGGCCGAGATCAGCTCGTCGGTGGCCTCGTCGGCCGTGATGACGATGGCGGTGGTGGAGCCGAGGGGTGTGGCCATGGCCGTATGCCGCGTGCAGACGACCGCTTGAACCGTGAGCCACACGGCGTCGCGCTCGGGCGATCCCTCCGTGAGTGTGGGGCACGCACGCAGGCTCTCCCACAGCCGGTTGCGTTGGGGCAGTTGACTGTTCATCGTTCCCTCCCTGGGCTCGGAAGTCCGGATGGTTGCTTCCGCGTCGTCCTCATCTGACGACACCTCGGGCCGATTGCGACGGTCGGCGACGACATCTGTGGATGGCCACCGTTCTCGCCCCGGCCGATCCACAGGCTCCGCGGTTGCGGGCCGGCGCAGTGGAACGCACATCGGCGGAACGGCGGTGGAGTTATCCACAACTCCCGGTTTCGGCGCGACAAGCGTCGGTGCCTGCGGTGACGATGGAGGGGTGGTGGTCGAGCTGGGTGGGCTGGCGACGGCGGCGGAGCGTGCCGCTCGCCGCGACGACGTGCGCTCGTTCCGCACCATCCCGTTGGGTCCTGCGGGCATGAGTTCCTCCTGGCGTGGCCGTGGTTGCTCTGCCAGCCTCGGTCGGCGAACCGAGGCCCCGAAAGGTGACGCCAGATGACGGGGGGTGACGAGGTGACGCCACCGTCGCGTGAGCACCCGCTGCGGCAAGCGCGGCGCCGGATGGGGTGGTCGCAGGCCTCCGCGATGCGCCGATTCCACACGGCTGCAACGGAGTTGGGTGCGCGGGCGCCCGAGCAGGCGTCTCTGAAGCGGATGTTCGCGTACTGGGAGTCAGGCGCTCGGGAGGTGACTGTTCCGGCCTACCGTGATGCCTTCTGCGTCATCTACGCCTCTCCTCCGGAAGCACTCGGATTCGGGACCGCTACGACTTCGGACACGGGCGCCGATCTCGGGGACGCTCTGGCCCTCGTCACGGTGGATCGCTCGATGTTGGGTGTGCTCGAGGCGGAGACGCAGAACCTCCGGCTCTTGGACCGACGGCTCGGTTCGATGGCCGCGCCGGCCGTCGAGGCTCATGCCGCACTCCTCGAGGACGTCTTGCACCGGTGCGTCGGGCAAGAACGCAGGGCGCTGGCCGCGGCCCTGGCGGAGGGCGCTGCCCTGGCGGGGTGGCTGGCCCTGGATCGTGGCGACGTGGGCGGCGCGTGGCGCTGGCACCAGCTCGGCCGGAGCGCGGCGACGGAGTCCGGGTCGCCGATGCTGCTGAGCCACGTGCTCGCCCAAGCCTCGATCGTTCTGCTCGACGCCGGTGAGCCCGCGTCAGCCCGCGACCTCGCCTCGGAGGCGAGAAAGGTTGGGGCAGGCCGGGTTCCGTCGCGGGTGTCGGCCTGGCTGCTGGCCAGCGAGGCGGAGGTCAACGCAGGCGCGGGCGACCACGATCAGGCGATGCGGCTGATGGACGCGGCCGCCTCAGCGCTGACGGAACCGGACGGCGACGACGCACCTTTCCTCATGCTCGACCTGCTTCACCTGGCGCGCTGGCGCGGTCACTGCCTCGCAACGGGCGGCGCCGCCGAGGCGGGGGAGTACCTCGCCCTGGCGGCCGTGGCCGAGGGCGACTCCCTGCGTGCCGCGACGGGCCGGCATGCAGATCTGGCTCATGCCCTGGAGACGGCCGGCGAGCGGGCGGCTGCGTTGGCCGAAGCCGAACTGGCTCTAGATCTGGCTCGTCGCTGTGGTTCGGTCCGACAAGCCCGCAGGATGCGGCTGCTCCTGGGCCGACTGGCTCCCAGCCGGTCCTGAGGCCCGCGGTTCGACGGAGTCAGGTCGCGGGCGGGAAGGCGAGGACGTGGAGCAGACCGACCAGCGTGCCGGAGTTGGCGATCTTGCCGTCGGCGATGAGGGCCGGCACGTTGGCAAGGTTGACCCACTCGAAGGTGCCTTCGTCGGGCTCGGTGGGGTCGGCCACTCTCGTGGGCCCGGTCGCCAGGAAGAGGTGGTGCGGGGTGTTCACCATCCCGATCATCGGCTCGAACGTCACCAGCGGGGTCACCGCGGCAACTTCGTGCCCGGTCTCCTCGAGCACCTCGCGCCGGACCGTGTCCGCGGGGTCCTCGCCGTCCTCGACCAGTCCGCCCGGGAGCTCGTAGTTCCACAGCGCGGGTACGAAGCGATGCCGCCAGGCGAGCAGCACGCGCTCGCGTGCCTCGTCGAGCACAACGGCCATGGCCGCGGCCGGCATACGCAGGGTGTGATGCTCGAACCGCCGACCGGAGGGGAGCTCGACGTCGGTGAGGCTGAGGCTCACCCATGGGCTCTCGTACAGGGACCGGGACCCACGCACCCGCCACGGCTTGGACCGTGGGGCCTCGGCCATGGGGAACCGCCTTCCGGGTATGTCGCGTGGGTGGCCGGGGTGCGGCCCTCGCCTCCCAGCGTAGGCGGCCGGCGCTGCTGGTGGTCCCGTGGCAGGCATGTAGGTCAGCCGTCGTGAGACGCGGCGACGTCGCGGGTCCTGCGGCGCAGGACGGTCGGGTCGACGTCCAGCAGGCGGGCCGCGCGTTCCAGCCCGGAGACCTCGACGACACCGGCCTGGGCCTTGGCCAAAGCGGCGTCAGCGTCGCGGGCTTTGGCGGCGGCCCGCTGGTAGGCGCGCTCGGCGGCTTGGATGCCCTTGAGGGCGGCGGACTCGGCGCGCTGGGCCTCGATCAGCCGCTCGCGGGCGGCAGAGAAGGTCGGGATGGCGGTCATGGGTTGACTCCTTAGGTTGGATGTGTCGCCTGAGGCACCGGGACCCCGGGGCTCCATTTGGCCGAACGAATGTTCGATGAATCGGCCATACTGGGACCATGGCCGGTGGCATGGGCGTTCGACGGGGCATCCCGCTGAAGGATCGCCCGGTGTTCCGGCCCGGCGGGGTCGACCCGCCGACGCGGACCGAGCCGACGCGTCTGTGCCTGGTCCGGGGGCCCGCCGGGGCTGAGGGGCCATGGCCGGGTGTCGTGGTCGAATGGCGACGCTCGAGCCGCGGGTGGGCCGCCCTCGTCATCTATGTCGTCACGGACGGGGACGCCACGACCGTGGTTCAGACGGTTCTGGACGCCGCCTACCTCCAACCTGTGCGTCCCTGACGGTTCACGATGACTTGCGCGTCGGGCTGGGTAGGCCGAGGTTGACGATCAGCGTGGTCCAGTCGCCAGCCATCGCCGTTTGGAGCCGGGCCAAGCCCACCCGGCGAGGGCACAGTGCAGCGAAACCTGCAGACTCGACGGCGTCCTTGTCGTTCTGCAGGTAGGGCCCGCCCTTGTAGAGGGTGAACCCGTTGGGTTGCGGCCACAGGTTGCGGTAGTCGGAGGCGCCGCCGGCGCTGAGCTCGATGAGGTGGTCCAGTTCGTAGCTGCCGGTCTGGGAGCGGGGGATCCCGTATGCCGCGAGCACGACCCATTTCGCTGCGGCGGAGACCTTGCGGGTCGGTCGGACCGAGCTGGTGTACCCACCCTTGCGGCATACGGTCGTGGAGAGGTTGGCCTGGGTGACCGCGGCGTCGGTGGCGCCGGGGGTGCAGGCCGGGTCGGGAAGCGCCTCGCGGGTCGCGGTGAACCGGAGGTGGCAGGAGCCGGCCTGCGGGGCCGGGCCTGCCACGCCTGCGGCGGTCCAGCCGTGCCCGGTGGCGATCACCCGACCCGTGGCGCGTGTGCTCGGCGGGGGCGGCGTTGGGCGGGTCGTTGGCAGGGCCGTTGGTGGTGCTGTGCTTGCCGCCGAGTGCGACGGGGCCGCCGACGACGTCCCGGCGTCGGCGGTCATGGGAGTGCTGCACCCGGCGGCGAGCAGCGCGACAACGGCCAGGCTGGCTGCTGCCCCTCGTCGCGTCGCTCCCATCACGAACCTGATGGTGTCACTGGCGGCCGACACCGCCGTCGCGTCCGAGATCGCCAGCCACATCGGATCCATCCCGCCGACCTCCACATGCGGCCCGGTACCTCCGCTCCCATCCGCGTCGCTTTACCCAGTCCGCCCTGCCCTACCGCCGGCCCACTCGACCCCACTCCGCCGCGACCCCGAACACCCCAAACCATGGAGCTACACGTCTGGCACGACGCTGCCGCGTCGTGGGCGCGGACGCACCCGAAGCCACCCGCTCCCGGCCGAATCGTGCCCCCGAAAAGACGTGTACTAACCATGACAATGTCACTGCGACGGATGACGTTGGGGGCGGGCTACCGCTACCTGATGTCCTCGGTCGCGCGCCTGGACGAGGCCGGCCCGGCCGCCGGGCTGGCGGCCTACTACGCCGCGAACGGCACCCCACCGGGCCGGTTCCTGGGCGCCGGATTGGCCGGTCTGGACGGCCGGCGGGGCGTCCCGGCGGGGTCGGTGGTGTCGGAGGAGGGGTTGTGGCGGATGCTCGGGATGCTGCAGGACCCAGTCACCGGGGAACCGTTGGGCGCGTTGCCGCCGGCCCACCGGACCGCCTACGTCGACCAGACGGGCCGGGTGCGGAAACCCCCGCAGACGGTGGCCGGGTTCGACCTGACCTTCTCCGCGCCCAAGTCGGTGTCGGTGGCGTGGGCTCTCGCGGACGACGCCACCCGGGGGCGCATCTACGCCGCGCACCGGCGCGCCCTCGACGCCGTCATCGGCTACGCCGAACAGCAGGTGTTCGCGACCCGGCTCGGCACAGGCGGCGTCGTCCAAGAAGACGTCCGAGGCGTTGTCGCGGCCGCGTTCGACCACTGGGACTCCCGCGCCGGGGACCCGCAGTTGCACACCCACGTCGTCGTTCTCAACCGAGTCCAAGCGGTCAACGACGGCAAATGGCGCACTTTGGACTCCAAAGCCCTGTTCCGCGCCACCGTCGGCCTGTCCGAGCTGTACAACGGCATCCTGGCCGACCAACTCACCGCCGACCTGGGCTGGGGCTGGACCCCCGAACAACGCAAACGATCCACCGAACCCAAATGGGAAGTCACCGGCGTACCCGCCGACCTACGCGACCACTTCTCCCAACGGACCTCGGCGATCGAGACCGCCAAGGACGACCTCGTCGAGGCGTTCACCGCCTCCCACGGCAGGGCCCCGACCGCCCGAGAAGTCATCCAAATGCGGCAGCAGGCCACCCTGGCCACCCGCGAAGCCAAGCACGTCCGCCCGCTCCGGGAGCTGATCGACGGCTGGCGGGACCGGGCCCGCCCGTTCATTGGAAACGACCCCGACAGGTGGGCCGGCAGGCTCACTTCCTCGTCCGGGCCGCGTCTGTTGTCAGCGTCCGATGTGGAGGACGGGGTGCTCCGCGACCTCGCGAAACTGGTCGTGGGCAAGGTCGCCGACAAGCGCGCCACGTTCACCCGGGCCAACCTGCTCGCTGAAGCCCTCCGGGAGCTGCACGGGGTCCGGTTCGCCGCCCCCGCCGACCGGGTCGCCGTCGCGGAGCAGACCGCCACGTATGCCGTCGACCGGGTGGTGATGCTGACCCCACCCGACCTGGGCCACGTCCCCCCAGAGTTGCGGCGGGCGGACGGGTCGTCCAAGTTCGTCGCCCGCAACAGCCAGGTCTTCGCCACCCAAGAGCTCCTGGACGCCGAGACCCGACTCGTGGACGCCGCCGACGACCTCACCGCACCCGCCGCCGCCACCGTCGAAGTAGTCCGGGTCGACGGTGCTGGTGTGTCCGACGAGCAGGCCGCCGCCGTCGCCGCGATCACCGGGTCCGGACTCCGCCTGGACGTCCTGGTCGGCGCCGCCGGGACCGGGAAATCCACCACGATGGCCGCCGTCCGGCAGGCGTGGGAGCACACGTTCGGACTCGGTTCGGTGGTCGGACTGGCCCCCTCCGCGGCGGCCGCGGAGGTCCTGGCCGACGCCGTCGGAGTGCCGACGGAGAACACCGCCAAGTGGATCAGCGAACACAAGCGGCTACCCGACCGCGAAGCCGCCCTGGCGTCATACGCGGCCCGGCTGGCCCGCGCGTACCCGTCCGTGGCGACAAGGCAGCTGCAGTTGCAGGCGCACGCGGCCCAACTCGAGTACGAGCGGTGGGCCCTGGAACCGGGGCAGCTGATCATCGTCGACGAAGCCTCCATGGCCGCCACCGCCGACCTCGACTACATCACCCGTGCCGCAGCCGAGGCGGGGGCGAAGGTGCTCCTGGTTGGGGACTGGGCCCAATTGTCCCCGGTGCAGGCCGGTGGGGCGTTCAAGCTCGTCGCCGACCACCGCACCGACGCACCGCAGTTGCATGACGTGCACCGGTTCCGCCACGAATGGGAACGCGCCGCCTCCCTCAAACTGCGGGCCGGCCGGATCAGCGCCGCCGACACCTACGCCGCCCACGGGCGAGTCGAGTCCGGCGGGCGGGAGGACATGCTCGACCTCATCTTCGATGGCTGGCTCACCGACACCCAAGCCGGCCGCGCCTGCCTGATGCTGGCCGCGGACGCCGAAACCGTCAACGACCTCAACGCCCGGGCCCGCGCCCAGCGCGTCGCCGCAGGGGACGTCAGCGCGACAGGGGCGCGTCTTGGCGACGGCACCACGATCGGGGTCGGCGACCGGGTCGTCACCCGCCTGAATCGGCGCGAGCTGGTGACCGGCCGCGGCTGGGTCAAGAACGGCGACGACTGGATCGTTCAGGCCGTCCAGGACGACGGGTCGATCCAAGTGCAGCGAGCCGGCGGCGGAGCCGTCGCACTCCTGCCACCCGACTACGTCGCCGACCATGTCGAGCTCGGTTACGCCACCACCGCCCACCGCGCCCAAGGCCGCACCGTCGACACCACCCACTCCTACGTCACGGCAACCACCGTCCGTGAGCCGCTGTACGTCATGGCAACCCGCGGAAGGGAGAGCAACAGGCTCTACGTCGACACGACCTACGACCCGGACACCGCGACGAGCCACGAAGAGCCCGACCAGGCGGAGCCACTCGACGTCCTGCGATCCGTCATTGAAACGTCGGGCGCCGACATCTCCGCGAGCGAGACCCGCGAACACGAGAGGGCGCAGACCTATCAGTCCTGGCGCCTCGAAGCCCAAGGTGCGGCAATCAGCGCATCCGCCGAAGGACTTCGACCCTCAATCTGAGCTGGACCTTCTGTTGGTCCGATTCACGCTGGGAGAGGCGCCCCAGGGACCCCCGGGACGGGGTCGCAAATATCCCAGGCTGGGTCGTATCGCCAGGGGTCCGTCTGAACCACAGGACCTTCTGTTCGGTGGTCTTACGGCGGTCGAGTTCCCGGGCAACGAGGCCGAAAACCGTCGTCTTGCCGCTTCCCCAACTTCCGGAGAGACCAAGTGCCACTGGGTCGAGGCGGTCGTCGAGAAGCGCGTCAGCCAGGGTCTCAGCGACGGCGTCGAAGGACAAGAGGTCGATATCAGCGGGGGTCATCTGACCAGAGCGGCATTGCGGTCGTGCGATCGGATCAGCTGTCCTCGAAGCTCGATTGATCGAATTTGAGGGTGCGGGCGTTCTCAGACACCGTGCGGACGCGGCTGTCATTGAACCCCTCGGAGTCCGTGGCCTCGATCTCAATTCGCACCGTGACACTGGTGTTCTTATCCGAACGAAGATGCGCGAGGACCTCGTCCGCAACATTCTTGAACTCGAGTGCGATCTTGTCGGAATTGAGCGTCTTGACACCGTAGAACCGGGTCGGCCAAACGATGTCGACAATCGGCGAGGGGCCAGGACCGGGCTGCGGGATAGGCCATGGACCAGGGGCGGGTCCAGGAGCCGGCGCTGGGCCGGGCGACTTCGAGCGCTGCTTCTGCGCGAGGTCCGGACGAACCAGAAGGAGCGAGTCGGTCGCGACCGGGGCGCCCTCCTTGTCCTCGGGAGTCCACAGGCCGATGTAGCGCTCTACCACCTGGTCGTAGCCAGCCGCGAGCGCGAAGGCGTCCGTCTGCCAGATCATCGGCAGGTCGAGGATGCCAGCGTCGAGCACGGACCGGTCGCGCAGGCGCGGCATGTAGGGATACTGCGAGTAGAGCGCCCACAGCGAGCCGAGTGAGACGTGGCCGTCCTTCCAGATCTGCGGGATCTTGCCGATAGCGAGACGAATGGTCGCCGCGGCCTGTCGCGTGGAGAGGTCCCCATCATTGCCGAGGCGGCGCGAGACGCGGTCGGCCAAGGCGTCGGACTGTCCCTCGACTTTGGTCTCCTTGATCAGGAACGGCGCGCCCGGGTCCGGCTGAGCAGGAACCAAGGCCCACGTGAAGCTCTGCAGTAGACGCGCGGTGACCGTCTGGTCGGCCTGAGCCTTGCGCTGCGATGCCTGATTCTTCTGGTTCTGCGTGAGGTCGAGCTCGGCCTCGTTGGCGAGGACGTGGGTCCAACCCAGGTAGTCGCGAGTCGCGCTGTTCAGCTCCTCGAGCCGGGCCTCGTCCGCCGCGAGGTAGACGAGCGCATTGCGGTGCGTCCTGTTTGAGCTTCCGCGATGCTCGGTCGCCCTGTGGGCGAACTCCTTGGCGGCTGAATCTCCCCCGCGCTTGTGTGCAACCTTCGGGTGAAGGATGACGAGGCGAGCCTCGTCGGTGTCAGGAATGTCGGCGTTCGACTCTGGACAGACGTGGACACCGGCGAAGTCGCCGCGCTTGCGGCCCTGGTCCTGGAGTCGTCGGACGATCTCGGCCCAGACGTCTTCCTTGTGGAGTCGTTCGGCCTGGTCCTTGGCGGTGCGGGTGATGTTGGGCTGTACGTCGTACCAGTACTTGCCCGAGCCGGAGTAGAAGTACGTCGCGCGGTCGCCGAGTTGAGTCAATGCCGCATGGAAGTTCCCGGGGACATCGCCGGGCACGGCCGTGCCCAAGAACACTCTTTGCGCGCCAAGGCCTTTGTGCACGGAGCCCGGCGCGATGGTCGGGGCGGCACCAAAGAAGACCGTCCGTGCCAGGCGCTTGGTCAGGGCGCGCTGCCCAAACAGAGGCTTCTCCTTGTCGATCCTGCCCGGCTCAGAGTTCGGTCCGTCGACGTCGGCGTCGATGATCGTCTTCCAGGAGTCCTGGAGGTACTGCGTGAGCTCCGAATTGACGTTCGACGTTGCCAGCGGAATGGAGCCCGGCATGATCAGCGGCGCGGCGTCCTCTCCTGTCCACAGTGCGTGGATCACGGTGCTCATCAAGCGCAGGACTCCCCGTGTGCGCTGGAAGCGCTCGAGCGACGACCACTCCTCGTAGAGGGTGTCAAACAGCTCAGGGTGGATCGGGTACGTCGCCTTGATCCGGTCCTCGTACGCGGAGTCACGAGCCTCACGCGGGAAGTCGTCGGTGTACTTCCGATACATCTCGACGTAGGCCTTGGCCGTCGCTCCAATGGCTGCGAGCGAGGCGGCGTCAGGCTGCTTGAAGAGCCGCTGCTTGACGATGTGATACGCCTCGTCCGACGACGCCGGACGCCACTGGTCGGCGACACGGCGGACGACGTTCTGGAGGCGCTTGAGCGCTTCGAGTCCGTTCTGACCGCCGACTTCCTCAGCGTTGCCGACCGCGATCTTGTCGTTCGCGTCTCCGGTTTCCGATGCCGGGATCGAGATCGCGAGCAGGACGCCGCTGGTGCCCTTGGCAGCCTCGGTGAGCGACTGGGCGAAGGTGAACTGGTCGTCGAAGGTGCCTCCGGCCAGGTCGTCACGACCAACGAGCGAACGGGCGTAGGCGACCCACTCGTCGATGAGGATGACTGCGGGCGCGTACTTGGCGAGCAGCTCATGGAGGGCATCGCCTGGATGGGTGCGGTCTCGGTCGGCCTTCGCAACGATTGCGTAGGCCTCGGTGCCGCCAAGCTGCCACGCGAGTTCTCCCCAGATGGTGTTGATCTGAGTGCCGTCGTCCTTGGTCATGCCGGACGGGCTGAAGTGGTTACCGACGATGGCGACCCGGTTGACCTTGGTGGCCGAGTAGCCATTCGCTGTCAGCAGTTCCTGGGTTTCTTGCGGGAAGTTGCCCACGGGCAGGCCTGCGGCGACGTGCCACAGCGAGAGCATCAAGTGGGTCTTGCCGCCACCGAAGTTGGTCTGCAGGTTGATGACCGGCGAGGCGTTGTCGTCACCCGACAGGCGACGGACAGCTCGGCCGATGAGGTCGCGCAAACCCTCGGTCAGATAGGTACGGCGGAAGAACTCGACCGGGTCGGCGTAGTCGGCGTCGACCTCGCCTCCGGTGGCGACCTTGTAGAGGTCGGCGGCGAACTCTGAGGCGTGGAAATTTCCGGTTGCAACGTCGTCATGGGGCTGAAGAACCTCACGCCACGGACGCAGGCCCGCCGCCTCAGGGTTGTCTACGGCTGCCTTGAGGACCTTCTTGTCGTCCTTGTCAGCAGTCACACGGCGCAGGTTCAACCGAATGCCGCGGACTTCGTCCGCCTCCTTGGCGGCGCCAATCAGCTTGAGGAGTCGTTCGCCCGTGTCGAGTGCGCGGTAGGCGTCGTCGTCGGTAAAAGTCCCGTTGTGCGCCCACTCGTTGCGCACCTCGCGAAGTTCGCTTGCAAACGTCTCGCCCGTGCGGCCGATGGCTTGGTTAAAGGGATACCAACCGGGCTTGAAGCCGGCGGTGATGTTGCCTTCGGTCAGAATCCGGAATTGCACCTGCGGGTCGAGGGCGTCGTACGACTTCGTTGACGGAGCCCCGTTCTTGCTGTCCTTGGCCTGGACGAGCTTCGTCCAGACGGCTCCGAGCGAGGGATCTCCCTGGCCAACGACGGTTGCGATGAAGTCATCGAGTGCCGGGGCCAGCACCTGGAACATGCGGTCGATTCGGTCGCGGTTGCTCAGTGCCATGTCAGTCAGTCTCCGTCGGGTGATCGTCCGCGAGCTCGTCCGGCTCGAACTGGGAGGAGTCTTCGTCTGCGAACCCTTGGTCGATATCTCGCTGGACGTTCTTGCCGATGGCGGCCTCAACAAGCTTGCACAGCGACTCGCGGCGCGCTTTGAAGTAGCCGTCGAAGTCGTCCGTCCGCAGCATGTCTGCCGGTACGAGGTGGGTCCCCAGCAGTTCGTCTAGGCGCGGCGACTCGAGTTGCGCACGCGACTCGATCACCTTCAGGTATGAGGAAGGGGCCGCGCCGCCGATCGTTCGGTTTGTCCGTGCGCTAATGGTCGTCTTGTTGATGATGCTCTCGCGATGCTCGTCATCGATGCCGGTGTCGTTGCACCACTTCTGCGGGAAGATGTGGTGGATGTCGACTGCGAGGTCGACGTACTGCACTTTGTCGAGCGCCTTGTCTTCCATCCAGTCGCGAGCGCCGCCCGCGAGGATGAGGGCAGCGATGCCCTTGTAGGCGGCGGCGTTCCGGGTCCGCAGCGAGTGAAGGCGCGACTCGGTGAAGTTGGCATCCTGAACGGTTCGCGGGATCGGCTTCAACTCGTCGCGCGCCCATGCCGGGACCATCTCGATGTCGCGTGCGAACCGCGACTCGATCGCAGATCCGTACAGCTCGCCGAGCACGCCGCACCAATACCAGCGGATAAGACGCTCGCTCACACCGATGAGGTCGGCGTCCTTGCCGAGCACGACCTTGCTCGCGGCCAGCGGCACCAGTTGCTTCGGGTAGGGCACGTCGCGCGGAGCGAAGATGTGGCGATCCGCGAGGAAGGTGGCAGCCCAAATGAATGCTTCACGCAGCGGGTCGCGCCACTCCAGGTAGTCAGCGAGTGTGAGCTTGAGGACGTCCTCGCGCTCGGCAGAGATCGCTGGCGGGCGGTCGGAGGTGTCCGCGAGATGCCGCTTCCGAGTGGTGAGCATCGTGAGTGCCTGGAGGAAGTCGGTGTTTTCCACCGCCGCCAGGACTGGATAGGAGGACCACTTGAGCTGGGTCTCCTTCCAGTCGTCGTTCAGGCGGAAGTCCTCGCCCGACTTCTCGTAGTAGCCGGCATCGCCCGCGAAGACTGCTGTGAGCAGCTCGAAGACGTTCAAGGGCAGGCCGCCGATGTTGACCTTCTCGAAGACGGTCGCGACTGCGGCCTTGTCCGTGCCCTCATCGAGGACGATCGCTGGAATGTCATACGTCGCGGCCGGCTTGATGAACCGCTCGTGGAAGCGTTTGCCGAGCTCACGGTCGTCGAGCTCCAGGATCCAGCTCATGTAGTCGCCGTAAAGCAGGTGAAGAGGGAAGTAGCCGTGCTCGCGCTGCTTGTCGTGGTCACTGAGGTCAAGAACAACGTCCTTGCCGAAGTTGGTCCGGACGACGCCGTCGACAGGGATACTGATCAGTGCCTCATCGACCCGGTTGGAGTCGCTGAGAGCAGTCTCCATGTGCATGAGGTAGCGGCGGTCGAGTAACTTGCCGCGGCTGTCCTTCGTGGCGACCGCACCGTCGCCGCTGAGTGCTTGAGTGAGCGACGTCAGCCGCTGCTGGCCATCGAGGAGAAGGAACTTCGCCTCGATGGCCGCCGCGAGGTCGACGCCCTCGACAGCGCGCGGCTTGAAGCGGACCTGCGTGTTCCCCGTCTTCAGAAGCATGACGGCGCCGAGCGGGTGGCCACGTAGCACGGTCACCAGCAGTTGGCGGATGCGCTCGTCTTCCCACTTGTGCCCGCGCTGAAAATCAGGGAGCTGGATGTCTCCAGACCGCGTCCAGGTCAGGTATTCGCCGAGTTCGTACATCGGCGTCAGAAAGCCCATGTCAGTCGTCTTCCTCGTCAAAGCTGAACGCGCCCTGCGCAACTGCAGGCTTTCTGACGCTCCGCGCCACCTCAAGAATCTCCGGCCAACTGGTGACCAGCGCGTTGAAGCTGAGGGCGTCCTTCGTCCAACCGTTGCCCTCAGCGATTCGGAACAGAAGGTGGGCGAGTTCCTTCATCAGGTCCGCGTCCACGGCGCCGTCTGGCCGCGTGAGCGCTGCCAGCAGGAAGTCGCCTGCTGGCGCAATACCGTCCCTCTCCAGGATCTTGATGAGATGGTGGAGCGCTTCCCAGTTGCTCGTGTGGGTGTCCTTAAGGACGTCGTAGTCCCAGGACAGGTCCGCCGGCTTGATGAGTTGCACGCTGCCAGCACGGCTGGCGAGAATCTCGTCGCGATCCATCGTGTCGACACTGGTGTTGCGGGCGCGCGCGAGATTGTCAGCGTCGCCGAACTTCCCAACTCCGTAACCGTGCTGTCGATACCAGGCAATTGCGAACCGCGACGTCGCGTCGAAGTCACCTTCCTGTTCGTTGAGGACCTGGTCCAATATTTCGTTGATTCGCGCCAGCGCCGACCGCACCGACATCTTCGAGCCATCTGGTTCAAGCACCGCCGCGTAACGGCTGTATACGGCCATCCCTGGTCCGATTGCGGCTTGCGGCAGATCGACCGGCGCGACCTGACCCTGCTGCAGTCGACGCAAGGCCTCCGGCAACTCCGCTTCAAGGTCGGCAATAAAACCTCGGCGATCAGTAGTCGCCGCCCCATCCGGGCGGGGGCGCAGCGACAGCACGATCGACGACGCGAGTGCATTTGAGCCGAGGGCACGGATTCGACCGGCGCCCTCGGTTCTCACCGGCCAGGTCGCAGTGATTACCCATCCACCCCTGATCATGCCCTCAAGCAGCGTCTCCCAGCCTGAGGATGCCTGACCCGTGTCGTCGCTGTCGGACTGCCTGAACGCGTAATAGACCGTGATCGGGTAGTCGCTGGTCGCGTCGCGTCGCGCGTTCTCGAAAACGCGCCGAAACCCAGCCTCGAAGAAATCCTTGGCGCCACCCTTGCCGTCGTGCCGGTCCTTGTTGGCGACTAACTCTTCCGCTTTAGGAACGAGCATCGTCGAGAGCAACTCCGGGTAGACAGACTTCAAGGTCCAGCGAAGCCAGACATAGAAATAGTCCGACAGATCCGCATACGGCACATTGTCGTAATACGGCGGGTCGGTTGACAGGACGAACGGAGAGAATGTCCGATTGCTTGCGTCAGCTTGAACGACCTGCCCCGAGCCCATCGGAAGCATCTCTACGACCTTGGCTTCCTTGTCGAGGAACGTCCCCCAGCCGCCACCGCTATCGGACAGCGTGTTTGCCTCCGCGAAGTCCCACGTGATCGGCAGCGCCTGGCGTGCGAACGTTTCGCGGAAGGCTGCCCGGTCGCTCATCCATGTCGTCACGCTCGACGACAGGTTCGTCATCTTGCTCTGAATCAGTCCCAGGTAGGTCGCGACTGCATCTGCGTAGTCCGCTTCACCCCCGTCCGCAATGACCTTCGCGTGGACCTCGCGCACGAGGGATCCGAAGGTGGTGAGAGCCACCAGCTGGCGAGGTGTGAACAGCTGCGCGGTGCTAGTCATGCCATAGAGCGGGGCACCCATGTACTGAGAGTTCGTCGCGAGTGCGCCGTCCGGGTACTCGTCCGGAATGGCTACGTCGGCAGCCACCACTTGGTCGTGGGTCGGCGCGTGGTACGTCCGTCGACGCTTGCCCTCCGCCACCGTGGCCATCAGGATCGCTCCGATGTGCCCCTCGACTCCCTGCTCCTTGATGTAGCTGAGTCCGACCGCGGTCTGACAGGCCACGCATGTCGCGCCAGCTCGCCCATTCACCGACCCGTCAACGGCAGGCCCCGACTTGGAATTCGAAATCTCGAAGGCGACCCTCTGTCCCGAGAGATGTGACGGGTCAGAGACCACTGTTGGAACCGCGTATGCCTCCTGACCTGACTTCTTGGACAGCCACCAAGAACGTGCGAGCGGCATCTCGATCCCGCACGCGGGGTTAGGGCACTTGACGCTCCTGGCCCAGATCCAGGCGATCACGGTGTTCCCGTCGACGCGAGGGTACATCTTGCCGATCCGGGTCTTGGCCTCCGCGCCAATCCATTCGCCGTACGCGCGGACGTCGGCCGCAAGCCCCTCCGCAGCCACCCAATCACGGATCTGCGAACTCGCCAGGCCGGGAAATATCGGGGCTTGGGCCTCGAACTTCGAAGGAATCTCGATCAGGGCCTTGTTGATCAGCACGGCCACGGGGTTCAAGTCGGAAGCCTGAGCTTGGAGCCCCAGGCGCTGGGCCTCCAGCGGGATCGCGCCCCCACCCGCAAACGGGTCCAAAATCGACGGAAGCTCTCCGCCAGCAGACTTCCGAATTTCAACCATCGCCCGATCTAGCAGCTTCTGGTCCCGCACGTTCTCCCACACCACCAGATCTTCGATCAGGCGATGGAGTCGCTCTCGCTCGGCCCGCTGGTCTTCCTCCGTCGGGAAGGCGTCGGGATTCGCGCTCGGGTCGTCTACGAGCTGTGCGAAGAGAACGGCGCGGGCGGCTGCGAGTGGGCGGCGCGCCCACCACATATGCAGGGTCGACGGGTGCCCGTGGCGGATCGACTTCTCGCGGCCGGACTCCTTGTTGATTGCCTCAAGCGGCAGAGCCACCTCGATCAGCTTGCGCTTGTGCACTAGTTCCTCGCCCCTTCGTGCCCGAGATTCGGGCTCCCTCAATCAGCGCGACAGCGCCGCACGTTGCTAGTTCGGAACCCTAGTCGGCAGTCCCGACGGAAGAGCTGGAACGTGAACGAGGCTCTGCGCGAGAGCCTCGGAAAATGGCACTCCGGGGTGCACCACATGTGTCCAGCGTTGCCAGCGTGACGGATGTCTCGGGCCGTCGCCCACCCACCACGCCGCGACGCCACGGGCCTCAATTCGTTCGGTAACCCACTCAACCTGGCGCCGAAAGTGAGCGCGAGCCGAGCCGGTCGGCTCGGTGGCGCCGTACGCGAGGAGCAAGCCGTCCGCTGAGCCAATCTGAGCCGCCAGCGGCGTCCGTGCCGACATCCAACCTTCTGGGCCCGCCCCCAGCTCAGCGATCTCACGCGTTGCATGTGAAGGCAACGCGAAGAGGTTCACGACTATCGCCTGGGAGAAGCCAAGCAGCTCGGCCGCCAACTCAACGCGTCGGATCGTGCGCGTTCCAGTCGTGAGCGGGGGGTTTGCGAGAACCGCAACGAGGACCCCGCCTACCGACGAGTCGATCAGAATGGTGATGCACCCTTGGCCCAGGTCTTGGCCCAGTGGCCGCGGACCCCCGTCGCCTCGAAGTCCCCGAGGTCTGTCGTCGCGAAAGGATCGTCGAGATACCTGACCTCGTCGTATTGGCTCCCTCGTGGATCGACTTTCACGAGTGCCAGCCGATACCGCGGAACGGCGTTCTTTCCGGTCATCACCTCGTTGTGGGTGACGAAGAAGTCCTCAGCACCATCGATCCGGGCTTTGACCTCGATCCGGTAGGTGTCCCCCTTGGGGTCGGTGGACAGGATGTCGAAGCCGGGGTTGTTGAAGGCCTGCTCGACAGGCTGCCGACCGAGCTCGCGCTCCCGGGCCATCACAAGGTCGACGCCGCGGCGTTCGACCTGCTTCGTTTCCTTGGCGTGGATCGGCGCGCTGGTCGGGATCGCGCCTTCAAGCATCCCGATCGGCAGCACCAAGGCCGCGGTCACGATGTGCGGTGGCTTCGTCGACATGAGCTGCTGCTGGTCGAGGAGTGCGAGGCGCTTGCGCAGGCGTGCGTCGAGCTCGACCGCCTTGCGGTTGAGACTGTCGGAGGACTCCTTAGGCTTCTCGCCCTTCCGCTCCTTCTCCGAGGCGATTGCGGCATCCAGCAGGAGCCGCTCGCTTTCTGAGCTGAGCCGCTTTGTCACTAGATCGCGGGCCTTCTCGAGCTCGGCAAGCCGGCGCGGCTGGACTTCACCGAGGTATTCCGGAAGTTGGTTGGCGATGATCCAACTCATCGCCTTGTCCTCGGCCTCACCCAGCCAGGCCAAGCCGCGGGCAGCTTCGACTGCGGTACTCGCGGGCGCAGCGACGCAGTCGAGATACGGCGCCGGTCCGGCGGGAGTGACAGTGCCGAAGTGGTCGACGTAGGCGTAGCCGAACCGTCGCGCGACAGAGCCGCCTGTGGCGTCGGCGACCGCTTCAACGACTCCGACGAGTAGTTGCGGCTCCTCAAGGGTGGAGGAGACGAGGATCGTGCCCTGGTTGAGGGCACCGCCGAAGTTGCGGATCGCTTCTCCCATTACGGCATCGTGGAGCGGATGGCCTGGGGCGAGGAGGTCCGCGCGACTCAAGTCGCCCGGCAGGGCGTTGGCCAGGTCGAACGTGACGCGGTCGTACTTTGTGGCGATCGGTCCTTTGCCGGCGGAGCGGATGTGTTGCGGGACGTTCGCTATCTCGTAACGTCCCTGCTCGCGCTTGACGATGCGACCGCCCAGTTTGGTGAACGCGGCCTTGAAGGCGAGCTCGATGTAGTGCGGCTGGAGCCGGCGGGCTCGTGCCTCGTCCATGGCTGCGCGCAGTGCGTGGAGGTCCGCGTCGGCGAGGTGCTCGGAGGCGAGGGCTCGCTCGTCAAGGAGGTCCTTGAGCCCGTCCCCGACGGAGGCGTCGATTACCTCGTGCATTTTCGCCTTCACATCGGCGCGCTCGCCGTACTGGATGGCTTCCAGAAGAAGGTTGCGCAGCGGAGTGTCGGTGAAGGCTTCACCGAGGACGTCGAAGACCTTGCCGCCGTAGGTCTCGCGCATCTGGTCGAGCTTCTCGAGGAGGCGGGTGAAGACCTCGCCCTCGCGAGTGTTGGAGGCCACGAGATTCCAGAGGCGGCAGACCTCCTCCTGGCCGATGCGGTGGACACGGCCGAAGCGCTGTTCGATGCGGTTGGGGTTCCATGGGAGGTCGTAGTTGACCATCAGGTGGGCGGCCTGGAGGTTGAGACCTTCGCCAGCGGCGTCGGTGGCCAGCAGGATCTGGCAGTCGCGGTTCTTGGTGAACTCCTCGGTGATCTGGCGGCGCTCGGCGCGGCGTACGCCGCCGTGGATCGCACGGACAGCGTCGGGTTTGCCGATGAGCGAGCCAATCCTGCCCTGAAGGTAATCGAGGGTGTCTCGGTGCTCGGTGAAGATGATGAACTTTCGCGGCCAGCCGTTCTTGTCGGTAACCAGCGCATTGTCCTGGAGGATGTTGGACAGCTCGGTCCACTTGCGGTCGGTGCCCGCCTCGCGGACGAGGCGGGCAGTCTTGATGAGGTCCGCGAGCTCTAGAAGTTCTGCGTTGAGTTCCTCGACCGTCTGCGCCGCGGTGGCGGCGTCGAGGAGTTCTTCCTCTGCGGCCTCGATCTCTTCGGCGTTGAACTCGTCGTCATCGATCTCGCTCAGATCGATGTCCGGCTCGGAGTCCCGGTAGGTGCCGTTCTGGATCTCCAGCTTCTTGCGCTCCAACCGCTCAGAGCGCCGTACGAGGCTCTTGTAGATCGCTTCGGGGCTGGACGCGAGACGCCGTTGGAGGACTGTGAGCGCGAAACCGACAGTGTTCTTTCGCTTGCCGCCGATCCGTTCGGCACGGTTCATACCCTCGCGCACATAGTGCGTGACGTCCTCGTAGAGGTCGTATTCCAACGCCGTCAACTCGTACGGGACAGTCTCTGCAATCCGCTCAGGAAACAACTTCTTACCCTCGAAGGTCAGGAGGTCTTCCTTGACCATGCGGCGCATGATGCCGCTGATGTCCGCACTCTTCTTCTGCTTGCCCTCGAACCGGTCGCGATCGAGGAGCGTCAGGAACAGCTGGAAGTCCTCCTCCTTGCCCGAGTGCGGCGTCGCGGTCATCAGGAGCAGGTGACGCGTGATCTCGCCGAGCATCTCTCCGAGCAGGAACCGCTTGGTCTTGCGCAGCTCGCCGCCGAAGTAATGTGCACCCATCCGGTGGGCCTCATCGACGATGATCAGGTCCCACTCTGTCTCCTTGAGCTGCGCCTGAAGTTGCTCGTTGCGCGAGAGCTGGTCCATCCGGGCGATCAGCAACGGGTTGGTCTCGAAGACATTGAAGTTCGCCTGCGCGTCAATGAGCTGATTGGTCAGCAGGTCGAACCGGAGCCCGAACTTGAAGAAGAGCTCGTCGTGCCACTGGTCGACCAGACCGCCCGGAGCGATGATCAGACACTGCTTCACGTCATCCCGAAGGAGCAGCTCCTTGATGTAGAGGCCGGCCATGATGGTCTTGCCGGCACCGGGGTCGTCGGCAAGCAAGAATCTAAGCGGAGTGCGCGGCAGCAGTTCCCCGTACACCGCGCGGATCTGGTGCGGGAGCGGCTGCACATCGCTGGTGGCCACGGCGAGCATCGGGTCGAACAGACCGGCGAGGGAGATTCGCTGGGCCTCGGCGACGAGCTTGAAATCGCTGGCGGTGGCGTCAAAGGAACGGCTGCCACTCTGGGCCACCGCTAGCTTGTCCTCATCCTTGCGGAAGACGACCTGCTGACCGAGGCCCCCAGCCGCGGTCTTGTAGGTCAACTCCAGCGCCGCCGATCCGTGCCACTGCAGGGCGATGACCGTGATGACCTCTGCCGGGATCAGCCCTTCGATCCGCAGACCCGGCTTGAGCTCCTCGAGCAGCACGTGTGAAACCTCCTGGTTGACAGCCGGCCCACGTTACTGGATGGGTCCGACAGGCCCGATCCTGTACCCCCGAGCCGTCGCCGTCGGTAATCTTCGCAGGACCAGCCCCGACCCAGAGGTCTGATGGACCGAATCGAACGTCAACAGCTCCGCGCCCTCACCGCCGAGGTCGCACCCTGGGTCCGTCAAGCGGCCGCCGTGCAGCAGCGTCGCACCGAGGTCGAACGCGCGGCCACCGCGGCGGTCTCAGAGATCCGGTCACGGACCTGGGTGATCGTCGACGCCGGCCAGCCTCGATGGCGACTCGTCGCCCTCCGAACAGGCGACGAACCACTGCTGGGCGACGTCGCACGGCACCAAGTCACGCCCACGTTGTCGAACCACGAGCAGCGTGCGTTGGACAGCCTCACCAACCATGTCGCGCACGCACTCCGGGACGCGAAGTCCTCACACGGCATACGCCGCCTGGTCGCGAGTGGGGCGCAACGCAACGCGGCCGGTAACGCAGCGGAGTACCTGACCGCCTATGAGCAGTGGGGCCGCGCAACCGATGTCGGGCCCCTTTTGGCCCGACTTGCCACTTCGCTCCCCGCGGGGCAGCCCGTCGCGACAGCGGCGGCCCTGAACCCGGAGGTGGGTCTCAGGGAACGTCTCACTGATCTAGGCCCTGTCCAGCGGCTTGTGTCCGCCCAAGTCTTCGGGCCCCTCCCGACGGCCATCGAGGACATCACGACCGGCCTGCAACGCGAGGGTGAGCTGCGCTCCGTAGCGATACAAGCGTGCGTGGCCGTCCGAACCGCCGAGGCTGGCAAACTCATTGCCCAGATGCCGCTGGACAGGCTCAAGGACGCCACCCGTGAGCAGGTCCGAGTGACCGCGTTGAAGGATGCCGGGTTCGCGACGGTATTGCAGGTCCTTCACCACAGGGGCCCCCTGGAAGTGTTGCCGGGGATCGGCCCCACCTCCGCCACCCGCATCCGGGGCGCCGCGCAGACCCTGTGGCAGACCACCTACGACGAGATGCCCGTCCGTATCGACATCCGCCAACGGTCAGACGAAGCGACCCTGGTGCTGCGCCGCCTCATCGCCTGGGACGGGGTCCGGGCACTTCGTCAGGCAACATCAGTGCTCTCCTGGGCCGAATCCCTGGCGCCGTTCGCCCGCACGCTCGACCCGCAAGTCCGCCACGTTCTGGTCCTCACCGACGAGTCGTCCTCAGATGGTCTGACGGAGGCCGTCGACTCAATTGTCCAACGCGCCCAGCTCGTGCGTGCCGCCAGCGGCACCGGACCGCCCGCCGATCCGTGGGAGGAGTTCATGCGTCGTCCGGCGGACTTCTACGCGATGCTCTCCGAGCTCGGCTTCATGACCGAGGACGAAGGGAAAGCCCACGGCGACCTCCCGGACGAGATCGTCGACGCGGTCCGGGCGCTCACCCTCGACACCGAGCACCTCACTGCCTCGCTGCGCGGGTACCAGAGTTTCGGCGCGCGCTTTGCCCTCGTGCAGCGCAAGGTGATCATCGGGGACGAGATGGGCCTGGGAAAGACCGTTGAGGCACTGGCGGTGTTGGCTCACCTCCGCAGCTACGGCCAACACCACTTCCTGGTCGTCTGCCCGGCTGCCGTTGTCACCAACTGGATGCGCGAAGTCGGCTCCAAATCCCGGCTCCGGGCCCACCGCATCCACGGTTACGGGCGCGAGCATGCGGCGCAAAACTGGCGCCGTAACGGCGGCGTGGCGATCACGACTTTCGAGACCCTCGCGTGGTTCGAGAGGGTCGTGGCGGATCAGACCAGTGCGTGCGTCGTCGTCGACGAAGCCCATTACGTCAAGAACCCCGACGCCCAGCGCAGCCGACGGGTTCAACGCCTCGTCCGGGCAGCCGACCGCGCGATCTTCCTGACCGGGACACCTCTTGAGAACCGCATCGAGGAGTTCGGCAACCTGGTCGGTTACCTGCGACCGGACCTGGTCGTTGACGCCGGCGAGCTGGCCCCCAGACGGTTCCGCCGCCAGGTGGCGCCGGCGTATCTACGCCGCAACCAAGAGGACGTGCTCACCGAACTGCCTGAGCTCATTGAGGTCGACGAATGGCTGCCCATGTCCCCGCCGGACGCGCGCCTGTATCGGGAGGCCGTGGTCGCCGGCAATTTCATGGCCATGCGGCAGGCCGCGATGCTGAGCGGCCAAGAGTCCGAGAAGGTCAAGCGCCTCATCGAGATCGTCGGCGAGGCCGAGGACAACAACCGGCGCGTGCTCGTCTTCTCGCATTTCCTCGAGGTCCTGAGCCAAGTCACCAAAGCCCTCCCCGGGAGTGTCTTCGGTCCCCTCACCGGTGCTGTCCCGGCGGCCCGTCGCCAGGAGATGATCGATCTGTTCTCCAAAGCCGGCCACGGCGCCGTTCTGGTTTCACAGATCCAGGCCGGTGGGGTCGGGCTCAACATCCAGGCGGCGTCCGTCGTGGTCATCTGCGAACCGCAGCTCAAGCCCACTACAGAGTGGCAAGCCATCGCCCGGGCCCACCGGATGGGACAACTGGACTCAGTTCAAGTCCACCGACTGCTGTCCGAGGAAGGCGCCGACCGGCGTGTCGCCGAGATCCTCGCCCGCAAACGGGAGCTGTTCGAGGACTTCGCGCGGGTGAGCGATTCCGCCGAGGCGGCGCCGGAGGCGTTCGACGTCTCGGAGGCTGACCTCGCGCGTCAGGTCGTCGCCGAGGAGCGCGAACGCCTGTTCCAGACGAACCGCGGAGCAGGGCCGACATCCTGACTGCCCCCGAGTTGGCTTCATGCGGATCGAGTTCCGTACGCGGTGACCCGCGCAAACCTGCGAATACGCGATCCCTGGCCTACGTCTCGAGCCATTCCTCAGCGCGGATTCGGCCGCCCTAACGCTGCCCGAGGCGGCCCCGGCCTCGTGCTGTCACAGGTCCGTGTCAGGATGCTCTGACCGTCATCAGCAGGCGACGTGCGTTCGGCAGGGGGAGGGAATGGTTGTGGAGGTGGACGTCGCTGAGTTGGCACGAGAGCAAGCGCACTTCGATGAGGCGGCGGAGTGCCGAGAGCGGCACCGAGCTGGCCTTCTAGCCGCCGGCTTCGCGGCGGCAGGTCCCGCCAAGGGTGCGGCAGAGGTCGGCCGGAACGGTCGCGCGCATGCGGACAAGATCCCCGGGCCAGGAGAGCCCGTAGCCATCGGCCGCTTCGATCGGGAGGACGGCTCAATCTATGTCGGCGCGGTAGGTATCACCACTGATGATCGCGACGTTCTCGTCGTCAATTGGCGTGCCCCGGCAGCGACTGCGTACTTCGAGGCAACTCCGACTGACCCGTATGGAGTGACTCGCAAGCGCACATTCCGCACCGAGGGCAACCATGTTGTTGGGTTCGACGACGTGGTGTTCGCCCAGGTCATGGAGAGCGTCGAGCGACTCGAGGAGGCGGCCCGGGGAGAGAGTTTCGACGCACTCCTGAGGGAGCTCGAAGCCTCACGGTCGGCGGAGATGCGCACGATCGTCCAGACAATAAGCGCAGCCCAGCACATGCTCATCCGGGCGCCGCTCGACACGCGCCTCGTCATCCAAGGCGGGCCGGGAACGGGCAAGACGGCGGTTGCGCTGCACCGGGTCTCGTGGTTGTTGTTCAACTACCGAGAAGAGCTCGAGCCCAGTGATGTCTTGGTCATCGGACCCTCCGAGGCCTTCTCGCGCTACATCCGGCGCGTGCTCCCAACCCTTGGAGACGACACTCTTGCCCACGGAGACCTGCACCGACTCATGGGAGATGTCCGTGCCACTCGCGACGAAGCCCCGGCCGTCGCTCGCCTCAAGGGCGACGAGCGAATGAAGTTGTTGCTGCAGAGAGCCCTCATTCGCCGAACCCGGGTCCTGGCCGACGCGACGATCAGGGTCGGAGCTGGTTCCGAGGCAGTCGAGGTCGCGACGGACCCGCTCAATACGGCCATTAGAGACGCGCGCGCCAACCGCACGACGTACCTGGCGGGGCGCGGACAGGTACGGGCAACGCTGGCGTCCTTGGTGACATCGGCTGCAAGGGGTCGCCAACCCCTGGGCTCTGCTCTCGACCTTGTCCTGGATCGCGCTTGGCCTACCCTCACGGCTCCGGCCTTCCTCCAAGACTTGTTGGGGTCAAAGGACCGACTGCTCGCCGTGGGCGGTGATGAGTTCAGAGTCTCGGAGATCAACCTGCTCTATCGGCAAGCGGCAGCGCGACTAGCGGACGAGACCTGGACCGAGGCAGACATCGCGCTCCTCGACGAGGTGCAGTGGTTGTTGTCCGGCACGCCGCGGACCTACCGCCTCGTCATCGTCGATGAGGGCCAAGATCTGTCGCCCATGCAATGGCGCGCGGTCATGCGCCGCTCACGGGTCGGTGCGGTGACGGTCGTAGGCGACATTGCACAAGGGACGTCGGACTGGGCGGCATCGACGTGGCAGGAAGTCACGGATCGGATGGGCGGCTCCGAGCTCCCGACCGATATCCAAGAACTCGAGTGGGGATATCGCGTTCCCAAGCAGGTCTTCGAGCTCGCTGCCCCAGTCCTGGAGGCCACCGGCGCCGATGCAGTGGCTCCGATTCCCGTACGCGAGGGCCCGACCAACCCAAGGATTCACGAGGTGTCGCGGGAGGAGTTCGTGACCGAGACAGTTGGACTGGCCCGTGAGCACGCATCAAAGGGCCTGTACGTAGGCATCATCGCGCCCCAGCCGGTCTACCGCGCGATCGCGGACGAGCTGACTTGGGGCGATGTGAACTTCGCCAGAGCCTCCGACGGTGCCCTCGGCACCGCGATCACCTTGCTGGAGCCGGGCGAGTCCAAGGGCCTTGAGTTCGACGCCGTCGTGCTGGTCGACCCGGCCGCCATATCCGAGTCCCCTTTGGGGATGCGCCTGCTTTACATCGCGTTGACCCGAACCACGCACCATCTCGACGTCGTCCAGGATCGGGCCTTCCTTCCCCTCCCTGGCGTGGTCGAGGAACCATTCGACGACGAGGGGCAAGTGGCAGGCCCTCCAGATGCAATGACGCTGGGGCTGGAGAAAGGTCCCGCTGCCTCCGCTTCGCCTGTTGCGGTCCGCGGCAACTCCAAACCAGCGGGAACAAGCAGAGACTCGCTGCGGGGCATCGCAGCCAGGGCGCTGGCTGTTGAGATGGCCGCCGTGATCCGAGAGACAGTGGCGCCAGCTTCGTTCAATGCCGTAGTCCAAGCGATCATCGAGGAGCTTGGCGTCGATGACGATGTTTGACGAGCCGGGCCCCCAACCGAACCTCGGGATCGGAGGAGCGATGGCGAAGCCTGAGATCGGCGCATGAGGGAACTGGACGAGACCCGATGGTTCTGGCTCGGCCAACTGGCCTGGGGCCTTCAGGACTGGGCGGGGTCAGTGTGGGGTTTCGACGAGACCACGCGGACCCCGGCGGGGGTCGAGGCTCCTCTCAGCTCCGCACTGAGCATCGCCAAGTGCGTTCGCATGATCACGGACGGCGAAGACTACGAACGAATCCTTGCTGAGGTGGAGGTAGGACTTGGTCCGGACCTAGGGCTCGTCGCCGACGTGGAGCGGGTCGAAGCAGTTCGTGACGCGCTTTCGCGGGGAACTTGGCCGGCGGGCATACCCGACGATCCCCGCGCCGCCGAGGTCTTATTCACGGAGACCTGGGCCGCCGCACGAACGTCCCGCGTGGCGCCCTTGGTGAAGCACATTGAGCTGGCCACACGATGGAAGATTGCCGACTCGCGAATGCTCGAATACCTCGATGCACTCAACCCCGAACCGTTCGAGGCGTACGTGAGCCTCATGGATACATACCTCGCGATGGACGAAAGCGACGTCGTGCAGACGATCTTGGCGACCCTTTCTTGGCAGGCGGGTCGTGATCCACAACTCCTCGCCACCCAGAGGAGGCTTGGCGATATGCCGGGACATATCCAGGTCGTCGGCGAGGACATGGCATACGTGATCCGGCTCGACCGCAAACTCGAACGTCTCTGCGAGGCGGCCTTGGAGCAGGCACCGGAGCGTCGCAAGGGCTTTGTTGATGCGTGGCGGATTGTCGCTGAGCACAGGACGTCCCTTGTAACGGTGATGAAATCCTTCACTGTCTACGAGGTTGATCTCGTGCGCACCGCGCTTGAGGGAAGTCACCCGGCCATGCCCCCGGCGTCCGCCACTAGGCTGAGCCGAGCGTCTTCAGAGTCACGGCCGGCCCCGAGTCCCACCCAGGAGACCGCCGCGAAGACCACGCGAACGACCGTCCGGAACCGGGACCTCGACCCCGTGACGATCTCGGTGCGCCTCCGACGACTGTGGACGGATCGGCTGGGACCCTGGTTGGAGGAGACCGACAACGACCTCGGCACCGTCTGGCGCGACACTCTCGTGCGACGGGTGGGCCTGACGCTCGACCTGGTGTCGCCCCTCAACTTTGGTGACGGCGACCCCCTTCTCGGCGTCCGGAACCACGTCTCTGACCTGCTTGCCGAGGCCACGAACGGGCATGTCGATCGGGTGCGCGTGTCATTCCTCGGAGATGCGAAGTACAAGCAACCACGGCGTGCCAAGACCACAGATCTGGACATCTTCGACCCCGGGGACCCTGACCACGAGGCCATTCAACGGCTCGCATCCGAGATGCGTGATCGAGTCCTCCGGGGGCTTCAGGATGAGGCCCGCAGAGTCCTGTCCGACTTGCACGTCTCGGGAGCAAGCCGGCATCGCGTATGGCTCGTCGCATCAGACCCAGATACGGCCAGCAAGGTGGCCACGACCGCGGGAGCGGCCCACGCGCTGTGGGATACGGTTCGCCGGACCCAACGTGTCTCGAAGGACCCCCTCTACGCGATTCACACCGACCCGCCCCTCTGGGCGAACTCGACTCCCATCGTCATCATTTAGCCGCAAGGAGCGGGCCCATGTACTACTCACTGGCCCTCGGCCAACGGATCGACCCGACTCGCACGTCGTATCCAGAGAGTCTGCAACTGCACCTCTCGGAGCAGCTCGTCGAACTCGTGGTGTACCTCGGCGAGCCGAGTGCAGAAGAGATCGCGGACGTGCAGACGGGCGCACTCGGGCTCGCTCTCGTGGATGCCGCGCCGCACTGCCTCTTTCTCGGGGTCCGGCTCGGCACCCAGCCCTGGACAGACGCGATCTTCGAGGCTCACCGCACGCGGCATGACCTCACTGGATTCATCGAACAAGCCGGCGACTCACTGGCCCTGCGTGTTCTGTTGGTCGACGCACAGAACGGAATCCTGGTTGCCTGGAGGTTCGGCGAACTGCCAGTGGACTTCACGGATGCGATTCGAGCGGCCGTTGCAGCGCAACTCGCTGCGACCTATGACCCCGACGCTACGTCGGCGTTAATCGATGGCACCTACCAGCAGTTCCCAACCTCCGAGGCGCTGGTGCGACAGTTCGCCTCGGCCACCTGCACCATTGCCGGCTGAAAGATCCGCACCTGTGCTGTGGTCGCGTCCCTTGGGCCCGCCAATAGCTGACGGGCACAGAGCGGGCGGGGTCGACTCAACGACCGCTGAGGATGAGCGGCGTCGCTTGAACCATTGTCGATCGGGCTGTCCATAACCCTGTGCACGCTCGGCGACGTCCGGTCCGCCGCCTATAGGCGCGACGAGCGCGGCGGTCTACCGGCCGATGTTCGGATGGTGACCATGGGCGGATCGCCCTGACTGCCCGATGTCCGTTTCGTGCAACATCTCGTGCAACATCTCTCGGCCAATCGGGGTCATTCAGGGTCAAGCACGGTCACTGAGCGAGCCCGGCCTGGGGTGCGCCACAACGATGAAACCGCAGGTCACGGGCTCGTGACCTGCGGTTTCGGGTGGTGGCCAGGGGCGGGGTCGAACCGCCGACCTTCCGATTTTCAGTCGGACGCTCGTACCAACTGAGCTACCTGGCCGTGCCTGCGCGCGAGCCGAAGTCGAATCTGCGCAAACCGATGGCCGGATCGCTCCGGCCGGGCATGACTATACAGGAACCCCGACGCGACTCCGCGGCCGTCCGCCGCCCCGTCGTGCAGCCCCAACGCAGCCCGACGCAGCCACCTCAGCAACCAACCCGACCCTTTAGGCGGAGGTGAATCGTTGCAGAGGCGCGGCCTCGACGTGACCATGCACCCAGACAATGACAGTGGGACGCACGGTCGCCTCCAGGGTCGGACAGGAGGCACCACGCGTGCAGCCCATCAGCGCTGAACAGCCGAGGACGAGGAGGCACCGTGATCACCTTGATCCTCAGCGGCGAGGTCCTGGGCAACACGCGCTTCGCGTTCTCGCCGATGGCCGAGCTGACCCTGAGCGTCCGGCTCCTCGCCTGCCCGATGGCTGCCCACCCGCACACGCCGTGGATCCGGGAGGCGCGCACCCGACTGGAGGGCGTCGACGTCGAGCTGCTCCAGGCGCTCGCCCCGCCCGGCAAGTGGATCGCGTCAGGCCTGATGCCCGGCGGCAGGCCGGACACCACCATCGAGAGCCAGCTGCAGACCCTCGCCGCCAGCGACCGCGACGAGCTCCGTGATGACCTGCGCGACGTGTGGGATGGGCGGGGCGAGCCCCGGCGGGTGCGGGAGCTCTTCGCCCCCGGCGGCGGCGGGATGGCGCGGCTGGCCGAGACGATGTGGGACTACTGGGACGCCGCGGTCATGCCGTTCTGGCCGCGGATGTGCGCCGTCCTCGAGGACGACGTCTCGCACCGGGTCGGCGCACTTGTCAACGACGGGCTGCTCGGCCTGCTCACCGACCTGCACCCCGAGGTCTCGCTCGGCCCCGGCCGGCTCTACATCGACAAGCCGCACCACACCTCGGGCGAGTACGAAGCCGGCCAGATGACCCTCACCCCCTCGGTCTTCGCCTACCCCGACCTCATCGTCGACGAGCACGCCGAGGGATACCGGCTCGTGTATGCCGCGCGCGGAGTCGGGCGGGTATGGGAGGGTCTGGCCGAGGAGGACACGAGCGACGACGACCACCTCGTCTCGCTGCTCGGAAGGACGCGAGCCGCGGTTCTCCGGCATACGGCCATCCCGATGTCCACGACCCAGATCGCCCGACAGATCGACCAGACGCCCGGCTCGGTGAGCCAGCACCTCATGGTCCTGCGGTCCGCCGGGCTGGTGCGCAGCTGGCGGTCCGGGCGCAGCGTGCTCTACCGGCAGACCGCCCTCGCGGCCTCCATGATCGCGGCCCAGGAGTCGGCGACCGGGCCGGCGTTCGGCGAGGGGTCGAGCCCGTCGCGGCTCCCGCAACCCCGCATGAGGTAACGACCCGATAACCGTGTGAGGTCACAGCGCGGTAACAGTGCGAACTTGAATCGCATTGTGCCGCAATGGATTTGGTGTCGCCTAAATGGTTGGTTCCGCGGCCGCCGCCGACGCAGGGTTGCGCGTGTCGGGGCCGGTGCGACGAAGAGCCCTCGTCAACCCGGCCCCGAGGCCCATCAACCTGGAACCCCTAAGGAGCTCCCGTGAACAGCATGAAGAGGGTAGGGCTCGTTGCCCTTTCAACCGGCGTCGTCCTGTCCGTCGCCGCCTGCGGCGGTGGCACGACCGGCCCAGCCTCGTCCTCCGCGCATGGCGGCACGAGCACCGCCAAGGGCGGCACGCTCTACTACCTGACCAAGCGCCCGGCCGAGCACCTCGACCCGCAGCGCACCTACATCGGCCGCGACCTGACCGACATGAGCCGGATGTGGTCGCGCGGCCTGGTCCAGTACCCCGCCACCGCCGACGAGAAGAAGGCGGTCACCCCGATCCCCGACCTCGCCACCGACACCGGCAAGTCGACCAACGGCGCCAAGACCTGGACGTTCACCCTCAAGGACGGCGTCAAGTGGCAGGACGGCAAGGAGGTCACCTGCGATGACCTCAAGTACGGCCTCGAGCGCTCCTTCGCCTCGGACGTCATCACCGGCGGCCCGAACTACCAGCTGGGCTACCTGCCGTCGGTCGCCAAGGTCTACCCCGGTCCCTACAAGGCGACGCCAGCGGGCCAGGCCGCCTTCGACAAGGCGGTCACCTGCTCGGGCAGGACGATCACCTACAACTTCGAGAAGCCGTGGGCGGACTTCCCGCTCGCCATCGCCTCGCTGAGGTTCTTCGACCCTTACCGCAAGGACCAGGACCAGGGTGACAAGTCCAACTACGCGGTCTTCTCCGACGGCCCCTACAAGATCCAGGGCACCTGGACCAAGGGCACCGGCGGCACGTTCGTCCGCAACGACCAGTACGACCCGAAGACCGACGGCAACCGGGCCGCCCTGCCCGACAAGATCGTCTTCGTCGAGGGCCTCACCAACGAGATCATCACCCAGCGGCTGCTCGCCGACTCGGGCAACGACAAGACCGCGGTCACCGACCGGGTCATCCCGCCGGCGTTCTACAACCAGATCACCGGGCCGGTGGCCAGTCGGGCCGTCAACGTCAACTCGCCCTACGCCAACTACCTCGTCCCCAACTTCAACACGATGACCAACGTCAAGGTGCGACAGGCCCTGGCCTTGGCCACCAACAAGACCGCCTACTCGGCTGCCCTCGGCGGCGACAAGGCGTCGGTCCCCTCCAAGTCGATCGTCAACCCGGCGAACCCGGGCTATGTCGCCAACCCGGCCTTCACGGCGCCCGACGGGGGCGACCCGGCGGCGGCCAAGGCGCTCCTGGAGTCGGCCGGGGTACCCATCCCGTTCCCGATCAAGGTGACCTACCAAGGTGGCACTCCGACCGCCGACAACTCCTTCGCTGCCCTCAAGGACGGCTGGGACAAGGCCGGGTTCAAGACCACCCTTGTTTCGCTCACGAGCACGTACTACGACGTCGTGCAGGACGTGAACTACAAGGGCGGCGACGTCCTGTGGGGTGGCTGGGGCGCTGACTGGCCGGGCATCTCGACCGTCATCCCGCCGCTGTTCGACAGCCGAGTCAACCTCAATGCCAAGACCAACGGCCAGGACTACGGCAACTTCAAGGACGACAAGGCCAACCAGATGATGGACGAGGCGGCGAGCAAGCCGACGGCGGCCGAGCAGAACGCGGCATACGCCGAGCTGGACAAGTACCTCGGCGAGACCGTCGCCTACATCCCGCTCGACATCAGCCGGTTCTACCTGCTGCGCGGGTCCGACGTCACCAACTACCTCGTCGACCCGGCGAGCAACATGTACCCCGACCTCGGCGTGATCGGCGTCAGGACGAGCTGACGACAGGTCCCACCCGCGCTGAGGGGTGGCCGGGACTCGAGGAGTTCCGGCCACCCCACGTTGGTCTCCGGTTGTCTTTGGAGGCGGAGAATCGGAACAGCACCGATGGCGTGACCGTTGCACACGGCATATGACATCCCTCGAACGACCTGGAGTGAAGCGATGAGCCGGAGTGCCCGCACGAGTGCGGCAGTGGCGGGGATGGGCGGGCTCGCGGCCCTGCTCTGGGCGGCGCGCGAGCTGCCGAGCCAGTTCGGGGCGGCCGCGACCGGCGCCCGACGCGAGCGGGTCGAGAAGAGCCCGCAGTATGCCGCGGGGCAGTTCCACAACCGGCCGCACCCGCCGCGCGAGGCGACCCCGATGAGTGCGACGCTGCGGCAGCTGGCGACGAACAAGGAGGAGCGGGTCCCGCGACTGCCCGTGCCGCTCGTCCACGACACGGCCGCCACGTTTGGGGCGGGTTCGGACGCTGGCTCCACCGACGGGCTGCGGGTCACCTGGCTCGGCCACGCTACCACCCTCGTCGAGCTCGACGACCGCCGCGTCCTCATCGACCCGGTGTGGAGCGACCGCTGCTCGCCGTCCTCGCTCGTCGGGCCCAAACGGCTGCACGAGGTGCCCGTCGCCTTGGCGGACCTGCCGCCGATCGACGTCGTCCTCGTCAGCCACGACCACTACGACCACCTCGACATGCCGACCATCAAGGCGCTCGCCGCCTCGACCGAAGCCCAGTTCGTCGTCCCGCTCGGGATCGGCGCGCACCTGGAGTCCTGGGCCGTGCCGGTCAAGCGGATCACCGAGCTGGACTGGGACGAGTCGACGTCGGTCGCCGGGATCCAGCTGGTCTGTACGCCGGCCCAGCACTTCTCCGGCCGCAGCCTGCGCGACCGCGACCGGACCCTGTGGGCCTCGTGGGTCATCGCGAGCGACACCCACCGCGTCTTCTACTCCGGCGACGGCGGCTACTTCGACGGGTTCGCCGAGATCGGTTCTGCCCATGGGCCGTTCGACCTCGCGCTCATCCAGGTCGGCGCCTACTCCGAGGGCTGGCCGGAGATCCACATGACCCCCGAGGAGGGGATCGCGACCGCCCTCGACGTCGGCGCGCGCGTCGTGATCCCGGTCCACTGGGGGACCTTCCGGCTCGCCCCGCACCCGTGGGCCGAGCCGGTCGACCGGCTCTGGGCCGAGGCCAAGGCCCGCGACGTCCGCATCCTCGTCCCGCGACCGGGCGAGCGGGTCGACCCCACCTCGCCCGCCGACGTCGACCCCTGGTGGCAGCTCATCGCCCCGACCCCGTCGGCCGTCCCCTCGACCTCCTAGAACACGAACGACGCCGCCGGGTCCCTGTTCCCGGCGGCGTCGTCCCTCGTGGCCCCGCTACGCGGGCGTCGCCGGAGTCCCCTCTCGATCGGCGAACGCGCGGGCGTAGCGTGCCCCGGCCACGAGCAGCAACACGCCAGTCACGAGGAACGTCGCCGCCCTCGTGAACCCCGACAGCGTTGCCATGTCATAGGTCACCAGCTTGGCCAGGGCCGAGGCGACCGTCGCCAGTCCGGTGGCGAGCAGGATCTTGGCGTATGCCGGTCGCGCCAGTCCCAGCACGAGGGCCCCGCACCCGGCCAGCATCCACGCCGTGGTCGCCGCGAAGTGCCCGACGTGGAAGGCCGTGTCGGCGCCGCCCAGGGCAACCGGGACGGACACGCAGACAATCGTCACGGCATACAGCCCGACCGAGAGACCGGTCGCGATGACCGGCAGCGCAGCCCGCTGGACGACCCCGAGCCGGCGGACGGCGAGGGCTGCCAGGACGGTCACCGTGAGGAGCAGGACGCCGACGACGATCGAGTTCGCGCCCAGGGTGCGCAGGGCAGTCTCCTTGTCGGACAAGGCATGCGGGCCGATCCGGTCCAGGGTGAGGACGACTCCGATGACCCCGTATGCCGCGGCATACGCCTCGATGATGTGCGACCGGATGCGGGTGGCCAGGGCGGCGGCGATGACGGCGACCGCGAGGAACGGGACGGCGTCGAGGACGGGGTCCTTGGTCGGGATGGCGAGGCAGCCGATGAGCAGCGCGAGCCCGCCGACGCTGGCGAGGACGACCCGGATCGGGGCCGCGTCGCGGCGGACGAGAACGAGCAGCGCCCAAGCCGCCAGAGCGGTCGTGAAGCCGAGGATGAGCGAGGTCGGGCGGTGGCTGAGCTGGGTGACGTAGAGGAGCGGGGTCGTGGCGGCACCGGCGGTGAGGGCGGCGATCTCCGGCCGGCGCTGGACCCGGGCGCCCCAGATGCCGACGCCGAGGCCGATGACGGCCACAGCGGCTGCCAGGATCAGGTGCCGGGGAGTGGGCGCGCTGGGGTTCTGGGCGAACGAGATCGCGTGGGTGTCGCGGGCGACGACGACCAGGAGGGTGAGGACGACGGGGAGCGTGCGGATCGGAGCCATGACCGACCAGCCGCGGAGCAGCTCGGGAACGGCGCCGGCCAGCTGGAAGACGACGAAGAAGAGGACGAGGGTCAGCGTGAGGCCGTGGGTGAGAACCGGCGCGGTGAGGGCGCAGGCGACGTTGACGACGACGGCGAGGTGCGGCGAGCGCCAGTGCATCGCGGTGGCGACTCCGCCTCCGGTGACGAGCGCGGCGAATGCCAGGCCGACCGCCGGGTGGACCCAGTGGTAGATCGAGGTGGCGGCGACGATGTCCAGGTAGGCGGCGGCGACCCCGGTGGCCACGAGCGCCACCCCGCCGACCCGGCCGCCGGGGCGCCGGTTGATCCGGTGGCCGGCGTAGGCGAGAACGCCGGCGAGGACCGCTCCTGCTCCGACGCGGACCTCTGGACGGAGCAGCCCGGCCTTGGCGGCGAGGACGAGGAGCATGACGACGCCGACGAGGGTGATGGCCACCCCGGCGATGGCCAGGACCCGGCTGACCCAGCCGTCTCGCTGCCACCACGGCTCGGCGACCGACGGCCCAGGGGTGGGCGGAGACGACGGGCCGGCATACGGAAAGGCCGGATGCGGGGTCGGCGGGCGTGTGACTGTCTGAACAGTTGGCGGCTCGGTCACCCGGGCGGGGGCAGCTGGAGCGGGCGCCTGGCTGGCGGCAGGCGTTGCTACCGGCACATTTGTACCGGTGGTCACGGGGCCCTGAGCATGGGCGGGTGTGACTACCGGAACAATTGGGTCAGCCAGTGACAGGGCCGGGGCCGGCTCGGGGGCGTTGGCGGCGGCCTCGACGGCAATGGTCAGCGCGTAGAGGTCGGCGCCGAAGCGGTCGAAGTCGCGCGAGAGGGTGGCGCACTGGCGCGAGAGCCGGTCGAGGAGAGCCGGGTCCAGGGAGGGCGTCGAGGTCATGCCGCCAGCCTTGTGACCGGCCGGTAACCACGGATGCGTAGTGCTACTCAGAACCCCTAGGGGTTTGCCACAGCGGGTCTGGTCTGGTCGTCGTCGAGGCCTTCGCGGATGGCGTAGCGGGTGAGCTCCACGCGGTTGGCGAGCTGGAGCTTGCGCAGGGTCGCCTGCACGTGGTTCTCGACCGTGCGGTGGGACAGACCCAGCCGGGTGGCGATCTGCTTGGCAGCCAGGCCCTTGGCGACGAGTCGCAGCACCTCGGTCTCGCGGGGCGTGAGCGTCGGCTTCGGCATCTCGTCGGCGGCGGCGGGAACCGTCGACATACGGCGGTACTCACCGAGGACGAGCCCGGCGAGCCCGGGCGTGAAGACGGCCTGACCGTCGGCGGTCCGCTTCACGGCCTCGACCAGCTCGGCGGCCGACGCGCTCTTGACGAGGTAGCCGGTCGCGCCCGCCTTGACCGCCTCCAGGACGTCGTCGCGCTCGGAGGACGCCGACAGGACGAGGACGCACGACCCGGGCGACGCAGCGAGAACGGCGGCCGTCGCGTCGGTGCCCGTCCCGTCGGGCAGCTGCATGTCCATGAGGACCACGTTGGGACGGGTCGCGGCCGCGCGCGGGCCAGCGCTCGCGACCGCGTCGGCCGTTGCCACGACCCGGAACCCGGCAGCATCCAGGTCGCGGCTCACCGCATCGCGCCACATCGGGTGGTCGTCGACGACCATGACGGTGATCGGTTCGACGACGTCCTCGAGGTCGTTCACGATGCCCTTCCCTCCGGAGCCCGCGGCATGCGCAGCTCCCACTCAGTGCCCTCACCCGGCGAAGTCTCCAGAACCGCTGTGCCGCCGAGGGATTCGATCCTGCCACGAATCGACTGGCTGGCCCCGAGCCGGCCCTGAGCCATCGCTTGGGCGAGTCGCCCGGGCGGGATGCCGGGGCCGTCGTCGCGGACGGTCAACGCCACCTCGTCGCCGAGGTCCTCCAGCAGGACGTACGCCCGCGCGTCCGGCCCGGCGTGTGACACGACGTTGTGGAGCGCCTCGCGGGCCGCAGCAACCAGCTCCTCCCCGTATGCCGCGGGCAGCAGGACCGGGTCCTGCGGCGCCGACACGCTCACCCGCTCGCCCGCGAACCCGGTCAGCGCAGCGGCGACGTCGACGCTCCCCGAGCCGACCGGCATACGGGACTGCGTTGTGCCAGTGGGGGACAGCTGGGTGAGGAGGTGCCGCAAGGACTGCTCCTGGGCCCGCGCCATCGCGGCCAGCTCGGGGTCGACCGCGCCATCGCGACGGGAGACGAGGGAGAGGACCTGGAGGGCGCCGTCGTGGACCTGGCGGGCGAGCCGCTCGCGTTCCTCGGTGGCGGCGCGCAGCTCGACAGCCTCCTGGAGCTGGGCGTTGGCGTGCTCGGCGGTCCGGGCCAGGGCGCCGATCGCGAGGCCGACGCAGACGAGGACGGGCAGCGTCGCGTTGACGGTCAGCGGCGTGAGGACGTCGTCGGTGACCACGTTGCAGGACATGGCGACGACGAACGCGACGACCATCCCGATCCGCCGGCCCCAGAGGATCGCCGCCGAGACGATCGCGTTGCAGGTCCACAGGACGGTGGGCAGGACGTCGTGGGTCTGCCAGGCGTGTGCGGGCGCACCGAGCCAGCTGCCGAAGATGAGCGCGACAGTGACGACGATGTCGAGAATCACGACCGTATGCCGGGCGCGGCCGGCCGCCGACAGAGCCGTCACCGCGAAGCCGGACCACGCGACCTGGACGGCCATCAGTGACCACGCGGCGACGGGGTGGACCACCCGGTCCATCGAGCCGGCGAGGATCGCCATGGCATACGCGAGGGAGGCGAGCCGGAAGACCTGCGCCGACCGCCACAGGGGGAGCAGCGGATCGGCGTTCGGTCGCGCCCGCTCGGTCATGGTGACCATGATGCCCGCGGGCGGGGATCAGCGGCGGCCGACCTCGGCGCTGATCCGGGCGGCGGCCTCGGCGAGCAGCGGCACCGCCTCGGCGACGAAGGCGTCGGTCATCCGCGGCGCGGGGCCGGAGGTCGACAGGGCGAGCAGCCGGGGCGCGTCGAGGACGGGCACCGCCACGCATCGGACGCCGAGCTCCTGCTCGCCGTCGTCGATGGCGTATCCGGTGCGCCGGGTCTCGGCGAGCTCGGCGAGGAACGCGGCCGCGGTGGTGAGCGTGTGCTCCGTGTGCCGCGGCATACCGGTCCGGGCCAGGAGGGCGCGGACGTCGGCGTCGGACTCCTGGGCGAGGATCGCCTTACCGACCGCGGTGGCGTGCGGGAGGGCGCGACGGCCGACCTCGGTGAACATCCGCATCGAGTTCCGCGAGCCCTGCACCTGGCCGACGTAGACGATCTCGTCCCCGTCGAGCATGGCCAGGTTGACCGACTCCCCGAGCTGTTCGACGACGGCAGCCAGGTGCGGGCGGGCCCAGGTACCAAGCATTTTCGAGGTCATCTCGCCCAACCGGATGAGCCGCGGACCGAGGGAGTACTGGCGGCTCGGCTCCTGCCGGACGTAGCCGAGGTCGACGAGGGTCCGGACCAGCCGGTGGATGGTCGGCAGCGGCAGATCGGCATCGGTGGCGAGCTGCGACAGGCCGATCACGCCGCCGGCGTCGGCGAGGGTCTCCAGGATGGCGAAGGCGCGCTCGAGGGACTGGACCCCGCCACCGATGCGGGCCGGCTTGGCCTCGTCCGTGGTGACCGCGTCGTCGCTCGGGGTCGGGGAGTCCGCGGTCTGGGCAGCCATCGGGGCTCCTTAGCATTCGGTAACGGATTTCCGTATGCTGGAATCCTACGGGACGGCGTCGTCGCAGGGCTTGCTGTCCGCCCCCGCCAGACCCCGAGCTCACCGCAAGAACACCGCACGAACCCCGCACGAACCGTTGCAACAGAGGAGAAGCATGCCCGACATCCAGGTGACCGGACCCGAGGTCGAGCGATCGGCGGAGATCCTCACCGATGACGCGCTCGCCTTCGTCGCGGGCATCCAGCGCAAGTTCGGCGACCGCCGGAACGAGCTGCTGGCGGCCCGCGCCACGCGCCGGGCAGAGGTCGCGCGCACCGGCCGTCTGGACTTCCTGGAGTCGACCAGGTCTGTGCGAGAAGGGGACTGGCAGGTCGGGCCCATTCCCGCCGACTTCGCCGACCGACGCGTCGAGATCACTGGTCCCACGGAGCGCAAGATGGCGATCAACGCCCTCAACTCCGGGGCCAAGGTGTGGCTCGCCGACTTCGAGGACGCCAACACCCCGCACTGGGTCAACGTCATCGGCGGCCAGGTCAACCTCTACGACGCCGTCCGGCGGACCATCGCGTTCACCTCGCCCAAGGACAAGTCCTATGCACTCAAGGACCCCGACAATATCCCGGTCATCGTCCCGCGCCCCCGCGGCTGGCACTTCGACGAGGAACACCTGACCCTGGACGGGTCGCCGCTCGTCGCCGCGTTCGTCGACTTCGGCCTCTACTTCTTCCACAACGCGCGCGAGCTGCTCGCCCGTGGGTCCGGTCCCTACTTCTACCTGCCCAAGATGGAGTCCCACCTCGAGGCGCGGCTCTGGAACGACGTCTTCACGTATGCCGAGCAGGCACTGGGCATCGACCACGGCACCATCCGCGCCACCGTGTTGATCGAGACCATCCCGGCAGCCTTCGAGATGGACGAGATCCTCTACGAGCTGCGCGACCACATGGCCGGGCTCAACGCCGGCCGCTGGGACTACCTCTTCTCGATCATCAAGTACTTCCGCGACGCCGGAGCCGCCTTCACCCTCCCGGACCGGGCCGACGTGACGATGAATGCCCCGATGATGAAGGCGTACTCCGACCTGCTCGTCGCCACCTGCCACCGGCGCGGCGCCTTCGCGATCGGCGGGATGGCCGCCTTCATCCCGAGCAAGGACCCGGCCGTCAACGCCAACGCCTTCGACAAGGTCCGCGCCGACAAGACCCGCGAGGTGACCACCGGCTTCGACGGCTCCTGGGTCGCGCACCCCGGCATGGTCGAGCTGTGCAAGGAGGTCTTCACGACGGTCCTCGGCGACGCCCCGAACCAGATCGCGACCGCCCGTCCGACGGTTGACGTCTCGGCCGACGACCTCCTGGACGCCGGTGCGACGCCCGGCACGCGGACGCTGGACGGCTTACGTACCAACGTCTCCGTCGGGATCATCTACCTCCAGGCCTGGCTTCAGGGCAACGGCGCCGTCGCCATCCACAACCTCATGGAGGATGCCGCTACCGCCGAGATCTCCCGGTCCCAGATCTGGCAGTGGGTCACCTCCGGCGCCACCTTGGACTCCGGTGAGACCGTCACCCGCGAGCTCGTCGACCGGATCGTCGAGGAGGAGTATGCCGGTCTGCTGGCTGCCGTCGGCGACGACGAGTCGGCCCGGGCCTCCTGGGAGACGGCACGCCGCCTGTTCGTCGAGTGCGCGCTCGACCCGGACTTCCCCGACTTCCTCACGCTCCCGGCCTACGAGGAAGTCGTCCGCGCCGGCGGCTGAGCTGAGCGGAGAGTTATGCACGGCGGGGGCGGTGCCACCGACCGGCGGCGATCTGGTCGCCGCCGACCCAGACGCCACCGATGTCCGAGGTGGTGCCGAGGGCGAACACCTTGGACAGCGCGTCGTCGGCAGACCTGGCGTTGCCGAGCCCGACAGCGAGCGGGTTCCCGGCCTCTGGCAGCAGCCAGACCGCGTCGAACTGCTTGCCCACCGACAGGTCGCCGACGGTGTCGGCCAAGGCGAGGGCGTCTGCCCCGGCGGCCGTGCAGAGCCAGAGCAGGTGGGCCGAGGTGAGCGGCAGCCCCTCGCCGCCGAGCAGCCGCTGCATGAAGTAGGCCTGCAGCCCCTCCTTGAGAAGCGAGAAGCCCGTCCCCGCACCGACATCTGAGCCCATCGCCACTCTGACCCCGGCCTCGACGTGGCGACGGAGCGGGAAGAGGCCGCTGCCGAGGGCGGAGTTCGACGTCGGGCAGTGTGCGACCGAGGCGTCGAGCCCGGCGAGGGTGGCCAGCTCGGCGTCGGTGGGGTGGACGTTGTGGGCCAGCACCGAGCGCCGGTTGAGCAGGCCGTGCACGGCATACGTGTCGACATAGGAGGATCCGCCGAAAAGCCTTGCTACCTCAGCGATCTCGGCGTCGTTCTCGTTGACGTGCGAGGTGAAGAACGACCCCTCGACGTCGCGGAACGTGGCCCCGCACGACTCGAGGATCGCCTCACTCGCCGACAGCGAGAACCGCGGCGTCACGGCATACCGGAGCCGGTCCTTGCCGTGCCAGCGGGCGGCGAGCTCGGCGGACTCGGCATACGCGCGGGCTGGTGTGGTGAGCAACGGCTCGGGCAGGATCCGGTCGGACGTGACGAGCCCGGTCGTGACCCGCAGCCCCCACTGGTCGGCTGTCTCGAACATTACGTCGACCGCGCCGGCGAAGTGGGACCCGAAGACGAGGGCCGTCGTCGTCCCTGCGTCGACCAGGCCGGTGACGAAGTCCTTGGCGATACCGCGCGCGGCCTCGACGTCGGCCAGCCGCATCTCCTCCGGGAGCGCGCACTGGTCGAGCCAGTCGAGCAGTGGCATCCCGAGCCCGCCGATGACCCGGACCTGCGGGAAGTGCACGTGCGTGTCGACCAGCCCCGGCAGGATCATGCCCTCCCGCAGGTCGAGGACCTCCTCGCCAGGATGGGCCGTCCGCACCTCGGCGTAGGGCCCGCGCGCCACGATGACGCCGTCGTCCACGACGATCGCGCAGTCCTCCTCGGACCGCAGGACGCCCCCGGTGAAGGGGCTGTCCGGAGTGTCGAGGACGGTGGCGCGGAAGAGCGTCATCGGTGTGCGCCCAGGCGGCCAGCATCGCGGGCCGAACCGACTGCTGCACCCGCCTCGGACTCGAAGACGCGCAGCAGGTCGGCCGCGACGGAGACGGCGATGACCGCGGGCTCCTTGCCCGACAGGTCGGGGAGACCGATGGGAGTCCGTATGCCGGCCACGGCATCGGGCGAATGGCCTTCTGCCGCAAGGCGTTTCTCGAAGCGGCGCCACTTGGCGGAGGACCCGATCATGCCGACCGAGCCGAGGTGCTGGCACCGGAGCGCGCCGTCGCACAGGGCGGCATCCTCGGCGTGGTCGTGGGTCATGATGAGGACATGGGTCCCGGCCGGGACCTGACCGAGGACGAGCTCGGGCACCGGCGCGTGGTGCACGTGCACCCGCGCGACCGCGTCGTCGAGGACGGCCAGCCGGTCGGTCGCGAGCCGGTCGCGCCGGGAGTCGACGAGGTGCAGCTCGAGGTCGTGACGCGCGAGCACGCGGGCCAGCTCCAGGCCGACATGGCCGATCCCGAAGATCGCCACCGACGGCGCGACGAGGAGCGGCTCGAGGAGGATGGACACTTCGCCGCCGCAGCACTGCTGGCCGTGCTCGACGGGAGCGCGCTCGTTGAGGGCCAGCTCGAGGTGTTCGGGGCTGCGGACGCCCCGGGCGATGAGGTCGCGAGCGCGCTCGACGGCCGTCTCCTCGAGGTTCCCGCCACCGATGCTGCCGTATGCCGTGTCAGGGGTGACGACCATCTTCGCGCCGGCCGCACGGGGCGCGTGGCCGCGGACCGATACGAGCGTGACGAGGGCGGCCGGCATACGGTCTCTCCTCAGTCGTTCGACGGCGGCCAACCAGTCCATGGTTCAGACGCCGGCGGTCGCTGCGTTGGTGGCCTGCTCCGAGCGGGGGTGCGCGGGACGTAGATCGGCGGTGGACTGGTCGGGCACGACCCCCGTCCCGCCCTCCGTGACATGGCCGTGCTCGCTCGCGCGACGGGCCTCCGCGACGGCCCAGTAGACGGCCTCCGGCGTTGCGGGAGAGGCGAGGTCGACGCTGATCCCGGCCGGGCCGAAGGCCGCCGCTGCCTGGCGCAACGCCTCGCGCACCGAGAAGGCGAGCATGAGCGGGGGCTCGCCGACGGCCTTGGAGCCGTAGACCGCACCCTCCTCGTGCGCGCGCTCCAGGAGCGCGACGTTGAAGACCTCGGGCATCTCCGAGAAGCTCGGCAGCTTGTAGGTGCTGGCCGCCTGGGTGGCGAGCCGGCCGCGCGAGGGCCGGTCGGACTCGTCCCAGCGCAGGTCCTCCAGGGTCAGCCAGCCGGCGCCCTGGACGAACGCGCCCTCGACCTGCCCGATGTCGAGCAGAGGGGACAGGGAGTCGCCGACGTCGTGGACGATGTCGACCCGCCGGAGGCGGTAGGCGCCGGTGAACCCGTCGACCTCGACCTCGGCGGCAGCGACGCCGTAGGAGAAGTACTTGAAGGGGGAGCCGTGCATGACCGAGGAGTCCCAGTGCAGGCCCTCGGTCCGGTAGAAGCCGGCCGCCCAGAGCTGGATCCGTTGGAAATAGGCCTTGTTGACCAGGTCGCCCCACGGGATGACCTGGCCGCCGCCGACACTGGTCACCGTGCCGTCGCTGAACCGGACGTCGGACGGGTGCACTCCGAGGATGCTCGAAGCGACGCCGCGGAGCCGGTCGACGATCTGCTCGCAGGCGTTCTTGACGGCGCCACCGTTGAGGTCGGCACCGGAGCTCGCCGCCGTGGCCGAGGTGTTGGGAACCTTGTCGGTCCGCGTCGGCGCGAGCCGGACGGTCGAGAGCGGCACACCGAGCGCCGTCGCGGCGACCTGGAGCATCTTCGTGTGCAGCCCCTGCCCCATCTCGGTGCCGCCATGGGTGATGAGCACCGACCCGTCCTTGTAGACGTGGACGAGGGCACCGGCCTGGTTGAACGCCGTGAGGTTGAACGAGATCCCGAACTTGACCGGGGTCATGGCCAATGCGCGCCGGGAGGTCGGATGCGAGGCGTTGAAGGTCGCGATCTGGTTCCTGCGGCGCTCGACCTCACCGGTCTTGGTGACCTGGTCCCAGCAGGTGCCCATCCGGTCGGCGTCCTTGACGGGTTGCCCGTAGGGCGTGCTCTGCCCCTCGCGGTAGAAGTTGCGCCGGCGCAGCTCCATCGCGTCGAGGCCGAGGAGTGGCGCGCATCGGCCGAGGATGTCCTCCATGACGAGCATTCCCTGCGGGCCCCCGAAGCCACGGAACGCCGTCTGGGAGGTCTTGTTGGTCTGCGCGATCCGGCCGTTGACCCGGACGTTGGGCACCCAGTAGGCGTTGTCGATGTGGCACAGGGCCCGGGCCAGGACCGGCTCGGACAGGTCGAGGCTCCACCCGCCATCGGCCGTGAGGGTGGCATCGAGGGCCTGGAGCCGACCGCTGGCGTTGAAGCCGACCCGCCACTGGGCGTGGAAGCCGTGCCGCTTGCCCGACATCGTGAGGTCCTGGGTTCGGTTCAGCCGCAACCGAACCGGCCGCCCGGTGAGCGTCGCGCCGATGGCGGCGATGGCCGCGAAGCCGTGCGGCTGCATCTCCTTGCCACCGAAGCCGCCGCCCATCCGCAGACACTGGACGGTGACCTCGTGGCTCGGGATCCCCATGACGTGGGCGACGATGTCCTGGGTCTCGGAGGGGTGCTGGGTGCTGCTCTGGACGAAGATCTGCCCGCTCTCGTCGACCATCGCCAGCGAGCAGTGCGTCTCGAGGTAGAAGTGCTCCTGCCCGGCGAACTCGAACTCCCCGCTGAACACGTGGGCCGCCGCGGCGAACCCGGCGTCGATGTCACCGCGCTCCATGCGCGGCGTCGCGCCCTGGAAGCGCTCGGCCGCGATGGCCTCCTTGACGTTGACGAGCGCGGGAAGGGGGTCGTAGTCGACCTCGACGGCGAGGGCACCGAGGCGTGCGGCCTCGAGGGTCTCCCCGAGCACCCAGGCAACGGCGTGCCCGTAGAACATGACCTCGTCGGGGAAGAGCGGCTCGTCGTGCTTGACGCCGGCGTCGTTGACACCGGGTACGTCGGCCTTGGTGAGGACGCGGACCACGCCCTCGACCGCCAGCGCGGGTTCGGTGTCCATCCGAGTGATGCGGGCGTGGGCGTGCGGTGCCTGGACCGGGTGGGCGTGGAGGACGCCGTGGGTCCGCACCGTCAGGTCGTCGGTGTAGAGGGCCTGCCCGGTCACGTGCAGCCCGGCGGACTCGTGCGGAATCGTTTGCCCCACAACGGGATTGGCCGGTCGGTCAGACAGGGCGCTCACGCTCCCACCTCCTGTGGGGTTGCGGTCTCGGCGTGGAGCTTGAGGAGGGCGGTGCCCAGGGTGGCGGTCCGGTATGCCGCGCTGGCTCGGTGGTCGTCCATCGGCGTTCCCTCCTGGCGCAGGACGGCGGCTGCCGCGCGCGCCACGTCGGCGGTCCACGGTTGGCCCTCGAGCGCGGCCTCGGTCGCGAGGGCACGGATGGGGGTCGCGGCGACGCCGCCCAGTCCGATCCGGGCCCTGCTGACGATGCCGTCAGCGACGTCGAGCGCGAAGCCGACGGCGACGCTGGAGATGTCGTCGAAGCGCCGCTTGGCGATCTTGTGGAAGGCCGTGGTCCCGCTCAGCGGCAACGGGACCCGGATGGCCCGGATCAGCTCGCCCGGCTGCTTGACGGTCTGCCGGTAGCCGGTGAAGTAGTCGGCCAGCGGAACGTCGCGCTCACCGTCGGTGGAAGCCAGCACGATGACGGCCTCCAGCGCGAGCAGCGCGGGCGGGGTGTCACCGATGGGCGAGCCGGTGCCGAGGTTGCCGCCGATGGTGGCGCCGTTGCGGATGAGGCGCGATGCGAACTGGGGAAACAGCTTGGCCAGCAACGGGACTCGCCCGTCAAGGCGGCGCTCGATCTCACTCAGCGTGAGCGCGGCGCCGATCTCGATGACGTCCTCGCCGACGTCGAGGGTACGCAGCTCGGGGAGGCGGTCGATGCCGATGGCGAAGGGCGCGCGGGCGCCCCGGATGTTGACCTCCACGCCCCAGTCGGTGGAGCCCGCGACGAGGACGGCCTGGGGGTGCGCGGCATACAGGTCGAGCGCCGCGGCGAGGGAGGTGGGGCGGACGTAGACCCCGGTCGGCCCCTCCTGCCGGGTGGAGGTCAGGGCGGGCGGCGCGGCCAGGCACCGTCCGGCGAAGGGGTCGTCGGCGTCGGGCTCGCCGAGGGCATAGGCGGCGTCCCGAATGGGGCGGTAGCCGGTGCAGCGGCACAGGTTGCCCGACAGCGAATGGAGGTCGAAGCCGTTGGGGCCGTGCTCGTGGTCGAGCTCGTGGTCGTGCTCGTCGGCCGAGGCGACCGGCATACGGTCGGGGCGGTAGTACTCGGCGGCCATCGAGCAGATGAAACCCGGTGTGCAGTAACCACATTGGGAACCGCCGCGGACCGCCATCTCGTGCTGGACGGGGTGCAGCGACTGGGGCGAGCCCAGGCCCTCGGCGGTGACCACCTCGCCACCGTCGAGCGACGCGGCCGGGACGAGGCAGGCGTTGATGGCGGTCCAGCGCGTGCCGCCGTCGTCGCCGGGTCGGGCGACCATGATCGAGCAGGCACCGCACTCGCCCTCGGCGCAACCCTCCTTGGCTCCGGTGAGCCCCCGGGAACGCAGCCAGTCCAGGGCGGTCGTGCTGGGGTCGACCCCGGACAGCGTGCCTGCCGAACCGTTGACTGTGATCGTCGGAGCCAACATGTGCCTCTTCTCGGTTGCCGTTGACCAATCATCGCGCCCCGGACGCCGGCGGCGACAGAGGGCACAGCTGGTGGAGCGTGGGTGTGGGGCGCCGGTGGTGCATACCGAACGACCGGGCCTGCTCGGGGAGCTTCGGACGAGCGTAACGTCAACAAACTGTTGAAACAAGGGCTGCTGGAAGCGAGTTTCCGCATCCCGGACTCCCCCGACTCCCCGCACGTGCGGGCTTGTTCAGGTCGAGTCGGCCCCGGGACTGAACAACCCCGCACGTGCGGGCTTGTTCAGGTCGAGTCGGCCCCGGGGGCTGAACAACCCCGCACGTGCGGGGAAAGCGCGGGAGCCGGGGACGCGCCGGGGCAGGAGGGCCAGTGAGTCAGGTGCCGAAGGGGGCGAGTATGCCGGTGTAGGGCTTGGGCGGGGGCGGCGCGAGCTCGCCGTGGGTCGAGGGGTGCAGACCGAGCCGCACGACCCCCTCGGCCAGCACCGTCGCCGCCGCGACCCCGTCGACGACCGGAACGCCCAGCTGGCTGCTCAGCAGCTCGGGGAGGCCGGCCATCCCGGCGCACCCGAGGACGATCGCGTCGGAGCCGTCGGCGGCCAGTGCGTTCTTGGCGAAGGCGAGGATCACGGCATTCGTCCGGTCGATGTCGTCGTCGAGCTCCAGGACGGGGATGTCGCAGGCGTGGACGCCCGCGCACTGCCGTTCCAAACCGTAGGTGCGGGTGAGATCCCAGGCGCGGCCCATCGTCCGGCTCAGGGTCGTGACGACCGAGAACGAGCGCCCGAGCAGCGACGCGGTCTTCATTGCTGCCTCGGCGATCCCGATGACCGGGCGGCCGGCGACCTCGCGCGCGGCGTCCAGGCCGGGGTCGCCGAAGCAGGCGAGGACGAACGCGTCGGCGACGGTGTCGTTGCGGATGACCTCGAGCAGCCCGGGGACGGCGAGCGCCTCGTCGTAGTGGCTCTCGATGGACGCCGGCCCCATTGTCGGCGTCCTGCCGGTAACGACCACATCGAGGCCGGCGACGCGGCGCGCCTCGGCCTCGATGAGGTCGGTCATTGATCGCGTCGTGTTGGGGTTCACGACGGTCAGGTGGATCGTCATCGGGTCAGGTGGTCGCGTTCTTGCCGGTGAGCTGGGCGGTGGTCGAGACGCCCATGCGCGGGGCGAGGAGTGCGTATGCCGCGAAGCCTACGCCGCAGCCGACGAACCAGCTGTAGTCGGTGAGGATGTGGAAGGCCGGGACGAAGACGGTGCAGACGGCGCAGGCAGCGGCGATGACGGTGGCGGCGACGGCTGCGGGGTTGTAGCCCTTGCTGTAGTGGTAGGCCCCGGACTCGTCGAGGGTGAACAGGTCGTCGATGACCACCTGCTGCTTGTGCACGACGTAGTAGTGGGCGATGAGGACTCCGAACAGTGGCCCGATGAAGGCGCCGAGGGTGTCCAGCGTGTAGTGGATGGTGGCTGGGTTGTTGTAGAGGTTCCACGGGGTGAGGAGCACCGAGCCGACGGCGGCGATCATGCCGCCCATCCGCCAGGAGATCTTCTGCGGGTTGACGTTGGAGAAGTCGAAGGCGGGGGAGACGAAGTTGGCGACGATGTTGATGCCGACGGTGGCCGTCGCGAAGGTGAGGGCGGCGAGAACGAGGGCGAAGGTGCTGTCGATGTGGCCGACGGTCTCCACCGGGTCGGTGATCAGCTTGCCGTAGACCGGCAGGGTGGCCGCGGCAGTGAGGACGGTGAGGATGGAGAAGAAGAGGAAGTTGACCGGCAGGCCCCAGAAGTTGCCCTTCTTGACCGCGGAGAAGGTCTTGCCGTAGCGGGAGAAGTCGCCGAAGTTGAGCATCGGGCCGGAGAAGTAGGAGACGACCAGGGCGGTCGCGGCCAGCATGGTCGTGAAGACCTCGCCGCCGGACAGCGACTTGCTCGACAGGTTGAGGTTGACGTGCCAGTTGGCCTTGGCCAGCAGGTAGACGCAGAGCGCGATCATGACGACGTACACCGCGGGGCCGGCGAAGTCGATGAACTTCTTGATCGTGTTCATGCCGGTCCAGAAGACGGCGGCCTGCGCGACCCAGAGGATGGCGAACGTGACGTAGCCCAGCGCGGACAGGCCGAGGAAGCCGTGCTTGGTCACCTCGGCATACGGCGCCAGGCCGTGGAACATCCGGACGAGGAGGATGTCCAGCGATGCGGAGGCGAGGTAGGTCTGGATGCCGTACCAGGCGACGGCGATGAGGCCGCGGATGATGGCTGGGATGTTGGCGCCGAGCACGCCGAAGACCGAGCGGCAGATGACCGGGTACGGGACCCCACTGCGCTGGCTCGGCTTGGCGACGAGGTTGCAGAAGAACAGGACGACGCTGATGCCGGCGATGAGGCAGATGAACACCTGCCAGCTGGTCAGACCGAGGGCGAACAGGCTGCCGGCGGTGAGGTACCCGCCGACGCTGTGCACGTCGGACATCCAGAACGCGAAGATGTTGTACCAGGTCCAGTCCTGCTTCTTGAGCGGGGCGAGGTCCTCGTTGGTGAGCCGCGGGTCGTAGCTGGCCTTGATGGCGCCGAGGCCGGCGCCGTGGTCGTGCTCACCGTGATGAGTGCCGAATCCTGCTGCGGCAGCAGCAGCCTCGGTGATCGGAGTTTCCACTGCTTCGGCCACTGGGGGCCTCCTTGGGTTCGGGCTGCTGATGTTGGGAAAACCCTAAGGAAGTGGCGGTTTCAGAGGTATGTCGTGAAAGGTATATGTGCGTATATCTGGCAACCTGCGCGAAACAATCCGCTCGTATGCCGCTCGCTCGGGTCAGTCGCTCGCGTCCGGGAGCCGCCCGATACAGGTCGTGAGCCGGTCGTGGTGGGTGCGCGCGGCGGCCATCAGCCGGTCGACATCCCTGGCCGTGAAGGCGTCGAGCATGTCCTCGTGGTCCTCGTGCATGGCGAGCCGCTCTTCGGCGGTCAGCCGCGTCATCGTCTGGACCGGCTCGGTGAGGTTCCAGGCCATGTCCAGCATGTGGAGCAGGCGTGGCATGTGGCAGGGGGCGAGCAATGCCTCGTGGAAGGCGCGGGAGGCGCGTTGGAATGCGACGACGTCCTGGCTCGCGACGGCCTGGGCCATCGAGGCGTGGATGGCGTGGGCGCGCGAGTGGTCGGCCGGGGTCGAGTTGCGGACCGCGGCCTCCATCGCGGCCGCCTCGAGAGCACCGCGGACGAGGTAGAGCTCGTCCAGCTCGGCAGGGGACAGGGCGGTGACGGTGTAGCCGAGCCGCGGCTGGTGCTCCAGGAGGCCCTCACCGAGCAGCATCTTGAGGGCCTCGCGCACGGGGATGAGGGACACCCCGAAGAAGGTGGCGACGTCGTCGAGCGGGATCGGGCTGCCGGGTGGGATCTGCCCGGAGGCGATGACCCGGCGCAGCTCGGCAAGCACCTGTGCACCGGAGACGTAGGCGTCGTGGCGGACGAGGAGGTTGACGATGCCGGAGGCGCGACGGGGCTGGGTCACCGGATCACCTCCTCACGCGATTCGACCGTGTTGTCCATCATGCTCCCGTTCGCAGCCCTCCAATTGCCACCGTCCACACCCCAGCGGTTGGAGAGTTCTGAACGGCGGCCGCCATCAGGCGAACACGTTGCCCAGCGGCATGTGCCGGTTGATGTCCTTGTAGAGCAGGTAGCGGAACCGGCCCGGCCCGCCCGCGTAGCAGGCCTGCGGGCAGAAGGCGCGCAGCCACATGAAGTCGCCCTCCTGGACCTCGACCCAGTCGTTGTTGAGGAGGTAGACGGCCTTGCCCTCCAGGACATAGAGGCCGTGCTCCATGACGTGGGTCTCGGGGAACGGGATCGCCCCGCCGGGCTCGAAGTTGACGATGTTGACCTGCATGTCGTGTCGCATGTCGTCCAGGTCGATGAACCGTTGCGTGGTCCACGCCCCGTTGGTGCCGGGCATCTCGATGCCGGGCACGTCGGCCTCGTTGGTGACGACCGCGTCGGGCAGGTCGATGCCCTCGACCCGCCGGTAGTTCTTGCGGATCCAGTGGAACGTCGCGACCTCGGTGCCGGTGTTGTGGAGGGTCCACGCCTGACCCGGTGGGAGGTAGGCGTAGCCGCCCGTGGCGAGCGCGTGCGTCTGGTCCCCGAGGGTCAGGGTGAGCCCGCCCGCCACGACGAAGAGGACTCCCTCGGCGTCGGAGTCGAGCTCGGGCCGGTCGCTGCCGCCGCCGGGCAGCACCTCGACGAGGTACTGGGAGAAGGTCTCGGCGAAGCCCGAGAGCGGCCGGGCGAGAACCCACAGCCGGGTCAGGTCCCAGAAGGGCAGGCGGCTGGTGACGATGTCCGTCATGGAGCCGCGCGGGATGACGACGTAGGCCTCGGTGAAGATGGCCCGGTCCGTGGTGAGCCGGGTCTGGGGCGGCAGGCCTCCGGGCGGGGCGTAGTAGTGGGTCGTCGTCATGACTGTCCTCTCTTGATCAAGGCGCCGCGAGGGGCGTCAGCTAGGTCGACGGGTATGCCGTGCAGCCAGGTCTGGCGGACGACTCCCGATAGCGTTCGGCCGGCATACGCCGACACGGGGTTCTTGTGGTGCAGGGCGGCTGCGTCGACGGTGAACCTATCGTCCGGGGCGAGGACGACAAGGTCCGCTTTTGCGCCGACGGCGATCCGGCCACGGTCGGTGAGGCCCAGCTGGTCCGCGGGACCCTGGCCCATCCAGCGGACGACGTCGACGAGGCTGTGACCGCGCGCGCGGGCCTCGGTCCAGATGGCGGGCAGCCCGAGCTGGAGGGAGGAGATGCCGCCCCACGCGTCGCCGAAGTCGCCGGAGTCGAAGCGCTTGAGCTCGGGGGTGCACGGCGAGTGGTCGGAGACGATGCTACGGATGGTGCCGGCGTCGAGCCCGGACCACAGCCGATCGCGGTTGGCGTGCTCGCGGATCGGGGGGCAGCACTTGAACTGCGTTGCGCCGTCGGGGATCTGCTCGGCCTCGAAGGTGAGGTAGTGCGGGCAGGTCTCGACCGAGACGCGGAGGCCCTCGACCTGCGCGGCCGCGACGAGCGGGACCGCGTCGGCGTCGGAGAGATGGAGGATGTGCGTCCGGCCACCGGTGGCTCGGGTCGCCTCGATGACCGTCGTGATGGCGCGCTCCTCGGCCGCCTTCGGGCGGGACTCGAGGAACATCTCGTATGCCGGACCCCTGGGTGGGGTTGCGGAGTCGATCGTGACGGGGTCCTCGGCGTGGACGATGACGAGCCCGTCGAAGGTGGCCGCCTCGGTCAACGCAGCGTAGAGCTCGTCGGTCGACAGGTGAGGGAACTCGTCGACGCCGGAGTGCAGGAGGAAGCACTTGAAGCCGAAGACGCCCGCCTCGTGCAACGGCCGGAGGTCGGGGACGTTGCCGGGGACGGCGCCGCCCCAGAAGCCGACGTCGACATACACCTGGTCCGCAGCGACGGCCCGTTTGGTCTCCAGCGCCTCGACCGTGACGGTCGAGGGAATGCTGTTGAGGGGCATGTCGATGATCGTCGTGACGCCACCGGCCGCGGCGGCCCTCGTCGCCGAGGCGAAGCCCTCCCAGTGGGTGCGACCCGGCTCGTTGACGTGGACGTGCGCGTCGACGAGCCCGGGCAGCAGCACCTCGTCGTCGGCCAGGGTGACGACATCGGTCTCGGGGGCCGCTGGCACGTCCGTGTCGAAGGGGTCGATGGCGACGATCCGGCCGCCGATGAGGGACACGGTGGCACCCGTCTCGTGGCCGTCGACGATGGCCCGTCGGGCCTTGATCACGACATCGGGGATCACGCGTGCACCTCCTCGTGGACTGGACTGCCGCCACCGTACGCCACGTCGACGACGCGGTTTCGCTGGTTGCCGAGGATGCCGCCGTCGGCGACGACGACGTCGCCGTGCCGGAGGTACGGGCGGGGGTCGGGCTGGCCCATCGCCACCCCGGCGGGCGTTCCAGTGATGACCAGGTCGCCGGGTTCCAACGTCATCAATCCGCTGACGTAGCAAAGGATCTCGGCGACACCGAAGATCATCCCGGCGACGGTGTCGTCCTGTCGCGGGTCGCCGTTGACGGAGAGCCGGAGCCGGATGGCCGCCGGGTCGCCGACCTCGTCGGGCGTCACCAGCCACGGCCCGACCGGGCAGAAGGTGTCGGCGGACTTGCCCTTGGTCCAGGTACCGCCCCGCTCGAGCTGGAGGGAGCGGTCCGAGACGTCCTGGGCGAGGAGATAGCCGGCGACGCCCGCCAGGGCGATGCCCGGGTCCGTCACGCCGCGGAGTGTGGAGCCGATGACGACACCGAGCTCCACCTCGTAGTCGGTCGTCGTCGAACCGGGCACCATCACGATGTCGTCGGTCGGTCCGCTCAGGGAGGATGAGGCCTTGAGGAAGACCACCGGCTCGGTCGGGGTCGCGACCCCGGCTCCGGCCGCGTGGCCCACGTAGTTGAGGCCGATCCCGACGATCTTGCCGGGTCGGGTGATGGGTGGTCCGACCCGGATGCCGGGTGGCACAGACTCCCCGGGGCCCAGGACGACCTCCTGCTCGGCCCCGGGTGCGCCGAGGCGGGCGATCCTCACGATGCGCCGCCCAGCTGGTCGACGGCGATCCGGGCGCCGATCCGTTCCAGGAGTGGGCCGGGGGCGGTCATCGCCTCCTCGGCGGAGGAGGCGTAGTCGAGCAGGGCGTAGGTGCGTGTGATCCCGGCTGCCTCGATCTCGGCTGCGGACAACAAGACCCGTCCTGCGACGGCGACCACCCGCACCCCGAGGTGGCGTGCCAGGTCGGCAACGGCGGCCGGGGCCTTGCCGTTCAGGGTCTGCGCGTCGAGCGACCCCTCACCGGTGACGACCAGGTCGACGTCGGCCATCGCCGCTGCGAGGCCGGTCAGCTCGAAGACGAGCCCGGCGCCCGGCGCCATGGTGGCACCGGCCACCGAGACGAGGCCGAAGCCGACCCCACCCGCGGCACCGGCTCCTGCGTCGTCGCGATGGTCGGCACCGGTCGTGGCCGCGACGACCTCCGCCCAGTGCGCGAGAGCAGCGTCGAGCGTGGCGACATCGGCAGGGGAGGCGCCCTTCTGCGGGCCGTAGACCGCGGGGGCTCCCCGCTGACCGGTGAGCGGGTTGTCGACGTCGCAGGCGACGACGATCTCCGCATCGGCCAGCGCGGGGTGCAGGCCCGAGAGGTCGAGCGACGCGGCATACGAGAGGGCGGAACCTCCGGGTGCCACCGGCTCGCCGGTGGCCGTGAGGATCCGCGCGCCCAACGCCTCGAGCAGCCCGGCTCCACCGTCGGTGCTCGCGCTGCCACCGATGCCGACGACGAGCCGCCGGGCGCCAGCATCGAGCGCGGCCGCGATGAGCTCACCGGTACCCCGGCTCGTCGCCGTGAGCGCGGCGGGCTCACCGCCGGGCAGCTGGGCCAGCCCGCTGATCTCGGCCAGCTCGACCACCGCGTCGGTTCCCCGGACCCCGTATGCCGTGTCGACCGGCATACCCGTCGGTCCGGTCGCGCGGACCGGCACCCGGCAGAACCCGGCGCCGAGCGCGGCGGCCAGTGTGCCGTCCCCGCCGTCGGCGACGGGCACGACGACGATGTCGACATCGGGCAGCACCCCGCGGAGCCCCGCAGCCACGTGCGTGGCTACTTGCTCGGCGGTGAGCGTGCCCTTGAACTTGTCAGGGGCGAGGAGGACGCGGGTCATGAAATGGCGATCAGTCCAGGTTGGCGAAGAGGTTGGTCGGGGCGTCCTCGCCGGACAGGGCGAGCTCCTCGAACTCGGTGACGTTGGCGATGGAGGTCCCCATCGACACGTTGGTCACCCGCTCGAGGATGACCTCGACGATGACGGGGACCCGGTGCTCGACGATGAGCTTCTTGGCCTGCTCGAGAGCGGGGAAGATCTCCTCGGGGTCGATGACGCGAATTGCCTTGCAGCCCAGGCCTTCTGCGACCTTGACGTGGTCGACGCCGTAGCTGCCCAGCTCGGGAGAGTTGATGTTCTCGAACGACAGCTGGACGCAGTAGTCCATGTCGAAGCCGCGCTGGGCCTGCCGGATGAGGCCGAGGTAGGCGTTGTTCACGAGGACGTGGATGTAGGGGATGTTGAACTGGGCGCCGACGGCCAGCTCCTCCAGCATGAACTGGAAGTCGTAGTCGCCGGAGAGCGCGACGACGGTCTCGTCCGGGACGGCCGTCGCCACGCCGAGGGCGGCCGGGACGGTCCAGCCGAGCGGGCCGGCCTGGCCGGCGTTGATCCAGTGCCGGTCCGCGTAGACGTGCAGCAGCTGGGCGGCCTGGATCTGCGACAGCCCGATCGTCGAGACGTAGCGGACGTCCTTGCCGAAGGCTCGGTTCATCTCCTGGTAGACACGCTGCGGCTTGATCGGGGTGACGTCGAAGCTCGTCTTGCGCAGCATCGACATCTTGCGCTCGTGACACTCCGTCGCCCACGCGTCGCGATCCGGGAGCGTCCCCGCGTCGCGGCGCTCACGGGCGGCCTCGACGAACAGCTCGAGTGCGGCCTTGGCGTCCGAGACGATCCCGTAGTCAGGGGCGAAGACCCGCCCGATCTGGGTCGGCTCGATGTCGACGTGGACGAACTTCCGCCCGGCCGTGTAGGTCTCGACGTCACCCGTGTGGCGGTTGGCCCAGCGGTTGCCGATGCCCAGCACGAAGTCGGAGGCGAGCATCGTTGCGTTGCCGTAGCGGTGGCTCGTCTGGAGCCCGACCATGCCGGCGTTGAGCTCGTGGTCGTCGGGGATGGTGCCCCAGCCCATGAGGGTCGGCACGACGGGCACGCCGGTCAGCTCGGCGAGCTCGGTGAGCAGGTCGGCCGCGTCGGCGTTGATGATCCCGCCGCCGGCGACGATGAGCGGGCGGTCACTGGCGGCGAGCAGGTCGAGCGCCCTGTCGACCTGGGCCCGCGTGGCGGCCGGCTTGTAGACCGGCAGCGGCTCATAGGTGTCGACGTCGAACTCGATCTCGGTCATCTGCACGTCGATGGGCAGGTCGATGAGGACCGGGCCGGGGCGGCCGGAGCGCATCAGGTGGAACGCCTGCTGGAAGGTGCCGATGATCTGCGCCGGCTCCATCACGGTGACCGCCATCTTGGTGAGCGGCCTGGCGATCGAGGCGATGTCGACGGCCTGGAAGTCCTCCTTGTGCAGCTTGGCGACCGGTGCCTGTCCGGTGATGCAGAGGATCGGGATCGAGTCGGCACTCGCGGAGTACAGGCCGGTGATCATGTCGGTGCCGGCCGGGCCGCTCGTGCCGATGCAGACGCCGATGTTGCCGGCCTTGGCCCGGGTGTAGCCCTCAGCCATGTGGGAGGCGCCCTCGACGTGGCGGGCCAGGGTGTGGTGCAGCCCGCCATTGGTCTTCATCGCCTTGTAGAACGGGTTGATCGCGGCGCCGGGGAGGCCGAAGACGTTGGTCACGCCCTCCTTCTTCAGGATCTCCACGGCGGCCTGTGCGGCGGTCATTCGGGCCATGTCACCGCTCCTTGGTGGTCTGGTCTGCGGGGGTGGGGGCCAATTGGCCGGAGAGCCGCTCGACGCCCCGGAGCAGGCCGGAGTGGTCGAGCTGGCCGTCGCCGTTGGCCAGGGCCGAGGCCATCAGCTGGGCGACGAGCGAGCCGAGCGGGACGATGACGCCGGCCTCGCGCGCGGCGGAGGTGACGATCCCCATGTCCTTGTGGTGCAACGCGATCCGGAAGCCGGGAGTGAAGTCGTGGCCGGTCATGTTGCCTCGCTTCTGCTCCAGGACCTTGGATCCGGCGAGGCCGCCGCCGAGGACGTCCAGGGCCGCGTCGAGGTCGACGCCGTATGCCGCGAGGAAGGCGACCGCCTCGGCGAGGGCCTGGATGTTGGCGGCCACGATGAGCTGGTTGGCAGCCTTGACGGTCTGGCCGGCGCCGTTGCCGCCGACGTGGACGACCGTCTTGCCGACCGCGTCGAGGACCGGCTTGGCCGCCTCGAAGTCGGCCGCGTCGCCGCCGACCATGATCGACAGGGCGGCGTTCTTGGCGCCGGCCTCGCCGCCGGAGACGGGGGCGTCGATGAGGCGGAAGCCCTTGTCCTTGGCCGCTTTGGCGAGCTCGACGGTCACGTCGGGGCGGATGCTGGAGAAGTCGATGACGAGGCTGCCGGGCTTGGCGTTGGCGAACACGCCGCCCTCGGAGAGGAGCACGTCCTGGACGTCGGGGCTGTCCGGAACCATGACGGCGACGATGTCGGCGTCCTTGACCGCCTCGGCCGTCGACCCGGCCGACGTGCCGCCGGCCTCGACGAGCGGCTGGGCCCGGTCGGGGTGCGGGTTGTAGCCGGTCACGTCGTGCCCGGCGTTCTGCAGGTGGACGGACATCGGGCTGCCCATGATGCCGAGTCCGATGAAGGCGATCTTGCTCATTGTCGATACTCCTAACGAGGGATTCGGGTCAGGCCCGGCTGCCGCGGCGGTCGCGGGGGAGCCAGCCGAGGCTCTCGGTCGTGGTCGTCGTGGGCTTGTACTCCAAGCCCACCCACCCGCTGTAGCCGGTGTCGGCGACCGACTGGAGCAGGCCGTCCAGGTCGAGCGTCCCCGAGCCGGGCTCGCCGCGGCCGGGCCAGTCGGCGATCTGGACGTGGGCGACCTTGTCCGCGTATGCCGTGATGGCTGCGGCCGGGTCGTCGCCGTTGTTGGCCAGGTGGAAGAGGTCGAGGAGGAAGCCGACGTTGGTGTTCCCGTCGGCGCGGACCGCGTCGACGACAGCCACGGCGTCGGCCGCGGTGCGCAGGGGGGAGGGCTTGGGGCCGCTCACCGGCTCCACGAGGACGGTGGCGCCGATCCGCGAGGCGGCCTGCGCGGCATACGCGAGGTTCTCCCGGGCGAGGGTGTCCTGCTCCTCGGGGGTGCTGTCGTCGACCCGGTTGCCGTAGAGGGCGTTGAAGGCCGAGACGCCGAGCCGCTCGCCGATGCCGACGGCGACGTCGAGGTTGTCGCGGAACTGCTGGGAGCGGGCAGGGATGGACAGGACCCCGCAGTCGGGGCCCGCGAGGTCGCCGGCGAAGAAGTTGAGGCCGACCAGCTGGACGCCGCTGTCGGCGACGGCGGTGACGAAGGCGTCGACCTCGGCGTCGGACGGGACCGGCTGCTCCGGCCAGGGCCACCAGAACTCGATGGCGTCGAAGCCGGCGGCCTTGGCGGCCGCTGGGCGCTCGAGCAGGGGCAGTTCGGTGAACATGATCGAGCAGTTCGCCAAGTACCGCTGGCCGTGGTCGGTCATCATTGATCCTTCCGCATTATGGAAAACTATTTCCAACAGGTGAGAGCGTATGCCGAGGGGTGCGCGGGCGTCAACCGCCGGGAGCTGTCGTCTCGCAGGCCGGTCCGCCCCGCCCGCCTCAGCTTTCCCGCCCCATCCGGGAAAGTCGGCTTCACCAGGGTTGTCAACCCATGCGAACCTGACGTTTCCCTTGCTCAGTCCCCCCGGGCCAACAAACAGGCAGTGCGTTCGCGGCGGCGTGATGTAGCAGCGTTTCAGAGCACGTCGACGACGGGGGCTTGCCCCTACTGCCTGTTCATGGGCCCGGCCGGGTGATGCGCGGCAACGAAGTCGCAACGAAGGAGGGCAACCTCGGGACTTCCCGCCACGAGCCGCGCACGATGACGGGCATGGCCCACCGTCGGTCGTTGGTGACCACGTCGGTTCTCGCTGGCGTGTGTGCACTGGCTTGCGGGTGCTCGTCCGCCTCGACTACCGAGCCCGGAACCTCAGAGTCCTCGTCGGCTTCGCCATCGACCGCCGCGGGTGTGGGTGTCGTACAGGCCTACCTGGATGCCGTGAACACGCTGTGCGACGCGTTGCTCCCGAAGGTGATCGAGGTGACCAAGGGTGGCAGTCTCGACATCCCGCTCAAGGACTTCTTCGCGCAGCTGCCCGCGCACGCCAAGCTGCGGTCAGACTTCGATCGGGACGTGGCCCTGGTATCGGTGCCGCCGACAGCAGAAGCCAAGGCGAACGTCCTGAAGGCCTACGTCCGTTTCGCGAACGAGCTGGATGCCAAGCGTCTCGCGGCGGCGAGAGCCGGGCCGGCGGCATACGCGAAAGAGATCCACGCCCAGCTGCAGACCGCCGCAGGTGACCCGTCGGTCGCCGCCCTCACCGCGGCCGGCTTCCACGACTCGTGCGAGGCGCGCTAGCGGCGCGGACCCCTACCGCGTCATTGGATGGTCGAGTTGGTGAACACCGGGGCTCCGCTGCCGAGGTAGAAGATGCCGGGATAGTTCTGGAAGTGCTGGTCGGTCGGTTGCCCGCTCGGGGCGTAGGTGTTGTTCTTGCTCGTCGAGCTGTCAATGATCAGGTGGCCGGTGTTGTCGTTGCTGACGTAGAAGATGGAGCTCCCGCCGGCCTTGGCGCTGTTGTACTCGATGTCGGTGCCGGCGATGTTCAGGTTGTACGACGTCCCGTCGGTATAGATCGCGCCGCCGCTCCCGCCGCCCGGTGTTCCGGAGTGCGGTGGGTTGGCGCAGCAGCCGATGGCGTTGTTGTACGTCAGGAGGCTGTTCAGCACGGTGATCGGGGTGCGCAGGCCGCTGATCGCGCCGCCGTTGGAACAGTTGTTGCCCTGTCCACTGGCGCCGCCGAAGGTGCTCTGCACGATGTAGACCGGGTCCTGGTTGCGTGCGGCATACGAGCTGTCCAGGTCGTTGGGAGTGGCCGAGTGCTGGGCCAGGACTCGAACCGCCGCCCCGCCGAGGTCAGGGCCGTTCGTCGCACACCGGTTGCGGACGAACACCGACCGCACGACCTTGAGCCGGCCGCCGAGCGCGAAGATGGCGCCGCCACCGTTCGAGCCCTGGTTGACGTCGCCCGGCGAGACGTAGGAGGCGGTGGTGGCGTTGCCGTCCGCGAAGGTGATGTTCTGGACGGTCACCTGCGGGCCCTGCGGCGCGTAGAGGCAGTTGCCGGACACGCTGCCGAGCGTCGTGTCGCACGTGTCGACGTAGAGGATCCGGTTCGTGCCGCCTCCGGAGAGGGTCACCTTCCCGCCACCGTCGATCACCAGCTTCGAGGTGCTGTTGCGCACCTTGAGGGTCTGGGTGAGCGTGATCGTCACGGGAGCTGGACCGCAGTTGAACGTGATGACGCCCCCGGCGGTCACCGCGGTCACGACCGCGGCCGACGTGCAGCTGGCAGCGGTGCCCGTGCCGACCACCCGGTCCGGCGTGCTGACATTCTCCAGACCCATGCCCGCGGGTACCGGCGCCGTGCCGGTCGGGTTGCCCGGGTTGAAGGTGGCCGGTGCGGTCGTGGCGGTGGTGAACCCGGCGTCAGCCGATGACGCGGCGTTGCCGGAGGCGTCGGACGACCGCACCTGGTATCGGTATGCCGTGCCGGCGGTGAGCCCGCTGAGCTGCTGGCTGTGCGCGGTCCTGAGCACCGAATCGGCTGTTGTGGCGGACCCGTACGCAGCGGTCTTCCCGTAGGCGACCTGGCTGGTGGCGGCCTCGTTGGTCGTCCAGCTGACAATGGCGCTGGTCTGGCTGATGGCCGTGACCGCGACGCCGCTGATGGTCGGGGCCTGGGTGTCCGGCGGGGGTGGTGTGGTGGTTCCCGGGCGGAAGACCAGGTCGACGAAGTAGTTGGTGGCCTGGTAGGTCGACGACGGGAAGCCGGAGGTCCCGTACCTGTACACCCCACCGTTCACCGGCACGGTGAGATCTCCGCTCGTGTAGGCGGTTGTGAACGCGCGAGTGGCAGCGGCGTAGCGGGCCTTGGGGGCGTAGTAGGAGGCGACGTACCGCTGGCCGGCGGCGACGGCCACCGGAGCGGCGAAGTTGACGACCTGCCAGCCGGAGGCCGTCTCGTTGGCGAAGGTCGCGGTGGCCAGGCGGGTGCCCGCGGCGTTCCACAGGCTCCCCGTGTGCACGCCGGTGTTGGCGGCGCCCTTGTAGAAGCGCACTCCGATCACCGACCCGCTCACCCGCGGGGTGAAGGTGACGCCGAGCTCGACCGCATCGGTATCCGCGTCGGAGACGACGGCTGGCACCGTGGTGCCGAAGATCGTCTCGTCACCGGTGGCGGCCTGGGCGGGCAGGCGCGAACCCAACACGCCGCCAACCAGGGCGAGGACGATGGCGATCGCGGCGACCACCAGCCGCGACTGAACCTTGGGACGTCGCCAAATGGCCTGGGACATGGCATCTCCAACCGTCGAGGTGGGGTGGCGCGACTTCTGGCAGGGTGAGGGCGACACAACGTCGCACTCGAAGCCGAGCACATCCAGTCGGGCGCAGACAGGGGCGATGGGGCCCGACGGCTCTGCACACCGTGGCAGCGGCGGAGCCTGCGGGCACAGTACCCAAGTCCTGGCACCACCGCGACCCGACTCCTGTCACGCGGAAGCCTCAGCCGCCTCGATCCCTGCGCTCGAGAAGCCCTTCCCGAGCGTGAGTCGCGGCGGTTGTGGCCGTGCGTTCGTCGACGGTCAGGAGGCGGTCGCGTTCGACAACAGGGCGCCCTGCGACGGCCCCGATCGCAGGCCCGGAACCAGTCAGCTCCCGCGGTAGGTCGAGTAGCCGTACGGGTTGAGCAGCAGCGGCACGTGGTAGTGCGCGTCGGCGTCGGCGACGGTGAAGGTGATCGCCACGGAGGGGTAGAACCCGGTGACTCCCGACGCGGCGAAGTACCCACCGGTGTCGAAGGTCAGCGTGTAGTCGCCGGCGGCCAGGCGGGTCGGCCCGATCGAGCCGACCCGCCCGTCGGCATCGGTCACGCCTGAACCGAGTGGCGACCCGTCGGCGGCGGCCAGCGAGATCGCCAGCCCGGCTGCGGGCGCGCCCAGCGTCGTGTCCAGCACATGGGTCGAGAGGGTGCCCATCAGCTCATCGCCTCCAGTCGGAGCAGCGCGATCTCGCGCAGGTTGGCGACCGTCTCGCCGCGTTCGGTCGCCTCATCATGGCCGAGCCGCCGGCCGATCTCGGCCAACACGTCGTCGGCTGAGCGGCCTGCGGCCCGGATGATGAAGACCCGGTCGAAGCGGTCCTCGTATGCCGCGTTCGCGGCGGCCAGGCGGGAGGTCACCGACGCGTCCGAGCCGTCCACGCCGGACTGCTCGGCCGCCGATGCCGCCTCGTTGTGACCGGACGCGGCGCGTTCGCCGATCCGGGGGTGGCCGGCCAGGGCTTCGTCGAGCTCGTCGTCGGTCAACGTCTCGGCCGCGGCAGCCGCGCGTTCGAGCAGGGCCGAGCGACCGGCATACGGGCGTCCAGCAGTGACCTCGGCCGCCCAGCGCCGGACGCTGAGGCAACCGTGCACCTGCTCCTCCGCCTCAGCCGCGGGCAGGGCGTTGAACCGGTCGAGACCCTGGTCGGTCACGTCACTCTCCTCCGATGGTCCGCGTCCGGGCGGAGTGGATGGGGTTGGCCCCGGCGACGAGGTCGTCGAAACGGTACCCGGCGATCTTGGCGATCTCGATGAGCGCGGCCGCGTGCTCCTGCGCCGGGCTGTTGTCCAGCCGCGCCCGCCCGTGCTCGACGACCTTGGCGAACGACGCCTCGTCGCGCACACACTCGATGAGCGGGAAGCCGAACCGGTCCCGGTAGGCCGCGGTGAGAGAGCCGAGCTCCTCGTGCTCGATGTCGCCGAGCCGGGTGAGCCCGAGCACCGACTGGTCGCGGATCGAGTCCTCGCCGGCATCGCCCTGGGCGACGCTGTCCGAGCCGAGGTCCGGGTAGGAGCCGATGAGCGCTTCCTGCTCGGCGCGGTTGCCGGCGAAAAGTGCCTCCTGGAAGGCCCGGCGCATATCCATCGTGTCCGCGAACGGCTTGAGGTCGTATGTCGCGTCGACCACCCAGGTCGGCCCCTGGAAGAGCGAGCCGAAGGTGCCGACGAACTGGTCACGGCTCATCGCGTTGACCTGGTCCAGGCGGATCGAGTCGCCGGGGGAGCCGGCGACGGCCGGGCCGTAGTCCTTGCCGATGTGGTGGAAGACGAGGTTGAGGATGATCGCGGTGAGGCTGCCCAGGGTGATGCCGCTGCCCAGGATGATCTGGGCCCACGACGGGACGGCCTTGGCGACGTCCGGCTGGGCCGTGACGTACATGGCCAGGCCGACGCTCGTCGCGACGATGACCACGTTGCGGTGGTCGTGGAAGTCGACGCGGGACAGGGTCTGGAAGCCGACGACGGCGACGGTGGCGAACATCGCCAGGGCCGCGCCACCGAGGACCGGGTTGGGGATCCCGGCGACGACCGCGCCGGCCTTGGGGATGAGGCCGAGCAGGATCATGATCCCGCCGGCGGTGGCGACGACGTAGCGGCTCTTGACCCGGGTGAGCCGCACGAGGCCGACGTTCTCGGCGAAGCAGGTGTAGGGGAAGGAGTTGAGGACGCCGCCGATGACGGTGGCCAGGCCGTCGGCGCGCAGGGCCCGACCGACGTCCTCGGCGCCGACCTTCTTCTCGACGATCTCGCCGGTCGCGAAGACGTCGCCGGTCGTCTCGACCGCGGTGATCGCCATGACGACGACCATCGAGACGATCGCGGCGACCGAGAATTTCGGCCAGCCGAAGTGGAACGGCGTTGTCACGCCGACCCAGTCGGACCCGCCGACCGAGCCGAAGCTCGCGTCGCCGAGGGCCCAGGCGATGAGCGTGCCGGCGACGAGTCCGACGAGGACCGCGATGGTGGCCATGAAGCCCTTGAAGACCCGCTGGATGACGACGATGAGGATGAGGACACCGAGGGCGTACGCCAGGTTGCGACCGCTCTCGGGATGCGGGTTCCCAGCGCCACCGACGGCATCCGCGGCGGCGACCGGCAGCAGGGCAAGGCCGATGATCGAGATGACCGAGCCGGTGACGACCGGCGGGAAGAAGCGGATCAGCCGGCTGAAGTACGGCGCGAGGAAGAACGTCACGAGCCCGGCGACGATGACCGCGCCGTAGATGGTGAGCAGGCCCTCGGTGCCCTTGCCGGCGTTCAGGCCGATGGCGATCATCGGCGAGACGGCGGTGAAGGTGACGCCCTGCAGGAGCGGCAGCCGGACGCCGACCTTCCAGAAGCCGACCGACTGGATGATCGAGGCGATGCCGCAGGTGAACAGGTCGGCGTTGATGAGGTGGATCAGCTGCGGCGTCGTGAGGCCGATCGAGCTGGCGAGCAGGATGGGCACGATGACCGCGCCGGCGTAGAAGGCGAGGACGTGCTGGAGGCCGTAGATGGCCAGCTTCGCCGGGGGGAGGACCTCGTCCACGGGGTGGACGGGCCGGGGTCGCGCCGTTGCGACCGCGGTGGGAGCGGACATGGGAAATCTCCTGGTTCTGCGAGGAAGTGTGCCGGGCTGGACGCCTGGAGCAGAGGAGAGCTCAGACGAAGCCGGGCGTGCTGACCCAGGCGTTGCCGGGGTCCGAGGCGTCGTCGCGGGTGACGGTCGCCTCGATGAGGCCGTAGGGCCGGTCGGCGGCGATGAAGACCTCGCCGTTGTTCTCCAGCCCGAAGGGCGAGAGGTCATAGAGGAAGTGGTGCTTGTTGGGTGCCGAGAACCTCACCTCGGCCACCTCCGGGTGCGCCTCGAGGACGGCCCGGCCCATGGCGTACAGGGTCTCCTGGAGGGCCCGGCTGTAGGTGGTGGCGAACGCCTCGAGGAGCAGCTGCAGGATGCTGTCGTATGCCGCGTTCCAGTCCACGTCGGTGCCGTCGTAACGCCACCGCGCCACCAGCGAGGTCGCGAGGATCCGGTCGTCGGCCTCGGGCAGGGTCGTGTACTCGTCCTTGAGGAAGCCCTTGAACTCCGAGCCGGTCGACTTGAGCACGACGAGGTCCTGGACCCCGGCGATGACGTATGCCGCCTGCCCGGCTCCGTGTCCATCGACCGTCACGACGGCGGTCCGGGTCGCCCCGCCGCGGCGGACGAAGGCGTGGTCGTGGCCGTCGGGTCCGACCGGGGCGCGGTCCCAGGCGTACTCCTCGACGGCGATCCGAGCCGCGTCGGCCTTGGGTGCCGCGTCGAGGAAATGGCGGCCGAGTGCGAGGGCGTAGTCCTCCGGCGAGGTGACGCCGTGCTCCTTGGCGTAGGCGAACGCCGTGTTCTTCTGGGTGTCGGTGGGCAGGATGTCAGCCTGGTCGCCGTCGGTGTGCGCCGCCTCGAAGTCACCGCGCAGCGACGTCGAGACGTTGAGGTCGCGGATCTCGTGGCGGACGGTGTCGCGGTAGATCCGCACGACGCGGTTCTCCGCCTTGCCGTACTGGTTGGCTCCGAGGACGATGCTCATCGGGTCGGTTCCTCTTCGGGTGGGCCGGCTCGTTCATGGCCGGGCTGTGGTCGGTTCGGCATACGTCCGGGATGCGGAAACCCACTTGCGGATAACGGAACAGTAGAACCGAGGGCCCGGTTCGTCAACAGTTTGTTGAAATTCGATCCCGCCATCTGTATGCCGGCCGCTCGGCTGCCGCTCCCGCCAGCCGCACCGGGAACCCGCGGTCGAGTGATCACGACACCCGGGGTCCTCGGTCGCCAGCCCCGCGCGTCGTGATCAGTCGACTGCGGCATCTGCCCGAACGGCGCCGGTCAGCCGTCGGCGCGGGACCGGTTGAGGTAGTTGTAGACCGTGAACCGGGTGACGCCTAGTGCATCGGCCACGGTCTCGGCCGAGCGGCGCAGCTCGAACGCGCCGCGCTCCTCCAGCAGTCGCACGGCGCGCTGCTTGCCGGCCCGGGGGAGCGCGGCCAGGGCCGAGCCGAGCTCGCGCTCGACCTCGGCGATCAGGTTGGCCAGGGCGTCGGTGAGGTCGCCCGGGGGTGACGACGAGCCGGCCGCCGACTGGTCGAGCCGGACGTGGAAGGCGATCTCGCCCTTCCACGGCACGGCGATGTCACCGTCGGTCACGGCCTCGGCCGGGTCGACGACGGCCCCCCCGACCCGGTCGAGCAACGGCTGGAGCGCTGCCGCCAGCTCGCCTGTCTCAGCAGCGATCTCGGCGTCGGCGGTGTGGTCCGGACGGTCGACGGGCACGGTGCTCACGAGCCACCGTGGGCGTTCGACCCGGCCGGCCCGCTCGCTGCGTCCACGTCGGCGTCGATCTGCAGTGTGAACCGGGTCGCTCCCTGCGCGAGAGCCTCGCGGATGGCCTCGGTCAGCGCCGACACGACCGTCTCGGCGTCACCCTCCACCGACGTGCCGAGCGGGCCGATGTCCGGGACGAGACCGGCATCGAGGAGCGGAGCGGCCGTCGCGACGACGTGCTCCGGGGGCTCGCCCTCGCCGTGGAACGGCTCGGTCGTGAACTCCGCGCGAACCCGCATACCTGCCAACGGTAGCCCCGGTGACATCAGCTCACCGTGGGCCGCTTGGCGAGGGTGGCGAGCCCGGCGGCGTCGACACCGGTGCGCCGAGTCGCCTCGGCGGGGTCGATGGCACCGCACTCGACGCCGCGGACGATGACGTCGGCCATGGCCCGAGCGGTGGCCGGTTCGTCGAGGAACCCGGAGGCGTCCTGGGAGACGTAGCGCCGCAGCCGGTCTGCGGCGCCCTCGAAGGCAGCTGCGTAGAACGCATACGTGGCAAGGAATCTCGTCGGGAGCTGGTGCGCATGAAGGTCCCACCCCTGGTAGTAGCCGCGCTCCAGCGACCGCCGCACGAGCCGCAGGTGCAGCGCCCAGGCCGCGTGGATGGCGGCGGCGTCACCGACCGGCAGGACGTTGGTCGACCCGTCCGAGAGGTGCACCCCGGTCCCGGCTGCCGCGACCTGCATGACCGCCTTGGCGTGGTCGGCTACGGGGTGCTCCATGCTCTGGAACTGGGCCGCGATCCCGGTCGACGCCGAGTAGTCGTAGGTGCCGTAGTGCAGGCTGGTCACCCGCCCCGCCCCGGCATGGATCATCCGGGCGACGAGGGCGCTGCCGTCCGAGCCCATGATCGACTGTGGAGTCTCGACCTGGATCTCGAACTTCATTGCGCCAGAAGGGAGCTCGAGGTTGCGCTCGAGGTGGTCGCACGCGGCGACCATGCCGGTCACCTGCTCGAGGGCGGTCACCTTGGGCAGGGTGACGACGAACCCATCGGGTATGCCGCCCTGGTCGGCGAGCGCCGCGACGAACAGTCCCAGCGTGCGCAGTCCGCGCCCCCGAGTGGCGGGTTCGAGGCTCTTGAACCGGATGCCGGTGAACGGCGGCGCCGTCCCGGCGGCCCGCGCCTCGGCGAGCGAAGCAGCGGCGGCGGCGACGGCAGAGTCCTCGACCTCGTCGGGGCGGTTGCCGTAGCCGTCCTCGAAGTCGATGCGCAGGTCCTCGATCGGCTCGCTGCCGAGCTTGGCCACGACGCGCTCACGGAGCCCGTCGACGTCTCCCTGTGCCAGGGCCGGCGCGAGGGAGACGAGAGCCTCCGGCATACCGTGCTCGTCGAGGACCTTGAGCGCGGACTGGCCCCAGGTGGGCGCGAGGTCGGCGGTGAACCGGTCGGCGGGGACGTAGACCGTGTGGACGGGCTGCCGCACTCCGCGGTCGCCCGGATAGCCCTGTGCCAGAGCGAGATCCGCGTCAGCATTGATCCGGTCGACCTCGGCCGTGAGCCCGGCGAGGTCGAGGTTGGCGTCGGTCACTGCTGGGCCTCTCCTTTGGCGGTGGCGACGACCGCGGCCGCGACGGCCGGGGCCACTGCGCTGTCGAAGACACTCGGGACGATGAAGCTCGCGTTGAGCTCGCTCGGGTCGACGCAGTCGGCGATCGCCGTCGCGGCGGCGATCATCATCGCATCGGTGATGTCGCTGACGTTGGCGTCGAGCAGGCCGCGGAAGATGCCGGGGAACGCGAGGACGTTGTTGATCTGGTTGGGGTAGTCCGAGCGGCCGGTGGCGACGACGGCCGCGTGCTTGCTCGCCGCGACGGGGTCGACCTCGGGGTCGGGGTTGGCGAGGGCGAAGACGATGGCCTTGTCGGCCATCGTCGCGATGTCGTCGCCGGTGAGCAGGTTGGGCGCCGAGACGCCGATGAAGACGTCGGCGCCGCGCAGGACCTCGGCGAGCGTGCCGGTCTTGCGCCGGGGGTTGGTGTGGGTGGCGATCCAGCCGCGGAAGCTGTCGGTGTGCTCGGCGTCGGGGTCGAGGGCGCCGCGCCGGTCGCAGCCCACGATGTCGCCCGCTCCCTGGGCGTCGAGCAGCCGGACGATGGCGTGCCCGGCCGCACCCACCCCGCTGACGACGATCGAGACGTCCTCGATCTTCTTGCCGACGACCCGCAGGGCGTTGGTGAGGGCGGCGAGCACGACGACCGCGGTCCCGTGCTGGTCGTCGTGGAAGACCGGGATGTCGAGCTCGGCGCGCAGCCGGGCCTCGATCTCGAAGCAGCGCGGTGCGGAGATGTCCTCCAGGTTGACGCCGCCGTAGACCGGGGCGATCGCCTTGACGATCATGATGATCTCCTCGGTGTCCTGGGTGTCCAGGCACACCGGCCAGGCGTCGACGCCGGCGAACTGCTTGAACAGCGCCGCCTTGCCTTCCATGACGGGGAGCGCGGCGGCCGGGCCGATGTTGCCGAGGCCGAGGACGGCAGACCCGTCGGTGACGACGGCGACGGTGTTGCGCTTGATGGTCAGCCGGCGGGCGTCCTCGGGGTGCTCGTAGATGGCCATGCAGATGCGGGCGACGCCGGGGGTGTAGGCACGGGACAGGTCGTCGCGATGCTTGAGCGGCACCTTGGGGACGACCTCGAGCTTGCCGCCGAGGTGGAGCAGGAAGGTCCGGTCGCTCACCTTGCGGACCGTCACCCCGTCGAGCTCCTCGAGGTGGGCGGTGATCCGGCCGGCGTGCTCGTCGTCGGTGGTGTTGCAGGTGACGTCGACGACGATGTGGTCACTGCGCGACTCCACGACATCGAGGGCGGTGATCGACCCACCCATCTCCGACACCGCAGTCGCCAACAGCCCGGTCGTCTCGATCGTGGCCGGCGCCTCCACGCGGACGGTGATGGCGTTGCCCGGGCTCGGTGTCGGCATGTCGACGCTCCTCAGTGAGACGACTTTTCCTTATCGTGGATACTATCTTCTGTCACTCGGAAGTCAACGCGGGCTTCGGGGGGCGGAGACAGCGCGCTGCGGTCCCTTGAACAGGCAGTACCTACCGTATGCCGTGTCGCTCTTCTCTCCCCGAGCGCGCGCCCGCCACGCCCGGCATACGAGCCACCACTACTGCCTGTTGGCAGGGCCCGGAGCGGTGTCGCTCAGCTGCCTCGCTGTCGCATTCGACCGTGAGGTCCAGAGCGTCGGCTTCACGACAGGTGCGACCGAGGCGCGCTGCCGCGAGGTGGTCCTCCCGCCTCGGCTCCACCAGGGGCCATGGCAGCGAAGCGTTGTTCCAATGACTCTTGGATGCGGGTAGGGATGAACCCCGTCAACAGCTCCAGCTGGATGATCCCCGTGGACACCACGTCTTCGGCTCCCTTGAGTGCGGTGGCCAGGCGAGCCACGTCGGGAACATTCGGAGGGCTGTCACGCCTGAACGCCAAGGACCAGCCGCTCGTGTCGACGAGAAGTGTCACGTGTCGAGAAGGCCCAGCTTGCGGTCGCGCGCGAGACGCTCCTGCTTGACGTCGTAGTCCTCGTCCCACTCCAGCGTGCCGAACAGGTCAAGCAGTGTTCATTGCTCCCGGCGCGCGATGAACTCCTGGAGCGCGATGGTGACTGCTTCCTTCTTGGTCCGCACCCCGGATCGACTGCCAGGTTCGTCGCCATGTGCTCCTCCTTGCACCCAGCTCTCCACAGCCGTGGGCCGGGAAGCCTGGTCAGCCAGGTGAGGACTGCGCGGACCTTTGACGACGCACGCAGAACGGGAGAGCCAGTTGCCTGGACTCTCCCGTTCTGCGTTCTTGAGCGACCCCGACCGGGCTCGAACCGGCGACCTCCGCCGTGACAGGGCGGCGCGCTAACCAACTGCGCTACGGGGCCTCGTGGTGCAAGGCCTTGCTTGACATGCGTATCCCCAACGGGATTCGAACCCGTGCTACCGCCGTGAAAGGGCGGGGTCCTGGGCCGCTAGACGATGGGGACCCGGTCCGATGACAGAGCCCGTCGCTGGCGAGCCAGGCTCGGATCCGTTGAGGACTCCGAAATCATACGGGTCGCCCCGCGAACCGCCAAAACGAGGTGTGTTGCCCGCTCGCAGGGGTCAGCCCGGGCTGGCCGCACGCAGGGCGGCGCGCACGAGATCGAGGGCGGCGGACTCGCTCAGTCCGGCCCGAAGGGCACTGCGGGCGTATGCCGTGGCGCTGGCTCCGAGGACCGGGTCGGCGAGCGACTGGCGTCCGGTGACGATCGTGCCGGTGCGGCGCCGGGTGGTCACCAGGCCCGCAGCCTCCAGCTCCTTGTAGGCCCGGCCCACCGTGTTGGTGGCGAGGCCGAGGTCGGCGGCCAGGATCCGGATCGGCGGAAGGCGCTCACCCTCGGGCAGGGCGCCGCCGACGATGTAACCGGCGAGCTGGGCTCGGACCTGCTCGTACGGTGGCTCGGCCGCCGCGAGGTCGACGGAGATGTCGAGCTCGGTCATGGGCGGGCCGCGGGCATCGGGCCGGCCGTCCCGCTGGTGGCGGACCCGGTGCCCGGCTCCGCCACCCGCACGGCGGCCGGCCCGTGCCAGGCGAGGACGACGAGGACGAGGAAGAGGCAGACCAGGGCCACTCCGATCAGGCCGAAGCCGATGTCCTGGCGCCAGTCCAGGGGCACCTGATGGGCCAGAGGTGACTCGTTCATCCGCAGGTTGTTGGCGAGCGCGTTGAGTCCGCTGCCCATGACGACGGCGAGCGGAGCGGTGGTGCCCAGCGCGCCGAGGCAGGCCGTCCGCAGCACCCGCGCCTTGCTGAGCGTGCGGGCCGTGACGTCGACGTCTGACTGGCCCGGTCCGAGGGCTGGGCGGGTGTCGACGACCCGGACTGACCAGAGGGTGACGGCAAGGAGGACGAGGAGGGCCGCCCCCATCGGGATGCCGTAGTACCAACCCGGCCACGGGCCGTGGCTGGTCGACCCGTTGCCCCAGGCGACCTCGACGCGCCGACCGTCGTCGGTGGCGGTGAGTCCGCCCGCGACCAGCAACGACGTGCTCGCCGCGAGTGAGCCGGCCAGGATCCGCCCGAGTGTTCGCGGGGCCGCCGGTCGCCGAGCCCCGATCCGGGCGACACGCACCTGACCGGCCGGCTTGGGCCAGGTGAGCTCGACCATGGTCGAGGCGAGCAGCATGACCGTCGCGACGAGGGCCGGCGCCGTGGCGGCGACCAGGCTGGCCGGGGTGAGGTCCGTTGTCGTCACGAAGGCCAGGCCCACGAGCAGCCCGACGACGGAGGCGAACCCGCCGGCGACCGAACGAACCCGAGCGGCTCGCGCGCGTCCGGACCATCCCCGCCTGGCCAACGCGCGGGCCAACCCGAAGACCAGGGCGGCCACGCCGAGCGGGACAAGCAGTATGACGAGCAGCCGACCGGCCATGATGCCCTCCGAGCACTAGATCAATGACTTACATCATTAAGACATTGCTCTGGGTCAGCTGTCAAGAGGTCTGTTCGTCTCAGCCGGCTGCGGCCCAGTCCAGGAGGCGGTCGGCGTCCCACGTGGTGATGATCCGGTCGGCGTCGATGCCGAGGCGCTCGGCGCGCGCGCACCCGAACTGCTTCATCTCCAGCTGCCCCGGTGCGTGTGCATCGGAGTCGATGGCGAACAGGCAGCCCAGGTCGCGCGCCACGACGATGAGCTCGTCGGGCGGGTCGCAGCGCTCCGGACGACTGTTGATCTCGACGGCTGTGTTGTTGTCCAGGCAGGCGGTGAAGACGGCGAGGGCGTCGAAGGACGACTGCGGCCGCGTCCCGCGGCTGCCCTCGACGAGCCGCCCGGTGCAGTGGCCCAGCACGTTGACCCGCGGGTTGGACACGGCGGCGACCATCCGCTTGGTCATCGGGACGGCGTTCATCCGCAGCTTGGAGTGGACCGAGGCGGTGACGATGTCGAGCCGCCCGAGCATCTCCTCGGTCTGGTCGAGGGCCCCGTCGTCGAGGATGTCGACCTCGATCCCCTTGAGCAGCCGGAACGCCGACCCCAGCCCCTTGTTGATCGCGTCGACGATGGACAGCTGCTTGCGGAGCCGCTCCACGGTCAGCCCGTTGGCCACCCGCAGCTGTGGGGAGTGGTCGGTGAGCACGAGCCACTCCTGGCCCAGCTCCATTGCGGCAAGGACCATCTCGTCGATCGGTGACCCGCCGTCGGACCAGTTGGAGTGCGCGTGGCAGTCACCCTTGAGGGCCGCCCACAGCGCCTCGCCGCCGGTCGCCAAGGGTTTCGACGCGGCGTCCTGGAGGGCGGCCAAGCGGGAGGGGAGCTCACCGGCATACGCCTCCTCCAGGACCTCCCCGGTGGACTTGCCGATGCCGCTGACCGACTGGATCGTGCCCTCCGCGAGGTGGTTCGCGAGCTCGCCCGCAGGCATCGCCTTGACGAGGGCGAGGGCGTTGCGGAAGGCGTCGACCCGGTATGAACCGGCGCGCGACCGCTCCATGAGGTACGCGACGCGGCGGAGCGCGGAGGCCGGGTCGACGGGCGCTTCCAAGGGCGCGGGTGCGTGCGCCATCAGCCGACGCGACCGGGTGGCGCGGGTCGTCCTGAAGGGCCGATATCCATGCAGCTCATCCTGTCACCGGCTGGTTCAATGAGCCGTTGTGGGGATCCCGAGGGCGTTGGAACGACTGCTCCCGGAGAGCCGGCTGGCGCGCAGCCTGGCTCTCCGGTCGGTGCTCTTCGCGATGGGCTCCGGCGCGTTCCTCACCGGCAGCGCGTTCTACTTCACCCACTTCGTCGGGTTGTCCGCGGCCAGGGTCGGGCTCGGCCTCACCATCGGCGGGGTCGCGTCCTTCGTCACCGCTGTCCCGCTGGGCAAGCTGTCGGACCGGTTCGGGCCCCGCCCCGTGTGGTTCGCCTGCGCGTTCCTCGCCGCCCTGACCTTCCTCGCCTGGCCGTTCGCGCACGGGTTCGGTGCGTTCGTGGCGATCATGGTGGTCGGCGAGGTGATCGACTCTGCCGGCAGCGCGGCCCGGGGCGCCTACACGCTGGACGCCTTCCCCCGCGAGGAGCGGGTCCGCTCGATGGCCTTCATGCGCAGCGCGCTCAACATCGGCTTCACCGTCGGCGCGCTGATCGGCGGCCTAGCCCTCGCCCTCCCGACCGACACCGGGATCAAGGCACTGCCGTATGCCACGGCGCTCGTCCTCGCCCTCGGCGCCCTGCTCGTCCTGCGCCTTCCCGAACCCGGCCACCGGCATGTCGCCGAGCCGGGCGCACCCACCACCGGGGCGGCGCTCCGGAACCGGGGCTACCTCCTCACGAGCATCATGAGCGGCGTCCTCACGACCAACCAGGTCCTCCTCAACGTCGTCATCCCGCTGTGGCTCGTCCAGGAGACCGACGCGCCGCGGGTCCTTCTCGCGTGGCTGTTCGGGACCAACACGGTGCTCGCCGTCCTCTTCCAGGTGCCGGCCTCCCGCGGCGCCGACACGGTGCCCGGTGCACTGCGCGCATCACGCGTCTCGGCCGGCTTCTTCACCCTGTCCTGCCTGATCGTCCTGTTCACCCACTCGACGATCGGCTGGGTGACGATTGTGCTCGTTTGGGTCGGGCACGTAACGGTGACCGGTGCCGAGCTCTTCGAGTCGGCGAGCCAGTGGGGCCTGCAGGCCGAGCTGTCCGACCCCACCCGGCGCGGGGAGTACCAGGGCGTCTCCAGGGTCGGCTTCGCCATCGGCAGCCTCTGGGCCCCGGCGGCCTACACCTGGCTGGCCATGAACCTGCACGCTGCCGGCTGGGTGGTCATCGCCGTCATCGCGGTCGCGGCGGCGGCGGGCATGGGTCCCAGTGCGAGAGCGGCCGAGCGTTACCTCGCCGGCACGTCGGCCCCGCCGTCCGCCCCGCTACCGAATGACCCCCGCCCGGCATACGGGACCGTAGGGAGCGGATCGTCGGGGTGTGGACCCGGACGATCCGCTCCCTACGCTCGCGTAGGTCCACCTGGGGTGTCTCGTATGCCGTCTGCCTGTGGATGACCGGCGGCGCACCCCGCCCGGATCGGGCACGGTATGTCGATGGGAGCGACGACGAGCGGCCCGGACTGGGGTGCCTTGCGACGACACGCCGACGTGCAGTGCGCGCTGGTCACCCGGGCCCAGTGCCGCGCCGCCGGGCTGACCGACGAGCTCGTGCGATGGCGGGTGGCCTCGCGTCGGTGGACCGCTCAAGGGCGCGGGGTCTACCTGACCACGCCGGGCCGGGAGGGTTGGTCGGTGACGGCGATGACAGCGTTCCTGCAGCTCGAGACGGCCGCGCCGGGGGCCGCCGTGGCGTTCCGCGGCGCGTCGGCCGGGCGGCTGTGGGGACTGACCGGCCGCGACCCGTCCGTCGTGTCCCTGGCCGTCCCACATGGTCGTCGCGTCGACCCGCCGGCGGGGGTGGAGGTGCGACAGGTGCGGCGTTGGGACGCGGTGGTCCATGACACCGAGTACCCGTGGCGCACGACGGTTCCGGCCACCCTGCTGGATCTGGCCCACGAAGGCGGGCTCGATGGTGCGGTCGGCTTGTTTGCCGAGGCCGTCAGGACTGAACGAGTCTCGGTCGGTGAGCTGCTCACCGAGCTGGGCCGCCGGCCCCGGCACCGGCACCTGGTGCTGCTCACCGAGGCGCTGGCCGACATGGCCGACGGGGCGCAGAGCGCCGCCGAGGTGCGCTTCATCCGTGATGTCGAGCGGGCGCATGGGCTGCCCACCGGGGTCCGGCAGCTGGCCACCGACTCCGGGCGACGTCGCTACCACGACAACGGCTACCCGGCCCTGAAGGTGATCGTCGAGGTCGACGGTCGGGCGGGGCACGAGGGCTGGGGGCACCGGACCCGGGACGGGCAGCGCGACCGGGAGGTGGGCGGTGACGGGTGGCTCACGGTGCGGGTCTTCTGGCCGGACTGTGCGATCACCCCGTGCCGCACCGCTGGGGAGCTCGACGCCCTGTTCCGGTCGCGGGGCTGGGCCGGCCGGGCGACGCCGTGTGGGCGCAAGGACTGCATCTTGGCGCTGGCTACGCCACCGTAGGGAGCGGATCCCCGGGGTTGGGACCCCCAGCATCCGCTCCCTACGCTCGCGTAGGTCCGCTTGGGGCGTCTCGTATGCCATGTGCTCGTGGATGGGCGGGGACCCGTCCCGCCCGTGGCCCATGATGGGGAGGTGCCGCCGGACGAGGAGCGCCGCAGCGACCGCGACTGGTTCGTGGTCGATGACAAGGGGCGCGTGCGCGAGCCCGAGGCGCGCCGACGTCGGGGCCCGCCGCTGCTCGGCGTGATCGCAGGCGTCGTGGTCCTGGGCGTGGCCGGGATCGCCGTCGCCAACCGGATGGGCGCAACCGACCGGCAGCCGCCCTCGCCGACGGTCTCTTCCACGTCGGGAGCCCTGCGGCCGCCGACCACCGCGCCGAGCGTCTCGGTGGCGACGGACACGGCGGGTCCATCCATCGTCAGGGTGGGACATCCGCTCCTGGGGGTGACTGGTGGCTGGGACCTGTTCGCGCTCGCTTCCGGGGCCACGGTCAGGATCGACATGGCACAGGGCCGGGTTGTGACGACCCCGGTGCCGGGTCTGGCCAGCAGTGGCCCGGTGGCGTTCATCGCCGGCCCGCGCGAGGTGCTCATCCGGCCCCTCGACGCCGTCCCCGGCTACGTCGTCCGGGACGGTGCTCCGGCCGTGGGGGCCCAAGGAGCCCTGGCCACCGGGGGGCGGGTGTTCCCGGGGCCGGACTCGAGCCACGTGTGGGTGACTGCCGGGACCGACGCGAAACCGGTCCTGTCGCTGGTCACCCTGGACGGGAAGGGCGCCGGTCGGGCGCCGATTCCTATTCCTCCCAACATGGCCTTCTTCTCGGCCCAGGCGGGCGGGTCAGGCTCGCTCGTCTTCCAAGGCACGAGTGGCTCGTATGCCGCGAACGGCGACGGTCTGCACCGGATCACGACCGGGCAGGTCGTGGCGGCGTCGGCACATGGCTGGCTGGTCACCGACTGCGACGACCGGTACAGGTGCTCAACGGCACTGGTGGACCGGGCGACCGGTGTCCGGCACGGCCTCGGATCCGGTCTTGGGCCGAACGCCGTGGGCCAGATCTCCCCTGACAGGCGGTTCGCTGCCGTTGCGGTCGCCGTCACGAACGGCTGGAGTCTGCTCGTCATCGACCTCACGACCGGGAGCCGACGGCTGGTGCCCGTCGCTCTGACATCGGCGTTCAGCGACGGCGCGCTGGCCTGGTCGCCGGACAGCCTGAAGCTCCTCATGGTGGCTGCGGACCGCGCGATCAAGGCGGTCGACCCGGCAACTGGGCGGGTCACGCCGCTCGGCGTCCAGCTCCCGCCGGTCGACCAGCTCGCCGTCCGCCCATAGGCCGCGCGCCCGCTGGGTGGAGGTATGCGGACGCGGCAGGGCGCATCGGAACACCTCCACCGGCCAGGCCGGTGTCACCAGGACTGGGTGACCGGGGCCCCTTCGGTGAAGCCCGCGAGGCTCTGGATCCCGACGACCGCGTTGGCGTGGAACTCCTCCAGGCTCCGCGCACCGGCATACGTGCACGAGCTGCGGACCCCGGCGACGATCTGGTCGATGACGTCCTCGACGCTCGGCCGGGCCGGGTCGATGTACATACGGGCAGAGGAGATGCCCTCCTCGAAGACGGCCTTGCGGGCCCGGTCGTATGCCGTGTCGCTGGCGGTCCGGTTGCGGACCGCGCGCGATGAGGCCATGCCGAAGGACTCCTTGTACTGCCGACCGTCGCTGCCGGTGAACAGGTCGCCGGGCGACTCCAGGGTGCCGGCGAACCACGACCCGATCATGACGTTGGACGCGCCGGCTGCAAGCGCGAGCGCCACGTCTCGGGGGTGACGGACGCCGCCGTCGGCCCACACGTTCTTGCCCAGCTCCCTTGCGGCGGAGGCACATTCGAGCACCGCCGAGAACTGGGGACGCCCGACGGCGGTCATCATCCGGGTCGTGCACATCGCGCCCGGGCCGACGCCGACCTTGACGATGTCGGCACCGGCCGCGATCAGCTCACGGGTGCCTTCCGCGGAGACAATGTTGCCGGCCACCACCGGCACCTGCGGGTCGAGGGCACGTACCGCCTTGAGCGCCTCGAGCATCTTGGTCTGGAACCCGTGCGCGGTGTCGATGACGAGCACGTCGGCGCCGGCGTCCAGCACGGCCGCGGCCTTGGCCGCCACGTCGCCGTTGATACCGACCGCCGCGGCCACCCGCAGCCGGCCGTCGGCGTCCAGGGCCGGTGTGTACAGACCGGACCGGAGCGCTCCGGCCCGGGTGAGGATCCCCACGAGGTCGCCGTTGTCGTCGACCACCGGCGCGAGCCGGTGCCGCACACGGGACAGCTCGGCATACGCCTCCTCCGGCCCCAGCCCGTCCGGGAGCGTGACGACGTCGCGGACCATGACGTCGCGGACCTGGGTGTAGCGGTCGACCCCGGACAGGTCGTGCTCGGTCACCAGCCCGACCGGCCGCCGCCCGTCGACGACGACCGCGGCGCCGTGGGCCCGCTTGGCGAGGAGCACGATCGCCTCGCCGGTCGTCATCGACTCGGTCAGCGTGATCGGGGTGTCGGCGACGAGGTGCCGCTGCTTGACCCAGGCGACCACCTCCCGCACGACGTCGACCGGGATATCCTGCGGGATGACGGTGATGCCGCCGCGACGGGCCACCGTCTCGGCCATCCGGCGGCCGGCGATCGCCGTCATGTTCGCGACGACGAGCGGGATCGTGGTGCCGGAGCCGTCGACGGAAGCGAGGTCGACGTCCAGCCGGCTGGCCACGTCGGAGCGGGCCGGCACCATGAACACGTCGCCGTACGTCAGGTCGAACTGGGGCTGCAGGTCGTTGAGGAAGCGCACGGGCGACCAGTCTACGGTCGCGGGGCGGGGCGATCGGCTGCGCCTCGGGAGGGGAGCGGCCGGCCTACGAACCGGCACGCGGCACCCAGCGGAAGGGACCGGACGTTGTGTCCTACGCCCCGAACCCGATCAGGCAGGATCAACGGCATGAGTCTCATGACGCCCTCACCCGCCGACGCGCAGCGGCGCGCGGGTCTGCGCCGGATGCGTCTCCTCGCGCTCTCCCTTCTCGTCCTCGCTGCGATCGTGTATGCCGCGACACTGGGTGTCCGCGACGCGACGGGCTGGGGCTACGTCAACACCGCGGCCGAGGCGGCCATGGTCGGTGCGCTCGCGGACTGGTTCGCCGTGACCGCGTTGTTCAAGCACCCGCTCGGGCTCCCCATCCCGCACACCGCGATCATTCCCAAGCGCAAGAACGAGATCGGCCGCAACCTGCAGGAGTTCGTCACCGAGAACTTCCTCACCGAGGACATCGCCCGTGAGCGGCTCGCGGCGGCCCATATCGGCGAGCGGCTCGGTCGCTGGCTCGCCGAGCCGCAGCACCGGCACCGGGCGATGGTCGAGATGCGACGCGTCGGGCGGGCCGGTCTGGAGCGGATGAACGACGCGGAGGTGAGGGACTTCGTCGAGGACCTGCTTCTCCCGCGCCTGGCCAAGGAGCCGATCAGCCCGATCGCCGGCTCGCTCCTCGAGGGCGTCGTGGCTGACGGCTCGCACCACGGCCTGGTCGATCTCGGCATCGACCAGCTGCGGACCTGGCTGGTCGACAACCCGGGCACCTTCCAGCAGCTGATGGGGGAGCGGGCACCGTGGTGGTCGCCGCCGTTCCTCGACGAGAAGGTCATCAGCTGGACCTACACCCAGATCCTCACCTGGCTGCAGGAGATCCACGACAAGCAGGACCACCCGGCCCGGCTCGCCTTCGACGACCTGCTCCGTCGCCTCGCCGGCGACCTGCAGCACGACCCCGACACGATGGCCCGGGCCGAGCAGCTCAAGACCCGGCTGCTCACCCACCCCCAGGCCGGCGCCACGGCGCTCGCCCTGTGGCAGTCGCTCAAGACCTCGCTGCTCACCGCGATGGACGACGAGTCGTCCTACCTGTGGGTGCGCGGCGACGAGCTCCTCAAGGACCTGTCCGACCACCTGCTGCAGGACGAGGTGTGGCGGACCCGGCTCGAGGGCCACCTCGGCGACGCGGTCGCGTTCTTCATCAACACCTATGGGTCCGAGCTCGCGGAGGTCATCTCGGCGACCATCGACCGATGGGACGGCAAGGAGGCCTCCGACCGGATCGAGCTGCACGTGGGCCGTGACCTCCAGTTCATCCGGATCAACGGAACCATCGTCGGCGCCCTCGCCGGCGTCATCATCCACGCCGCCTCCCAGCTGCTCGGCGGCTGACGGCTGACGGCTGACCGGGAGCGGGAGCGGGGATACTCTGCGCTCATGGAGGGCGTCGACGGGGCCGGGCTGGCCGGAACTGTGCCCACAGCAAACACGTTGCGAGACAGGGACGTTCGCCGCCGGATCTGGCTCGCCAGGCCGTCGGTCGCGCTGGGTTGGTTCCTGGTCGCGTCGTGGCTCGCCACCCTTGTCGTGAGCCTGTCGGCCGCGCTCTTCCCCGTCCGGCTCGACGCGGCCAAGGTGCCTCGACTGTCCGGTTCGTCCCACGCCGGCCTGCCAGTGCGCTTCTGGACCCTCCTGCTCCTCGGGACGGGCTTCGTCGCGCTGGTCCTGCTCGGTCCGCCTCCGACGCGCGGCACCAAGTGGTTCTGGTTCTGGGTCGCCCCCCTCCCGCTTGGCCTCGGCGTCCTCGCGTATGCCGTGTGCGAACGGGTCGCTCCACCACGGCCCGCCCGACCGGCCCGGCCGCAGGGTGGCCGATGGTCGGGCTGGGCCGGGGTGGGATGGGCCTTCCTGCTCGGCCTACTGGTCTCCCTCGTGCGGGCCGGCCTGGAGTGGTCGGGCGTGTCCCTCCCGATCTTCTAGTCGTCCCGAGGTGGATGTCGCAGGGACCACTCACCGGAAGGGATCGGGGCCAGTCCCGTTGTCGGACTGACCCATTCGTAGATCCAGGCGCCTGTGTGTGCGGGGTCGTCCAGGGGGATCGCGATCCTGCGGTATTCCTCGTCCTCGTAGTCGTCGTATGCCGCGAGCGTCGCCTCGAGCTCTTCCTCGCTCGTCGACGCCGTGACGATGCGGACCAGGTCGGCGACGAAGGCTGTCGTCACCGGGCGCGCGCCGCGCAGGGCGGCGTGGTCCAGGACCGCGGCGGGGTACGCACCCACGTCGTAGAGCCGCCCCGGGATCCGCAGCCCGCGCCGTACCGTGATGACGCGGGGGACGGCGGCGCCGCCGTGGATGGGCTCGTCCTCCTTCAGGGTGCCGTATGCCAGCAGGAGCCGCGGGTCGTCCGGGCGGGTCGGGAGAGGGTCCACGACCGGCATTGTGCTCCCCGGCATACAGGATGGGATACGACATGATCGGTCCCGTGACCGTCGTCGACCGGGTGGACCACCTCCAGCGCCGCTATCCGGTGCTCGGGTTCCCCATCGGTGTCCTCTACAAGTTCTTCGACGACGCCGGCGGCTACCTCGCCGCCCTGTTGACCTACTACGCGTTCGTCTCGATGTTCCCGCTGCTGCTCCTCCTTGCGACCATTCTCAGCGTCCTGCTTCGCAACCACCCGCACTGGCGACAGGAGATCCTCGAGTCCGCGCTCAGCCAGTTCCCCGTCGTCGGTGACCAGCTCGGCGACCCGAAGTCGCTGTCCGGCGGCACGACCGGCGTGGTCATCGGCGGCCTGGTGTCGCTCTATGGCGCGCTCGGCGTCGGCAACGCCCTCCAGTACACGATGAACACGATCTGGGCGATCCCTCGCAACAGCCGGCCCAACCCGCTTCTCGCCCGGGCTCGCTCGCTCCTCCTCGTCGTCATTGCAGGGGTCGCGATCATCGCGACGACGGTCATCTCGACGTTCGCCTCATCCACGACCGGCTGGGGTATCTGGCAGAAGGTTCTCGTCGCGCTGGCGTCGGTCGTTGTCAACACCGGAATCGTGTTGCTGTGCTTCAGGATTGGCGTCGGGTCGGTTCGTCACCGGCACCTCTTGCCCGGCTCCGTGCTGGCCGCGATCGGCTGGCAGGCGCTGCAGACCTTCGGCGTCGTCTACGTCGGCCGGGTCGTCAAGAACGCCTCGGCCACCAACGGTGTCGTGAGCTTCGTCCTCGGCCTGTTGGCCTTCGTCTACCTCGCCGCCGTCATCGTCGTCATCTCCGCCGAGATGAGCGCGGTCCGGGCCGGGAAGCTCTATCCGCGGGCGCTGCTCACGCCGTTCACCGACGACGTCTCGCTCACCGCCGCCGACAAGCTGACCTACGCGAACCAGGCACGAGCCATGCGCACCAAGGGCTACGAACGGATCGACGTGACCTTCGACGACCGCGATCCGGTGGACCCGAACGAAACGAGAACTTAACGAACACGCGGCGTTCAGCGGTTGCGGTGGCCTCCTCACAGACGACATAGTGCTTGACACCTGTCAGGACGCCCCTCCGGTTCGGTACGCCGATTCGGATCCTACGACGCAAGGACACAGCATGAGCGAGACCACCGTGGACGTTGCTGAGCGTGACGAGCCGCAGAATTCTTTGGATGCCGAGCAGGTTGGTTATAAGCAGTCGTTGAGTAATCGGCATGTGCAGATGATCGCGATTGGTGGGG
>JAJPIW010000034.1 GCA_021324575.1 Intrasporangiaceae bacterium | reverse complement strand
GAGCACCGGCGGAGCGGCGATCAGGCTGGCCGCGAGGTCGAGGCGCCGGCGCATCCCGCCCGAGTACTTCTTGACGACCTTGTCGCCGGCGTCGGCCAGCGAGAACCGCTCGAGCATCTCCGCGGCCCGGCCCCGGACATCCGCCGGCGGCAGGCCGTAGAGGTTGCCGATGAGCCGGAGGTTCTCCCGGCCGGTGAGCAGCTCGTCGACGGTCGCCGCCTGACCGGTGAGGCCCATGCTGCGGCGCACCGCGTCGGGCTCGGTCGCCACGTCGTGGCCGGCGACCCGCGCCCGGCCACTCGTCGGCGTCGTGAGCGTCGTCATCATCCGCACCGTCGTCGTCTTGCCGGCCCCGTTGGGGCCGAGCAGGCCGAGGACGGTGCCCTGGGGCACCGTGAAGCTGACGTCGTCAACGGCCCGGACATCACCGAAGTCCTTGACGAGATGGTCGGCCTCGATTGCTGAAGAGGTCATGTCCGCCAGCCTACGGATGGGCACCGACAGGGGTCGACCGGTTACCTTGCGTCTGCGGATCTGAGGGTCCGCGCCCCCAGATCCGCAGACGTTGGGTCAGGGGATGACCGTCGCGGCGAGACGGCGGGCCGCCTCGGGGTGGCCGGCCGCCAGCAGGCCCACGGCGCACAGCACGTATGCCGTGTCGACGGCCGTTCGCGCGTCCTGCGGCGTGCGCCACCCCCCGGCATGGTCGGCGCGGACCGCGTCGAGTACCTCCTGGGCCGCACCCTCCGGCGCGTGGCGCAGAACTCCCCCGGACCCGACGAGCAGCGCCACCTCGCGCAGCGGACGTGGCCCCTCGGACGGGCTCTGCGGGCGGGCATGGCGACGGGCGGCGACGACGGCCGCCGCGGTTGCCAGCTCGCGTTCGGCCGCCCACTCCTCCGACCCCTCCGGTAGGTGTCCGACCTCGGAGGCGACGCGCGCGCCATACGCGATCGTGGTCTGCGACAAGGGGATTCGCTCGACAGAGGCTGCCGCGACGATGCCCTCGGCGTTCCAGCGCATGCCGAGGTCACCCTCGACGGTGCGGGCGTGCCAGAGCGGCGCGACGACGTCCTTGGCGAGGATTGCGTCCTCTCCTTGCGGCGTGAGGACGCTGTAGAGGTCGGTCGTGGCGCCCCCGATGTCGACGACCATCACGTCGCCACCAGCGACGTCGGCGAGGACGCCGACGCCGGTGAGGACCGCGTCTGGTGTGGCAGCAAGGACGAGGCGGGCGAAGGCCGGGCCGCGGGACAAACCCTTGCCGCCGATGACGTGCTCGAGGAAGGTCGCCCGGATCGCCGCGCGGGCCGGCTCGGGGCGGATGACGCCGATCCTCGGCAGGACGTTGTCGGTCACGACGAACCGACGACCCGTCGCAGCCAGGATCTGCGCCACCTCATCGGCCGCCTCGGCATTCCCGGCGACGACGATCGGGGCCGTGACACGCGACGCCGCGAGGCGGGCCGCGTTGTGCCGCAACACTTCGGAGTTCCCGCCGTCGGTCCCACCGACGAGGAGCACGATGTCGGGCCGGGACGCCTTGAGCTCTCGCACCGCGGCGGCGGTGAGCTCGCCCGCCGCCACATGCACCACCTTGGCACCCGAGGAGAGCCCGACGCGGTGGCCGGCGTGGGCGGTCACCTGGCGTTCGTAGCCGACGACCGCGAGCCGCAGCCCGCCGCCCGCGCTCGAACACACCAGTGTCTCGGTCGGTTCGCCCAGGGGCGCGAGCTCGGCGGCGACCGAACCGAACCCGTCCATGACGTCGGTGTCGATGGTCGTCCGGCGCGCGGCCGTGCCGAGCAGGTCGCCGTCGCCGGACACGAGGGCGCCCTTGGTGAAGGTCGAGCCGACGTCGACGACGAGATACCTGCCCGCAGTCACACCGGGCCGCTCAGGCGAGCCGGTCGAGCGCCTGCCCGAGGTCGGCGATGAGGTCGTCGGCGTCCTCGATCCCGACCGAGAGCCGGACCAGGTCGGACGGGACCTCGAGCTCGGTCCCGGCGACCGACGCGTGGGTCATCCGGGCCGGGTGCTCGATGAGTGACTCGACACCACCGAGGGACTCGGCAAGGGTCCAAAGCTGCGTCTCACCGCACACCTTGACGGCGACGTCCTCCCCGGCTCGGACCCGGAACGACACCATCCCACCGAAGCGCGTCATCTGCCGGGCGGCGATGTCGTGGTTGGGGTGGTCGGGCAGCCCCGGGTAGTACACGTGCGAGACGCCGTGGTGAGCCGTGAGGAAGTCGACGACCTTCTCGGCGTTGTCGCAGTGCCGCTCCATCCGGACCGCGAGCGTCTTCAACCCGCGCTGGACCAGCCAGGCGTCCATGGGACCGGCGATCGAGCCGATCGAGTTCTGGTGGAAGCCGACGCGGGTCGCGGCGTCGGGGCCGACCGGGTCGCCGTCCGGCACCTCGATCGTCAGTCCCTCGCGGACGACGACGAGACCGCCGACGACGTCACTGTGCCCACCGGCATACTTCGTCGAGCTGTGCGTCACCACATCGGCACCGAGCGAGATCGGCTGCTGCAGATAGGGACTAGCGAAGGTGTTGTCGACGACGAGGACCGCCCCGGCCGAGTGCGCGATCCCCCCGAGGGCGGTGATGTCGGCGATGCCGAGCAGCGGGTTGGTCGGCGTCTCGACCCAGATCATCCGGGTGGTCGGCCGGACCGCTGCCCGCACGGCGTCGGCGTCGGCGATGGGGACGATGTCGTAGTCGATGCCCCAGGGCTTGGCGACCTTGTCGAACATCCGGAAGGTGCCGCCATAGGCATCGGTCGGGATGAGGACATGGTCGCCGGGGCGCAGCAGCGCGCGGACCACGCAGTCCTGGCCGGCGAGGCCGGAGGAGAACGCGTAGCCGCGCGAGCCGCCCTCGAGGTCGGCGATGAGCGTCTCCAGCGCGGTGCGGGTGGGGTTGGCGCTGCGGGAGTACTCATAGCCGCCGCGCAGGCCCCCGATGCCGTCCTGCTTGTAGGTCGACGTCTGGTAGATCGGGGTGACGACGGATCCTGTCGTCGGGTCGGGCTCCTGGCCCACATGGATCGCGCGGGAGGAGAAGCCACGAGCAGCGTCGGTCATGCGCCCAATCTAGGCGTTCGGCGCGCGCGGGCTCAGCCCGGGAGGGGGTTGTTCGCCATCCGCTGCGGCCACTCCGAGGCGAGCAGCCGGGCCGCCGCGCACTCCGGCTTCCGGGCCGCCTCCCGCTCGAAGGCCGCGACGAACTCGGCCGGGAAGCCGGTGCGGGGGTATGCCGCGAAGAGCGCCGCGCGGAACGGCGCTGGGAAGTCCTGCGCACCTACGCCCGAGACGTCGGCGCTCGTGCCGACCTGCAGGAGGTGGCTCTCGACGTCGACGTCCGCGGCCACGTCGTCGCGCATGTGTCGGACGCAGATCTCGACGACCCGCTCGGACCGGTCGGCCGGCCAGCCGAGGCCTCGTCCCAGGACGAACCCGATCTCTGCTCCGACGACCTCGAACGGTGTCGTGACCGCCTCGAAGGTCGCCGAGATCCCGAGGTCGTGCACCATGGCTGCCGTGTGGAGCAGCTCGGCGTCGAACACCAGGCCGCGCTCCGCGGCATACGCCGCAGCCCACAGGTAGGACCGCACCGAGTGACCGACCAGGTTGGGGGTCGAGAACCTCGAACAGATCTCGTATGCCGTGCGCGCGGCCACCGTGTCGGGCAGTGGCGGCAACGACGAGCTCATGCCGGCAGAGTCTTCTGGCACTCGGACTCGAAGGCAACCGGCTGATAGCCGAGGAGCCGGTTGACCTTGAGCATCGGGGTGCTGCTGACGGCGTTCCAGCTGCGGAGTCTGCGGCCGGCCACGACGGCACGCAGGCTCGCCACAGCACACAGCGACCAGGTCCCACAGAGGACCAGCACGCAGCCAAGACCGACGATCTCGTATGCCGCGAAGCCGGGCTGGGTGGCTAGCAGGTGGGCGCCCAGGGCGAGGGTCCCGATCGGGAAGGTGAGGGACCACCAGCCGGGGGTGAACGGCATACGAGCGGCGAAGCCACGGGCCGTGACGGCCACCGCGTAGCCGACGAGGGGGACGCCGAGGGCGAGCACGACGGCGCCGTACCCGTCGGCCAGGGCGTGCAGCTCGGGCCGGACGGACGGGGTGAGGAGCGGCTCGGCGCGGACCGCGATGGCCTGCGCCGCCGCCGTGGACTGGCCCACGATCCCGAGCGGGATCCATGCGGATGTCGATGCGACGACCGGCATTGATGAGCGGAGCAAGTGGTGCCGGTAAGCAACGGCGAAGACGCAGGTCCCGATGACGAGCGCGAGGACGAAGCAGGCCGCGCAGACCAGGACGAGAGCGAGCCGGCCGAGGTCGCCGTCGACGTGCGGGACGAGGGCCGCACCCGTCGTGGCCGAGACCATCGGCGGGACGACGGGAAGACCCCAGGTGAACGCCGGCCGGCCACCACCGCCTCGGACGAGGACAGTGGTGAACCCAGCGGTCGTGACGAGCCCGACGGCCGTGCCGAGCGACCAGAGGACGGCGTCGACGACCACGGCGCAGTGCATCGCGGACGGCGTCACCGTGGGGACCACCGTGATGGTGGCCGAACCGACGGAGAGGAGGCCCATGGCCACCATGCCCCAATGGGTCCGGCCGGCGGTCTCGGAGACGCTCGCGACGAGGACGCGGGGGTCGGCGAGGACGCGGCGGGCGAATCCGGTTGTGAGACCGGTCAGCAGGGCCCACGCCACGACGAGCAGTCCGCACGCCATGGCGTGCCCGAACGGGAGGCGTGCGGCGTGCACCTGAAGAAGGGTCGCGAGGATGCCGGTACCCATGACCGACCCGAACCACGCCGGTCCCGCCGGCGCGACTCTCCGGATATCGACGGCCCGGCTCACGTGGGGGCGGTCCAGGGTCTGGCTCATGCTGTCGAGCCTGCCCGGCGACGGCCGGACCGGGTAGGCCCCATGGGCCTGTCAGGTCACAACGTGCATTTGTGACCTAGCGGTATCGTGGGCAGATGACCGCGCTCCGCAACGTGCCCGACCTGCCCGCCCTCGAGGCAGTCGTCACGGCCGCGCAGACCGGGAGCATGGGCGCCGCCGCCGAGCGGCTGGGCGTGAGCCAGCAGGCGGTCAGCGCCCGGATCCGAACCGCCGAGTCGCTCCTGGGGGTGGCGATCTTCCAACGGTCTCCCCGTGGGGTCGAGCTCACGCCAGCGGGTCAGCTGGTGGTGACCTGGGCACACGAGATCCTCGTGGCGGCAACGGCATTGGAGACCGGTGTCGCCGGCCTGCGCGTCGACGGCCGGGAGACGACCCGGGTCGCCGCGAGCAACACTGTGGCCGAGTGCCTCCTGCCCGGCTGGGCGGGGCAGCTGCGTGCCCAGCACCCGGAGGCGCGGCTCCGGGCCCACCCCGGAAACTCCGAGCAGGTGCTCGCCGCGATCACCGCCGGTGGGGTCGACCTCGGCTTCGTCGAGTGCCCCACCGTGCCCCGCACGGTCGCCTCCCGGACCGTCGCCCACGACAGCCTCGTCGTCGTCGTGGCCCCGGACCACCCATGGACCCGCCGGCGCAGGGGCATCACCCGCGCCGAGCTCGCGGCGACGCCACTCGTCGTCCGTGAGCAGGGCTCAGGGACCAGACAGACCCTCGAGAAGGCCGTGCCAGAGCTCGTCGATCCGCTGCTGGAGCTCCCCTCGACCGCAGCCGTCCGCACCGTCGTGCTCACGACCGGCGCGCCGAGCGTCCTGTCCTCACTCGCCGTCCAGAACGACGTGGCTGCCGGCCGGCTGGTCCGGGTCGACCTCGTCGACGTCGCCATGCCCCGAGCGTTGCGGGCGGTGTGGAACCCCAACCAGCGCCCTCGCGGCCTGGCCGCCGACCTGCTCGGCATCGCCCTGGCATCCAGGAGCTGACCCAGGTCACCTCTCCCTCCCCCGAACAAGCCCGCACGTGCGGGGTTGTTCCGGTCCCCCGCGCTGACCCCACCGAACAAGCCCGCACGTGCGGGGTTATTCCGGTCCCCGGGGGGACGGGTCAGGCGCCGGTCGCGCCGTCGACCCGCTCGCGGAGCAGGTCGGCGTGGCCGCAGTGCTGGGCGTACTCGCTGATCATCCGCAGCATCAACCAGCGCAGCGAGAACCTGTCGTGGGCACCCATGATCATGGGTGCCGTGTCGTCCAGCCCGGCAGCGTCGACGACCCGGCGCGACTGCTCGCACTCGGCCCGCCAGATCGCCAGGTCCGCAACGGGGTCATCGGCCAGCCCGTCGAAGTCCAGGTCCGGCTCCTCGTCGGTGTAGAAGAGCATCGGCACGTCCTCATGGGCGAAGTTGATCCGGAACCACCACCGCTCCACCCCGGCCAGGTGCCGGACGAGGCCGTGCAGGCTCATCGTCGATGGCGCCACCGACCGGTCGTTCAGCTGCTCGGCGGTCAGGCCCTCGCACTTGGCTGCCAGCGTCGCCCGGTAGAAGTCGAGGTATGCCGCGAGGCTCGCCTTCTCCTCGGCGATCCGGGGCGGGTCGACCCGGTCTCCCCCCTCCCAGCGCTGTGACAGGGAGACCGGCGGCGCGGCATACGGATCCTGCGGGGTCGGTCCGGTCTGGTCGGGCATCCCCCGAGCGTAAGCCGCCCACAAGGAACGCAGGGCGACCCGACGTTGTTCAATGACACATGCTCTTCGGTTCCCGCTCCGCCAAGCCCCTGCCCACCCCCGACGACGCGCTGCCCGGTCGCGACCACCGCGGCTTCAGCGTGCCCACGACCCACGCCGTCCTCGGCACGCCGCTCGAAGGGCCGTGGCCCGAAGGCACCGAGGTCATGTACATCGCCATGGGCTGCTTCTGGGGCGCCGAGCGGATCATGTGGCGACTGCCCGGGGTCGTGGCGACGGCGGCCGGCTACATGGGCGGGCACACCCCGAACCCCACCTACCAGGAGACCTGCACCGGCCGGACCGGTCACACCGAGACCGTCCTCGTCGCCTACGACCCGGCCAAGACGTCGCCGGAGCTGATCCTCAAGGCGTTCTGGGAGAACCACGACCCGACGACCGCCAACCGCCAGGGCAACGACATCGGCACCCAGTACCGGTCGGCGGTCTACTGGACCACGCCCGGGCAGGAGGCCGCCGCGAAGGCGACCCGGGAGGCGTTCCAGGCAGAGCTCGACCGCCACCACCTGGGCGCCATCTCGACCGAGCTGCGACCGGCCAGCGAAGCCGGGACCTTCTGGTATGCCGAGGACCTCCACCAGCAGTACCTCCACAAGAACCCCGGCGGCTACTGCAACCACGGGCCCAACGGCCTCACCTGCCCGGTCGGGATCCTGCGACAGGACCAGCTGCCGAGCCAGCAGGACATCGTCCCCGGAGCCTGAGCCCGCCCGGCGCCCGACCCCGCGTCGCAGGTGGAGGTATGCCGGCGCGCCGGGGCGCGTCCGGATACCTCCACCCGGCCTGACGTAGCAAAACCGTTTGCCCGGGGACTGCTCCCCATCGACCGCTCCTGCCCGGCGCCCCTACCTTCGGGGAAGCAGGGGACCACAGGAACTGATCGAGGGGATCACGCATGAATCGCAGGACCATCAGGTCGGCCGCCGCGCTGGCGGCGGGGGCGGCACTGGCGCTCGGGGCGGCGGTGGCCACGTCGGCTCCCGCCGGTGCCGCGGCATACGGGTCGAGTGCCTACAAGGTTGTCGGGCCGGACTTCCCGGACCCCGGCTTCGGCAAGTTCACCACCAGGGCCCAGGGCACGAGGTACTACCTGTATGCCACCGGCACCGGCTTCCGCGTCGCCCGGTCGGCGTCACCGCGCAGCGGCTACACCAAGCTGGGCAACACGATGAACGTCCGACCAGCTTGGGTGGCGTCCAGCAGCTCCCACCTGTGGGCGCCCCACGTGTTCCAGACGTCGACGACACCGGGCGCCGAGCGGTTCACGATGTACTTCACCGGCAAGCAGGCGAGCACCGGCCGCGACTGCATCGGCGTCGCCACCTCGTCCTCGCCGACCGGGCCGTTCGCACCGGCCTCGGCACCCCTGGTCTGTCCGCCGTCCGGCTACTCCGAGGCGATCGACCCGAGTGAGTACGTCACCCGCTACGGCAACCGCTACCTCATCTACAAGATCGGCCACTACGGCCCGAACCGGTTCCAGATCATGGCGATGCGGGTCGACAACAACCGCGGGACGTCCAGGGCCGGCGCACCGCGGACCGTCCTCACCACCGCCCAGATCGGCACCGCGGTCGCCGAGGCGCCGGACCTGGTCCGGCTGCCCAACGGCACGGTCTGGCTGTTCGTCTCGCGCAACGGCTACAAGGACTGCAACTACGCGACCCAGGTGTGGTCGGGCACCGACCTGTTCGCGCTGCACAGCCGCGGCTACGTCCGGGGCATGAGCACGTCGACGACCGACCGGTTCTGCGGTCCGGGCGGTGCCGAGGTGATCAAGGACGGGACCGGCTACCGGATCTCGTTCCACACCCGGGCGAGCATCAGCCCGCTCCAGCGTCCGGCATGGGTCGGCAACCTGGGCTTCGACTCGGTCGGGGCGTACCTGTCCTGACCGGAGGTGGGGGGACCGAGTGGCGGTCGTCGTCTGGGCTCAGATGGCGGCCGCCACTTCGGTGCCCTGGCGGATGGCCCGCTTCGCGTCGAGCTCGACGGCGACGTCGGCACCGCCGATGACGTGCGTGGTCACTCCCTCCGCCCGCAGCCCGTGGCTGAGCACGTCGACCGACTCCTGACCGGCACACACGACGATGGTGTCGACGTCGAGAACCCTTGCCCCGGAACGCTCCTCGCCGAACGTCAGGTGCAGCCCGTCGTCGTCGATCCTCTCGTAGTTGACGCCGGTGAGCTGCTGCACGCCCTTGGCCTTCAGCGCTGCCCGGTGCACCCACCCGGTCGTCTTTCCCAGCCCTCTGCCGATGCCGGAGTCCTTGCGCTGCAACAGGTAGACCTCACGGGAGGAGGGCTCGACGAACGGCCGGGTCAGCCCACCGGGAGACCGCGACGGGTCCGTGACGCCCCACTCCTGCTGCCACTGCGCGAGGTCCAGGGTGGGCGACGTCGCGTTGAGGAGGAACTCGGCGACGTCCACGCCGATACCCCCGGCACCGATGACAGCGACCCGCTTCCCCGCCGGCCGGCCCTCGGCGACGCACGCGGCATACGACATGACGCTCGGGTGGTCGATCCCCGGGATCGCCGGGATGCGCGGCGTGACGCCGGTCGCGACGACGACCTCGTCGAACTTCTTCAGCACATCCACCGAGGCCCGAACCCCGAGGTGCAGCGTGACCCCGCTGAGCTCGATCTGCTTGCGGTAGTAGCGAATCGTCTCGCCGAACTCCTCCTTGCCGGGGATCCGCCGGGCGATCGCGAACTGGCCACCGATGTCGTCGCCGGCCTCGAAGAGCTCGACCCGGTGCCCGCGACCGGCGAGCGTCGTGGCGGCGGCGAGACCGGCGGGGCCGGCTCCGACGACGGCGACGCGTTTGACCGTGCGGGTGGGCCCGAGGACCAGCTCGGTCTCGTAATGCCGCGCGCGGGTTGACCATGCAGGTCGCCCGCTTGCCCTTGAACGTGTGGTCCAGGCAGGCCTGGTTGCAGGCGATGCAGGTGTTGATCTCGTCGGCCCGGCCCTGCGCGGCCTTGACGACCCACTCGGGGTCGGCGAGGAACGGGCGGGCCATCGAGACGAGGTCGGCCTCGCCGCGGGCGAGGACTCCCTCGGCCACCTCGGGCATGTTGATCCGGTTGGAGGCGATGACCGGGACGGACAGCTCGGCGCGGACCCGGCCGACGATCTCGGTGAACGCCGCCCGCGGCACGGACGTGACGATGGTCGGGACGCGCGCCTCGTGCCAGCCGATGCCCGAGCTGACGATGGTCGCGCCGGCCGCCTCGACCCACCGGCCGAGCGCAACGACCTCCTCGAAGGTCTGGCCGCCCTCGACGAGGTCGAGCATGGACAGCCGGTAGATGACGATGAAGTCCGGTCCCACCGCCTCTCGGACGGCACGGACGACCGACGCGGGGAAGCGCCCCCGCCTCTCGGCCGTGCCACCCCAGTCATCGGTCCGTCTGTTGGTGCGCTCGGCGGCGAACTGGTTGAGCAGATAGCCCTCGGACCCCATGATCTCGACGCCGTCGTAGCCCGCCTCGCGAGCCAGCCGGGCGGCTCGGGCGAAGTCCTTGATGGTCCTCCGGATGCCGCCGTCGGTGAGCGCGCGGGGCCGGAACCGGGAGATCGGCGACTTGATCGACGAGGCCGACACCGCGGCCGGGTGGTAAGCGTAGCGGCCGGCGTGCAGCAGCTGGACGGCGATCTTGCCGCCCTCGGCGTGGACGGCCTCGGTGATCTGCCGGTGGCTGCGGGCCTCCCGACGCGTGGTCAGCTTGGACGCGCGTGGGTAGAAGCTGCCGGACAGGTTCGGCGCGAAGCCGCCGGTCACGATCAGGCCGACCCCGGCGCGTGCCCGCTCGGCGTAGAAGGCCGCGAGCTTGGCATGGTCGTGCAGCCGGTCCTCCAGGCCCGTGTGCATCGACCCCATGACGACGCGGTTCGGCAGCGTCGTGAAGCCGAGGTCGAGGGGCGCGAGGACGTGTTCGTAGGGCATCAGCCGCGATTCTCCCCCGCCGGCGGCCGCCGACTACCGATGGGTAGCCACGTGAGAGCAACCTCACCTCGCGGCGGCGTCGGCTGGAGCTGTTCGTATGCCGCAGGAGTGGCCGAACGTTCGGCCACCCCTGCGACAACCGAACACTCCAGGAAGACGCAGGTCAGCCGGAGCGTCGCAGCAGGCGCCGCCACCAGGGCACGCCGGCTACCGACCCCGAGCCGCGCTCGTCCAGGTCCCGGCCGCTGGACGAGGCGGCTGCTGCCGCACCCGCCGCAGCCGAAGCGGCAGCAACCGCCTCGCTGCGCAGCTCCCGCCACCGCTGCACCATCACCTCGACGTCGACCGTGGGGGCGACGATCGGCATCGTCGGGCCGAGCGCCGGGCGGAGCCGGTCCTGCTTGACCCGCCGGTTGAAGTCCTCGAGCACCGCCCGCACCGACACCTCGGTGGCGAGCTCTGCCAGGGACTCCGGGAAGGTCGCCGCCTCCTTGCGCAGCGCCAGCACCGGCGGCATCGCGGCGGACAGGTCCAGGCCCTCGCGCGCGGCATACGACTTGACCCACCAGTCCGGGTCGTCGGTGCTGCCGAGACTCGGCAGCGGCTTCCCGGCCCCCGGGAGGTTGTCGAACTCGCCCCGCTCCTGCGCCTCCCGGATCGCCTTGTCGACAGACGTCTCGTACTGCTCCTGCATGCCCTCATCGTCCCAGAGCAGATGGCGACACCACCCCTGGCCTACCCTCGACAGCGTGCGCATCGTCTCCCTGCTGCCCTCGACGACGGAGATCCTCTTCGCCATCGGGGCCGGACCGCAGGTCGTGGGGGTCACCTTCGAGTGCGATGAGCCGCCCGACGCGCGCACCCGCCGGATCGTCTCCACGAGCGCCATCCCGGAGGGGCTGGCGCCGCACCAGATCGACGCGTTCGTGTCCCGGGCGATGGCCGCCGGGGAGGACCTCTACCACCTCGACGAGGGCGCGCTGGCCGGCCTGGATGCCGACCTCGTCGTCACCCAGGACCTGTGCGGGGTGTGCGCGGTGGACGTCTCGGTCGTCGACGACGCCCTGGCCCATCTTGGCTGCACGGCCGAGGTCCTCACCATCGACCCACACACCCTCGAGGAGGTCCTCGACTCGATCGAGACTCTCGGCGATGCCTGCGTATGCCGTTCTGCCGCAACGGATCTGGTGACCCAGTTGCGCGGCCGCCTGGCCTCCGTCGAGCGGGCTGTCGCCAGGCTTCCGACGCCACGCGTCCTCGTCCTGGAGTGGACAGACCCGCCGTTCGCCCCCGGCCACTGGGTGCCGGAGATGGTCCAGCGGGCGGGCGGAGTGAGCGCGCTCGGCACGCCCGGCGAGAAGTCGGTCCGGGTCACCTGGGAGAAGGTCCGGGACAGTGCGCCGGAGGTGGTGGTGTGCGCACCCTGCGGCTATGGCCTCGAGGAGTCCGCGGGCCTGGCAACGACCGCCATCGGGACGGGAGAGCTGCCACCCGGCATACCCGTCTGGGCCGTCGACGCCAACGCGAGCTTCGCGCGGCCCGGGCCCCGCCTCGTCGACGGGGTCGAGGCGCTTGCCGCGATCCTGCACCCCGAGGTGCTCGGCGACCCGCGCCCGGAGATGGCCCGCAGGCTCCGCTGAGCCGGGCGCGCTAGCCTCGGGCGCAGCCAGCCGACAGGGGAGGGACCGTCGACCATGACCCAGAGCACCGCCATGACGGGTGCCGTGACGAGCGATGACCTCGGGCGGTCCCAGGAGATCGTCAACGCCGTAGGACGCGCCCTGACCACCCGTCTGGTCGGCCAGCAGCGGCTCACCACCGCCTTGCTCGTCACGCTGCTCGCCGAGGGCCACGTCCTCGTCGAGAGCGTGCCCGGCCTGGCCAAGACGCTCGCCGCCTCGACCCTGGCCCAGAGCCTCGCGGGCAGCTTCAGCCGGATCCAGTGCACGCCCGACCTGCTGCCGAGCGACATCATCGGCACCCAGGTCTACGACGCGCGCACGGCCGAGTTCGAGACCCGGCTCGGACCGGTGCACGCCAACTTCGTCCTGCTCGACGAGATCAACCGCTCCTCGGCCAAGACCCAGAGCGCGATGCTCGAGGCGATGCAGGAGCGGCAGACCTCGATCGGCGGGGTCGTGTACGCGCTCCCCCAGCCGTTCATGGTGCTGGCCACCCAGAACCCCATCGAGGAGGAGGGCACCTACGTCCTCCCCCAGGCCCAGCTGGACCGGTTCCTCGTCAAGGTGGTCCTCGACTACCCGACCCCCGACCAGGAGGTGGAGGTCCTGCGCCGTGTCGAGCGCGGCGTCATCGGTGCCAAGCCCGAGCCGGTGTCGGCTGCCGCCTCCGCGGAGGACCTCGCGTTCGTGCAGGACGTCGTCCGGCGGGTCTACGTCGCCGACTCGGTGAAGCAGTACATCGTCGCGATCGTCGGAGCCACCCGGGACGTGGCGCGCGTGCTGGGAGCCGAGCAGGGCGCATACGTCGAGCTCGGTGCGAGCCCCCGGGGCGCCATCGCGTTCCTCGAGGTGGCCCGGGCCATCGCCCTGCTCCAGGGGCGCGACCACGTGCTGCCCGAGGACGTCCGGCAGTTCGCCCACGAGGTGCTCCGCCACCGCCTCATCCTCACCTTCGAGGCGGTCGCCGACCGGGTCCGCCCAGAGACCATCGTCGACGCGGTCCTCGGCTCCGTCCCGACGCCCTGACCGCCCGTGGCCGCGCTGCTCACCCAGGTCCGCACGTCGGTGTCGATCCACGCGCACCGGCGGATCCGCGGGCTGCTCGAGGGCGAGTATGCCGCGGTGACGAGCGGGCGGAGCCTGGACTTCAACGACCTGCGGGAGTACGTCCGCGGCGACGACGCTCAGGACATCGACTGGAAGGCGAGCGCCCGCTCGCACGCTCCGCTGGTGCGCCGGTACGTGGCCGTGCGCCAGCACTCCGTCGTCCTCCTCGTCTGCACCGGGCGGAGCATGGCCGCGCTCAACGACGTGGGCACGGTCAAGCGCGACCTCGCCGTCCTCGTCGCCGGTGTCGTCGGGTGGCTCGCCGTCAAGCACGGCGACAAGGTCGCCACGGTCCACGGCGACGCGGTCACCCAGCGCGTCTCGGCCGGCCGAACCAGCGAGGTCCACCTCGAGCGCTGTCTCGGCGAGATCCACGCGGCTACCCGGGCCGACGGACCACGCACTGACCTGGCTGCGTTGCTACGTCACACGATTCACACGGTCCGGCGCCGCAGCATCCTCGTCGTCGTCCACGACGAGCCCGAGCTCACCGACGCGGTTCTCGAGGCCCTGCGCCGTCTCGCCGCCCAGCACGAGGTCCTCGTCGTGACGATCGGCGACCTCGACCCGACCAGCGCTGTGCTCGGCGGCCGCCAGGTCGTCGACGTCGACACCGGCGTCCGGCTGTCGCCGGGGCCGCTGTCGGACGCGACGGTCCGGACCGAGTATGCCGCGATCGTCCGGGAGGCGATGCACCGGACGACGTCCTCGCTCGACCGGCTCGGAATCGTGCACGAGCGGGTCCACGACGACGACTCGGCGATCACGGCGGTCTTCCGGCTCCTCGAGAGGCACCGGCATGCGCGCCGGCGCTGACCTGCCGGTGGCGCCCCTGACCACCGCGTTCACCGACCCGGTGGGGTACTCGCCGGTGTGGGTCGTGCTCGCTGCCGTCGCCGTCGGCCTCGTCGTCGCCTGGGTCGTCGGGGTGCTTCGGGTCACGCGCAACCGCGAGGACACCGCTCCGCGAGTCGCCCCCGACGGTCTGGAGAGTCAGCGCCACGAGGCCCTCGCCACGATCGACGCGCTCACGGCGGCCCTCGCCCGACGCGAGGTCACGGCCCGTGACGCCGCGGGTCGTCTCAGCACGGTCGTCCGCGAGTTCGTCGGCTCCGCAACGGGCCTCGCCCTGCATGCGATGACCCTGGAGGACCTTCGAGGCGCCCGGGTCGACCAGCTGACCGAGCTCGTCACTGTCCTCTACCCGAGCGAGTTCGGTCCACGCGAGGCCGGTGACGTCGGGCCACTCATCGCGCGCGGCAGGGACCTGGTGGCGAGATGGCGCTGACCTGGTGGTGGCTCGCCGCCGCCCTCCTGGCCGGGTCCGTGGGAGCCCTCACCTGGTGGTGGCGACGCGACCGGACCACCGGAGAAGGCGCGGACCCGGCATACGTCGCCCACACCTCGCTCCTTGGGCGCAGCCCGAGGTATGCCGCACTCGTCCGCCGGGAGTACGTCCGGACCTGGGTCGCCGTCGTCGGCATCGCGGGGGTGCTCCTGGGCACCCTCCTGCTCACCGGTCGCCTCGCAAGGGTGACCCCCACCGACTCCACGAGTAGCAACCGGGACGTCATCCTCTGCCTCGACGCGTCCAGCTCGATGTGGGAGTCCGACGCCAAGGTCGTCAGCGCCTACTCGACCCTCGTCGGCGACCTGCGGGGCGACCGGGTCGGGATGGTGATCTGGAGCGGCGCCGCCGTCACCGTGTTCCCGTTGAGCGACGACTACGGCTACGTCCACGACGAGCTGGCCCGGGCCTCCCACGCGTTCGCGGTGCGCAACCTGGACTACCTCGCCGGGATCCAGCCGGACAGCCGGGACGCGAGCTCGCAGATCGGCGACGGCCTGGTGTCCTGCCTCGACCGCTTCGACGACCCCGGCGGACCACGCAGCCGGGTCGTCGTCCTGGCTTCCGACAACGACATCCGTGGTCGCCCGATCTTCACCCTGCAGGAGGCCGCGACCCGGGCCACGGCCAGGGGCGTCGTCGTCGAGTGCATTGCCCCACCGACGGCCCGGCCCGACGAGCTCGAGGCCTTCCGCGTCGCGTGCGCGAACACCCGCGGGTCGCTCGCCGTCCTAAGCGACGACAGCGCCGCGGCCGCACTGGCCGACCAGATCGGCCGGATGCCACGGACCCGGCTGGAACGCCCACCCGAGCGGATCGTGGCCGACCGCCCCGCGGTCGGCGGTCTCCTCGCAGCCGCCGGGCTGGCCCTCGTCGTCGTGGCCACCCCTCGGCGGAGGCGCGCATGACGGTGCACCCGCTCCTGCCGTTCTGGGCCTGGTGCCTCCTCGCGGGCGTACTCGGGGTGGGGGCCGCGCGGTCCTGGCGGTCGCGGCGAGCGGCAGACACCCCGTCGGTCGCGCGCCGGATCGGCATGGCAGCGACCCTGCTCCTCCTCGCACTCCATCCCGGCGTCGGCAGCGCATCGGCGTCCCGCGCCCAGTCCGACCTCGACGTCCTCGTCGTCGTCGACCGGACGACGAGCATGGCCGCCCTGGACTGGGACGGACAGCAGGAGCGACTCGCCGGGGTGCGCTCGGACCTGAGCGCCACCGCCGAGGCCCTTGCCGGGTCGAGGTTCGCCCTCCTCACCTTCGGCCGCTCAGCTCACCTGGACATGCCCTTCTCCAGCGATACGGCGACCTTCACGGCTTCCGTCGCCGGCATCCGGGCCGAGGACCCCTTCGACGGCACCGGCAGCAGCCCGGACCGGCCGCTCGCCGCCATCCGCGACCTGTTGGCCCGCGACCGTGTCCAGCACCCGGACCGCCGCCGCATCCTGCTCTACCTCGGCGACGGGGAGGTCACCGAGTCCAGGGCCGAGCTCGCGTCCTTCGAGCCGTTGCGATCGCTCGTGGACGGGGGTCTGGTCATCGGCTACGGAACCGAGGCCGGGGGGCGGATGCGGGTCTTCGCGGACCAGTCCGGTGACTCCACCTACCTCACGCTGCCCTCGGGTGCGGACGCGCTGTCCCGGATCGACGAGGGCAACCTGCGCGCCATGGCCCGGCAGGTCGGCATCGAATACCTCCACTCGGTCCGGCCCGGCGGGGTCACCGGCCGGGTCGAGGCCATCCCCCAGTCGTATGCCGCGGTGCCGGGTTCGGGGACGGCCCGCCACGACCTGTCCTGGCTGCTCGGGCTGCTCCTCCTCGCCCTCGCCCTCGTCGAGTCGCGCAGCATCCTCGGAGACCTGAAGACGGCCCGGCTCCAGCGTGCGGCGGTGGGTCGGGCATGAGAAGCCACGAGGCGTCGCGCCGCCGGCTGCTCCTCGGTGTCCTGCCCGTCTGTCTCCTGCTCCTCGGGTTCGCCGGCAAGGTCGCTGTCATGGAGCAGGCGGCCCACACCGGCTTGGCTGCCTATCGGGCCGGCGACTTCCGCGCGGCCGGCGGCGCCTTCGACCGCAACCGCAGCCTCAACGTCCTGGAGGGCTGGGTGGCACCCTTCGACACCGGCGACGCGAGGTACCGGGCAGGCGACTTCGAGGGCGCGGTCGAGGACTTCACGGTCGCCCTCGACGCCGTGCCGCACGCCCAGGAGTGCACCGTCCGGATCAACCTCGCGATGGCCTACGAGCGGCTCGGCGACGCGGCGGCCGAGCGTGGCGACTCCGCAGGTGCGCGCACGGCATACGAAGCCGGTCGAGTGGCCCTCACCGACGGTCGGTGTCCCAGCGACGCCGGCCAGGGCGACGCCCAGAGGCGGGCGGCCCAGCAGCTGGACGACGCGCTCAAACGCAAGCTCGCCCAGCTCCCCCCGGCAGCCCAGCAGCCGACGCCCTCACCCTCGCCCATCCCGAGCGTGCCGAGCCAGCAGGACCAACAGCTGCAGCAGAACAACGCGCAGGGCGAGCAGCAGCGACAGGACAGCGAGCAGCTCCAGGACAGCCCCCCGAACGGGCCGGACGGCTACCACTGGTGAGCAGCTGAGGGCTCAGTCGACGAGGAAGCCGAGCAGGTCGGCCCGGGTGAGGACCCCGGTCGGCTTGCCGTCCTCGATGACAAGGACCGCGTCGTTGGTCTCCAGCTCGTGGCGGGCCACCGACACCGACTCCCCACCACCGACGAGGGGCAGGCCGGGGCTCATGTGCTTCTCGACGGCGTCGGCGAGGTGCGCCTTGCCGGTGAAGAGCAGCTCGAGCAGCGCCCGCTCGGACACCGACCCCGCGACCTCGCCGGTCATCACCGGCGGCTCGGCCTTGACGACGGGCATCTGGGAGACGCCGTACTCGCGCAGGATGTCGATGGCCGTGCGGATGGTCTCGTTCGGGTGGGTGTGGACGAGCGCGGGCAGGTCGCCGGACTTTGCGTGCAGGATGTCGCCGACCGTCTTGTCCTCGTCGGCGTGGAGGAACCCGTAGGAGCTCATCCAGGCGTCGTTGAAGATCTTGGAGATGTAGCCCCGGCCGCTGTCCGGCAGCAGCACGACGACCACGGCGTCCTCGGGCAGGTCCTTGGCGGCACGGAGCGCGGCGACGACCGCCATGCCGCACGAGCCACCGACGAGCAGACCTTCCTCGCGGGCCAGTCTCCGGGTCATCTCGAAGGAGTCGGCGTCGCTGACGGCGATCACCTCGTCGACGACCGCAGGGTCGTATGCCGTGGGCCAGAAGTCCTCGCCGACCCCCTCGACGAGGTAGGGCCGGCCGGTTCCGCCGGAGTAGACCGAGCCCTCGGGGTCGGCACCGATGATGCGGACCCGGCCGCTCGCGCGGTCCTCGGACTGCTCGCGCAGGTAGCGCCCCGTGCCGGTGATCGTGCCGCCGGTCCCTACTCCCGCAACGAAATGCGTGACCTCGCCGTCGGTGTCCTGCCAGATCTCCGGGCCCGTGGACTCGTAGTGGCTGGCCGGGCCGTTGGGGTTGGAGTACTGGTCCGGCTTCCACCCGCCCTCGATCTCGTTGACCAGCCGGCTGGACACCGAGTAGTAGGAGTCGGGGTGGTCGGGCATGACCGCGGTGGGGCAGACGACGACCTCGGCACCGTATGCCTTGAGCACGTTGCGCTTGTCCTCACTCACCTTGTCGGGGCAGATGAAGACGCAGGAGTAGCCCTTGCGCTGGGCCACGAGGGCCAGGCCGACACCGGTGTTGCCGGAGGTCGGCTCGACGATCGTCCCGCCCGGCTTGAGGGCGCCCGACGCCTCGGCGGCCTCGACCATCTTCAGCGCGATCCGGTCCTTCACCGACCCGCCCGGGTTGAGGTACTCGATCTTGGCGAGGACGGTGGCCTTGGTGACTCCCTTGGTGACGGAGTTCAGCTTGACGAGGGGGGTGTTGCCCACGAGGTCTGCGATGTGCTCGGCGTATTTCACGCCGACATCCTCCCATCGGCTCACCCCCACGTTCACAACTCTCCAATTGCTGCGGTGCGGACGGTAGCAATTGGAGAGTTGTGAACGTGGGGTCAGGCTCGGAAGAGCGCGCGCGCCGGGCAGAGCTTCACGGCCACGGTCGCGTCCCGCTCGGACACCGTGGACCCGCCGGGTCGTCGGAGGATCGGGTAGCCCCACTCGTCGAGGCCGATGTCATCGGGCAGGATCCGGGCGCAGATCCCGTGACCGGTACAGGCGACCCGGTCGATGGCGATCCTCGAGCCTGCGGACGACCTGCCGAGGCCAGCGGCCCTAACGGGCTCAACGGGCTCAACGGGCTCAACGGGCTGGGACATGCTCGAGCCTCCTTGCGCGGGAACAGGATCCGGTGACGTGTAGATCCAGGTGCGGTCCGAAGACGCGCAGTGCCGAGGCCGCGAACCGGGCCACGCCGTCCGGGAAGTGGCAGGCCCCCCGACCGGAGACCACCCCGAGCCGGTCGCGCAGCCTCGTCAGAACCTCATGGGACGGACGCGTGGTCAGCTCGTGCCAGTCGGCGGCGATCGCCGGCAGCCCGAACATGCACGGCCCGCACTGGCCCGCCGACTCGCCCGCAGCATACGAGAGCATTCGGTCCACGACAGCGAGCGGGCAGGAGCTGGGGTCGATGACCTCGATGACGCCGGGCCCGAGGTAGGCGCCGTATGCCGCGAGCCCGGGTCCGGACCACACGGCACCTCGCGCTTCGCCCGCCGTGAGGAAGGCTCCGCCGAGGCCGCCGACCAGGATCGACGTCGCTTGCGGCGCAAGGCCGCCCGCGCTGTCGAGGAGGTCGGCGAGGCTGACGCCCGCCGACGTCTCGACGACTCCAGGGGCGGACACGTGGCCGGTGATCGTCACCAGCCGCGGGCCGGGCTCGTCCGGCGTCCCCACCGACCGGAACCACTCCGGGCCGTGGTCGGCGATCTGGGCGACCCGCCACAAGGTCTCGGCGTTGAGCACCACGGTGGGCCGGATCCGCCTGCCACGACTGTCGACCCCGCCGAAGACGAAGGGGGCGCGCTTGGTCATCGGGCGGGCCAGCCCGCCGTGGGCCAGCGAGATGAGCGAGGTCTCCTCGGAGGAGACGTAGCGGGCCGGGGCGCCGAGCACGTCGACCCCCGCAGCACGGAGTCGCTGCTCGGTGCCGGAACCCCGGTGCGCGGCATACCGCACCGTCTGGCGCCGGCCGGGCGTCACGAGAGCCGCACCGCGGACCAGCTCGTCCAGGTGGTGCGCGACGACCCACCCGTCCTTGGCGGCACCGACCTCGCCGTCGCAGGCGTTGACGATGAGGTCCGCACCGTTGTGGTGGGCGGCCCGCACCTTGATCGCCGTGCGGAAGGCGGCGCCCCCGCGGCCGGTCAGGCCGGCGGCCGCTAGCCCGTCGAGGATGGTCATGACCACTCCTGGGCGAGTACGGCTTCGCGGCGGTCGCGGTCCTGATGGCTGGTCACGACGCGCCAGCCGGCGAACCCGAGCCCCACCGCACCACAGAGCACGGTGATCCCGCGCAGGACCGGCTCACCGGACGTGCCGAGGGCGAGGCCGTGGACGACGGCGATGGGCCACATCGCATAGCTGAGCAGGTGCACCGCCTTCCACGTCGGCTCCTTGATCCGCGGCCGGAACCAGGACGTCACGCCGATGGCAAGGAGCAGGTCGCAGGCGAGGGTGCCCAGGCCCACCCACACGGTCGCGTACCCCGAGGTGAACGGCACGAGGGCCGAGACGAGGTCGATCGACACGTACGTCTCGGCGACGGCGGTGGCGATATGGGCGAGGAGGAAGGTCAGCATCCCCAGCGAGAGCCAGCGGTGCAGCGCCATGACCACGGTGGCTCGGTCACCCTGGGTGCGGCGTCGGCCGCTCGTCACCATGCCGAGGGCGAGCACCGCGGTCAGCAGCACGATGCTCGCGATGCCGGTGGCACGTGAGGAGTACCAGAGGATCTCGTTCATCACCGGTTCTCCCGCGCAGTCTCACCGCAGTGACGATCGGCCGGGTCGGGCCAGCCGGGCGTGCAGGTCACCGAGCCGTCGAGATGGTCCAGACGAGCCGGTATGCCGTGCGCCTCCAGCCAGCCCGGCGCTGCCTCCGCGAGCACGATGGCTGCGGTCGATGCGGTGTTGGCCTCCAGCGCGCTGACGGCGACGCAGGTGACCTGCGCCCAGGGCGAGCGGGCTGTCCGGCCGGTTCTCGGGTCGACGATGTGGTGGTGCACCTCGCCGTCAGCCGCGGTCCAGGTCCGCAGCCGGGTCGACGACGTGGCCATCGCCTGACCGGTGGAGGTCACGACCTGCCGGATGTCGCCGTCGGCCGCCTCGACACCGATCCGCCAGCCACCGTCCGGGACCACGCCACTCACCGCGATGTCGCCGCCGAGGTTGACGAGGAAGCCGCCGGGAAGGCGCCCCGCGAGGAGGGCGGCGATGCTGTCGGCCGCACGCGCCTTCGCGGTGGCTCCGAAGTCGAGGAGTATGCCGCGCGGAGTGCTCAGTCGTTGGGTCCGCTCGTCCAGGAAGACCCGCTGCCACCCCGGCACGGCGGGGGACGGTCCGACGGGCGCGCCGGGTGCGGCCCGGAATTCCGCTCCCGCTCCCGCTCCGGCCCCCGCTCCGGCTATGGCGCCGGTCGGGGCGATCCCACGCCGGGCCCGGACGACCGACAGGTCGGCGTCGTAGCCGTTGGCGACGAGCGCGGACCCCACGGTGGGGTCGACCAGCCCGGCGGAGAGCCGGGCTGCGCGCAGCGCCATGATGACGTGGTCGGCGAGGAGCGGCGAGGCGAAGCACCAGGTGTCGCCCGTTGCCGCTCGCGCGGCCAGCCGGCTGACCTCGGAGTCGGGGCGGAACCGGGACACCGCGAGGTCGAGCTCGGCGAGGTGCTCCTTGGTGAGCGCGACCGCCTCGATGAGTACGCCCGGCTCGGTGACGAGGATCCGGTGGTTCGTGCCGATGGCCCGGAACGTTGCCGAGGTCGGGCCTGCAACGGCCGTACCTGGAGCCACGGTGGTTGCAGTCATGACGATCAGGAACCGCTCGTGGTCGTCTGGGCGCTGTCGCTGCTGGAGCTGACGCCGGAGGTCGTCCCGAACGAGCCCGAGGAGCTGCTCGAGGTGTCGGAGCTGCTCGAGCTGCTCGAGCTGCCCGACCCGCTGCCGGATGAGGACGAGGACGAGGACGAGCCGCCGGTGGACACGCTCGCCGTCGTCGTGGTGGTGGAGGCCTCGGCCAGGTGGATGGCGACCCCGCCGGTGAGCACGGCGGCGGCGAGGACGGCACCCGCCGTCGCGGCGCGGGCCTTGGTGAGTGCGCGGGTCCTGGTGGTCATCGGAGTCTCCTCGGTCGGGGTGGCGGGCCTGCCCGCCTGAGCTGGTCCCCACGTTGAGGGCGTACCTTGTGCAGTCCCTGTGCGGTTGCCATGGAGCCTCTGCGGGTTTCGGCGCGGAACAGGAACACCGGCCCGGCACGTTCTGGTACGAAGGAACATCGGCCGGGGACCAGAAGGAGCGCACGATGTCACGCGCACGGCGTGCTCAGAAGATTGCTGCCACCGCGGCATACGGCGGGGGTGGGGTTGCGGCTGCCGCGACGGCGCTCGGCGCGATCGGCTACGGCGTCATCAAGGCCGAGGCGATCATCGCCCGGCGGATCGTGGGCGCGCCCTTCGACGGCTCGCCCGACGACAACGGCGTCTATGGTGCCGGGCCCGGGCGGCCGATCGAGTTCCTCGTCCTCGGCGACTCCTCGGCCGCCGGCATGGGCGCCGACCAGCCGTCCCAGACCGTCGGGGCGATCATCGCCAGCGGGGTCGCTGCCCTGACCAGCCGCCCGGTGCGGCTCACCAACGTCGCCGTCGTCGGCGCCGAGACCGCCGGGATGGTCGGGCAGCTCGCCAACGTCCTCGAGGAGGGGCTCGTCCCCGAGGTCGCCGTCATCATGATCGGCGCCAACGACGTCACCCATCGGACCGACCGCGCCACCTCGATCCGGCACCTCGACGCCACGGTCCGCCGGCTCCGCGCCCTGGGGTGCGAGGTCGTCGTCGGCACCTGCCCCGACCTGGGCACCCTCCAGCCGGTCGCCCAGCCGCTTCGCCTCCTCATGCGGCGCTGGAGCCGCGACCTCGCCGCCGCCCAGACCGTCGCTGTCGTCGAGGCCGGTGGTCGCACGGTCTCCCTCGGCGACCTGCTCGGGCCCGAGTTCGCGAGCCGGCCCCAGGAGATGTTCAGCCGCGACCAGTTCCACCCGTCGGCGGCCGGCTACGCGCGCGCGGCCGCCGCGCTGCTGCCCAGCGTCTGCGCCGCGCTCGGCGTGTGGGGCCACGACACCGGCGACCGGCCGCCGGAGTGGCGCCGCGGCGAGGGCGTCGGCCCGGTCGCAGTCGCCGCCGGCCAGGCCGTCCGCGAGCCGGGCACCGAGGTCAGCGCGACCGCTATCGGCGGCCAGGACCGGGGGCCGCGAGGTCGCTGGGCCGTACTCCTGCGTCGTCGCCAGACTCCCGCCCTCGCCGCCGAGCCGCCCGTCCGCGAGGGCGTCGACGACGGCGCCCGGTCCGACGCCGACGCCCGGTCCGACGCGGACGCGCCGACCGAGACCCTCACCTGAACCTCGGCCGGGGAGACCAAGCCCACACCGTATGCCGCACGCTCCCGGCATACGATCAAGGCAGGTAGGCGCAGGCTCACCGTCGAGCGCTGCCACGACCCCGAGGAGAACTTCCCGTGCCCGAAGCCGTCATCGTCGCCACTGCCCGGACCCCCATCGGGCGGGCCTTCAAGGGGTCACTCAAGGACGTTCGCCCGGACGACCTGTCGGTCCAGGTCATCTCGGCGCTGCTCGCCAAGGTCCCCGGCCTGGACCCGACGCTCGTCGAGGACCTCTACTGGGGCTGCGCGGAGCCGAGCGGCCGGCAGGGCTCCAACATGGCGCGGGTCATCGCGGTGCTGGCGGGCTACGACCACCTGCCGGCCTCCACGATCAACCGGTTCTGCGCCTCCTCGGTCCAGACGACCCGGATGGCGGCCCACGCGATCAAGGCCGGCGAGGGCGATGTGTTCATCTCCGGCGGCGTCGAGTGCGTCTCCCAGTACACGAGCTGGGCCGGCGCCGGTGGCTCGGCCGGAGACGACCAGAACCCCGCGTTCGCCGACGCCCAGGCCCGCGCCGTGGAGATGGCCACGACCAACGACACCTGGCACGACCCGCGCGAGGACGGCCTCATCCCCGACGTCTACCTGTCCATGGGCCAGACCGCCGAGAACGTCGCGACCTCCCGCGGGGTCTCCCGCGCCCGCCAGGACGAGTGGGGCGTCTCCTCCCAGAACCGTGCCGAGAAGGCCATCGCCGACGGCTTCTTCGCCCGCGAGATCAGCCCGGTCACCTTGCCCGACGGTTCGCTGGTCAGCACCGACGACGGCCCCCGCGCCGGGGTCACCCTCGAGTCGGTGTCCGGCCTCAAACCGGTGTTCCGCGAGAACGGCACCATCACGGCCGGCAACTGCTGCCCCCTCAACGACGGCGCCGCCGCCGTGGTCGTCATGAGCGACATCAAGGCCAACGAGCTCGGGCTCACCCCGATCGCCCGGGTCGTGTCCACCGGCGTCACCGGGCTGTCCCCGGAGATCATGGGCCTCGGTCCGGTCGGGGCGTCCCGCCAGGCGCTGGCCCGGGCCGGCATGTCGATCGGCGACATGGACCTCTACGAGATCAACGAGGCGTTCGCCGCGCAGGTGCTGCCCTCCGCGGACGACCTCCGCATGGACTTCGACAAGCTCAACGTCAACGGCGGCGCGATCGCGCTCGGCCACCCGTTCGGCTCGACCGGCGCCCGGATCACGACGACCCTGCTGCACTCGCTCCAGGAGCGCGACCTGCAGTTCGGCCTCGAGACGATGTGTGTCGGCGGCGGCCAGGGCATGGCGATCATCTACGAACGCCTCTCCTGAACGACAAGGTCGCTCCGGAGCGAGCTCCCCGCAGCCCCTTTGGGAGGACCTTGTCGGGTCAGAGGTCGCGGCGCAGGGTGGTGAGCAGGGCCAGGGCGTCGTCGGCACGGCCTTCGGAGCAGGCGTCGTATGCCGTGACGACCAGCTGGTCCATCACCACCGCCGGCCCGAGGTCGGGCGGAGCGGACGTGGCCCCGGACAAGGCGGCGAGCCCACCCACCACGGTGACGACGCGCGGCATACGGACAGACGCCTGGCCCACCGGCAGCTGCTGCCACCGGCGGACCAGGCGTGAGAGCTCGTCGGCCACCGCGGGCGGCACCGGCGACGGGGGCACGGTCAGTTGCGCATCCGGCCCAGGAGACGCAGCATCTCCAGGTACAGCCAGACGACGGTGACGATGAGGCCGTGGGCGAGCAGCCACGAGTACTTCTCGGGAGCCCCGCTGGCGATGGCCCGGTCGATCGAGTCGAAGTCGAGCGCGAGGGTGACCGCGGCCAGGCCGGTCGCGAAGAGCGAGATACCGATCCCCAGGACGCCGGACCCGCCGAACCCGAACTGCTGGTGGGCGATGAGCGCGTAGCCCAGGTTGACGATGGCGAAGATCGCGTAGCCGAAGATCATCATCGACACGACCCGACGGAACTTGTCGGTGACCTTGATCAGGCCGAACTTGTAGGCGAGGAACATGCCGGCGAAGGTCGCCAGGGTCGCCAGGATCGCCTGCCCGACGATGCCGTCATAGGCGTTCTCGTAGAACCGGCTGACGGCTCCGACGAAGACACCCTCGACCGCGGCATACAGGACGATGAGCGGGACGCTGATCGACTTCTTCAAGGAGATGGCGAAGCCGAGACCCAACGTCAGGACGATCCCACCGAGCAGGAGGACCAGCCCAAGATCGGGGCGCGACTTGGCGAGGAACCAGCCGCCCGCGCCGAACACCACGACGAGCGCGAACAGGCTGAGCGTCTTCATGATGACGTCGTCCATGGTCACCCGACCGGTCTGGACCGGGCCCGCCGACGGCTGCGAGTACAGGTCCTGGAGCTGCTGGGCGCTCATCGCCTCCTGTCCGGCATACGCTCCCGGCGCCGCCTGGCGGGCCGGCTCGAAGCCGGCATACCCCTGCCGGGCATCACGATCGATCCGGTTGAACACCGGGTTGCTGGACATCTGGACCTCCAAGGTCACCGAGGGGCCGGCACCCACCACGGGTAACGGTCGTCATCAGACTAGGCGTTCGGGACCGCCGAAAAGTTCCGTCGTCCACAGGCCCGCCGGTCGTGCCGTATGCCGCATCGCCGCGGCTATCGTGGCACCGCCCCCGTAGCCCAACCGGCAGAGGCAGGCGACTTAAAATCGCCGCAGTGCGGGTTCGATCCCCGTCGGGGGCACACGTTCGACGTATGCCGCGACCGCGGCGGTGTGAGGACGCACGACGGCCAGGACAAGCTCGCCGACACCCTCTTGACCAGCACCTACGCGGACTAGAATGAAGAGCCGTCGAGCGGCCCTCCCCTCCGCGCGACGGAAGAGAGGCGAGCCATGACGTCGGCAGCAGCCGGGCCCCCACGGCGGCCGGCTCGCCGCGGTCCGGCCCCCGGAACTCCGCGCCCACCGCGCATGACCCGGGCCGCCCGGGAGCGGCAGCTCCTCAAGATCGCCGCCGAGGTCTTCACGACCCGGGGCTTCGTCGACACCACCATGGACGAGGTCGCCGACCGTGCCGGCATCACCAAACCGGTCATCTACGACCACTTCGGCTCCAAGGAGGGACTGCTCGCGGCGTGCGTCGCCACGGCGAGTGACGACGTCCGGCGGGTCACCATGGCTGCCTGGCAGGTCGAGCGACCTGGGGCCACGATCAAGGACTACCTCCGGGAGAGTGCTCGGGCGTTCCTGGAGTACGTCGCCGACAACGAGGTGTCGTTCCGGCTGATCCGTGACCTGAGCGCCGCATCGACGACGGGTGCCTCGGCCGTGGACAGGATGCGCGCCGACCAGGTCAGCGCCTCGGTCGGCATCCTGCGCCGCGCCGCCGCCCTCAGGGAGCGGCCGATCGCGGAGGTCGAGGCCATCGCCGAGATCGTGGTCGGCATCGAGGACCGGCTCGTCGGCTGGCGGCTGCGGCACCCCGAGACGACGATCGACGAAGCGGCCGAGATCGTCGCGGCGGTCATCTGGGGCGGCCTACGCGGTTTCATCGTCCCGCGCTGAGCCCCCGGGCGGGTCGAACCGACGCGGTCGTCGTGGCCGCGGATCCCAGCGCCCACGCAGTGTCGAGTCATGTACGCGTGAGTCATGCCATGACTCACGCGTAGAGCGCTCGAACCGGCCGACTGACTGCTGGACGACGAAGGCGTGGAGGCCAGCCTCGGTCAGGGCCGCACCAGGCTGAGCGCGATCCCGTCGAGGATGTCGTGCTCGGAGGTGACGATCGCCTCGAGCGCGGAGACCTCGCTCACTCGGGCCACGATCCGTTGCCAGACAAGGGCGCCCGCACCGATGACGTCGACCCGCCCCGGGTGCATGAAGCCGATCGCGGACCGTTCGGCCCGGGTGGCGGCAAGCAGCGCAGTCGTGCTCTCGACGATCTCGCCCGCGGTCAGGTTGCTCAGGTGGATCCGCTCGGGGTCGTATGCCGTGAGCCCGAGGGCGTACGCCGTCACGGTCGTGATGCTGCCCGCCAGCCCGACGAGGGTGCGTATGCCGGAGAAGCCCACCTCCTCCTCCGCGGCGGCGATGGCGGCATCGATGTCGGCCGTCGCCGCGGCGACCTCGGCCGCCGTCGGCGGGTCGCTGACCAGATGGCGCTCGGTCATCCGGACGCAGCCGATGTCGACCGACCGGGCGGCCTCGACCACCGTCGTGCCGCGCACGAACTCGGTGGATCCGCCGCCGAGGTCGACGACCAGATAGGGGCCGGGGAAGCCGGCCGCCGTCACGTCAACTGTCGCCCCACGGAACGACAGGGCCGCCTCTTCGGCACCGGACACCACCTCGGGCTCGATGGCGTAGTCGGTGAAGATGGCCCGCACGCCGTCGACGAACTCAGCGGCGTTCTCCGCGTCCCGCGAGGCCGAGGTCGCCACGAAGCGCACGCGCTCTGCGCCGAGGCGCCGACAGGTGGCGTGGTAGTCGCTGGACCTGGCGAGCGTGCGGGCGATGGCGGCGGGGTCGAGCCTGCCGGTGCGGTCGACGCCGTGCCCGAGCCGGACGACCTCCATCTGGCGATGGACGTCGGTGCTCGCACCGGTGACCGGGTCGATGTCGGCCACGAGCAGCCGGATGGAGTTGGTCCCACAGTCGATGGCGCCCACCCGGGTCATTGCTCAGCCACTCCTTCGTCGTCGGTGGGAGTTTCGGATTCGCTTGCGTGGCAAGGGTTCTGGTCCCACCAGTCGCCGAGCATCGCGAGCGCCTCGTCCCCCAGCGGGTTGACGCCGGGCCCGACCGCGAGCGAGTGGGCGACCAGGACGTGCAGGCACTTGACCCGGTCCGGCATACCTCCGGCCGAGATGCCGGCGATCTCGGGGACCTGGCCCAACGCGGAGCGGTGGGTCAGGTAGTCGTCGTGCGCCGCGGCATACGAGGCCCGCAGCTCGGGGTCGGAGGCCAGCCGCTCGGTCATCTCGCGCATGACGCCCGCTGACTCCAGGGTGCTGACCGCACCGGTGAGCCGAGGGCAGGTGGCGTAGAAGGTCGTCGGGAACGGGGTGCCGTCGGGCAGCCGCGGCTCGGTCACCAGGACGTCGGGGTCACCACACGGGCACCGGTGGCCCACGCCCGCGACGCCCCGGACGGCACGGCCGAGCTGTCGTTCGGCCGCGGCGAGGTCGTCAGCAGTCGGGGCCGGCCAGGACGCGCGTGGGCTCACGGCTTGGCGGCCGGGGCATCGGCCACCCGCATCGACTCCCAGAGCCGGCCGTACCAGGGGTGGTCGTTGCTCGAGGCCGGAGCAGTCGCCAGCGAGGAGTCGATGGGTGCGCTCGGGTCGGCGTCGATCACCGTGTAGGACTTCTCGCCGACCTTGACGAACTTCAGCCGCTCTCGCGCCTGCTGCATGACGTAGGCGTCATCGGTCCACTGCGCCTGGGCGGTGGTCAGCCGGGCGACGTCCTTCTCCTGCTGGGCGACGGTCGCTCGCAGGGCGTTGATCTGGCTGCGCTGGGCCAGGTAGGCGTGGAGGGTCGGGGCGAGCAGCGTCGCCAGCACGACGAGCACGGTACCGAGGGCGAGCAGCCGTCGCGACCGCCAGCCGTTCGTCGCGGCACCGGGACCTCCCGGCCGACCCGCGACTGTCCGCTGGGCCGTCGGCCTGGCCTTGGACCCGCCGGCCGAGGTGGCGGCGGCGGCGCGAGGCGCTCCGGACCGCGCCTGCGACCGCGAGGTCGGACGGGTCGCCGAGGACGAGCGCGCGCTCGTGCGCCGCCCTCCCCCGGGACCCGTCGTCGCCATATCGGTCAGTCCTGGGCCGCGCTCCGCGCCGCGAAGCGCGGGAAGGCGCCCGCACCGGCATACACTGCGGCGTCGTCGAGCTCCTCCTCGATGCGCAGCAGCTGGTTGTATTTGGCGACCCGCTCGGAGCGGGCTGGTGCGCCGGTCTTGATCTGGCCGCAGTTGGTCGCGACGGCGAGGTCGGCGATCGTGGTGTCCTCGGTCTCGCCGGAACGGTGGCTCATCATGCAGCGGTAGCCGTTGCGGTGGGCCAGGTCCACGGCATCGAGGGTCTCGGTGAGGGACCCGATCTGGTTGACCTTGACGAGCAGCGCGTTGGCGGTGCCGGTCGCGATGCCCCGGGCAAGCCGCTCGGGGTTGGTGACGAACAGGTCGTCCCCGACGAGCTGGACGTCGGCGCCGAGCCGGTCGGTCATCGCCTTCCAGCCGTCCCAGTCGCTCTCGTCGAGCGGGTCCTCGATCGAGACGAGCGGGTAGGCCGCGACGAGCTCCGCGTAGTAGTCGATCATCTCGGCGCTGGTCTTGGTGGCGCCCTCGAAGGCGTAGCCGCCGTCCTCGTGGAACTCGCTCGCCGCGACGTCGAGCGCCAGCGCGATGTCGGTCCCCGCCTTGTAGCCGGCCTTGTCGATGGCCTCGAGGATGAGGTCGAGGGCGGCCCGGTTGGACTCCAGGTTGGGGGCGAAGCCGCCCTCGTCGCCGAGCCCGGTGGCCAGCCCGCGGTCCTTCAGGACGCCCTTGAGCGAGTGGTAGACCTCAGCACCCCAGCGCAACGCCTCCTTGAAGGACGGTGCCCCGATCGGCGCGATCATGAACTCCTGGATGTCGACGTTGGAGTCGGCGTGGCTGCCGCCGTTGAGGATGTTCATCATCGGCACCGGCAGGATGTGCGCGTTGGGGCCGCCGACATAGCGGAACAGCGGCAGGCCGGCGCTCTCGGCGGCCGCCTTGGCGACGGCGAGGCTCACGCCGAGGATCGCGTTGGCGCCCAGGGATGCCTTGTTGTCCGAGCCGTCGAGGGCGAGCATCTCGCCGTCGACGAGCCGCTGCTCGCTCGCGTCGAAGCCGAGCAGCTTGGGCCCGATCTCCTCCAGCACCGCGTCGACCGCGTCCTCGACACCCTTGCCGAGGTAGCGCCCCTTGTCGCCGTCACGGCGCTCGACGGCCTCGAAGGCTCCGGTCGACGCGCCGCTCGGGACGGCCGCCCGGGCGATGGTGCCGTCGTCGAGGGCGACCTCGACCTCGACGGTGGGGTTGCCGCGCGAGTCGAGGATCTCGCGAGCGCCTACTGCTTCGATACTGGCCACGGGGGCTCCCTGGAAAATGGGACGAATGGTTCGCCGACGAGCCTAGCCGCCGCGCCGTGCCATTCCGCTGACCGACCCACCTACCGGTCCGTATGCCGGTCAGTCACCTCTCCCTGCGCGTCGCAGGGCGGCATCGACGTCGGCCTGGCCGGTGAGGTTGACCCATGACGTTGGGGTGTTCAGACCCACGCGAACCCCGCCAGGGCACGCCAGTCCCACCGTGACCACCACCGGTTTCGTGCGGGTGCGCAGCGTGACCTCGTCGCGGGCCGGGCCGACGGAGATGGGGCAGCTGTGGTCGCCCATGTCGAACGAGGTCGGCTGGGCGTTGACCAGGTCCACGACGGCCCGGGCCTGTTGGGCGTTGAGCTCGGCGCTGCGGCTGGTCTGGCCCCCTGTTGCTCCATGGGAGACGAACTCGACGTGGGCGCCGGTGACCGTCGCCGGGTCGATCCAGAGGTCGGCCGGCCGTGCTGGCCGGTACTTGGCCAGCGAGTCCACCCGAACGGCGACGCCCGCTCCGTGCGTGACAACGCTGATGTCCACCGTCGCCTGGCCGACTCCTCCCGAGGGATCTGCGTCCCACGTCACCTCCTCGCCGAGCTTGCGCATGTGGACATCGATGACGTCGCCGCCGCCGGCCAGCGGGTTGAACCCGGCCGGCGGGTGGGCCCGAAGCTCGGCCAGGGCTGCGGCCACGGTCCCCGGCGCCACCCACCAGCGCACCTCGTGAGCCGCGTTGCCTCCGATGAAGAGAGTCTGCTCGGCCAGGCTCGGGTCGGGCGCCGTCGCCGCGCGCTGCGCCCCCGGCAGGAGGGGCACGACGGACCAGCTGCGGGCGACCGCGGCCTCCGCCTCTGGGCGGGTCCCGGGGTCCGCATGTGGGCCTGCCGACGGCGAGGTCGAGGACGGGACCGACGTCGGGGCACCGGCGCCGCGGCCGGGTGAGTCGTCGACGGTCGCCGAGCGCACGGCATACGCACCGCCGGCGAGGATGGCGACAGCAGCGGCGGCAGCGGCCCATCGGACGTGAGAGCCCGCTGTGCGCGGGGTGGCGTATGCCGTGCGCATGAGCTCGGTGGCGCGGTCGGCGTCGACGAGCGGCTCGTGAGCGGCGAAGGACTGGACGAGCCGCGCCTCGATCTCGGCGTCGGTGAGCGGCTGGGTGGGGTTCATCGGTCCTCCTCCTGCGGTCGGCGGGTCAGGTGGGCGCGCAGCTGCTCCAGGCCACGAGAGGCGTTGGAGCGCACTGTGCTCTCGGCGGTCCCGAAGAGGTCGGCGATCTCGCGGTCGGTGAGGCCCTCGTAGTACCGGAGCACGAGGACGGCGCGCTGGCGGGCGGGTAGCCCGGACAGGGCCCGCCAGGTCTCCTCGTCCGGGCCGGTCTCGGTGGCCGGGTCGGACGGTCGGTCGTGCTGACCCAGCGGGACGAGGATCGGTCGACGCCGCTTGGCCCGGCCGGTGTTGGCGTGCTCGTTGACCATGACCCGCCGCAGGTAGGCGGCTGGCGCGTCCATCGCGGCGATCCGTTCGGCGTGCCGGTGTGCCTTGGCGACGGTGTCCTGGAGCAGGTCCTCGGCGTCCGGGACGTTGCCGGTGAGCATGACCGCCAGCCGCATGAGAGCCGGGCCCCGCGCCGCCACGAGGTCCTCGAAGGTCATCCCCTCGCTCACTGTCACACCTCTGAAACGCCGGTTCGCGCGGATCTGCTGCAGTGCGCCTCGCGCCCGCGTAGGGAGTCGGGCGGCCGACCCTCCTCAGTCCGGCAGGGCGGCATACGCGACGGCGAGGGCGGCACCGAGGCGGGCGTTGCTGCGGACGAGGGCGATGTTGGTCTTCAGGCTCGCCCCGCCGGAGAGCTCGACGAGCCGGCCGAGGAGGTAGGGGGTGATGTCCTTGCCTCGTATGCCGTGCGCCTCGCTCTCCCGCAGGGCTGCGTCGATGACCGTGGTCATCCGGTCGGCGGGGATCTCCTCCTCGGCCGGGACCGGGTTGGCGATCGAGATGCCGCCGTGCAGGCCGAGCGACCACTTGACCCGCATCATCTCGGCGAGCGTCCCGACGTCATCGACCCGCATCGGCGCGGCATACCCGCTGGACCGGGAGAAGAACGACGGGAACTCGTCGGTGCCGTAGCCGACGACGGGAACTCCCAGTGTCTCCAACACTTCCAGGGTCCGACCGATGTCGAGGATGGACTTCACCCCGGCGCTGACGACGGCGACGTCAGTGAGGGACAGCTCGGTGAGGTCGGCGCTGACGTCCATCGAGTCCTGGGCGCCCTGGTGCACTCCCCCGAGCCCGCCGGTGACGAAGACCCGGATGCCGGCGAGCGCGGCGAGCCGCATCGTCGACGCGACCGTCGTGGCCCCGTGCCCCCGGGTGGCGATCACGTGCGGCAGGTCGCGGATGCTCACCTTGGCGACCGTGGGGTCGCTCGCGAGGAGCTCGAGGTTGTGCCGCCCGAGACCGATGTGCGGCGCGCCGCCGAGGACGGCGATGGTCGCCGGGACCGCCCCGCCGTCACGGACGATCTGCTCGACCTCGGTGGCCATCGCGACGTTCTGGGGGTAGGGCATGCCATGGCTGATGATCGTCGACTCCAGCGCCACGACGGGCCGGCCGGCCTCGAGCGCCTCGCGGACCTCCGGCAGGACGTGCAGGGCGGGGTGGATCGTCATGATGTGGACTCCCAGCGGTCGAGGTGTTCGCGGACGAGGTGCGCGGTGAGGTCGGACCGGACCGTCGCGGGACTGGCACAGGTGAGGGCTGCCGCTCCCTGGCCGAACCGTGCCGCCGCGACAAGGTCGGACCCGGCGAGAAGGGCGTGGACGAAGCCCGCGGTGGCGGCATCCCCGGCACCGGTCACGTCGACGACCCCGGTGGGCGGCGCCGGGAGCTCGACGGCCGGCGAGCGGGCGGCATACAGGGTCGACCCAGCCGGGCCCCGTCGGACCCAGACCGCCTCCACCCCGCGGGCGAACAGCTCGGCGGTGCCTCCGAGGGCGGTGAGCTCGTCGGCGTTCGGGGTGATGGCGAAGACCGGCCGTTCCGGCGCGAGGGCGTCGGCGAGCCGGGTCGCCTTGGCGACCGAGACGGGGTCGATGACGACCCGTATGCCGTGTGCCGCGGCGACGTCGAGCAGCCAGCCCACCGCGGGCGCCGGAATGTTGCCGTCGATGACGAGCAGGTCGGCGGCCGCGATGGCGGGCTCGGCGGCCCGGAGCCGGTCCGGGGTGAGCCCCTCGGTCGCGGCGAGGTCGGAGAGAGCGACGGACATCTCGCCGTCGGGCTCGAGGACCGCCAGGTAGGTACCGGTCGGCTCCGGCGTCGTGACCACCTCACGGACGTCGACGCCGGCCGCCTCGGACTCCACGAGGATCCGGTCCCCGAAGGCGTCCGGCCCGACGACGGCGACGAGCGCGACGGGCGTCCCGAGCCGGGCGAGGTTCTCGGCGATGTTGCGGCCCACGCCACCAGGGGTCGTGTGCAGACGGGCCGGGTTGCTCGTCCGCGGCACGAGCGGTTGGCGGCTGTGGGCGAGCAGGTCCATGAGGGCACCGCCGACGACGACCACGCTCATGGGTGAGGCGTCGGCACGGACCCGCCGGACCGGGCCGCCTTCTCCTCGGCCTTGATCCGCGCCCACTGCTCCTCGACCTCCTGCGGGGTCGTGGCATCGCCGTCGGCGAAGACGTGCGGATGACGACGGACCAGCTTGTCGACCAGCTGCCCGGCCACGTCGTCGATGTCGAACGGCTGGGTCGGGTGCTCCTGGGCGACCCGGGCGTGGAAGGCCACCTGGAGCAGGACGTCGCCGAGCTCCTCGGCCATGTGCCGGCGGTCACCGGAGTGCACGGCCTCGTCGAACTCACCCGCCTCCTCGTGCAGGTAGGGGAGCAGTGACTCGTGGGTCTGCTCGGCGTCCCACGGGCACCCGTCCCGGGACCGGAGTCGGTCCATGACGGCGACCACGTCGAGCAGCCGCGCGCCGGGCACGTCCCACGACCCGACGACGACCTCGACCTCGGGCGGTTCCGGCAGACGGGACACCTCGCTCGCGATCGCGTCGGTGAGGCCGGGGTCGCCGTCGGCCGAACCCAACCAGACCACCTCGGATCGGGCAGCCGCCGCGACGAGGAGGCGGGCGGCATACGGGATGGGGGTGTCGGGGTCCAACGGGGAGACGGGTATGCCGCTCTCGGTCACCGCGACGACGAGCGGCTCGTCGGACGCGACCGCGTGGACGACGACGGCGGACTCCAGCGCGGCCCAGGCGTCGCGGGTCAGCAGTCCGGGAGCCACCCGAGGTGACGTCACGAGCAGCGTGAGCCGCCCGCGCGCCGCGGTCACGAGCCGGACGCGGTGATCCAGGGGGCGTTCGCCGCGACGATGCCGGGCTTGGCCGGGTTGAACGTGCCGAAGCGCGGGTTGAGCGTCACGTTGAGCGCCCGGATCCTGGTGAGCAGGCCCGCGGTGTTGGACTGGTCGAACGACTGGAGCGCGGTGTTGGCCCGGACCAGCTCGACGGTCGCGTCGGAGGGGTTCTCGACGTTGACCATGCGGCTGCGCGCCGACTCGGCGGACTGCGGGTGGCCGATCGCCTCGGCGGCCGTGATGATCGTCGGGGCGATGACGAGCAGGCCGAGGGCGTCGGTGGTCGTGAGCGGCGTGTCGGGCTTGAACTGCTTGTTGATCTGCTGCGCAGCGGTCGCGGCGTCGGCCTCGGAGATCCGGGTGCCGTCGACGATGGCGGCAGTGTCGTTGGTGCCACACCCGGTCAGCGCGAGAACGCCGCCGAGGGCGACAGCGGCGATCGTGCCGCGAACCCGTCCGGTCACGAGAGGTCCCTTCATCTGGTTAGCGTGCAGAGCTGCTGTTCGCCGTGGTCGCTGCCATGGCGATGTCGTCGAGAAGAACGGCCCGGAGGAGGTCCCCGGCCCACCCCACGACGGCGGTGTCACGCAGCGGCCGACCACCCACACGAGCAGTCATCGGCTTCGGTACCAAGATCGTACGGACTTGTTCCTTGACGAGCGACCTCGGGTAGAGCCGTTGCAGCCGGAGGTGCTGGGACTCGCGCAGCTCGACCGGGCCGAACCGGACGTGGTTGCCCTGGACCGAGATGTCGGCGACACCCGCGGCGCGCGCCACGGTCCGCAGCCGGGCAACCTCGATGAGGTTCCTGACCGGTTCGGGCATGGCGCCGTAGCGGTCGACGAGCTCGGCCTCGATGTCGGCGAGCGCGGCCTCGTCGGTGACGCTCGCGAGCTTCTTGTAGGCCTCCAGCCGTAGCCGCTCCCCCGGGACGTAGTCGTGCGGCAGGTGCGCGTCGACGGGCAGGTCGATCCGGATCTCGACCGGCTCGGTGTCACCCTCACCCCGGAAGCTCGCGACGGCCTCGCCGACGAGCCGGACGTAGAGGTCGAACCCGACCCCGGCGATGTGCCCCGACTGCTCGCCGCCCAGGAGGTTGCCGGCACCGCGGATCTCCAGGTCCTTCATGGCCACCTGGATGCCTGAGCCGAGGTCGGTGTGGCTCGCAATGGTCTGCAGCCGGTCGTGGGCGGTCTCGGTCATCGGCTTCTCGGGCGGGTACAGGAAGTAGGAGTAGGCGCGCTCCCTGCCCCGGCCGACGCGGCCGCGCAGCTGGTGCAGCTGGGACAGACCGAGGACGTCGGCGCGCTCGACGATGAGGGTGTTGGCGTTGGAGATGTCCAGGCCGGTCTCGACGATCGTGGTGCAGACCAGGACGTCGAACTTGCGGTCCCAGAAGTCGAGGACGACCTGCTCGAGCCGGTGCTCCCCCATCTGTCCGTGGGCCGTCGCCACCCGCGCCTCCGGGACGAGCTCGCGGATCCGGCTGGCGGCCTTCTCGATCGAGCTCACCTTGTTGTGGACGAGGAAGACCTGGCCCTCGCGGAGCAGCTCGCGCCGGATCGCCGCGGTCACCTGCTTCTCGTCGTAGGCACCGACATAGGTGAGGACGGGGTGCCGCTCCTCCGGTGGGGTCGCCAGGGTGGACATCTCGCGTATGCCGGTCACGGCCATCTCGAGGGTCCTCGGGATCGGGGTCGCGGACATCGCGAGGACGTCGACGGCGGTCCGCATCGCCTTGAGCTGCTCCTTGTGCTCGACGCCGAAGCGCTGCTCCTCGTCGACGACGACCAGGCCGAGGTCCTTGAAACGGATCTCGCTGCCGAGCAGGCGATGGGTGCCGATGACGAGGTCGACCGACCCGTCGGCGAGGCCGTCGACGACCGCCTTGGCCTCCTTGTCGGACTGGAAGCGGGAGAGCGCCTTGACGACGACGGGGAACTGGGCGTAGCGCTCGGTGAAGGTCTGCATGTGCTGCTGGACCAGGAGGGTCGTCGGGACGAGGACGGCGGCCTGCTTGCCGTCCTGGATCGCCTTGAACGCGGCCCGGACCGCGATCTCGGTCTTGCCGTAGCCGACGTCACCACAGACCAGCCGGTCCATCGGGACCGGGCGCTCCATGTCGGCCTTGACCTCGTCGATGCTCGACAGCTGGTCCGGTGTCTCGACGTAGGCGAAGGCGTCCTCCAGCTCGCGCTGCCAGGGCGTGTCCTTGCTGAACGCGAACCCGGCCGTTGCCATCCGCGCGCTGTAGAGCCGGATCAGCTCCGCGGCGATCTGCTTGACGTAGCGGCGCGCCTTGGTCTTCGTCTTGTGCCAGTCCGAGCCGCCCATCTTGTTGAGGGTGGGCTGCTCGCCACCGACGTAGCGGGTGACCTGGTCCAGCTGGTCGGTCGGGACGTAGAGCCGGTCACCGGGCTGGCCGCGCTTGGACGAGGCGTACTCGATGACGAGGTACTCGCGGGTCGCGCCGGCCACGGTTCGCTGGACCATCTCGACGAACTTGCCGACACCGTGCTGCTCGTGGACGACGAAGTCGCCGGTGCGCAGCTGCAGCGGGTCGACCTGGTTGCGCCGCCGCGAAGGCATCCTGCGCATGTCCTTGGTCGACGCGCCCTGGCCGGGCGTGCCGGTGAGGTCGGTCTCGGTGACCACGGCCAGCTTGCTTGCCGGACAAAGGAACCCGCGCCCGAGGGATCCCGTGGTGACGACGACGACTCCGGTCTGGAGGGTTTGTGGACCCATGTCGTCACCGGCGAGACGGGCCGCGACATCGTGCTCCCCCAGCACCTCGACGGTGCGCTTGGCCGAGCCGGCCGCGTCCGCGACGACGACGACCCGCCAGCCGTCGTGGAGCCAACCCTGCAGATCGGTCACGACCGCGTCGACGTCACCGCGGTAGGCCTCCGTGGGCAGAGTCCCGGTGACGAGGACATCCTCGGCCGTCTCGCTGTCGACGTCGAAGGGTGTGAGGTCCCACCACGGGAGCCCGATCTCGGTGGCCCGGGAGCGCAGCTCGGCCAGCCCCCAGTAGGACGAGGTCCCCAGCAGGTTCTGCAGGTCGATCGGGACGGCGTTGCCAGCCGCCGCGTTGGCCCAGCCGGCCTCGAGGAACTCCTGGCTGGTCGCCACCAGGTCATGGGCTCTGGTGCGGACCCGCTCGGGGTCGACGAGAACGACGGCCGTGCCCTCAGCGAGAGTGTCCAGGACGGTCTCCATCCCGTCGACGAGGGCGGGTGCGAGCGACTCCATGCCCTCGGCGGCGATCCCCTCGGCGAGCTTCTCGAGGAGGTCGGCGGCACCGGGCAGCTGCGTCTCGAGGGCGCGTGCCCGCCGGCGGACCTCGTCGGTGAGCAGCAGCTCACGACAGGGCGGCGCCCACAGGCCATGCGCGGCCACCTCCAAGCTGCGCTGGTCGGCGACCTTGAACCAGCGGATCTCCTCGACGGTGTCGCCCCAGAACTCGACGCGCAGTGGATGGTCATCGGTCGGCGGGAACACGTCGAGGATGCCGCCTCGGACGGCGAACTCGCCACGACGCTCGACGAGGTCGGTGCGGGTGTATGCCGCGGCCGCGAGCGCCTCGACGACGTCCTCCAACGGTCGCTCGTCGCCGGGTCGGAGCGACACGGGGACCAGGTCGCCCAGACCCTTTGCGATGGGCTGGAGGACGGCACGCACCGGGGCGACCACGACGTCGAGGGGCCCGTATGCCGCGTCGGCAGGATCGGGGTGGGCCAGCCGGCGGAGCACCGCGAGGCGCTTGCCGACGGTGTCCGAGCGCGGCGAAAGGCGTTCGTGCGGAAGGGTTTCCCAGGACGGGAACAGTGCGACCCGGTCGACCGGATGGAGGTCGGCGAGGGCGGCGACGAGGTCCTCGGCCTCGCGGCTGGTGGCCGTGACGACGAGAAGGGACCGGTCGCTGCCACCGGGCCCAGACGTCGTGAGCGCCGCCGTGAGCAAGGAGCGCGCGCCCGGGGCGACGGACACGTCGACCGAGCCGGGCGCGACCGAGCGGAGCTCGGCGAGCACGGCGGCGACAGGGGGGTCGTTGGTGAAGGCGTCAACGAGCGGGGCGAGGTGCGGCATCGGCGTCAACTCTAGTTCGCCGCACTGACGCTCCCGACCCGTCGACATCGGCCCGGGTCGTGCCTACGGCTTGGCGTGCTGGGGGGTCCTTCGCTTGCGCCGGGCCCACTCGACCGCCGCGCCACCGATGGCCAGTGCACCGATGCCGACCCCTGCTGCTTCGAACATGGCGTCACCGTTGGTGCCCGTGTAGGCGAGCGTGGACGGTCGGGACCCGAGTGCAGCGGTGGATCCGCTGTGGGTCGTGACCGACCCGCCAGTGCTCTGGACCCGCGCCGGGGGCGCGGAGGCTGCCGAGGCGCTATCCATGGTGACGACCTGGACGACCGGCACCGCCCACAGCGCTCCGGCGGTGAGGCCGGCGCCCTTCAGGACGGTACGTCGGCCAAGTGAGGGCGTGGACCGGCCGTCGGTCCTGGAATGCGGCGGTGTGGACTGCTGCTCTGGCATGACTGTGCTCCCCAACTGCGAACAATGTGTTGACTGCCCCGGTTCCCCCGGCGTGGTGCCGGACCCGTTCGGATCTGCATCCTCAAGGTAAAGAGATAGTAAAGGATCTGTCCGCGCATTGCGTCGAAAACAACAAACTCCGTCGCGTGTTTCTCCCCGCGGGTCCGGTTGATAGGTTTGTCCGAGCGTCAGGCTGTGGCCAGGAGGGGTTGCGAGCGATGTCCGAGGTGGTGGGTCGACAGTCGGAGACGGTCCGTGAGATGGCGCTGGGCGATGAGCTCTCGCTCTTCGACAGCGCGACGGGCAGGGCCGTGGCCCTCAACTCCACCGCTCGCGACGTGTGGGCGCTGGCCGATGGTCAGACGTCTGTGGTGGAGGTGATCGACACCTTGGCCCGCGCCTACGGCGTACCGCCGGAGGACATCGCCGATGACGTGCGCCGCACCCTGGACCTGCTCGCCGAGGCGGGCGTCATCGTGCCGACCGCGTGAGCTCCCTACGGTTCCGGGGCGCCGGCGCCAGGGTCAACCTCGTGGGCCTGGACCGCTCCCTGGCCGATGTCGTCGATCTCGTACGGGACGTGGGCCACGGCATACTCCTCCCGGAGCAGTCGGGAGGCGGCGCTCATGAGCGCGCCCCCGACACGGTGGTCCGTATCCGGCAGCTGCCCGACGGGGTGCACCTGATCGACGGGGAGCTCTTGCCGGCAACGCCGGACGAGGCGGCCGCGAGCGTGCTCGGAGCGGTCGACAGGGCACTGCTCGGCGCATCGCGGTGTCTGTCGGTGCACGCAGCCGTGGTTGCGGGCGCTGGTGGAGCGGCCATCGCGCCCGGTGTCTCCGGCACGGGCAAGACCACGTTGGCCGCCGCCGCGATGCAGCACGGCCTTCGGCTGGTCTCGGACGAGGCGGCCTGCGTCGACCCGCATGACGACGTGCTCCACCCGTACCCACGTCCGCTCGGCCTGTCCCGGCGGAGCCGCGACCTCCTAGGGTTGCCGACCCCCCTCTCCGGCCCGGTCGACGAGGAGCGCGCCACGGCGCCGAGCCTGCTCGGGCGCACCGTTCCGACGGACCAGCTCGTGCGCCCGACCGTCCTCGTCCTGGCCCAACGAGAGCCGGCACCCTTCACCGGATCCGTGACCGAGGGATCGACCGGTGAAGGCCTGTCGGCCCTGCTGGCCAACTGCCTCAACACCGGCCTCGGCGGCCCGTGGACACCCGAGGAGGCATGGGCGCGGCTCGCCGAGCTGGTCCGGTCCCTGTCGGTGGTACGACTGCGCTACTCCACTCCGAAGGACGGGGCCGAGCTGCTCGGCTCGCTGCTGGGCTGACCCGGAGCTCTCGCCCCCGGACTCTCGGCCCGGACTCTTGGCCCTGAGATCTCGGCCGACGGTACGTTCATCAGCCCTCAGAAGGACCCCGCCGGACGCCCTTGCCCCGCCGCGACCTCCGCGAAGAACGCCTCGGCTGCGGCCGCGCCACCAACGGGGTGCAGCGCCGACTCCGGACTCGTGGGGTCCAGCAGCTCAGCCCGGGTGAGCGGCTCTTGGCCCCTCCCGCGCCACCAGGCCCACGTCTTGGCGGCTGCGGCGGCCAGGCTGCGCCCGGTCGTGGGCCGGGCGGAGCGGGCAAGCAGTCGTGAGGAGCTGCCGCCGGTACCGGCCAGCTCCGGGGGTGACCACCGGTCCACGACAGCGACCAGGCCGGTCCAGACACCGGGGCGCAGGAGTCGGGCGACGTCAGGGGCCAGGGGCCGTCCGGTGGTCCGGCGGACACGCGCGAGCATCACCGCCGCGGCGGGTCGGGCCTGCCACTCGTCGACCACATCGAGCAGGGACCCTGCACCACCCGGCTCCGTCAGCCGGTCCAGAGCAGCCGCGATGTCTCCTACCCAGATCAGCCGGTGACCGCCCGACGTGGCGGCGTGGACGATGAGGTGAGCGACGGTGTCTGCTGGTCCGAGCGTCCGGACCTCACGTCCACCGATCTCGATGACGGTCGAGCGGTCCAGCAGAGTCTGCATCGGCGGTGAGGTGTCCTGGTCGGTCGGACCGTAGCCCAGCGCCCAGTGCAGGTCGATCCCGCCGCCCGACGGTCCCCCGACCCGCAGCTCGTGCACGCGAACGCGGGACAACAGCGGCCAGTTCGCATCCACGAGCGGGCAGCCGGCCGCCTCAAGTGCGTGGACTGCTCGGCCAAGGTCGATCGGACGCACGCACACATCGAGGTCGACGTAGGAGCGCAGCGAAGGCTCGGCATACAGGGTCGCGACGAGGGCCGGACCTTTCACGACGAGGAAGGGCACCCCGGCCGCGTCGAGGGCGTCCGCCACGACCTCGAGGTCGCTGAGGGCTCGCTGGTGACGCCCGAGCGCAGCATGGACCGCCAGGTCGAGACGACGGTTGCCCGGGCCGACCAACGCACGGATCCGCCCCTCGACCCCGTGCAGCTCAGCGGCGACCGCAAGGTCATCGTCGTCGGCGGTCGGGTCCGACCGGCCTCCGGCCGTAAGCATCGACACGAGCCCGGTGACCGCCGCCTCCCACCGTTCACGCGGGAGCTCCTCGGGCCCCGGCCCGGGGTCGTGGGCGATGATCATGCCCACATCATCACAGGGCCGCCTCGAGCGGGGCGGCCCGAGCGACCCGGATAGAGTCCTCGGCACCGGCCCATCGCGCGACCGCGCCCGAACGAAGGTGAGCGTCGTGCCCCCGTCCGACCGTGGTGACCGTGCCGGTCGGAGGATGCCGCGGAGTGCCGGCCCCCTGCTGGCCCTTGCCCTGGCCGGCCTGACCGCGACCTTGGCGGTCACCCTCCCGCGAGGGGTCGACTCGCCCGACTACCGGCTCACCGAGCTGGCCACCGCGACGCCCGTCGGGGTCCCGGTGGGTCTCGTCACGACCGTCATTGCCCTCTGGCTCGTGGTGCGAGGCCCTCGCGGGCGACGGCGGGTCGCGGCAGCACTGATCACCACTGCGGCGGCGGTGCTCCTCGCCTTCCAGGTCGGCTGGCTGGCCCCGTGGTACCTCGGCCCGGTTCCGTCGGCGGAGCCGGGCAGGCCGTTGGTGGTACTCGCCCAGAATCTTGAGTACGGGCGGCCCTCGGACCTGGCCGGCGTCGCCGCCTCGACCGGGGCCGACATCGTCGTGCTCAGCGACCTGAGCTCCAGCCAGCGCACCGCCGTCCTGCACTCGTCCCTGATGCGCGCCTATCCACACGAGGTGGGCATCGACGGCGAGGACCGCAGTGGCGTGGCAGTGCTGTCGAAGGACCCGATCACATCGGCCACCACTGTGGGCGGGAGCACGAATGCTCGGCTGGTCCAGCTGCAGACCGAACACCTCGGCACCGTCGACCTGCTTGCATTCCACCCCCCTCCCCCCTATGAGGGGAATGGGTGGCAGGGCGCCTTGGCCTCGGTGACGAAGTTCGTCGCCGACCGGGCGGTATCCACCCAACGACAGGTCCCGCTCGTCGTGGCCGGAGACCTCAACGCGACCCCGGACAACCTCCCCCTCCGTCGCCTGCTCGGCACCGGCCTGAGGGATGCCGTGGAGGAGGTCAACGGTGGCTACCAGCCGACCTGGCCGGCCGCCGGGTCGCAGCGCTTGGGCCCGTTCACCGTGCCCGCCCTGTCGCCCATCGACCACGTCCTCGTCGGCCAGCATCTCGTTGTCGTGACCGCAACCACGATCGCCACGCCAGGCGCTGACCACAAGGGCGTGGTGGCATCGATACGGCCGCCACTGGTCCGGCCGTGATCGCTCGCCTTGGTCCAGACATTACGGCCACCGCTCGGTGCCGCCGTCCTGCCTTTCGCCCCGCCTGAGCGCCGCACGCACCACCTCGGAACGCCTCGGAAGCGGCTCCGCCTGAAACTTTTCTCCTCCTGTCAAGAAGTCACCTCTCTCCGAGGGCTCCAAGACTGGCGGCGGGTCGAGCGGCACGCACGCCTACCACACAAACTGGACACTGACCTGCGGAAACACCAAGTCACGTGCGACACTGGGGCTTCGAGATCGGAGCTCTGTCGCGTTTGGGTGACTAGGTGGAGTCACCCTTGGTGACTACGCGAAGTAGCCCAAAGGGACTAGCTGCGACTCGTGAATCCGTGAAAGTTATGGCAATGTGACCTCGACATAGCCGTCGTCTTCCCCCTGCCAAGGCGGCTATATCCACCAGACCACGCCCCGGTCTGACTGTTAGGAGCCGGTCCCCATGTCTCCGAGCCCAAAGGTTCTACGACTTCCATTTCTCCGCCGAAACGGTGCCCGCAAGACGCTGTTGCTGGCCCTCGTTGCCACCGTAGCCGCCGCGCTGGGTCTAGGCGGTTCTCTGCTCTCCAGCGCCGCGCCATCCACGTACTCCTTGTGGGCCGGGACCGTCGTCCCCCAGACACCGGCCGACCCCGAGCAGGCTGCGGTCGAACTGGGAACCCGGTTCACCACGAGCCAGGCGGGCCAGGTGACTGCCATCCGCTTCTACAAGTCCGCCACCAACACCGGCACTCACACGGGTTCGCTCTGGGACGCCAGCGGGCGTCGTCTGGCGACAGTCACCTTTACGGGTGAGAGCCAGTCAGGTTGGCAGCAGGCCAAGCTCGCTACCCCGGTCAATGTCCAAGCGAGCGCTACCTACGTGGTCTCCTACACGGGCAGCGGCCACTACTCCGACGACCAGAACTACTTCGCCGGTGGCGCCAACCACAAGTCAGGGCCGCTCACCGCTACCGCGGGTCTCTACACGTATGGCACCGGCTACCCGGTCAACCAGTGGCGGGCCTCGAACTACTACGTCGACGTGGTCCTGTCCGTCAACGGCGCGACATCGAGCACGACCAGTACGCGTCCGCCCACCAGTACCACCTCGTCCACCTCGTCCACCTCGACGAACCCTCCGACGACCACCACCTCAACGAGGCCGCCGACCACGACGACGTCCACCAAGCCCCCAACCTCGTCCACGTCGACGAAGCCGCCGACCTCGACGACCTCCTCCAGCTCGACGACACCCCCGGTTGTCGCTGCAGCGAACTGCGTGGGTGCTGCGAACACCCCCGGTGGCCCGGATCCGTGGGGCGGCTGCTGGCCGGGACCGCAGAACACCGGGTACCCCCATGGCCTCCCGGGCGACACCCGCAAGCCGGTAACGCTCACGACCTACACCGGACCGACAACCATCACGTCGTGCGGCGTGGTCATCGACTCCAAGATCGTCAACCAGACGATTCTCATCCAGGCCGGCAACGGGACTACCTCCAGTGCCACTCCGTGCGTGACGATCAAGAACTCCCTGGTCAAGGGCGTCATCTTCGCCGAGCAGTCGAACTATGGCCCGACCCTCGTCCAGGACACCGAGATCGCCCCCCCGGACCTGCCCTGGTGGGAGAACCTCGGCCGCAGCAACGTGTTCGCCTACCGCGTGAACTCCCACGGCGGCGAGGGCGTCATCAAGTGCGATACCAACTGTGAGGCCAAGGACAACTGGGTCCACGGGATGAACCTGGGCGGCGTGTACCACTACAACGCCTTCGGGGGAAACGGCACGAACAACTTCCGGATCGAGCACAACTACGCGTCCTGCGGTGACTGGTCGGTGACGTCCAGTCCCGGAGGTGACGCCGGCTGCTCGGCCGTCATCGGCTTCTACGGCGACTACGGCCCCATCCAGAACCTCACCATCAACCGGAACTATCTTGCTTCCACGTTTGACGTGTCGTCAGCAGGCATCAACCGTCAGGCCGGGTACTGCCTGAATCCCGGTTACTACCCGGGCAAGCCGTACCCCGACACGAAGAACATATCCGTCACTGAGAACGTGTTCGCGCGAGGCGGTTCAGGCAAGTGCGGAGTCTTCGGGCCGAGCAACAGTCTGAACGGGGTAGGCCAGCCCAACGGCGATGTCTGGAGCGGTAACCGCTACAACGACGGCACGACCATCGCTCGCCCCGAGGAGTGACCATTGATGCCGGCCGGCCACGCGCCCGGCCGGCATCGGTGTCCCCCGGGCCGGCATACGGGCCTCCCAACTAGCTAGCCGTGGTCCGCTCGACGACGAACCGGTTGAGCTCGGCATCATCGGTGAGGTCGACGTACCTCCGACCGTTCGGGTCCATCCCCGGGCCGAGGGCTCCCACACCCTCGGCCGCGGGAAGCGTCGGAACAGTCCCGCTCAACTCGTCGTAGACCGCGAGGTAACGAGTCGCCTGGGCCTGCCAGTCGTGCTGGGAGGCCACCCGGCGACGTGCTTCCAGCCCCATCTGCAGCCGGAGCGCGTCGTCGTCGAGCAGCCGCTCCACCGCGTCCGCGAACCCGCCCGCGTCCCCAGGCTCCACGTACAGGACGGCATCGCCGCCGGACACCCGCGTCTCCACGAGATCGAAGGCCACCGAGGGCAAGCAGTACGCCATGTACTCCATCGTCTTGTTCATGGTCGAGACGTCGTTGAGCGGCGTTTTGGGATCGGGGCACAGGCCCACGTCAGCGGCGCTCAGGTAGTCGGCGATCATCGCCTTGTCGGCCCGCCCGGTGAAGGTGACCACCGACTCCAGGTCCAGCTCGGCGGCGCGCCTGACCAAGTCGTCGTAGCAGTCCCCGAACCCGAGAACCCAGGCGTGGACATCCTGCCGGCCACGACGGTGAACCAGCTCGTCCATGACGTCCAGGACGACGTCGACCCGGTCCTGCGGGCCCATGATGCCGAGGTAGGCCAGGGCGAAGCGGGCCGGCTTGTGCGCCGCCAGATCAGAGTAGACCGGCCGCATGGCGCGGGTGTCGGGGCAGCTGCGGACCACCGTCACGTCGTGGTCGGCGACCCCGCCCCGAGTGAGGGCCACCGACTTGTAGGAGTCGTTGGTCGAGATGACCCGGTCTGCGGTCCGGAAGGTCATTCGCTCTAGCCACAGCAACCCTCGGTACTGGAGCCGGCGGGCTGCCCCCTCGGGCTCACCGAAGCGGGACCGGAACAGCTCGGGGTTGAGGTCGTGGTGGTCGAAGATGAAGCGGACCCCGCGCACCTTCCACAGCCGGGCCAGTGCCCAGTACGTGTCCGGTGGGTTGCAGGCCTGGATGATGGCGAACGGGCGGTGGCGCCAGACCACGAGCGAGAGGTATGCCGTGCGCGCCCAGGAGTACACGAACTCGGCGAGGTAGCCGAGCGCGCCCTCGGCCTCCGGTGCCGGCCGGTACTTGTAGATCTCGACGCCGTCGATGGTCTGGCGGGCCGGGTCCCCCGGGCCCTTGGGGCAGATGACGCTGACCCGGTAGCCGTGCGCGGTCAGGGCCTGGCACTCGAGCCAGACCCGGCGGTCCAAGGGGACCGGCAGGTTCTGGACGATGATGAGGACGTGGGTCTCGGCAGACACCCGCACATGGTCGCACGCCCCCTCGCCGACCGGCGTCAGATCCTCACCACCCGACGGCACGTCGGCGGGCCGCACCACTCAGCTCGAACGCCGCAACGAGGCCAGCCTCAGCTTGACCTGGCCGTACCGATCCTTGCCGAGCAGCCCGAGGGCTGAGCGACGCACGGCAGACCGGCCGGCGTCGCGCAGGGAGCGCGCCGGAACCCGAACGAGCAGATCGCGCACCACGTCGCTGCCGGCCGGCTCGGCGACATCGTCGAGCTGGTCACCGAACAGCTCGCGGTATCGCCGTGGCGAGACGAGGCGCCCGCGTACGCGGTTGCTCACGTTCGACCCGTGAACGACCTGCAGCCAGGCCGGGCCTCCGCCGACCTCGATGGCAGGCATGACGCGAGGAAACTCGTTGTGGTACTCCGACCAGGACGTCACCGGGGCATCCCAGGTCTCGCGCACCGACACAAAGGCGTTGCGCCGGTCCGTGCGCAGGTACAGACCGTCCGGGCTCTTGATGAGACCGTTCTTGAGATAGATCACGGCCTTGGGGTCCGCGCTGTCCACTGCAGCAAGCCGACGACAGGCATCGACCGACAGTGCGTCGTCGTTGTCCAGGTTGGTCGTGAGCAGGACGGGCGACGGGTGCGGCACGGCCCCGCGCAGATCCGACACCAGGTCCTCGGTCGACACGGTCGTGCGGTAGACCGGGGTGAACAGCCCGCGGTCGACGAGCGGGGCGAGCCGATCCATGAGCCACCGGGGGCTCTCCGGGTCGAAGTACACCAGCCACCGCAGGTCGGGATCTCCCTGACGTTCCACGGACGGCGCGCAGTAGTGTAGGAACAGCTCGACGCGTTCGCGCAGCCACCCGTCGCGCGCTCGAATACGGCTCTCCAGGCCGGGAGTCGGCAGGTTGAAGCGCGTCAAGATGAAGTGGTCGGTCCCCTGCACCCGAGCAGGATGGCACGGTTGGCCACCCTTGTGCCTGTCAATCGACGAGGACGGGCTCCCGTTCGCTGGCTGCCAGCGCCCCGGGACCGGGATCGGTCCGTCGGCGAGTGCGTCGCCGGGCCCACCACCGGTCGAACCGGACGACTCCGATGGTCGTCAACGTCGCGCCGGCGAGCACGACGCCGAGGGCGGTCCGACTGCGGGCCCCGCCCACTTGGGCGATGATCGGGTCGGGGGAGGAGATGAGGGCGGTCATCCGCATGGTGTCCCGTATGCCGAGCTGGTCCTGCCGCCTCTTGAGCAGGGCCTCAAGCTCATCGCCGATCTGCCGCGCCTTGGCGGTCACCTCCTCGGGACTTGGTCCCACCACTTGCACATCAATGTTCGGCAGGTCATAGATCGGCTGCCATTGGCTGCCGTCGTTGGGCAGCCGGACCCGGCTGCCGTCGCGAACCCCTTCGCCGTAGAGCGTGGTGTCCGGCGAGCCGAGCAGAGTGAGGCGGTGGCCCGCGTTGTAGTCGCTGACGATGACGCCCGCCATGGGAGTCATCCCGTAGTGCGGATCCTCCAGGTTGTTCGGGAAGGTCGTGCTGCGCGGTGGGAGCAGGACGACGCTGTACTGCGTGAAGAACACTGGTGGTTCGTGGGTCGCCTCGTAGAGAACACCTAGGGAGATCAGGGCGCCCAGAGCCATGAGATACCAGCGGCGCAGCACCAGCGCCAGCAGATCCCGTGATGTCATGAGTCCTTCTCGTCCCGTGCGTGACAGTCCCCGGCAGGGGTCAATGGTGTCACGACCACCTGTGGGTTCGGGGCTTGCCAGGAACTTCCCAGCGGGCCTGTGCGATGATCTATCGTGTCCCATGGGCATGGCTGAGGGACGTTCGCAGTGAAGGGGAAAGTCAGGGTCCATGGAGTTGAACGCATTCTGGACTGCCCTCCTGCGACGCTGGTACCTGACCGTCGGAGGCGGCGTTCTCGCGGTCGCGCTCACCGTTTTCATCGTCGGCCAGATCGGACCGACCTACAAGGCGGAAGGAACGGTCCTCATGTTTCCGCCTGCGACGACCATCCAGAACGGGACGACGGTCGAGACCCAGGGCAACCCCTACCTCCTCCTCGGCGGCCTGAGCCAGGCACGCGACATCGTCCTTCGGACCATGAAGTCCAAGACGATCAGCGACGCTTTCACCAAGCGCCAGCCCAACGCGGAGTACACGGTCAACCCGGACTTCACGACGAGCGGACCGATCATCGTCATCGACGTCACCTCGCACTCCTCCACCGACTCCGTCAAAGGCCTGGCCGACGCCGTCAACACGGTGCCCGGCGTGCTCAACTCCATGCAGTCCGGGCTCGGCTTGCCGGCCTCCGGGTACATCACGTCGCGAGTCCTCACGGTGGACACCAAGCCCCAGGTTGTCCGCAGCAGCCAGATCCGCAGTGGCATTGTGGTGGGCGCGCTCGTACTACTCGTCACCTTGCTCCTCCTGGCGCTGCTCGATGGGCTCCTGGAGGCCCGCAAGGAACGGTCGCGTCAGCGTGCGCAGGTGCAACCGGTCGTACCCGTCGACGACCCCGTGGACACGAAGCCCGCCCCCGCCAGGCAACGGCGAGGGCGTCGCACCTCCGTCGACCAGGACGAAAGCGATCGCCAGACCACGACCGTGGGTAGCTGAGGTCTCGGCCGTCGTGGTGACCTCCCGGGTACGCGGCGCCGACGGCGTGACGCTCCTGTCGATCTATGTCGTTCTCCTGCTCTCGGTGCCCTCCCCCATGGTGGTCGCGCCGCTGGGGACGGCCGGCTCGCCCTCCACGATCCTGGCCATGATGTCCTTCACGCTGTGGCTGTGGTTCCAGATCCAGCGCGAGCACGAAGTCTTCACCGGCCGTCAGCCGGTCCGCGCGGCCATGGTCGGCTGGCTGCTCGTCATGATCATCGTCTATGCCCACGCGATGGCTCAGCCGATCCCGGCGGACGAGATCAGTCCCGCTGACAGCGGGCTCCTTCGGCTCGTTGGCATGACCGGCATCGTCCTGGTGGCCAATGACGGGATCCGCAACGTCTACCGGCATCGGCGGCTCGCCAGCAGGCTGGTGATGATGGTCGGAATCGTCGCCCTGCTCGGCATCTTCCAGACGGTCACCAAGCAGCTGTGGATCGACCGGATCTCCATCCCCGGTCTTCGGGCCGGCGCGGCCGGCTGGGCGCTGGCCGGGCGCAGCGGGCTGGTCCGGCCGAGTGGCACCTCGACCCACCCCATCGAGTACGGCATGGTCCTGACGACGGCACTCCCCCTGGCCATCACCTTCGCCCGGAGCGCACCCCGCCGTCGCTGGCTCTACCGCATCTTCCTGCTCGCCATCGCCATCTCCACACTGTTGGCCATCTCGCGGTCGGCCATGATCTGTGCAGCGGCAGCGGTGATCGTCACCATCGCCTCGTGGCCGCTCATGGCCAAGCTACGGGCCCTGGGTTTCATCGCCGTCGTCGGCGCGATCGTCTTCCTCACCGTCCCCGGGGTTCTCGGCACCATCACCAACCTGTTCACCGGCATCTCGAACGACTCCAGCGTCGCCTCCAGGACCGGCAGCTACGACGTCGCCGGCATGTTCATCGAGCGGAGTCCGATTCTCGGCCGCGGATTCGGGACCTTTCTGCCCAAGTACTGGATCCTCGACAACGGCTATCTCGGGTTGCTCATCGAGGGCGGGGCGGTTGGTCTGCTCGGCCTCTTGACGGTCATAGTCATAGGCGCGATGTCCGCGCAGCGGGCCGCCCGACTACGGGCGTCGGTCGCCGACGAGGCCGACAGCTTCGACCGGGACATCGCCAGGGCCCTGGTCGCCTCCGTCGTGGCTGGCGCCGCCGGCCTGGCCTTCTTCGACACCTTCGCCTTTCCCCAGTCGGCCGGCGTCTTCTTCCTGCTCGTCGGCATGGCCGGCGCCTCATTGCGACTGGCACGGTCGGACGCGCGGCTGAACGGCATACCGGTGGCGTTGCGCACCCGCAGGGACTGGGTCGAGGCTGAGGTATGAGTCCGGCTGAGCCCGACGCAGGGGACAGGGCTGGACACGGGCGCCCCCAAGATTCACCGTCCGACGGAGCTGAGTCGGCCGCTCACCTGCTCACGGTGGTGGTGGTCGTCGTCATGTTCAACAGTGCCGACCTCATCCCGGGTCTGGTCGCCTCGCTCGCCGACGGGCTCGACGGGACCGACTGGCTGCTGGTGGCGGTCGACAACAGCTCGACCGACGGCAGCCCAGACGTGGTGCGCGTCCTACTGCCCGCAGCTGTCGTGGTAGAAACCGGCCGCAACGCGGGCTACTCCGCCGGGATCAACGCCGGTGTGGCGGCGGCGCCGACCCACGACGCAGTCCTCGTCCTCAACCCGGACGTCCGACTCGAGCCTGGGTGCGTCACCGAGCTTCTGACGGTCCTGGCCGAACCCGGTGTCGGCATCGCCGTGCCACGACTGCTCGATGCCGACGGGCAGTTGATCCTGTCGATGCGGCGCGAACCGACGGTGACCCGCGCCTACGCGGATGCCCTCGTCGGCGCAAGCCGGGTCGGGCGCTACCCCTCCCTGGGCGAGGTGGTGACCGACCACGCGGCATACGAGATGCCGACGGACACCGACTGGGCCGAGGGCTCGACACAGCTGATCAGTGCAGCCTGTTGGGCGGCGTGCGGACCGTGGGACGAGTCCTTCTTCCTCTACTCGGAGGAGACCGAGTTCGACCTGCGCGCCCGTGATCTCGGTTTCGCCACCCGCTTCGTGCCGACTGCGGTCGCCACCCACCTCGAGGGCGGCTCTGGGGCGTCGCCGGGCCTGCGAGCGCTCATGGCACTCAACCGGGTCCGCCTGTTCCGGCGCCGGAACGGGCGGGTGCGTGGTGCCTTGTTCTGGAGTGCCATCGTGCTGCGCGAGTCCTCGCGGGTTGCGATCGGCGACCCCGGCAGCAGACCTACCTTGCGCGCGCTGACCAACCCGACGCGGATGCGCGAGCGGCCGGGACCGCACTCGGTTTCGCGGGCCGGCTCTAACGGAGGCGCTTGACGACACCGACTGCTTCGGACCGCAGGCGGCGCAACGGGGCAGGCGGTGTCAGGATGTCGCGCCGCACCGACTCCAGGGTGTCGCCCCGGCGCACGCTGTAGCGGGGCTGGAGCCATGCGGCCGGCCGGGCCGGGCGTCGGTCGCTGGAGTGCACCCGGCGGTAGCCGGTTGCGCGAAGGGCCCCGAGGACGTCGCGGTCGTAGCGGCCGAGCGGCAGGGCGACCTCCTCGATCGGCGCACCGGCCGCCTCAGAGAGCTGTTCACGGGCCTCCACGAGCTCACGTCGACGCTCAGACGGCGTCAGTCCGCGCCACGGCCGGTGGTCCATGCCATGGCTGCCCACGTTCATCCCCGCCGCGCGCAGGGCACGCAGGTCCGCCGGGTCCAGGCTGCCGCCCGTCTCCAGCCGGCCGGCGAGGGGGAAGAAGGTGGCAGTCAGCCCACGGTCGAGCAGTCCCTGCAGGGCGATGTCCACGTCGGACCGGTTGCCGTCGTCGAAGCTGAGCCGCACGTCGGCACGGCCGGCGACCTCGTCCAGCACCTGCTCATACAGGTACGGGCTGATCCAGTACGCGTCCTCGCCCGGCTCCAGCGCCCGCTCGGGCGTCCCGATGCCGTGGAAACAGATGTTGACTGTCATGTCTGCCGCCCGTCCATGTGGCCATTGTCCCCGTCGGCGTTGGTCGGCGATCTCGTGGACTCATCCCGCTGCCACGTCGTGTCGCTCTGGGCAGAGCGCTTGGCCAGCACGGCCGCGGCCAGGGTGATCGCGGCATACACCAAACCGGCGGGCGCCAGTCGTGGGTTCGGCCGGACGACCTCCCGCAGCCAGGCGGTCCGGTCGGCCGGCCGGACCGCGATGCCCAGCGCACCGCGACCCCCGGCGGTCCGCATGGCTGCGTTGCCCCGTCGCACCCGGACGAGGCGGTTGACCAGGTCCTTGGTCCGGCGGGGTGCCTCGACCGTGGTCACCACGTCCGCTACGCACACCTTCTCGTCGACGTCGAACAGCGAGTCGAGGAACAGGTCATCGGCAACCATCATGGGGAAGGTGTCGAAGCGGGCCCGACCAGCCTCGGACAGGGCCACCATCCCGCGACCGAACAGCCCTTCACGAAAGGCCGGCAGCTGGGTGTTGACGGCGAAGTAGGCGCGCACCGGCCAGGGTCGATCGGCCAGCTCGAGCCGCCGCGCCGGCACGGCCGCAAGCACCTTCGGTGCGGTCGCGGTACCCCCGGGCACGATCCCCTGACCCGACACGGCACGGCTGACCGAGCGGATGCCGGCCGTCCCGACGACGATGTCCGCGTCCAGGTAGATGCGCGGGAAGCCAACGGCGGCCAGGTCGCCTGCGTTGAGCGCGGCCGCCTTGCTCGCCTCGGCGACCTCCACCACTCGGACACCCCGGGCCGAGGCCACCGCCGCCGTCGCGTCGGTGCAGCCATTGGGCACGACGGTGATGTCCAGCTCCCCCGGCGCGGCGTCGGCCAGCAGAGCGTCGAGGCATCGGCCGATGACGGTGGCCTCGTTGTGTGCGGCGATGACGATGCTCGTCACGTCGCCCCTCCTCCACAGGTGATCTGGGACGTCGAGGTCGGATGCCTCGCGAGTGCATGAGCGATCCGCTGCCGGCTCGCAGGGTCCACCGTAGTCAGCATGCCCGGGCACCGCGCAGGTTCGGCAATCCCCGGGGGTGGTCGGACGCCATGAAGTACCGTTGCCGCATGCCAGCTGATCGACCGATCACTCTCGGCCCGATCACCTCTTCCGATGTCGGGCGCGTCGCCGCCTTCCTCTCTGCAAACCTCAACAGCCGGGTGACCCCGGAGGCCTGGCGCAGGGCGATGGGGCCGGGCTGGGTCGAGGCGCCGAACCACGGCTTCATGCTGACCGACGACGACGACGTCGTGGGCGCATACCTCGCCATCTACTCGCAACGGGAGATCGACGGGCGGCAGGAGCGGTTCTGCAACCTCGCCGCCTGGTGCGTCCTTGAGGAGCACCGGTCGCAGGGGCTGAAACTGGTCCGCGCGATCCTGCGGCAGCCTGGCTACACCTTCACCGACCTGTCCCCGAGCGGCAACGTGGTCCCGCTCAACAAACGACTGCGGTTCGCCGAGCTCGACACCGCCACCGCGGCGGTCCCCAACCTGCCCTGGCCCGTGAGCGGCCGGGTCCAGGTCACCTCCGACCTGGCAACCATCGGCCGGCAGCTGAGCGGTCGCGACCTGGAGATCTTCCGCGACCACGCCCACGCGGCGGCCGCACATCATGTCCTCGTGACCGACGGAGGTCAGAGCTGCTACCTGATCTTCCGACGGGACAGGCGCAAGCGAATGCCCTTGTTCGGGTCGATCCTCTACGTGAGCAACCCGGACCTGTTCCACCGGGCCCAGCGTCAGGTCAGCAGACACCTCTTGCTGCGGCACCGGGTTCCCGTCACTCTGGCCGAGCTGAGGGTGGTCGGGAGGCGGCCACGAGGAGCCGCCATGGTGCCTCATCCCCGGCCCAAGATGTTCAAGAGCGACCACGTCCGAGCCGACCAGGTGGACTACCTCTACAGCGAACTGACCAACGTCGCCTGGTGAGGCGCACGTCGAGGAGGGAATCAAGCACGATGAGGACGAGCCTGCATGACCTGCTCGACGAGCAGGCTGCGCGGAACGGGGGGGCACCGGCCCTGACCTACAAGGCGCAGACGTGGAGCTACGCCGACCTGCAGGCGCAGGTTCGGCAGGTCGCTGCCGGACTGTCCCGACTAGGCGTCGGCCGCGAGGACCGTGTCGCCGTCTTCCTGGAGAAGCGCCTGGAGACAGTGGCGACGATCTTCGGCACCTCGGCGGCCGGTGGTGCGTTCGTCCCGGCGAACCCCCTGTTGCGCCCCACCCAGGTGGCCTACATCCTGGCCGACTGCGACGTCCGGGTACTCGTCACGTCGGCCGAACGGCTCGCCCTCCTGAGCGAAGAGCTGGGCGACTGCCCGGCGCTGGAACACGTCGTCCTCGTCCCCTCGGGCGCTCGTGGCGCTGCGGGCGACGCCGCCGGTTCAGCCGACGGAGTGCCCGGCGAGGGCTTCGCGGTGCACGCGTGGGCGGAGGCCTTCGGCGACGACGGCCGCACCGGGCCCGTGCGTCGGCCCATCGACCTGGACCTCGGCGCGATCCTCTACACGTCCGGCAGCACGGGTAAGCCCAAGGGCGTCATGCTCAGCCACCGGAACCTCGTGGTCGGAGCCGAGAGCGTCAGCGAGTACCTTCAGAACGACCGGGACGACGTCATCCTCTCGGCTCTGCCACTCAGCTTCGACGCCGGTCTGAGCCAGGTCACGACAGCGTTCTCGGTCGGGGCGCACGTGGTCCTCATGAACTACCTCCTGCCCAAGGACGTCGTCAGGCTGTGCGCGCGGCACAAGGTGACCGGCCTGACCTGCGTTCCGCCGCTGTGGATCCAGATCGCCGAGCAGGAGTGGCCGGCCGAGGCCGCGGAGAACCTCCGGTACTTCGCCAACACCGGGGGCCGTATGCCGCGGACCACGCTGGACCGGCTGCGGGCCAACTTCCCCCAGGCCAGGCCGTACCTCATGTACGGCCTCACCGAGGCTTTCCGATCCACCTACCTGGACCCGGACGAGGTGGACCGACGGCCGGACTCCATCGGAAAGGCCATCCCGGACGCGGAGATCCTCGTCGTGCGGCCGGACGGCTCACGCTGCGCACCCGGCGAGGAGGGTGAGCTCGTGCACCGTGGCGCCCTCGTGGCCCTGGGGTACTGGAACGACGCCGAGCGCACCGCCGAGCGGTTCCGCCCCGTCCCAGGCGCACGCCTCGGCGGCCGGGCGGTCGAGCTGGCAGTCTGGTCCGGCGACACGGTCGTGGCCGATGAGGAGGGGTTCCTCTACTTCGTCGGACGCCGGGACGACATGATCAAGACTTCCGGCTACCGGGTGAGCCCGACGGAGATCGAGGAGGTCGCCTATGACACCGGCCTGGTCGGCGACGCTGTCGCCATCGGCGTGGAGGACCCGGGGCTTGGGCAGCGGATCGTCCTGTTCGCCGCCCCTCGCACCGGCGGCTCGGATCTCGACGTCGAGGCTGTGCTGGCTGCCATGCGGCGTCAGGTGCCGCTGTACATGGTGCCGTCGGAAGTGATCGTCCGCGACACCCTCCCCAGATCGCCCAACGGCAAGTTCGACCGAAACCTGCTGCGCGACGAAGCCACGAAGAGCGCCGACGGGACCTTGGCCGACGAAGGCGTCGCCCGATGACAGCGCGCGACGTTGTCGCCACCTGGGACCACGTCGGCGGGCAGCTCGTCGTCGGCGGGACCCCACTCGAACGCTTGGCATCGCGGGTGGGATCGACCCCCTTCTTCGCCTATGACCGGGCCCGGATCGACGGTCGGGTGGCGACCCTCCGGGCCACCCTGCCGCCCGGCATCCACCTGAGCTATGCGATGAAGGCCAACCCGATGCCGGCGGTGGTACAGCACCTCGCCCGTCTCGTGGACTCCATCGACGTCGCATCCGCCCTGGAGATGCAGACTGCTCTTGACACGTCGATGCCCGCCTCACGGATCAGCTTCGCCGGGCCCGGCAAGACCGAGCGCGAGATCGGGCAAGCGGTCGCCGCGGGGGTGCTCATCGAGCTCGAGTCGACCACCGAGGCGCGTCGCGTCGTCGCCGCCGGCGAACGGCTGGGGCTGCGTCCACGGGTCGCCGTCCGGGTCAACCCGGACTTCGCCGTGAAGGGCTCGGGGATGCGGATGGGCGGCGGGCCGCAGCAGTTCGGGGTCGACGCGGAGCGCGTCCCGGACCTGCTCGCCGAGCTGGGCTCGGCCGACGTGGATGTCGAGGGCTTCCATATCTTCGCCGGCTCCCAGAACCTGCGGGCCGAGATCATCTGCGAGGCGCAGACACGCACAGTGGACCTGGTCCTCTCGCTCGCGGAGGCCTGCCCGACGCCGGTGCGCTATGTCAACCTCGGCGGCGGGTTCGGGATCCCCTACTTCGAGAAGGACGAGCCGCTGGACCTGACAGCGATCGGGGACAACCTTGGCGACCTCCTGGAGCACCGGATCCAACCGAACCTCCCCGAGGCGCGTACCGTCATCGAGCTCGGCCGCTACCTCGTCGGCGAGTCGGGCGTGTACGTCACCCGCGTCGTCGACCGGAAGGAGTCCCGAGGTCAGGTCTACCTGGTCGTCGACGGCGGCATGCACCATCAGCTGGCTGCGTCCGGCAACTTCGGTCAGGCGATCCGGCGCAACTATCCGGTGGCGATCGGCACCCAGATGGCTGAGCCCGACGACTCGCCGGTCACGGTGGTCGGCTGCCTCTGCACGCCGTTGGACCTGCTGGGTGACAAAGTCCCCCTTCCGCGGGCCGACATCGGCGACCTCGTCGTCGTCTTCCAAGCCGGTGCATACGGCCTGACGGCGAGCCCCACGGCGTTCCTCGGGCACCCGGCGCCGGCCGAGGTGCTCGTCTGACGGGCCAGTTGAGCCTCGGGGCCGGTAGTCGGGGAGGATGAAGCCCGACGGTGCGAGCATGGGCGAGCGGGACCCGCTCGCCCCCACAGCAGAGAGAGGTCACATGGAAGCCAGCAACGACACCCTGAAGGGCGTCATCGACATCATCGTCCAGACTCTGGGGATCGAGGACCGCGCAAGCACCCTGGATGCGTCCACTCCCCTGTTCGGGAGCATGCCCGAGCTCGACTCCCTGGCGGTCGTCGAGATCATCACCTCGATCGAGGAACGCTTCGGCCTCTACGTCGATGACGACTTCAGCGGGGACGACTTCGAGACGATCGGCGGGCTCGCCGACTTCGTGGACCAGCAGCGCTCCGAAGCCGCCGGAGGCTGACCGACCCGAGCGACCGACCGGCTCAGGCTGGTCGGGACCGACGCCGCTCGCGTCTGTCGGGGCCCAACGGGACGGCGCGCGGTTCGAACCACTGGTCCGGCAGGTCCCGCGCGGCCGGCCCACCGAGCAGCCACGTCGTGTCATCGTGCAGGCCCAGCAGCCAGTCGAACCCCTCCGGGAGGCGTCCGGTGAGTGCGGGAAGGTCGCCGGCGGACAGGTCGGCGAGCAGCACGGACTCCGAGGGCGCAAGCGATGCGGCAACCTCCAGAACCTCTTCCACCGTGGCGGCCGCCCAGAACACCACGTCGGTGTCTCTGCGGGTGAGCTGGATGGCACCAGGGGCGTCACCGACGAAGCCACCCACCCGGTCCAGGTTGACCACGTTCAGCCGGCCGCCGGTGTTCAGATCGTCCACATCCATGCGAATGTCGCCGAGGACCACGGGAACGTCCAGGACCTGCCGGGCCGCCATGGCCCGCTTGGAGGACCTCAGCCAGCGCAGTCGCCACCGGTGGTCGCGGATGACCGGCGCGTCCTTCCAAGTGGACGACCGTTCCCCGACCTCGCCACAGGTCGTCTGCACCGGGAGCCGCTCGGGGTAGAGCGCGGCGACCCGTCGATGCGCGACGTCCAGCCGGGCCAGGTTGATGGTCAGGCTGTTGTGGGTGACGGCCAGATTCGCGGCACCGACCCCGAGCCCGAGCCTGCGCATGCGCAGGCCGTACTCGACGGCATACGCATGCCACGCCAGATCCGGGTCCTCGGTCAGCGGGTGGCTCAGCACCCGGTCTCGGCGGACCATGAAGAGGACCTCATCGAGACTGTCCACCTCCCGGGGAACGACCTCGTCGCTGCCGATGAGCTGTACCCGGTCGCGGATCATCCCGACCGACTCGGCGCCGCGGGAGAAGCCGTTGGCGCCGAGGACGCCCCACTGCTCACCCGCGAGATGGGCCGCCACGGCGGCGAGGCGGTCGACCGAGTGCAGGTAGACGTCCTGGTGCGCGAAGACGACGACGTCGTGGCGGGCCAGGGAAGCGCCGTGGTTGAGCGCCGCACCCGCGGTGGAGAACGCGTGACCGGTGTTGTCGACGGGGACATAGTCCACGTCGACCGCCCCGGAGTTCGCCGCGATGGATCGGTCGAGGCACTCTTCGCGGACCTTGGGGTCGTTGAACACACACACCACCGAGATCCCAGGCAGCCTGGGCGGTACTCCAGCCATGGTCTCTGACCCTCCCCCTGTTGTCACGTCCGCTGCTCCAATCCTGGCATCAGGGATGCCGAGCCAGATGGGTGTCCCTCGACCAGCTCGACGATCGACGCGGCGAAGGCTCGAACGGAGAACACCGACTCCGCCCGCTCGCGGGCTGCTGCCGAGAGCCTGGCCCGCTCCACCGGGTCGTCGATGAGCCGGATGAGCGCGTCTGCGAAGCCTGGGACATCGCCGGGCGGGACGAGAATGCCGGTATCCCCCACTTGCTGCGGGACGCCCCCGACCGCGAAGGCTACGATGGGAACTCCGAGGAGCATCGCTTCCAGGACAACGAGCGGGAACGGGTCGTCGCGCGAGGGCAAGGTGGCGATGTCGAACCGCCGCATGAGGGCATAGGGGTTGTCGCTCGGTCCCACGAACGTGATGGGTTCACCCGCGCGAACCGCGATCGGCTCGGCGACGTCACCAACCCAGACGAACCTGAGACGACGGTCGGGCCGTTCGGCCAGTACTCGGCGTGCGGCCTCGACCCACAGGTCGGCACCCTTGCGAGCCTCGACGGCTCCGCAGCACCCGACGACGATCTCGTCGGGCTGCAGAACGACGGCAGGCGCATGCGTAGCCCGTCGCTCGACGTCGGGACCGTCCGGGACCGACGGAATCATGAGGATCTCGGCTTCGGGTCGGGCGGTCAGCCTGGCCAGGTCCCGGCGAACGCTTGGCGAACAGGCAACGAGCTCGATGCCGGCAAGGCCGGGGGGTGACCACACTGATGACAGGAACTGCCCGGCGACCGCTTCGGACTCGTGCACGTGCAGGATCACCCGACGTCGCAGCCATCTGGCAGGACGGAGATAGACGGCAGCAGCCGTGGAGTTGACGTAGACGACATCTGGTCTGTGGCGCACCATCGTGGCCAGCGCCACCCCGACGTCCGCTACTCGCCCGACGCGGGCCGTCACGCTGACCCGCCGCGACCGGCGTCGCACCCGGTGCAACGGTTCGACGAAGGTCGGCGCCGCCTGCTCGAACTCGCCGAGCAGCGGTCCCGGGAACCGCGAGACGACAGAGACCGCGTGGCCGCGCTCGACCAACGTGCGAGCCATCAGGATGGCCACGCGTGGAGCCCCGGTCCGGGACGCCTCGTGGGTGACGAGCAGGATCCGTTGGGGTGGCTGGGGGCCACCTGCGCGTTGCGGATCAGGCATGGCTCGGGAGGGCACGGCGCAGCTCGTGGACGACGGTGCGCGCGGTGACGTTGCCGGCCGCGCCGAGCCTCCTGGCAGCACCGGGCAAGGAGGTCAGGGTCTGCCGGTAGATGGCCTCGAGATGCTGGGACATGATCTCCAGCCCGAACCGCTCACGCACCTCGTTCAGGCCGTACCTGCCGAGCGAGCCGCGGTCACGGAGCTTCAGCAGCGCCTGGATCTCACCCGTGAGATGGGCGACCGGGTCGGGCTCGGGCGAGTCCCCGAAGAAGCCAGCCTCGTAGAAGTAGTCCCTGGTGTCAGCGGAGAAGGTCCGCGCGAAGCCGTTCTCGCCCAGGACGACGAGCGGCTTGCTGTGTGCGAGGGCACGCAGCGCGGACCCACCCATGCCCAGGGCGATGTCGGCCGCATCGTAGGCCGGACGGGGGTCGTGACGGGCGCCGGGGAGGAGGACGGCCTGCCACCCGAGCCGTTGGTTGACTGCGTCAGCAAGGGCGTTCATCTCGGCGAAGGCGTCACCGTCGCCGACGATGACGAACCGGAACAGAGGGTCGCGGATGCGGGCGCAGGCTTCGATGGCGTAGCGCATGCTCTCGGTCTTCATGTGGGAGTCCACCCGACTGACAAGGACCGCGACGACGTGGTCGTCATCCAGGCCCAGCTCGCCGCGGAACACACGCCCCCGCGCGTGGTCCGGGGCATCCGCTTCGAGGTCGACGGGGGGTTCCATGAGCCAGACCGGCCCGGGATGGCGCGCGCGCAGCTCGGTCGCCAGGTCGTTCGTCCCGACGATCATCGGGGTGTGCCTCGGGGTGTAGAAGACATTCTCCATCGTCCAGTTCGTGACGACAGCCCCCTGGTGCCTGCGCGATGCGGCCGCGATACTGGCCGCCGGTCCAAGCCACGGCCCGAAGACATGGACGACATCAGCCTCGGCCCGGGCCGCGAGAGCACGGATCTGTCGCGCCCGTGCCACGATCCCCGCTGTCGTCGGGAGGATGACCGGCGAGAAGCCGCAGCTCTCGGCGAAGGGCAGCAGGGAGACCTTGACGTCCTCATCGATCGCGAAGACCGAGACCTCGTGCCCCCGCGAGCGGAGGGTGCGTCCGAGCTGGAGCGCGTTGATGGGGCATCCGCCGAGGGCCAGGCCCTCGAGGCCGATGAGGACCCTGAGGGGTGGCAGGTCACCGGATCGAGCGGGGTCCCCGGTCAACGACCCTGTCGTGAGGTCCACTACCTGGTTCACACGGCCTCATGCGAGGGCGAGGACTGCCAGGCCCGCGGCGCCCAGGTCGGGACGATCGCGCTGGGCAACATGGGGACCAGCAGTCCGCCGACGACCGCGACATACGCGACACCTCCCGTGACGCCCCCGACAGCGAGCCGCAGCCACGCCGGCCCGACGGCCGATGACGCCACCCACGCGACCGCCCCGGCGAGGAGTGCGCCCGCGAGCGGACGGAGGATGGCAGCGAGCATCGCCCGAACTGATGCTCCGGTCGCGCGCACGGCCGCTCCGACGTAGCCGGGGATGGCGACGAGGCTGATCGTCACCACGTGCGCCCAGGCAGCTCCGGTCAGGCCCCAGAGGTGCAGGCCAACGATCATGGCAGGGACGAGGACGAGAACCCAGGCGACCTGGATGAGCAGGAGGCGCAGGGTCTGCCCGGTCGCGACCAGGACGTTGGCAAACAGCAGCGAGAAGGCGTAGAGGACGCCGTAGACCGCAAGAACAGCCAGAACCGGGACGGCCTTGATCCACTTCTCGCCGAAGAGGGTGCGGATGATCGGGTCCGAGAGCACCACCGATAACGCCCCGATCGGCAGCGCCGCCAGGCCCACGAGGCGGCTTGCACGCACGATGGCCTTCCTCAGCAGCACGGGGTCGTGACTGACCCGACCGAACGCCGGGACCACGACGCTGTTCAGGACGGAGCCGAGGATGGAGGTGGACCAGCTCCCGACGTTGAAGGCAATCATGTAGACACCGACCTCGGCCGCGCTGACCAGCCGCCCAAGGATCATGTAGTCAGCATTGAGAAGCGTCCAGTTGACCAGGTTCGCGATGGACAGCGGGAGGCCGAACACCAAGAGGGGCTTGACCTGCGAGGCTCGCCAACCCGGCAGATAGCGGCGCGACGTGCCGAACCAGAAGACCACGCCCGTGGCGACCTGACCGATGACGCGTGACCACGCGAACGCCTCGGCACCCCCTCCGTGGAGCGCGAGGATGACGAGCACAGGGTTGCTGACGAGGAAGCCGACGATGGTGGCCAGGAAGATCCGGTTCTGGCGGAACTCGCGGACCAGCTGAGCCCCCGGAACGGCGAAGAACCCCGTCAGCGCCACGCAGATCGACAGGATCCGCAGCGGCTGGGTGGCAGACGGCTGGCCGAGAAGGCTGCTCAGCCACGGCGCCGTGAGCGCCAACAGGGCCGCACAGCCGAGGCTCACGGCGATCGAGATCGTGGCGATCGTCGGCGCGATGTCATCGGGTTCTTTCGCAGAACGGGCGATCGCCGAGCCCATGCCGAGCTCCGCGAGGCTCGAGACGACGAGATAGACCGCCAAGGCGATGGCGAAGACCCCGAAGTCCTTCGGCGACAGCAGCCGGGCCAACAGCGCAGTGATACCAATGCTCGCGACGCGCATGACCAGGTTGGCACCGACCGCCCAGAGCGCACCCTTGCCGGCCCGCCGGCCAAGTGACGTCGTGTCGACGGCCGCGGCCCCGATGTCGGGGTCGGAGGCCTCTTGGCGCCCTCCGTGCACAGGACGCGGCTCGGTGCCGTTCATCCCAGTGCGGTGGCGACTTCCGTCGCCACGCGCTCCTGCATCGCCGACGTCAGATGGGGAAACATGGGCAGGCTGAGAATCTCCGTCGCCGCGCGCTCGGCGACCGGGAACGAGCCGACCCCGTCGCCGAGCCCGGCGAAGGCGCGAGTCAGGTGGACGGGATAGGGGTAGTGGAGCGCCGCGCCGACCCCAGCGGCGTTGAGCTCGGCCAGCACGCGATCCCGATCGGCGACCGCGGCATCGATACGGACGACGTAGAGGTGCCACACGTGCTCGTTACCGTCGACGGTCACCGGCAGACGGATCCCCTCGACGTCCCTGAGCAGCTCGGCATACCGGTCGGCGGCGGCACGGCGTGCGGCGTTCCAGACCGGGAGCCGTTCCAGCTTGTGCCGCAGCACGACCGCCTGAACCGCGTCGAGGCGGGAGTTGAAGCCGAAGACATCGTGCTCGTACTTCCGCTCGCTGCCATGGGCACCGATCATGCGGATCGCCCGGGCGAGGTCGGCGTCGCCGGTCGTCACCGCCCCGGCATCACCCGCGGCACCAAGGTTCTTGCCGGGATAGAAGCTGGTCCCGGCAGCAAGACCGACCGACCCCGACGGGCGGCCATGGCGGGTCGCTCCCTGGCTCTGCGCTGCATCCTCGATGATCGGGATACCGGGGGCGGCAGCCGCGACCGCCTCCAGTGGCGCCATCTGGCCATACAGGTGGACGGGGACGATCGCCGCGGTGCGCGACGTGACTGCGGCCGCGACGGCCGCAGGGTCGATGAGCAGGCTGTCCTCGTCGACGTCGACGAGCACGGGCGTCGCGCCCGCGCGAACTATGGCCTCGACCGTCGCGACGAACGTGTTGGCCGCGGTGATGACCTCGTCCCCCGGGCCGATCTTGAGCGCCCGGAGCGCGAGCTCGATCGCGTCGGTCCCGTTGGCGACCCCGATGCAGTGGTCGACGCCGGCAAAGGTTGCATAGGCCTCCTCGAAGGCGGCCACCTGCGGGCCACCGATGAAGCCCGCGGAGCCGAAGACCCCCGCCAGGTCCGCTGCGACCTCGTCGGCCACCTCGGCATGCTGCGCGACCAGGTCGAGGAACGGAACGGAGATGGCGGTGGTGGCCGTGGTCACGACGTGACTCCTGTGCTGGCGACGGCTCTGATCGCGTCGATGACCTGGTCCTGCTGGGCCTCGGTCATCTGGTGGAAGAGGGGAAGGATGAGGGTGTTGTCGGTGAGCCGCTCGGTCACCGGCAGTGGGCCGTGCTCCAAACCTGCGTATGCCGGCTGGCGGTGCGAGGCCATGATGCCCCGCCGTGCGGAGACGTCCGCCTCGGCGAGGTGGGCCAAGAGTCCCTCCCGGTCGAGCGGGAACGGGTCGGAGACCTCGAGCCAGAGCGACTGGAAGTTGGCTGTTCCGTATGCCGGGTCGTCGACGAAGCGCAGGCCGCGCACGTCAGCGAGCGCCTCGCGGTAGCGGGCGGCGAGCTCGCGGCGACGAGCGACGACCTCGTCCAGCCGGCCGAGCTGGACGATCCCGACTGCGGCCTGCAGGTCGGTCATCCGGAAGTTGTAGCCGACCTCGAGATACTGCTCGGCCGGTGGCAGGACGCTGCGGTGTCGCTCGGCCGCGGAGACACTCATCGCGTGCTCGCGCAGCAGACGGGCCCGGTCGGCCCAGTCCTCGCGGGTCGTCGTGATCATGCCGCCCTCGCCGGTCGTGACGATCTTGCGTGGGTGGAACGACCAGGCGGTCACCTCGGCGCCCGCCCCCACCGGTCGCCCGCGGTAGGTCGAGCCGGCGCCGCACGCGGCGTCCTCGACGACAGTGATGTCGAGCGGGTCGCACAGCTCGCGGATGGCGGCGAGGTCGACGGGTATGCCGCCCTGGTCGACGACGATGACCGCGCGAGTCTGGGGGGTGAGGGCTGTCTTGACGGTGTCCACCGTGACGTTGCCGGTCTCCGGATCGACATCGGCGAACACCGGCTGAGCACCGACGTAGCGGGCTGCGTTGGCGGTGGCGATGAAGGAGAACGAGGGGACGACGACGTCGTCACCGGGCCCGACACCCGCGACGACGAGCGCGAGGTGCAGGGCGGTGGTGCAGCTGGACACGGCCACGGCATACGGGACCTGCATGCGGGCGGCGAAGGCCGCCTCGAACGCGGCGACCCGCGGACCCTGCGCGACCCAGCCGGACTCGATCACCTCGGTGACCGCGGCGACCTCCTCGGCGCCGAGCCACGGCTGCATGACGTTGACGCGGGTCACGACGAAGCCGCCGAGAGTGCACGACCAGCGGCTACGGCCTCGCGCTGCGGGCTCCACCAGGCGACGAGCTCGCGCAGGCCCTGCTCCAGGCCGGTGGTCGCCTCCCAGCCCAGGTCCTGGCGCGCAGCGGACACGTCGGCGAGCCGCCGGGTCACGCCGTTGACGGCACGGTCCGGGCCGTGCTCGACATGCAGGTCGGAGTCCATGGCCCGAAGCAGCGCCTGAGCCAGACCGAGGAGCGAAGTCTCCTCGCTGCTCGCGATGTTGTAGACACCTTCGCGGACGTCGGAGGCCATCGCCAGGATGTTGGAGCGGGCGATGTCGACGGTGTAGACGAAGTCCATCGTCTGCAGCCCGTCACCGAAGATGAGTGGCGGCAGGCCGTCGGCGATCCGCTCCATCCAGCGGACGAGCACCTCGGTGTAGAGGCCATGGACGTCCATCCGTGGGCCGTAGACGTTGAAGTAGCGCAGGGCCACGTAGTCCAGGCCCTTCATGGCACGGAAGCTGCGCGCCATCCCCTCGTTGAAGGACTTGGCCGCGCCGTAGAAGGTGTCGTTGTTGTGGTGGTGGTGCCGCTCGGTCGTCGGGAACTGCTCGGCCAGGCCGTAGACCGATGCCGAGGACGCCAGCACGAGCTTGTCGATGTGGTGCTCCGCGGCTGCCTCGAGGACGTTGAACGTGCCGTCGACGAGGACCTCCAGGGCCAGGCGGGGCTCCTCGGCGCACTGGGTGATCCGGATGGCAGCCTGGTGGAAGACGAGATCGCTGGCGGCGGTCAGGTCGTGGACGAGGTCGCGGTCGCGCAGATCCCCCTCGACGAGGTCGACCTTGCCGGAGGCGAAGGCGTCCTCGAGGTTCTCCCGCCTCCCCCGGACCAGGTTGTCGAGCACGGTGACCTGAGCGGCACCGCTCTCGACCAGCTGGTCCACGATCGTCGAACCGATCGTCCCGGCACCCCCGGTGACGAGCACCCGGGCTCCCTGCAACGTACTCATGACAAAGCCTCCTGCGGCTGGGCGGACACACCGACCCGGACCATCTGTCCGTCGGTGCGCAAACTGGTGGAAGCGGCCTCGAGAACGTCGAGGACGCGCAGACCGGCGGACCCGTCGGTGAGCGGCGCGCGGCCCTCGGTGATCGAGGCGGCGAACTCGGCGACCATCGAACCCAGGGCCTCCCGCTCCGGCAACGACGGCGCGTACATGTCGCCCAACCGGTAGGAGATGCCCGCGGCGGTGCGGTCGACGAGGTTGTCGGTGCGTGAGGAGAGGTCGAGGTCGACCCCACGGTCGTAGACGCTGAGTCGCTGCTGAGGGTTGAGGTCGTCCCAGACCACCGTGCGACGGGAGCCGCAGATGACCATCTGGCGGATCTTGGTCGGGGAGAGCCAGTTCACGTGGACGTGCGCCATCGCGCCACCTGCGAGCGGCATGGTGAGGTAGCCGACACAGGCGCGTCCGGCGCCGATCGGGTCGGCACCGTGAGCTGCCACGCCCTCCGGCGCAAGACCTCCCGGCAGGATCGTGTCCATGATCGACAGGTCGTGCGGAGCGAGGTCCCAGATGACGTCGACATCGGGCTGGACCAGCCCGAGGTTGATCCGAACCGAGTCGATGAAGAGGATCTCACCGAGCTCTCCGGACTGGACCATCTCACGCAGCCGCTGGACGACCGGCGTGTAGCAGTACGTGTGGTCGCACATGAGGACCAGCCCCCGGTCCCGGGCCTCCGCGACCATCTCGGCAGCCTCCGCTCGGGTCGAGGCGAGTGGCTTCTCGACGAGCACGTGCTTGCCTGCGGCGAGAGCCGCCATGGCGATCGGCCGGTGCGTGTTCGCCGGCGTCGCGATGGCGACCGCGTCGAGGTCATCGCGGGCCAGCAGCCGGTCCAGTGACGTCTCGATGTCGACGCCCATGGCGTCGCCCACAACCCTCGCGGCCCGATCCTGGTCGAGGTCACAGACCGCGACGAGCGTCCACAGGGGTGAGTTGCGGAAGTTCCGCACCAGGTTGGGACCCCAATACCCTGCACCAACGACGGCGACCCGTAGCGTCATCTAAGCCAATCCCTCCGGGGCATGCTGACGCCGACCACCACTGCCCCACAGTGCCGACGATTCGTTGAGTTCCTTTGTCAGAGTACATGGAACGCGAGCGTCACACCCCGTGTTTGAGGAGTCACGAACCGCGTGCCCGACGTCGTGGAGATGACCTGGTACTGCAGGTACCGCGCGGAGCTGGTGATGCTGCCGGTGGTGGCCGAGACAGTGGTCCAACCGGTCCAGCTGCCGTTGGGGCTGGGGCTCGGGCCCGACCGGACCTGGATGGTCACGGTCGTCCCCGAGGGTGCCGTCAGGTCACGGGTCAGGGTGTCCCAGCCGACCGTCGCCCCGGCGTCGATGACGCCGGACACGTAGGTCGAGGACGCGGCATACGGACCGGTGCGCAGCCAGTCCACCACCAGCTTGGTGGCGTCGTTGGTCGTGTCGGTGAGCGTCGGTCGAAGGGTGACCGTCGGGGAGAAGTTGCTGGACGCCTTCTGGACGCCGTCGATGAAGTAGGCGACGGTGCCGCTCGACCAGTCGAGTCGGTACTCGTGGGCCGCCCCCGTCCAGGTGCCGGAGATCGAAGCGCTCCCGCTGTTGCCCTGGCCGTCATTGACCACCACGGTGAGCGCGCCGCTGGCGCTCGTGACGAACGCTGCCCGGACGCCGGTTGCGGCACCCGAGGAGCTCGCCAGTGCCACGATCTGGTTGGCGCCCAGGGTCGCCGACGTCGCGAAGCTCATCCCACTGGAGGAGTACGTCGAGGTGGCCAGCTGTGCCCCGCTGACGGTGGCGACCTTGTTGGCCACCACGGTCGATCCGCCGCTCACCAACGTGGTCGACGTCGTGCCCGAGGGCAGGGTGGTCCCTGCGAACTCGTAGCCCGTGGCCGGCGTCGCGATGATCTCGCCGCCAGCGGTGTCGGAGACGTAGCCGCCGCTGCCGGTGGCGAAGTCGGCGATGGTGGTGGCCGACACGGGCGTCACCGTCGGGGCGTACTGGGCGGCGGCGGACGTCGTGGCCGGTGAGGTCGTCGAGTTGCCCGCCGGGTCAGCCGAGGTGACGCGGTAGTAGTAGCGCGTGTTCGGCGTGAGGCCGGACAAGGTCACCGAGTGGCTCGTGCCGCTCGCCCCAGTTGCTGTGGAGGTGAGCGACGTGGCTGAGGTGCCGTAGGCCACCGAGCTCGTCGCCGTCTCGTTGGTCGTCCAGGTCACCGAGGCGGACGTTCCCGACCCGCTCGCCGTCACCGAGGTGATGGCCGGTGGCGTCGTGTCGGGGACCAGGAACGAGGCCGCGGCGGAGGACGTGGCGGGCGAGGTGGCGCTGTTGCCGGCCGGGTCAGCCGAGGTGACCCGGTAGTAGTAGGTCGTGCCCTGGGCCAAGCCGGTCAGGGTGACCGAATGGCTCGTGCCGGCGGCGCCGGTGGCGCTCGACGTCAAGGACGTGGCCGAGGTCCCGTAGGCAACCGAGCTGGTCGCCGACTCGTCGGTCGTCCACGTGATGGTCCGACTCGAGCCGGAGCCCGTGACGGTCACGGCGGTGATCGACGGCGCGACGGTGTCGGGCGCCGTGAAGGTTGCCGGCGCAGCAGGAGCAGCGGGGCTGTCCGCGCTGTTGCCTGCAGCATCGGCCGAGGTGACCCGGTAGGAGTACGCCGCACCACTGGTCAGTCCGGTGATGGTCACCGAGTGGGACGTTCCGGAAGAGCCGGTGGCCGTGGATCCCAAGGTCGACGTCGTCCCGTAGGACACGACGGACGACGAGGCCTCGTCGGTCGTCCAGGTGATCGTCGCCGTCGATCCCGAGGTCGTCGTCGTGACCCCCGTGATGGCCGGCGGTGTGACGTCTGCTGGAGGCACCGTGGTCACGAAGACGGGGTCGACGAGGTAGCTCGAGGAGGACGCGTTCGAGGGATATCCGGACGGGTACGCATAGCGACCTGCGTTCGCCGTCGTGTGCAGCGGACCCACGTCAAGCGGCGTCGACAAGGCGTTCGCCGTATACGACAGCCCGCCGCTGGGTGCGAGGTAGGACACGACGTAGGCGGTGTTCGCGGTGATCGACACCGGGCTGGCGAAGGTCACGGTCTGCCAGCCCTGGACCGGCTCAGTGCCGGAGGTGGCCGTGGCGAGCCGGGTTCCGTTGCTCGCCCACAGCGAGACCGTGTGGGTCCCGGCGTTCTGCGGACCCTTGTAGAACCGGACGCCGGTGATGCTGCCGCTCGTGTCCGACGTGAAGGCGACACCCAGCTCGACCGAGACTGCCTCTGGGTCGGTGAGGACACCAGGCTGGGTCGAGTCGGTGAACAGTCCACAGGGGCAAGTTCCGACCGTCGGATCTGGCTGCGCCGCGGTGAACGACCAGGTCTTCGCATTCGCCATGGCGTTCCCGGAGCCATCGGAGGCGGTTACCGATGCCGTGTATGCCGTGCCGTTCGACAGAGCAGCAGCCGGCGTGAACGTCGCAGTGCGGGTGGCCCCGTCATACGTGGTCGTACCATTCACGCTGGCGCCGCCCGAGGACTTCAGCGTGAACGCGACGGTGCTCTGGTCGACTGCCTCACTGAACGTCGCGCTCGGGTGGGCCGTCGTAGGCACGCTCGTCGAGCCGCCGAGTGGAGTCGTCGATGTCACCGTGGGAGGCGTCGTGTCCGGCGGGGCACCTGTCTTGAAGACAGGGTCGACCCAGTAGTTCGTGGCGGCGAAGGTGCTCCGCGGGAACGTGCTGGACGAACCGTACGCGTACAGGCCGTTGCTGGTGCCCGCGGTGAGCGGACCGCTCACGAGCGGCGCTGTGAAGAACTGAGGCGTGGCGGCGTAGTGGCCGTTCGGGGCGAAGTACGACACCACGTACTGGGTGCCACCCGTCACAGCCACCGCGCCGGGGAACGTCAGGGTCTGCCAACCCGAGTTCGACTCACCGGTGAACGTCCCTGTGGCCAGGAGCGAACCACTCGCTGACCAGAGGCTGCCGATGTGGGAGCCGATGTTCGAGGCGCTCTTGTAGAAGCGCACGCCCGTGACCTGGCCGTCGATGCTCGGAGTGAAGCTCACACCCAGCTCGACCGGATCGGTGTCGCCGGAGTCCGGGGTCGCAGGGACCGACGTGCTGTCGAAGAGACCGCACGGGCACGCGTTGACGCCCGCGGTGGTGAACGTGAAGGTGTAGGGGGACATGACGTTGCCCGAGAGGGCGGTGGCCCCACTCACGGTAGCGGTGTAGGTCGCCCCCACCGCGAACGGAGCCGAGGGAGCGAAGGAAGCCGTCCGCGTCGTCGCGGACCACGTGGTGGTGCCGGCGACCGGGTTGCTGGCTGCATCCTTGACAGCGAGGTGAGCCGTCCCGCTCTGAACCTGGCCACTGAACGTCGCCGAGACGCTGGCGCCCACCGGGACGCTGGTCGCCCCGTCCCCGGGGGAGGTGCTGGTCACGCTCGGGGCGGCGTCGGAAGCCATGAAGACGAGGTCGACCCAGTAGTTGTCGCTGGAGGCGGTGAGCGGCGCACCGCTTCCGTAGGTGTAGACCCCACCGCCGGCGACGGTGTGCAGCGGCGGGGAGTCGACCGCGGTGGCGAGGCCACCGGACGTCTGGGCGTAGGCGCCGTTCGGGGCGGAGTACGAGACGATGTAGGTCGTCCCGGCCGTGATGTCGACCGGCGAGGTGAAGTATGCCGTCTGCCAGCCACTGGACGTCTCGTTGGTGAAGGTGACCGTGGCGAGCTGGGTGCCGGCAGTCGACCAGAGCGACCCGGTGTGCGTACCGAGGTTGAGTGCGCCCTTGTAGAACCGGACGCCGGTCACGCTGCCTGCGACGTCAGCGGTGAACTTCACCCCCAGCTGGACGCTTGCCGAGTCGTTGGCGTTGGCCACCGCGGGCGTGGCAGAGTCCGGCCAGATCGAGCACGGGCAGATCCCGGGCAACGGGTCGGTCAAGGACACCGTGAACGACCAGGTGTACGGCGCCGGCATAGGTGTCCCGGCCGCGCTGGACGCACTGATGGTTGCCGTGTAGGTCGCGCCCTTGGACAGGGGTGCCGAGGGCGCGAAGCGTGCGGTCCGGCTGGCGGCGTCGAAGGTTGCCGTCCCGACGACAGCGTTGCCCCCGGCATCCTTGAGGGCGAGACTGACGGTTGTGGGGTCCACGGTGCCGACGAAGGTCGCCGACGGCTTGACCGTGGTTGCGACGCTCGACGAGCCGGCGAGCGGCGCGGTCGTGGCGATGCTCGGCGGTGTGGTGTCGTCGCGCGAGTACAGGACGTCGACCCAGTAGTTGGACTCGTTGTAGGACTGGGTCGGGAACCCGTGCCCGTCCTTGTAGACACCGTTTGATGCGCCGGACAGGCTCCCGGGCGCGCTGAGCGGAGTGGAGCGGTAGTCGGCTCCGGTGAAGAACTGGGAGTCGGCCGCATAGTGCCCGGCCGGGGCGTAGTAGGAGGCCACGTAGGTGGTACCGGCCGTGATCGCCACGGGCGTCGAGAACATCAGCGTCTGCCACCCGGAGGCGGTCTCTCCTGAGAACGTCCCTGCGGCCAGAGCCGCCCCGCTGGCGGTCCACAGGGTGCCGGTGTGCGTGCCGCTGTTGCCCGTGCCCTTGAAGAAACGGACGCCGGAGATGAAGCCGTCGGCGTCGGCCTTGAACTTGACGCCGACCTCGACACTGGACGTGTCCGACGTCGAGGGGGTCGCTGGGACCTGCGTCCCGAACAGGGAGCAGGGACAGGTCACCGTGGTCCCGACCGAGACCGGTGTGCTCAGGTTGGCGCTGTCGTCGTTGGCCCGCACCTTGATCGAGGATGGCCCGACTCCGGAGGGGCTACCGGTGTAGCTCCACGAGGTGGTACCAGTCGCCCGGTGGTAGGTGAGACCACCGTCGAGAGAGACCTCGACCGTGGTGACGACACCGCCGCCATTGTCGACCGCTGTCCCGGTGACGGTCACCGGCGTGCCGTTGCCGAGCGTGGCACCGCTGGACGGGCTCGTCACCTGGACGGTCGGAGCCTGGGTGTCCGTCGACGGGCTGGGCATGGTCAGACCCGACTGGAGCGTCGTCGGGAGTGCGCTCATGTCAGCGAGCAGGTTGAGGGTGGCCTGTTGCATCCGCGGGTCGGGGGCGTTGCTGTTGTCGCCGTCGTGGTGCTGGTCCAGCCCCCAGCCCCAGTTGATGGTGCCCGCCCCGAAGACGAGGGCACCACTGGCTGCCCGGTAGAGGGTGAGACTGTGCGTGGTCGTTCCCGGAGCGACCACGGTTCCTGCCGGGTTCTGCACCTCTTGGGTGGTGGATCCGGTTGTCTCGGACAGTCGCATCAGGCCGGCCGGCCGGGACCCGTTGTCGACGTCTTCGTCGGACTCGTAGCCGATGCTGTGCGGTGCCAGGGCCGCCGAGCCGCCGGCGGGGAGGGACGCCAGCGAGGTGTTGCGCCACAGCCGGGCCTTGCCCTGGGCTGCCGAGACAGTGATCGCCAGGTCGGTGAAGTTCGACATGTACATCGTGCCGGTGAGCGAGTTCTCCGGACGCGACCCGTTGGGTGCGGCGTATGCCGGGTCGCGCCAGGTCGGGGTCGCCTCACCGCTGGGGTTGATCTGCGAGGTCTCCCAGCTGTCCTTGTAGCAGATGAGCGTGCGGTTTGGGGTGCTCGTACCGTCGATGCTCGGAGCCAGCGTGGTGTGCCAGTACGCCTCGTTGCCCGACAGGAATGCCATGTTGACGCCGGCATTCCTGGCCGCCTCGACGTTGTTGCGCTCCGGCAGCGTCCAGTACTCGTCATGGCCGACCGAGAGGAAGGTCTTGTGCTGGGACAGCACCGTGGTCCCGGTGCTGACGTCGACGTCGGTCGTGTACGACACGTCAATGCCGTTGGCCTCGAGGAAGCGCAGCGTCGGGTACTCGTTGCTGAACAGGAAGTCCCGACCGGCCTGCCAGCCGCGCGTCGCGAAGGGCCGGTTGTAGCTGATCTTGAACGCTCGGGCCTGGGTGCCCGTCAGCGAGTCCGGCGCGACGTAGTAGGACGCGCCCCCGTAGGTGTTGTAGGCCTGCCACGTCGCGTCGGAGGTCTTGAACACGACATCGGAGTGGCTGGAGTCGTCGCGGACGATGAACGTGATCTGGCTGTAGTGGTTGCCCATGGACAGCAGCGCGATGTAGACGCCCGAGACGGCCGAGCTCGGAACGGCCCACTGGGTCGACACGGCCCAGTTGCCGCAGTCGTAGTTCTGGGTCGAGGCGTCGGAGATGCACGCCGGTTGTGCCACGGGGTTGGTGACCGTCCAGCCGGGAGCCTGACGCCGCGCCCCGAGGCCCTGGTAGTAGCCGAGTCGGTATACGTCCACCGAGTAGCTGCTTGAGCCCTTGATCTTGAACTTGACCGTGCTGCCGGGGGTGATGCTCATGGTGGTCGCGAAGCCCTGGATGTCGGAGTCGCCCGCCCCGTCGATGTCCCACTCCGAGGGGTCGGTCCCTGGCTTGCTGTTCTCGCAGGCCACCGGGTTCCCCCCAGGCCCGCAGGGGTCGCTTGCGGCGAACGCGGCGGTGGGCACCCCGAAGAAGGCCACGACGAGCGCGATGACGACGGCGAGGATGCCGCCCCGTCCGAATGTTCCGAAGCTGGGCGCCAAGCGAGCGCGACGGCGGCTGCTCCCCCACCATGCACCAAAGCCGTTTTGGGACCGCACAGCGGCCACCTCCATCATTATCGCGGACCTGCCCAAGCCGCGGGCACGGCCGCTCGCGGCGGCAGACACGCCCAACGACACCAAGGGTAAAGGCTCGGTAAAGGACCGCATGCCGGATTCGCTGTTCCTGGCCAAGTCCGCCCAAGAATGTCCGAACGGCGGATGGGCCCTCACCCATACGGACCTCGCCGATGGGGTATGCCGCCGACGGGCGGGGACCTGCCCCGGCCCGACCTCCGAGCCAGGCAGAGCCCCAGCAGACCCACCGAGCCCGACAGAGCCCGACCCACAGGACGATCGAGGTTCGGCCGGTTACCCTGACCGGAACGAGACGCCCCGCAGCGGCACTTCACACCCGTCCTGACCCCAGGAGACCCATCCGTGTATCTCGCCGAACGGCCGCGGGACGATCCCACGAGATCTGTCGCGATCCCCGAGAAACGGTCCCGGTTCCCGGTGCCCCGCGGCGTCTCCGGGACGGTGTGGACGCTGGGTGTCGTCAGTCTGCTGACCGACGTCTCCTCGGAGTCGGTCTCGGCCATCCTGCCGGTCTACCTGACGGCGGTGCTGGGACTCAGCCCACTGGCATACGGCTTCCTCGATGGCCTGTACCAGGGGGTCAGCGCCCTCGTTCGCATCCTCGGTGGCTACCTGTCCGACAGGTTCGACCGACCCAAGTGGGTCGCCGCGTTCGGCTACGGGTTGTCGGCCGTCACCAAGGTCTTCCTCATCACCTTCCACGGGTTCGCGTCGCTGACCACGGTCATCACCCTCGACCGGCTCGGCAAGGGTCTACGCACCGGGCCGCGGGACGGGTTGATCGCGGCGTCGACCCCATCGGCCCAGCTGGGGAGGGCGTTCGGCGTGCACCGTGCGCTGGACACCGTGGGTGCCGCCATCGGACCGCTTCTGGCGTTCACGATCCTGTGGCTCGTGCCGGGCGACTACACCTCGGTCTTCGTCGTCTCCCTCGCCGCGGCGATCCTGGGCGTGGCTCTGCTTGCTCTGATCGTCCCTGACCGACGTCCACGCGCGGACGCTCGTGACCGCGCCCCACAGCCGGCGCCCACGACCGTCGCGGTGAGGCCCTCGTTGGCCGCCATGCGCGACCACGGCATGGGCCGGTTGGTCCTCGCCGCCGGGCTGTTGTCGGTCCTGGCGATCAGTGACGGCTTCATCTACCTCACCCTCCAGCAGCGGGACAACCTCGCGGCGACGTACTTCCCGCTCCTGTTCGTCGGCACCAACGTCGCCTACTTCCTGCTCGCGATCCCGTGTGGGCGGTTGTCCGACCGGATCGGTCGACAACGGGTCCTCGTCGGCGGTCACGTCCTCCTCGTGGCGGCCTATCTGGCCGCTGCCGGCCCGGCGGCCGGGGCGGTCATGAGCGTCGTGTGCCTGACCTGCCTCGGCGCGTACTACGCGATGACCGACGGCGTCCTGGCGGCGCTGACGGCGAGCATCACACCGGTGCCCATCCGCACGGTGGGGATCGCGACCACCCAGACCGTCGTGGCCGTGGCCCGCTTCGCCTCCTCCCTGATCTTCGGCGCACTGTGGACCGCGATCGGGCGTGGTCACGCCGTCATGGTCTTCGCTGCCGCTCTCGTCGTCGTGATCCCGCTGGCCGGGTGGCTGCTGTCCTCCGTCGCACGGAACACCCTCGCGTCGACCACGCAGAACGGTGAGCAGGCATGAGCAGAAGGACCCGGGTCCTCGTCCTGGCGGTCATGGCGCTGGTCCTCATCGGCGGCAGCGTCGGCTACGTCGCCTGGTCCCGGGCCGCGCAGGACCACGCGTCGGCGACCGCGCCCGCTCAGGCGACGATCGCCCCCTCGGCCGTCGAGAACCTGCCACACATCGTCTTCCGCAACTCGGCGCTCGGCACGCTCTACGGAGACGTCGCCATGGTCCCCCTGAGCAACCCCGGCGGCCCGCGCGCCGTCGTCTCGCAGCAGTGCGACCGCGTCTTCGCCACCAGCTCTGAAACCTTGTGCCTCGCCTCGGACCGCGGCGTCGTGACGACGTACTCCGCGAAGGTCTACACCAGCGGGAAGACTGCTCCGACCTCCTTGCCACTCACCGGCAGCCCGAGCCGTGCCCGCCTCTCGAACGACGGAAAGTATGCCGCCACAACGAGTTTCGTCGCCGGCGACTCGTATGCCGCGACGTCCTTCTCGACCCGGACCGTCGTCACCCGGCTGTCGGACGCGAAGGCATTGGACCTGGAGGACTTCGCCCTGTTCGACAACGGGCGTCGGATCTCCCCGGTCGACCGCAACTACTGGGGTGTCACCTTCGCCGCCGACGACGACCACTTCTACGTGACGGTGGCCTTCGGCGGCGCGACCCACCTGGCCCGGGGCCAGCTGTCCACCAGGCGCGTCGACACCGTGCGCACCGACGCCGAGTGCCCGTCCCTCTCCCCCGACGGGACGCGCGTGGCATACAAGAAGCGGGGCGACCGCGCCCGAGGCGACTGGCGGTTGGTCGTCCTGGACCTCGCGACGGGCAAGGAGACCCAGCTCGCCGAGCGACGCAGCGTCGATGACCAGGTCGAGTGGCTGGACAACACCCACATCCTCTACGGCCTGCCCGGTACCGGTTCCCAGGCCGCCGAGTCCAACGTGTGGGTGGTCAACGCCGACGGGACCGGACAGCCCTCGATCCTCATCCCGAAGGCGTGGTCACCCGCCGTGGTGCACTGACCTTTCCACCACTCACCGCGGACGTGCAGGGACGCCGATCCAGGTCTCACCGTCGGGCACGTCGGACAGCACGACCGCTCCCATCCCGAGAACGGCGTCACGACCGATGGACAGTCCCTCGCGAACCGACACTCCCATGCCGACGTATGCCGCACGACCGACGCGCACGGTCCCGCCGAGCAGGACCCCGGCGCACAGGGTCGCGTAGTCCTCGGCCACGCAGTCGTGGGTGAGGACGACGTGGGGCATGCACACGACGTGGCGGCCGACCGTGACGTCGGCGGTGAGCACAACGCCGGCCAGCAACACCGAACCGGCTCCGACCACGCAACCGGCCGGGACGTCGACGGACGGGTGCACGAGCACGGCATACCGGTCCTCGGTCACGCCGAGCGCATCGAGCCGCCCCACGATCGCAGCCCGGGTCGCCCCCTTGCCCGCGCACACGACCACTGCGCAGTCGGGGTGGTCGACGAGGGCGTCGAGCCCACCCAGGACAGGCACTCCCGCGGCGATCTCGTGGCCCACCTTGGACGGGTCGTCGTCAACCACTCCGCGGACGACGACGCCGACGGCCCGCGCCGTCGCGCTGGCCTCTCGCGCAAGCCCGCTCGCCGCAACCAGGACGATGGGCGGCTGAGGCGATGGGAGCGGCACGCGGCCATGCTAGCCCGGTCGCGCGAGCACCTCCGGCCGTGCCCGGCGGCCCACCCGACCCGCTCGTATGCTGTGCCAAAACCAGTGGAAGGACAGCCGATGACGACCCAGATCGAGCCGAGCGCCGATGTGTCCCAGCAGGCCGACGTGGGTGAGGGTACGTCGATCTGGCACCTCGCCCAGGTGCGCGAACGAGCGGTCGTGGGTGCGGAGTGCATCATCGGCCGGGGCGCCTACATCGGTCCGGGAGTGCGACTCGGGGATCGGTGCAAGATCCAGAACTACGCCCTGGTCTACGAGCCGGCCGTGCTCGAGAACGGCGTCTTCGTCGGCCCGGCGGTGGTCTTCACCAACGACTACTTCCCCCGCGCGGTGACTCCCGACGGGACCCTCAAGAGCGGCGAGGACTGGGAGGCAGTCGGCGTGACCTGTCGCGAGGGGTCCTCGATCGGCGCCCGGTCGGTCTGCGTCGCGCCGGTCACGATCGGTCGCTGGGCGATGGTGGCTGCCGGCTCGGTCGTCACCAAGGATGTGCCCGACTTCGCGCTGGTCGCCGGTGTGCCGGCTCGACGGATCAAGTGGGTCGGGCGCGCCGGATCACCCTTGACGGACAAGGGCGACGGTGCGTGGGAATGCCCCGACACCGGCGTGGTCTACCGCGAGGACGGCGAGCGGCTCGTGGAGCCCCCCGACGCCTGACCCATTGTCCCGCGGCCCGCGGCGGCACCCCGGGAGTCGAGGGAAGACTCGGCGCCGCCGCGGGACGGGGAGATCAGTAGGCGCCGCTGCCGCCGAGGACTGCGCGAGCCGTGCGGACCAGGATCTGCAGGTCCAGAGCAGATGACCAGTTGTCGACGTACCAGAGGTCGAGCCGCACCGTCTGCTCCCAGTCGAGCGTCGACCGACCACTCACCTGCCACAGCCCGGTCATGCCGGGGCGAACCCGCAGCCGTCGAGTGGCGTCGGTCTCGTACTTGGCCACCTCGGAGGGCAGCCCTGGCCGAGGCCCGACGAGCGACATCTGGCCGAGCAGGACGTTGAGCAGCTGCGGGACCTCGTCGACCGAGAACCGCCGAAGGTAGCGCCCGACGCGGGTGATGCGTGGGTCGTGCTCGGCCTTGAAGAGCACCGAGTTCGCATCGTGGCCCACGGCGACGAGATCATCCTTGCGGCTCTCGGCATCCACCACCATGGTGCGGAACTTGAAGATGCTGAACTCCTGGCCGCGCTCGCCGATCCGCACCTGACGGAACAGGGCAGGACCCTTGGAGTCCAGCCGGATGGCCAGGGCGACGACGAGGAGGACGGGCAGGGCGAGCACGCCGATCAGCGACCCGAGGACAAGGTCGTGGACCCGCTTGACGACCATGCGGGCGCCGGAGCGAGCCGGCCGCTCGAGGTGGAGGAGGGAGACTCCCGCCTCGGCCCGGATGGACAGCCGGGGACCGGCGACCTCGAAGATTCCGGGTGAGATGACCAGGTCGACCTGCCGCTCCTCCAGCTCCCAGGCGAGCCTGCGCAGATCCTGACCGGAGAGCCCGGGGTGTCCGCTCACGGCGACGATGGAGGCGTCGCTGAAGTCCACGGCGAAGACCGCGTCGCGCGGGTCCCCGACGACGGGGACGCCGTCGATGTCGGCAAGCCCCTCGGCGCCGGTCACGCACGCGCCGGCCAGGTCGAAGGACTTGGTCTGCGAGCGCCGCAGCTCGCGGATCAGCTCGGTCGCGGAGTCCACGGTCCCCACGACGATGGTCCGCTGGAGGTACTTGCCCTCAGCGCGTCGCCTGCTCAACCAGGTGCGAAGCACCTTGCGCAGCACCAGGGCGATGCAGACGACCAGCGGAACGACGGTGAAGACGAAGCCGCGGGACACCTCCATCTTCAGGGTGTACGAGGCGAAGGTCACGGCACCGAGGAGCAGTGCCCCGGCACGGACCACGGCGCTGTACTCGTCGGCGCCGGAGCCGAGGTAGCGGCTCTGGTAGCCGCGGGCGACTCCGACCGAGGCCACCCACGCAGCCACGGTCAGCACCAGCGTGACCAGCGTGTGGTCCGGGATCTGACCGAAGCGCAGCATCAGGGCTGCGATGACGGCGACGATCCCGCCGGCCAGGTCACCCGCGATCAGCCGACGCCGGTAGGCCTCTGGCCACCGAGATCCGCCGCCCCGCCCGGGCTGTTGACCCGCGCTCTCACGAGGGGCCGGGAGGCCGATCGGAAGGCTGGGTCCGGACACCTCCGCGACGGCCATCGTCTGCATGAAGGGTCGGGTTTGAACCTCGACCACTTTACTGTTTCTTGAACTTTCTGCCCCGAGCATCCTGCCACCGAAATCCTCGTATGTGTTTTTTCCCCACCAGCTGACGGACTGAGCCGTCGGTAGAGAGCATACGGAGTTCGCAACCGGTGTCAGGGACGTCTGGGAAAAGGTGCCCGTTCGACGGTTCGGGGTCGTTCGAACGGATGATGCTTCAACCAGATTCGCCCAATGGCCGAACACAGGCCCTTGATCGAGCGAATGATGCTGAGGTCTGTCAGTCCTCAGGCCGGCGCGTGGAAGCGCTGCTGCGCGGCCAGAATCCCTTGTGCCACAAGCATTTCCACCGCATCAGCGGCATCGCCGACGAGGAACGGAAGGTCCTTGCGCTCGGTCGCCGAGAAGTCGCGAAGGACGAAGTCGGCCGGGTCCATCCGGCCCGGGGGACGCCCGATCCCGACCCGGACGCGCACGTAGTCCTTGGTCCCCAGCGAGGCGCTGATCGAGCGCAGCCCGTTGTGACCGCCCTCGCCTCCGCCCTTCTTCAGCCGGACCGAGCCGGCGTCGATGTCCAGCTCGTCGTGGACGACGACCAGCTGGTCGGGGGTCGCCGAGTAGAACTTGAGGAGCGCCGACACCGGGCCACCGGACTCGTTCATGAAGCTGCCCGGGACGGCGAGGACGACCGGCATCCCCGGCAGTGCGCCGAGCCGTGCCTGTGCCACGGCCGCGCGAGCCTTGTGCGCCTTGAGCGGCGACGAGGTCCGCGCCGCCAGCTCCTCGACGACCATCGCGCCGACGTTGTGCCGGTTCCCGGCATACCGCGTACCGGGGTTGCCGAGCCCGACGACCAGCCAGGGTGCACTCGAACTGGTCATCGGCGAGGCTCCTTCCGGGTGGGTCGAGAACAAGGGTTTCAAGTACTTGGGTTCAAGAACATGAAACGGCGGGTATGCCGCGGGACCAGGCCCGCGGCATACCCGCCATTGTCGTTGAGCTGGATTAGTGGTGCAGCTGGACGGGGCGGTGAGGCCTCAGGCGCCGTCGCCCTCGGCGGCTTCGACGGCGGCGGTGGCCTCGGCCTCGGCACCGGCGACGTCGCCCAGGTCGGCATCGGCCTCGGCGAGCTCGGCGTCGAGCGCTTCCTGGCTGATCATCTGGGTGACGTTGACGACGAGCGTCTCGGCATCGGTGACCAGGTCGACACCGGCCGGCAGGGTGACGTCGCCGGCGAGGATCTGGGTACCCGCCTCAAGACCCTCGACCGAGACGACGATCGACTCGGGGATGTTGGTGGCGTCAGCCTGGACCTGCAGGGTCGAGCTCTCGACGTTGACGTTGGTCTCGACGGCCGCCTCGCCCTCGGTGTGGACCGAGATGTCGACGACGACCTTCTCGCCCTTGCGGATGACGACGAGGTCGACGTGCTCGATGATCGGCTTGATCGGGTCGCGCTGGACGTCCTTGGCGAGCGCGAGCTGCTCGTCACCGTCGATGACGAGGGTGAGGACGGGGTTGGCGTGCTTGAGGGCGAGCATGGCGTCGTGGCCGGGGAGGGTGATGTGGACCGGCTCGGTGCCGTGGCCGTACATCACGGCGGGGATCTTGCCGTCGCGGCGGATCTTGCGGGCGGCACCCTTGCCGAACTGGGTGCGGCGCTCGACCGCCATCTTGTTGGTGTGGGAAGACATGGTTCTGCTCCTGCTGCGTGGGGGAACTCGGGCGGGGGCCTCGACGCGGGACAGGACACGGAGGCGCGTGGGCCCGAGATAGATCTGCTCAGGCCACCGCGTCGATCACGGAGGTGCGTCCGTGCACCGTCCCTCGCCGAGGCAACCCGTCGATCTTAGGCGATCCGTTGCAGGGGGACGAAATCGGGACGACGGGCCGCGCGACGACCGGTCAGCCGTGCCCATAGGCCGGGGCGGGCGGCGTGCCGGCCGACGTAGTCCGACGGGGTCCGGTTGACGACGCCGTTGCCGTGGCGCGCGCTCGCCCAACGAGGCGGAGACACGGCCGCCGAGGTGGTGCCTCGGGTGCTTCGGACCAGAGCGAGCATGTCGACCTCCGTGCGCGGGGCGGGCCCACCCAGGACCCACGACCAGTATCACCAGCCGCGCGGACCACGCCCGGGAGGTCGCGGCGCGCCACGCCGGTCGCCACCGCCGCTGGGACGACGGGTCAGCGGGCGGCCAAGAGCTCCGGTTCGGGCTCGGCGACCGGCTCCAACCCAGCGGGGCCGGGACCTTCCCGTGCCTCGCCGAGCTTGACCGCGACGACGCCGCCGAGCAGGATCGCCCCGCCGACCAGCTGGATGGGACCGGGCAGCTCACCGAGGAGCAGCCAGGCGAAGCCGATCGCGAAGAGCACTTCGGTCAAGCCGACGAAGGACGCCACCGTCGAGCCCAGTCGCCGCGCGGCGGCAATGCCGAGGACGTATGCCGCGGCGGCAGCCACGAGGGCGAGCTCCCCGATCCCGAACCACCACGGCATACGGAGTCCGCCCAGGGTGATGTCGGCGCTGGCGAACGTCATCGGCAGCACCCGGGCCAGCCCGAGCACCGCGAGCACGACGGCGCCGAAGCCCATACCCAGCCCGGCCAGCGCAATCGGCGGCAGCGCCGACTCCTCGGACGCGACGAGGAAGTACGTCGCCAACCCGATAGCGGCGAGGAACCCCCAGAACAGGCCGATCGGGTCGGGCCGGCTCTGCCCGGTGATGTCGAGGACGAGGACGAGCCCGGCGAGCGAGACGACGATCCCGGCCGAGGTGAGCCGGGGCGGCAGCGCGCGGCGGCGGATGGCGACGACGGCGACGATGAGCAGGATCCCCGTGTACTCCATGAGGAGTGCGATTCCGACGTCGAGCCGTTGCAGCGCATAGAAGTACGCGACCTGACAGCCGGCGACGGCGACGGCGCCGTATGCCGCGATGGAACGGACGTTCGCGCGCACGAGGTGCCACCGGCCCCGCAGGGTCCAGACCGTCGACGGCAGGAGGACGAGGCTCGCTCCGCCCACGCGGAGCAGCACGGTCGCACCTGAGGACCAGCCCGCTGCCTGCATCGCCTTGGCGAACGGCCCGGACGTCGCGAAGGTGGCCGCCGACAGCAGGGCCGCGAGCAGTCCGAGGTTCTGCCCGACCACTCGGGCTACGCGCTGACGCGAGCTCACGACAACCTCCATGTCAGGGTCAAAGTCGATTACACTCATGACAATAGGGTGCGCCTCGTCAGGAGTCAACATGATCTTTGCCCATGACACCGAGCTGGCACTCCAGGGTGCCGCGGCACTCGTCAACACCATGCCGGGAGTCCTGCGCGGTGAGCTCCAGGAGGAGGCGCTGCGGACCGTCGGCGACCTCGACCGCTTCCTCGACACCTGGACGTGGACCGGTCGCCGGAGAGGGACACGCACCGAGCTGGATGCCGTGCGCGAGCTCCGCCCCCGGCTGCGGCGTGCCTGGGAGGTCGACGAGGCGGGCCTCGTGGACCTCGTCAACAACCTGCTTCGCCAGGGCAGTGCCCTCCCCCAGCTCGTCGACCACGACGGCTTCGGCTGGCACATCCACGCGACACCGCCCGACGCCCCGCTGCAGACCCGCATGTCCGTGGAGGCAGCCATGGCGCTCGTCGACGTCGTGCGCAGCGGCGAGCGCGACCGGCTCAAGCTGTGCGCCCGGGAGGACTGCGACGACGTGTTCGTCGACCTGTCCCGCAACCGGTCCAAGCGGTTCTGCGACGCGACCTGCGGCAACCGGGAGAACGTCGCCGCCTATCGGGCACGCCAGGCGAACGGCGGCTGACGCGTCACCGACCGCCCGACACTCGCAAAACCCCGCACGTGCGGGGTTGTTCAGGCGTCCGGGGCGCCCGACACCGCAAAAGCCCGCACGTGCGGGGTTGTTCAGGCGTCCGGGGCCGACACCCGACGCCCGACACGGATAAAGGTCAGGCGCGGCCGTTGAACAGGCTGGTCACCGAGCCGTCCTCGAAGACCTCGCGGATCGCCATGCTGATGAGCGGGGCGATGGAAAGCACGGTGAGACCGGGGAACTCGCGCTCGGGCGCGATCGGCAGGGTGTTGGTGACGACGACCTCGAGCGCGCCGCAGTTCTGCAGCCGCTCCGATGCCGGCTCGGACAGGATCGCGTGGGTCGCCGCGATGATGACGTTCTTGGCGCCCTCGTTGAGCAGCGCCTCGCAGGCCTTGGCGATGGTTCCGCCGGTGTCGATCATGTCGTCGACAAGGATGCAGGTCCGGCCGCGGACGTCACCGACGACCCGGTTGGCGACGCTCTCGTTGGGCCGGTTGATGTCGCGGGTCTTGTGGATGAAGGCCAGCGGTGCGCCACCGAGGCGACGCGACCACGACTCCGCGACCTTGATCCGGCCGGCGTCGGGCGAGACGACGGCCATGTTCTCGTCGCCGTACCTGGCGACGACGTGGTCGGCGAGGATCGGCTGGGCGAAGAGGTGGTCGACCGGGCCGTCGAAGAAGCCCTGGATCTGGTC